>SVGC01000054.1 GCA_015056495.1 Butyrivibrio sp.
ATTATCTCTTTGAGAACTTTTTCATTGCCTTAAGTGCCTTGTTTTGGGCATTTGTAAGGCGAGTTGCTGTTTACCTGCTGCGTACGGTAGAAAGCTCAGGGCTACTGTATGCGGCTGGTGGCAACATTAATAACTGCGATCAAAAATAATACTCTGTTTTACTTTCTACTCATTAAATCTTTGTCTGTCTTTTGTAAGATTATCTTCAAATTTATCGTTCTATCAATTGCTCTGCAGATATATTCTTTCCCGTCAATAACTGCAGTAAACTTCTTCCGCTTAATCATTAAGACATTTATCCAGGAACTTAAACAGTTCTGTGTACATAATCCTTGAATACTTCGTATCATTGCCTTCATGCCCATGCCCAAGCTTTGCTTCGTAAGCAGGGAAATAACTTATCTGTGTATCAACGCCCAGTACCATAAGTTTTTCATATACCTCATAAGCCTGCGCATCAAAGGTTCCGGAATTTCCATCTGATATAAACGCAGGTGGGAAATTCTCTGTGATATACTCCGTTACATTTGTTGGCATAACAACCTCACTATCTGTTTTAAGTTCATTTGTTTCAAGATATAGTCTTCCAAGCTGTGTGAACATCCAGTCTACTGCCACGTCTCCCGTACAACCAAATTTAGAATTATCAAACAAAGCTGCCAAAAAATATATGCCCTTAATACAATCCGGATCTATAACCGCGCTTTCGTCTATCAGAGCCGCATACTCAGGATTTGTCTGAATGTTTACAAGAAGTCCTGCAAGATTACCTCCGGCAGAGCCGCCGCTTATCACTAAACGGCTCATATCAAGACCATACTCTTCACCATGCTGCACCAGAAAGTCCAGCCCACGGTTAAGTTGTTTGATCGCAACAGGGAATTTATATTCAGGTGCCAGCGCATAGTTTATCTGAACTACGTTATAGCCTTCAGAAAGTACATTGGTTGTGATCAGATCGGTCGGACCTGCTTTTGCCATATTGGGATCACCCGCAACTTTATCTCCCCACGCATATCCGCCACCATGAATGAAAAGAAATGTTGGTGCAGTTTCAGAGTCTGCATTAGTTGTATAGTATATGTCCAAAAAACCATTTGGATCTTCTGTGTCATATTGAATATCAGATATAAGCACCGTTCCATCTTCCAATGTACTTTGCTTTTGCTCAGCTTCAGTTATATTCTCCGGATCACTTCCCATGATTACAGAAGCGAATACAGACATGGTCATTTCAGGCTTAATCGATGTCAAAGATAAGAATCCACCTGCAAACACAAGCGCGCAGCCAAACATAGCAAGTAATATCATAAGGATAACATTGCTTTTTTTCTTACATAGGTCTATAAATCCAATCACTGTAAAAATAATACCAATGCTATAAGAAATAATTCCGAGGATTGAAAGCCACGTAAACCTATCAAAAAAATATCCTGTGCAGTTAAGAATGGCTACAACTAGAAATACCACACACAGCCTTTTATTGTCCTTCTTAAGTACTATACCAAGTATCGATACTGCGATGGCAATAGTTGCTGTTAAAAAGAGTTTATTTACTAGAAACTGCTGAAGTATTCCTGTTAAAAGATAAAGAACTCCGATTAAAACCATATGACAATTACCTCCTTGAACAACTTGCTATTCTATGTTATATATAGAGAGTACATTCTGTTCTGTCTGTGCCTTTATTATAACCACAAACCAAAAAAAGACAATATTTTATCATTCAGACAGAACATTTTAGGAGGATTTGTTCCATGCGTTTTGCAGAAAACCAGAAAGCAGCACTTGAAGAATCAAATAAGAAAAGTCATGAGAGATTCTGCGAGGATATAAGGCAGGCTCTTCTTGAACTGATGGAAACTACTGAATATGATCAGATAAGAAATACCGATATCATCAAAAAAGCCGGAGTATCGCGTTCTGCTTTTTACAGAACCTACTACCAGAAATCAGACATTCTTATTGATATTATCAAGGATAGAACAAGCGACTTTACCGAGCATGACACATCAGATGTTTATGAGAACTGGGAATATGTTTTCCGTCATATAGAGTCTAATAAGCATTTTTATCAGCTTCTTGCGAAAAACAACCTTACCGGATTCATTCTTGATGAACTTAATTCTCAGCATATATCTGAAGAAGATCGTATCGAATACCTCTTATGGAACGGCATGATCTATAACACCTGCCTCAATTGGATAAAAGAAGGTATGAAAAAAAGCGTTGATGATATGATGGATCATATCAAAAACGCTCTTTCATCCATAGCTCAAAAAGTCAGCAATCCTGTTTGTCTGTAGTACCAATAAGTGCAAATAAAGATTCTATCTGGTCTCCCACTATCACACCTCCGCTCATTGAGTGTTCTATTCCGGTTTATCGTTCT
Organism: Butyrivibrio sp.; assembly: GCA_015056495.1. Lineage (GTDB taxonomy): Bacteria > Bacillota > Clostridia > Lachnospirales > Lachnospiraceae > Butyrivibrio. The sequence goes on from SVGC01000054.1 coordinate 2,393, forward strand.
ATCAATTGCTCTGCAAGTTTCTTTCTCTGTCTTCTTTCGTGCTCCAGTCTTTCCTGAATCTCATCCATTCTTTTGAAGATATCTGCTATTGCTTCTGTCTCATCCATAGGCCTCTCTGGCGATATATTCTTATTTCTTGCCGCTATATCCTTTGCAAAGAGTTTTCCAAATGCCCATCTTACAAATGGCTGTATAAAGAATATCTGTGAGAAAAATGCAAATGGAAAGTTATGACATATGAGCTCTATCCAGTTAGCAAGAAGTGTAAAGATATTGAATCCGCTGTAATATGGATAATACAAAAATGCCGCTATAAAACTCATTGCCGGACACATAATAAGAACAGTGCATGAAATGATTGCTGTTTCAAAAATCATCGGATGATTACGTTTGGGATCAAATATCCTGCACGCCATCTTAAATGACATTGGGCTCCCCACAAGGCACTCTAAGGTATACGCAAAGCAGAACTCTACGATTACAACTGCCCATATAGGAAGCATTCTTCCAAACATATATACTCCACCCTGGGCTCTTATGGCTTCAAGCACACTGACTGCCCCTGTTATCTCCATAAGAAGTTTTCCATTAACTACATAAAGGCTGTAAAACACATACCCGTGTACAGTGATAATTACTGTAAGAAGTGCAAAAATCATTCTCTGAAACTGGTTTCTTGGCATATTTTTTTCCTCCCTGCCTTTTTGGCATAAAAAATCACATGTAGCCAGCTACTGAGTTAAGGTAATGTGTACCGTAATCAGATTTACGCGCCAAGCGCTACATGTGTCGTTCATTATAATTGTATTCGGTTTTGCTTTTCGAATTATATCATCATGAATTTATTTTTTTCAAGAAGAAAATAGGTTTTTTAAAGCATCTGCAGCCTGGTTTTCATCCGGTCCATTTATAACAAGATCAAGACTGTCGGCTGAGTTTATTATAACTGAACTCATAATACTCTTTACGTTATATTCTTTCCCGTCAATAACTGCAGTAACAGCACTTTCAAACTTACTAACAGCCATTATAAGACTATTATCTCCTGAAGCCTTTTTAACATTAATCCTTATCATCTGCTATTGCCTTCAAGCTCCTTAATAATATAATCAAGGACCTGATCTTTAGGAATATCAAGAACTACGCCCAGCTCCTGATATAGCACATCTTCTGCAAGATGCATGTACTTATCGTCCGCAGCAGTAACCTTCTTTCCTTCATCAAGTCTTTTCTTCCTTCTAAAGTAAATGCATTTTATCAGCTTAAAGAGTTCTATACAATCATATTTTTGTAAGACTTCCTTATACTCTGCGTCAGGCTTTTTCTCATCCTTTAGTTTCAAAGGCTCTATTTCTCCAATTTTTGAAATCAGATCCTTTGCCTCTTCTTTTGATATGGGCTTTCTCATCTTTGACAAGTCCCCATCTGCAGCAACATATATCGTACATTTGCTGCTTCTTGCACTTAAAATATAATAAAGCCGGTCCTTATCGATTCCGGGAATATCAACTGTCGTTACATCTGTAATATCACAAAGTCCATTAGTACCGTATAAAACCAAGTCTCCCTTTTTAAACATCCGTCTGCTCCTTCCTATCCTTTTGAAGGACATATTCTATTTCCTGTTTCTCCTGCATAGAAAGATTCTCTGCATTCTCCCTATTGTGTGCCTCTTCTACTGTAATCAACGGTCTTAATAAAACATGATGACTACTAACCGGGATGTAGCTTGACTTATTCCTATCAAATACAGATATCAGGAGGTAATACCGTATATAATCCTTTTTATTCGAAGAAAGGTTCAATATCTCAGACACTCTGCAAACACCTATTGCTTCACTAAATAGGATCTCATTTTTACCATATTCATCCATCCTGCTGGTCCTTCTCTCTGGTGGGATTATTCTGAATAAATTTATGCTCAGCATTTCTTAGAGCCGCCCTGTGCTTCTTTCGTTCCGCTTCCTGCCTTCTCTCTTCTATTTCTTGCATTGTCTTTTGATGCTTAAGCTTTAGCTCTTCTTTCCTGTCAATTTCATTTTCTTCTTTCCAGCGCTCAACCACCGGCTCTATGACTTTTTTCATTTCATCGTCTTCAAGCCTTAGATATCCATAAAAACACGAGGGAAATTGGAATTTACATTTCTTACAAGCATCGCTAAAATCAACTTCAAGATAATGTCCATCAAAGCTAAGGACAGATCCTTTTCCAAAAGTTTTATGTATTACGCATTTACCGTCTAACTCAATGTCCATTCCTTAACCCCTGTATAATTCGCAAATTATGTCTGCACATTTATCAATCCCTATAATCCCACTATCCAAGGCGATCTGATAATTTCTCACATCACCCCATTTAAGATCTGTATAAAGCTGATAAAAAGCCTTGCGCCGTTTATCCTTATCTTTGAGACGCTTTTCAGGGGCTTCATCAGTTTCACCATAAACGTTTACAATCCTTGCAGCCCTGCTTTCCATGGACGAATGGATAAACACCGTAAGAAGCTCTGCCTTATCTTTTAAAATGTAGTCTGCACATCTTCCTACAATTACACATGGCTCTTTTTCAGCGATATTTTCTATGACCTGCCTTTGTATTCCCCAGAGTTCATCCTGGATGGAATGCCCATTATAATCTCTTCCGCCAAAGAATGCTCCGATTCCTGACGATGCCATATATTCACCACGCTCTTTTATATATTCCTCTGCAAAGCCGCTCTGTTTTGCAATTTCTTCTATAAGTTCCTGATCATAACATTTGATTCCAAGCTTTAAAGCGACTTTTCTTCCGATAGTCCTTCCTCCGCTTCCAAATTCCCTGCTTATTGTTATTACCTTGTTCATACAGATGCCTCCTTCGACTTTGCGCCATCTACGCTGAGCTCTTTATATGTCTGGCAGATTAAAAATACTGCTATCAAAAATGTAAGGATATCTGACAATGGCATGGAATAAAGGACCCCGTCCAGTCCAAACTTAAGAGGAAGAAGGAGCGCAAATCCAACGCCAAATACAATCTCTCTGACCATGGAAAGAGCCGTTGATTCAAGGGCTTTGCCCATTGCCTGCAAAAAGATGAAGCATGCCTTATTTACGCAGGCAAATACCATCATACAGAGATATATCCTGAATGCTTTGATAGCAAAATCAGTATAATAGCTGCTTTCATTGGCTGCTCCAAAGATCCCGATAAGTCCCTGAGGGAACACTTCAACAATGATAAGTGCCACAAGACCAACTGATGCTTCTGCAATCAAAAGTGTTGTAAAGAGCTTTTTTGCTCTATCTTTCAATCCTGCGCCCATGTTATAGCCGACTACAGGAATGCATCCTGCAGCCATACCTACTACGATGGATATAACTATCTGGAAAAATTTCATTACGATTCCTACTACTGCCATTGGAATCTGGGCATATTGTTCCTGTCCGAAGATTTCATCCATAGCACCATACTTACGGATCATGTTGTTGATTGCTGCCATAGCTGCAACAAGAGATATCTGGGATAAAAAGCTGGTGATACCAAGGATAAGAGTCCTTCTTATAATATCTGCCTCAAGCTTAAAGTCGCCTTTGGAAGGCTTTACAAGCTTCATATTAACAAGATACCAGATAGCCAGAAGCGCTGTTGCAATCTGGCCGATTACAGTTGCTACAGCAGCTCCCATCATTCCCCACTTAAAGGCAAATATGAATATCGGATCAAGAACAATATTTATCACAGCTCCCGCAAGAGTAGAAATCATGGCGAATTTAGGACTTCCATCCGCTCTTATAACAGGGTTCATTGCCTGCCCGAACATATAAAAAGGGATTCCCAGGGATATGTAAAAGAAGTATTCCTTTGAATGATGAAATGTCTCTTCATTTACTGTTCCACCAAACATTGCAATGATCGCATCGCTGAATACCAGGTACACAGCCATAAGCACAAGGCTTGATACAACCATCAGTACAACCGAATTGCCAACACTCTTTTTTGCCGATTTTGTTTCTTCTTTTCCGAGACTTAAGCTAACAAAAGCACAGCATCCATCGCCAATCATTACAGCTATAGCAAGAGCAATCACCGTAAGCGGGAATACAACTGTATTGGCTGCATTACCATAGGATCCCAGATATGTAGCGTTAGCTATAAATATCTGATCCACGATATTATATAGAGCTCCTACCAGCAGAGAGATGATGCAGGGAATTGCATATTTTCTCATCAGGCTCCCGACAGGCTCTGTTCCTAAAAATTTGTTTTCATTATCATTCATTTTCTGTTTACCACACAAAAAGAGGCGTGTAGCTATCAGCCGGATTTACGCTTAATGCTACACGCCACTTAAAGTTTCCTTTTCTTATTTTAAATAATCTCCAACAGGGCTGTTGTTGTATTGCTTAATCACCTTAATAACAATAGACCCATCATCCTGCTTAGTTTCATCAAGTATCCTATACTCTGTCTTTGCATGTTCAAGAGACTGCTTATACTTTTCGATTTCTTCTCTTGAAAGCTTTTCATTTCGCTCTTTAGAAACTTCATCCTTCTGGAAAAAATGCAATGTCTGACATATGCATGCTGCCTGTACCCTTTTCATAACCATGCCTCTCTTTCTTTAATTAAAAACGAGTAGTAGAAACTGGTCTTACGCAGAATCTGCTACTCGTTACAGTTTGATGTTACCACATAAATGTTCCCTGTTTCAAAGGTCATAATTAACAATTTTTCACTTCACAGGCATTATCAAAAATCACCAACTTGGATTACATTCTATGACCTATTACAAACTGCTTATACATTAAAATTGAAATAGAAACTCAAAAAAGTGCCCTTTCAAGAATATTTTTCAGCGAAAGGGCACTTTCCTCGACAAAATCTAGGTTTTTGCAACTATAAATATGGTATCACTTTGGACTTGCATTTGGTGCAAGTTTGGAAAGAATATACTGAAACATAATCCAATCAACAAACTTGAATTTAATAGTCTACTAGCCTTCCATAGTCATTCCACTCCCCGAACATCTGACCCTTTTTGGTTTCCGCGATCAATCGTGAAAGCATTTGCTCATACATGACCGGATTACGCTTTTTGTAAAAGGCAGTGTTCCCGGCCCGCACCCGTCTGTAAAGCGGTGGAAATGATTTGAACTTTGACCATACCCGCGCCTGCTTCAGGGCGGTCTCAATATCCGGATCGACTTTAAAACTCCGTGCGCCAATCGCAGGAAGAACCGCTCTGCCCGCGTCGGTCATCAATCCCAACTTTTCCTGACGGCGGACGCGCTCTTTGTTCAGCTCCGTCCACGGACTGTTCTTTTTCCTTGGCGAAAATCTTTGCATCCTCACGCCGTCAATGACCGCATGGGTGCTGTCGATCCAGCCAAAGCACAGCGCCTCCTCAACGGCATCCAGATAGTAAAACACATCCGGGTCGATCGGTTTTCCCCGCTTCACCGTGATCCAGCATTCCGTTTCTTTCGATGCATGAAGGGTGAGCCATTGTCTGAACTCTATTCGGTTTTTTACTGGAAGGACATTCTCTCTCATTGTTTCATACATAGTTAAACTCCGATTCTTAATTATTCTATCATGAGCAACACAAATGTAAAAAGGGAGAAATGTATTTTCTCTTTAATACCGATAATATATTTCTTTTTCTGAAATCATGCCAGTTTATCCAAAAGCTCATCTATATCACTGTTAATGCATACGCTCCTATCTTCTATCTCTCTGGGACAGTATGCCTCTTTGTAATTCAAGCATGCATATGTAGCTTTTTCATTTTCCATTGTCATTTGCCAGAATGGATACTTAATTATTACTGGTGTATTGCTGCCTACCCCAAGCTCCAGGAAAAGCACCTGCAGGTTTTCATGTCTTCTAAGGAAATCAGAATAAGCAGCTGATGCTCTATGCCAGCCTCCATCTTCAAGGAATGTATCATCACTTCTAAGATTCATGGTAACATCACTGCCATCAATCGGACACTTTGGAATCAAACTGCTGTCAATTTCCATTCTGACCACGCCTCCAGATGGTATTGCAAAAATCCCATTACCATCCTTAACAAATCCCTGAGATTTCATGGCATTCATCACCCAGTCTTCATTATCAAAGTTTTCCCTAATTGCCGGATTCAAACTTTGAAACAGACCATAATCTCCCTGAGTGTAAAATAATCTTTTCTTATCAAACCCTGCTTTCTGAAAGCAATGATCCACGTTTGTAGTAATCACAAAGTAATCTTTATCCTTAACAAGGTTATAAAGCTTTGTATAAGTATCTTTAGGTGCATCAAGGTATCTGTTGATGTAGATATATCTTGACCAATATGCCCAGAACTCTTCCTTGATTTTGTATGGGTAAAACCCGCCTGAATACATGTCCTGAAAACCATATTTTTCTTCAAAATCAGAAAACCACTTTTTAAACCGGTCTCCACTGTACGTAAACCCTGCGGAAGTAGAAAGTCCTGCCCCGGCTCCAATAACAATAGCATCAGCTGTCTTTATTTCTTCTTTTAATCTGTCAAGATGCTCTGTATCATCATCTTTCCCAAGGGACATACCGCTGTTAAAGCTATGTATCGAACTTAAACCTTTTTTTATTGTTTCCTGATATCCATTTGGCTGAAACGATCTAATCTTAGCCGTTGTCATTATAAAACACTCCTTATAGCTTAACCATTTAACAGTTTTTCATATATTTCAAAATCAAGATCCTTAAATACATTGAAAACAATCTTCATCTCACTGCCTGTCTCATCAAGCCAGTTTTTAACTGTCTCTACAGCAATCTCAGCAGCTCTCTGATTAGGAAACATGAAAACACCGGTAGAAATGCAGCATAAAGCAATGCTCTTTACGCCATTTTCTTCTGCTATATCAAGGCATGATTTATAGCAGGATGCCAAAAGCTGCTCATGCTTTTTAGTCAGAGGTCCTTGAACTATAGGACCTACTGTATGAATAACATAATCACAAGGTAAATTATACGCCGGAGTAATCTTAGCCTGCCCTGTTGACTCTGGATGTCCCTGCTTTTCCATTATGCAGTTACACTTGTAGCGGAGGCCAAGCCCAGCTTTCGAGTGAATAATGTTATCTGCGCAGGAATGAAGAATTTGCCAGCATCCTGTGAGACCACTGTTCGCAGGATTTACGATAGCTCCAATCTTTAACGTAGTCATATCACCTTGCCAAAGAATGATTCTTTCATCACCTTTTATAGGTGGTAAGCTTTGTACATCAACTATGCCAGCTAATCTATTTTCCTCAGATAAATAATCGTCATGAATTTTCCAAAACTCGTCATCATAATCCTTTGGAATCCAAATATTCATAAGTCCGCGCAGCAAATCCTTTTGCCCCTGTTTGTCCTTAGGTATTGGATAATTGCTAAGCTGACTATCTTCTTTCTGTAATTCCTGTATCAACCAAATTCTTTGTTCATCATGATTCATCTAAAGATAGCCCCCTTTCTTCCGCATATTTCTTTAATATATTGTAATTATCTCTGCTAGGAATAAACCTTCCTTGCTCCCAATTAGCTAAAGATGCTCTTGACACATCCAATTCCTTAGCAAATTCTCCCTGTAGCATTCCGCATTGTTTTCGTATACTTCTTATTACTTTACTATATCCACTATTACAGAATAGCTCATAATCATCACAAATCAATTCCGGAGTCTCATTTAACTCCGCAATGGTAATTCCTTTTTCCTTAGCTATTCTCTCTATAGTTTTGAAGTACTTAAGCTCTGGAGTACAAATACCTCTTTCCCATCTACAGACTGCTTCTCCAGTACACCCAATAAGATTTCCCAAAGCATAGGTTGTCATTCCATATGCCATTCTGATACTCTTTATTTTCTTATTGCCAGTCTTTCTCTATAAATCTTTGAAAATCACTCCCAAAATAGGACGGATTTGCATTTAATCTATCAAGTTCAATACCACAGGCGATAGCAGTTTCTTTTATAGCTGGAAAATACTTTCTTAAAGGTCTTACACATTCTATCTCCTAATGCTCCAGAGTTTGTTTGTCACATCCTATCACTGATGCATATTCTTCCAAGAGCATACCATGTGCTAACCTAATTTGTTTAATCTTCAGCCCCCAATTGCTTTCAACAAAAATATTGTACTCATCTCTATATTCAGCAGGATTATCCATCAGCCTATTAAAATCAATTCCAATGCCCACTGCAAGATTTTTTATCTTATTGAAACTTTCTTCGTTTGGATGGAAACCCGTGCATTCAGATTCCCATGCTGATAGCCTGCTTCTGGTTACACTGATAAGATCTGAAAACTCTTGTTGAGTCATACCATACATCTCTCGTATTTTTGCAATGCAAATACCATAACCAGGTTTGCAAAATCGAGTATGCTCATTAAGAAGTTCATCCGGACTAATATTGAGAATTTCGCCAAGCTTGACTGCATCTTTATAATGAATTGGATTGAATCCTCTCTCCAAATCCACTATTCCATATGCCCTCTTATATCCAAGTTTATCTGCCAATTCCTGATGACTAATTCCACGGTTCACTCTATGATACAAAAGAATTTCTCCAGGAGTAGCATCTTCAGAAGGCTTTTCTACAGGAAATGCAAGGTTTACGAGCACCTTGCCATTCTTTTGTTGTATACCTGTGTGATTGAGGTAGGTGCCGCTTTATCAATACAGGCATGCATCGGTGAAAAACAACCAAGCATCTGTGAGTTACACGCATTCACGATTGCCTCACATTTCAAAGTGGTAATATCCCCCTGCCAGATATATAATCTCGAATCGGATTTTACAGGTGCAAGCGTGTCAACATCTGTGATTCCACGCTCTATATTTCTTTCTGTAAGATACTCATCCTGTATTTTCAAAAAATCATTACTGATTGGTCTTGGCGGTCTGACATTCATAAGTGAGCGGAGCAGATTTTCCTGTCCCTGCTTATCCGTAGGAATGCTCTGTCTGCCAAACGGTATTTCTTCTTTTAAAAGATACTGAATCAGATATTCTCTTCTCTCATCCTGCGTCATAATACCAGCCCCTTATATCAGTAATGGCCTTTGCCATATCACCGCCAATACCGATTGCACGTTCCCCGAAGCTTTCCGGAACTACCGCTTCATCCATATTCAGGCGTATCAAACTATAAGACGAGTTCTCCCTCACCATCTTTTCAAAAGGGAAACGTATAATAATCGGCGTATTAAATCCAACTCCCAGTTCCAAAAGAACAACCTTTTTATCTTTATTCTGTTCCAGAAAACCCGCATATCTGTCGGCTGCCTCATGCCACGCTTCATCTTCCACAAAATAATTATCACACCGGAGATTCATAGTCATATTGCCGCCACACACCGGACATTTTGGTACAAGTTCTGATGGAATCAGGCAGTCTCTTCTTGCTTTATCCATTTTACGAAACAGGTCTTTTGCATCGTAAGTCTTTGGATGACAGGCTTTCTGGCACTGGATTTTCCCATAATCTCCCTGTGTTGCAAATATTCTTTTTTCATCGAATCCCGCTTTATAAAACTGATGATCCACATTGGTTGTAAGTACAAAATATTCTTTGTTCTTTACAATATCATAAAGTTCTGTATAAAGCGGCAATGCCGGAGGTTCAAAGCGGTTCATCAATGCGTGTTTTGACCAGTATCCCCACTTTGCCTCCTCAGACGGATATGGATAAAATCCGGCTGCATACATATCTGTCATGTAGTGCTCACCGTATTTTTTTATAAATTCTGCAAAATTGTCTGTAAACCTTTTACCACCATATTGGATTCCCGCAGCTGTCGATGCCCCGGCTCCTGCCCCAATTATAACACAGTCTGCATTTCTTATATTCTTTGCTGCCCTGTCAATCTGGTCTTCATATGCATCCTTTTGGAATACATAATCCCTTGCCGGAGTACTACATAAAAAGTTTCTCCAGTCAGCATGCCCTTTTCTGATTTTCTTAAAAATCATAATTAACCTCTTTTCTCAATACACTGCTTCGGACAAATTTCTGCACATCTTCCGCAATGCAGACAATGATTCTGGTTGATAGTAACTGGAACTGAAGATATATCAATGCATTTTTGCGGACATACAGAGTAACACAACTTACATCCGATACAGTCTTTTCCAACAAAATAACCTGTCTGAACAGCTTCTGCTTTTCCGATTGTTATAGTATCTCTCACAATATTTGATGGATTGCTGATATTAAAATACTCGCCCTGTGCCTCATACAGCTGAAACACTTCGATTGCATCTTTCGTATTTCCCGGATAGATTTTCTTCATATATGGATTTTTTTCAAACATTATGTCTAGATTTTTTCCCCCGATGTTCTTTATTTTTCCGCGCAGAGACACCGAAATTTTGTCTTTTGTTGCGGATATTGCCACATACTGCTGCTCCATTAACTGGTCATAAAATGCTTTTCCCTTTGCTGTAAGGAAATATACGCCATCTTCATCATAGTACATCATATCTATGATTCTTGTCTGAGGATGTCCATCTGAACCTATCGTTGCAACTGTTGTAGAATGAATTTCATCCACCAGAAGTTTAAGATAATCCATTTTTGTCATTTCAAAGCCTCTCCTTTCAGTATCGGTGTAAGTTTTTTATATATCATCATAGTAATTGCTCCGATCACCAAGCCTTTTAAGATATTAAACGGCAATGCATTGAATAGCACAACGTCCAGCTTGGTCTTAATAAATGGCATAAATTCGCCAAATGATGCAATCAGCTGATCTAGCGGCATAAATGTTTCAAACAGTGGAAGTAGGATAAAATAATTTAAAATCGCTGCTGCGATTCCCATAACTACACTTGAAATAACACACGCCAACAACGCCATTTTCCTAGTCTTTTTGTATTTGTATATAAAACCGGCAGCCAGTACATAGGATGCCCCCATCAGGAAATTGGCAAGTTCACCAATTCCTCCTGTTGATGTTGACAGAAGCTGTAATATATTTTTTATCAATTCTATCATCACTCCTGTAACCGGTCCAAACGCAAACGCCCCAATCAGTGCAGGTAAATCTGACAGATCCATTCGTGCAAATGATGGACTCAAAGGAACCGGAAACTCTAAAAATGCCAACACATATGATATAGCTGCCAGTAGAGCTGTCATTGTTATCGTCCTTGTAGAAACTAAATTTTTTCTTGTTTTAATAGTTGCTGTATTGTTACTCATAAATCTCCTTTTTGTGAGATATGCCTGAATTTAAAACAGCCCGCAGGACGGGATTTCCTGCGGGACTTGTTTTATCATATCTTCTCTCATCCGGACTTTACCGTCGGTTATGGAATTGCACCATATCAGCTTTTGCTCGCAGACTATACTGCCGGTCAGGAATTACACCTTGCCCCGAAGACTGTTTTTCTGTTAATTATCTTTAAAATTCATAAGGTGGATTTCCAGAGAAATCTGCGATTAAACCATGCGGATTTTCAAGATAGAATACCTTAAAAATAGGATTATCTGCTGTCTGGTACTGTCCCTTAATGATAGGATTGTTCATGCATCCTTCCTTTACACTCTTGTTGTCCTCAAATACTGCTTTGCCATGAAGGCGAATCCATGCGTATTCAGGGGAAGCTACTGATACTTCTATTTCAGGATTTTCTACCATATCCTTGTAAACATCCTTTGTGTTGTTAGTACTGAACCAAAGCTTTCCGTCCTGCTCAAAACAGAACATGAATGGACGGCATTTTGCCTTTCCATCTCTTCCTACGGTTGCTAAATACTGAACCGGGTTTTTCTGTAAAAATTCTACTACTTTCTGCATTTTAAATTACCTCCTTGATATGTTGTAACAATGTTTATTACATCTTGTAGCTATACAATATCATCAGTTTAATGTAATGTCAATAGTTACATCAAACTTTTTGTAACTTTTTTTGTTACAACTCCTTTTGAAGCTCTTACATTGATTATAAAAAACGAAAAGGCTTCGGAAAATGTGATGATATAATCACTCATCCGAAGCCTTCTGTATGCCTTCTGTAGCCTACTTTTCCTTTGTATACACTGCAATATCTTTTTTCACATCAGCAAGTGTCATTTCTGAAAGTTTTTCCTCCATTGCCTTCTGTACTTCTAATAGTCTCTTATCAAGAACATGGTGAATATTCTTTCCTACCGGACATTCCTGATTGGGATTCTCATGAAAATGAAACAATTCTTCATCTGGTGCACATTCCACTGCTTTATACACATCAAGGAATGTAATCTGCTCCAATGGTCTGATAATTGTCACACCGCCTGTCCCTCTTGCAACTTCAATAAGACCAGCAGCCTTTAATTGTTGCAATATTTTACGAACAATCACCGGATTAGTTCCAATGCTTGCTGCCATAAAATCACTAGTCATCTTCTGATCCGAAAATGTATCTATACAGGCAAACATATGGATTGCCATTGTAAATCTGCTTGAAATCTGCATTATAAACACCTCTCTTTGACAGTAATCATATCAAAAAACAGATGTAATTTCAATGGTTACATTGTTGTTGGGGCTGCTCCGAAAGATGTACAGGAACTGTTAGGACACTCTGATGTCAGTACCACAATGAATATTTACGCTCACTCAACAAGAAAAGCAAAGCGAGATTCCGCAAGACTTCTTGATAAAGTAGCGAGCAATGCTTAAACAAAAATTTCCCTTATTCCTTTGCGGATCCTGCATAAGAGCAAAAATAAGGGAAAATACATATCATTTCACTATATAATGGACTGAAAAGCCTGTAAAAATAAGGAAAGCTCAGGAAATCTCCCTACAAATCCCGATTTGCCATCGTCTATAAAACTGAAAGTTAATCTATTCAGATATACTTAAATTTTTTCTTTGTAGCAACTGTTTATAATTATACCTACATCTACCACCCTGTTCAATATTATGAGCATAAAACAAGGGCGTTTTCACGCCCCTGCTTACTGCTATCAGTTATTCATCTCTCAGGTCTTATATTATTCCTATTAAGATTTGGACTTTGCTGCTCCTTCCTCTGATCAACTATCGCCTGGCTTTCTCTTAGCTTTTGTAAAATGCTCGTTTTAGCCTTTTCAGCTATCTCAGGCTTCTTAGTCTTGTCCCACCATTCCTTGAATGTTTTAAAGGCTTTCGAGACTAATTTACCAAGTGTAGTCTTAGGATTTTCAAGTGTTGCATATCTCATGAATTCCTTTTTCATTTCCGTATTTACCACTGAGTCCACATATTGGTTAACTGTACTTTCGATGTCCTCCTTCATCTCTTTAGCCGTTCCATCCAGAGCTTCAATCTGTGTTTCCTTCTCCTGGCACTTATCTTTCAGCTTTTCATATTCTTGCTGCTTTAGCCTTAAGTAGAATTCTTTTGAGAAGTCGCTATTCCTTCCTTTTTCCTTTGGCTTTAAGGTTTCATCTCCAAAGATCTCCGGGTGGTCTTTCATCTGATGCTCTACAAAATCGTGCATTAGATCTTGTATTTTTTCTAGTCTCTCCTGATCAAACACTTTTGTTTTTGCCACCTGTTTGCTTAGTCCTCGTTTGTATCCTGTTGCTACCGGAACTCCTACTACGTGCATATGAGGTGAATCCTCATCCAAGTGTGTTACCGCCGATGCGATTTTGAATTCCGGAACTATCTCTTTTACATATTCAAGCTGTTCTCTCAAGAGTGGCTTCATTGCATCCCACTGTTCTCTCGTCTTATCCGCCCAGAATTCCTTATCCCCTACTTGGATTACCTCAGTAGCCACATCATTCTTTTTACTTTCGGATACATACTCCAGATAGTCATGAATCTGTCTGTCACTTCTTTTACCTTTGTTGTATTCCGCCACTTAATACAATTATAGATAAAAGAAAAACCCCAGAAACACTGAGTTTCTGAGGTTTGTAAATTCTTTTTGAATCTCGAAAGATTATCTCTTTGTGAATTGTTAACCCTTGTAACCACGCCATTTTCTTGTATTGTGTGGCTAATGTGTGCCTATTTATTGGAATACGTGTAACAATTGATTATTGAAAAAAACATAACACAAATCAATTATTTTCATAGTATTTCAAATCCATCGGGCAAATTATCCCAAAACTATTTATCGATATTTTATAATTATCATTGCCGGCCAATGATATAATTGTTTTGTATTTAAAGAGAAAAATTAGGAAGACTTTTTCTCGTGAAATATCATAACAATTATGTTGGGACGCATATTAATCTCATTCATTTTCTTCTCATTTTTGTGTAGTTCATAAAGTCCATCAATAATTTTGCTAATATTTGCTATTCTGTTTTTCATTAAATAGCACCTCCTTTTTATTTTTATATATAAAAAGGCTGTTGCATAATCACTTTTCTTAACAGGAGGAAAAAATATGTTTTGCTCTAAATGTGGTAAAGAAAACCCTGATGGCAATACCTTTTGTAGTTCTTGTGGGGCACCATTACAAGGTAGTGCACCATCTCAAACCCAGGACATGAAAAATCTTGCTGGTGGTTTTTTGAAATCCATGCAAGAAAAAGCAAAAACAATGGGTGAATCAATTAATAAAGCAGCAGAAGAGGCTCGTGCTGTGGCAGATGAAGAAAAGGCAAAAAGAGAACAATTCAGAGCTGCAAAAGGCATTTCCAGCAGTAGGTTTGAACACTATTTCATTCCTTTTGACCGCGAAAAAGGCAATGATTTTTCTAATTCCATATCTGCTGAATTGATCATCGATCGACAAACAGGTGTGAATTATTTGTTAGCCAAGTTTGGAGATGGCGCTGGACTATCTGTTCTTGTTGATGCCGATGGAAAACCATTAGTAACTAAAATTGATGACACGGATAATGAACCGGTAGGACCGCAGTCATGAAAATAAATATAATTAAAACGTTAATTTCAGTTGCGATAGGATATATTTTAAGCCTGATAACCAACCTTATTATCAATCATGGCTCAATAATAGCGATTATCTTATTTTTATTACTATTTGCCCTTTTTTACAATGTTATAAGAAGTACTACTATTAAGCTCACGCAAAGTAATAGTTTGGGAGTACTTGGCGGAATACTAGGCGGTTTAATTGCTTCATTTGTTGTAACTTCTTTAATAGGATCATATGCCGAAAAAGTAATAGATTCTGAAACCTCGATAGGTCTTATCTTAGGGCTGACTCCATTGGCGCTTGTTTATGCATTTGTCATTTATCATTCTGTTGGAAAAAATTAGTGAGATAAAGTATATAACATAACTAAAAAAAGCCCTCCATGAGGGCTTTTCTTTAATTAGATACACAAATCATCTAACTCATCAGCATATGGAATCTTATTCATCTCTGAATATAACTTTGGCATAGGAACAACGGTATACACCTTCTCTTGCAAATCCAATGCTCCTTCATGACCCAGAATTAACTTCTGGCATGTATGGTCAACATTGTAATACTTCAAATATGATGACAGTGTTTTTCTACAATTATGTGGTGTCATATGTTCATTCCATCCAAGTTCATCACGAAGTCTATCCCAGTAACTATCTCTAAAATTAGAGTAGGAATATTTTCCGTTATTTCTCTTAGGATTTGAAAGGAAGTATTCGTTATTCTCGTTGAACAATTCTTGATAAATAGGATATACGCACTTATGAATCGGTACTTTTCTTATTCCCGCAGGTGTTTTAGCATCTACAATAGATATATAACGTTCGCTCAAATGTACATCCTTAGACTTTAAACTAAGGAATTCTTCAATTCTGCATCCATTGTAGATCAGCATCAACACAGCCTTTACTGTAAACTGTGCTTCTGCATTACCCGTTTTGTTGTTATACATATCCCAAAGCTTTCTAATTTCTTCCCTATTGAAAACCAGTGCTTTTCCTTTTTTAGGGCTTTTTCCTAAACTATACTGTTGTTTGTTACTTTACCTGCGTTCTAAATTCTGTTTTTGAATCACTTTATTTAAAGGTGTGGACTTATTTATT
>SVGC01000010.1 GCA_015056495.1 Butyrivibrio sp.
AGATTTATCACACAAGGCATTTATATTTTTTAATGAAAATGTCGTAAAGATGCAATATTTGGAAATCCTTTGAAACTGATAAGGACTTTGGACAAGTCGCCGCTATACCAGTTACAGTTGCCGGATAAGGAAGTGCTTAGAAAGAAACTGCAGGAATTGGTAGTACCCACATTTGAAGAAATGTGGTTTAGAAAAAGCCTTATGGCTGTTTATGAAAGGGGATATACATGACTTTTAGAGAAAAATTAGAAGCGCTTTCTCCATCAGAATGGGAAAATGAGAAAGTACATATCAAAGCAATAGTGAATCAAGATGAACTAATATATGCTACTTATGATTGCCAACTTAACGAAGAGCAAAGGGATTTGGTTAATCCTTCTTGGTTCGAAATTGGAAGAGCTTATCTGAATCGTGACGATAATTATCCATGCATCATTTACAATGAAGCGATGACACCTATTGGATTTATAAATTTAAAAAAATGGATACCTACTAAAACTCATTGTAGTTGGAGCTACTATATTGACAAGGATTTCCAAGGGAAGGGTTACGGATATGCGGCAGCTGAACTAGCTGTTAAAATTTTGAAGGCTGCTGAGCCCGAGATGACAATTAAGCTAGCAACAGAAGAATGTAACCTAAAGGCGCAGAATTTGTACTCCGCATTGGGATTTAAACTACTTCCGGAGCTAGATGGGGATGATCTTGTATTCGGATTATAAAGTTCTTGGGAATGGTTCATTCCCAATTCAAGTTTACAGAGGTGACTAATTTTGAAAAAGGGAATAAAGATTCTATATTATATTACAGTTGTAATAAGTGCTTTAGTGGGTGTGTGGCATTTCTTTGTCCCATGGATGTTTCAGTGGTATGACTATCTTCCAATGCAATATGAAAATCTTATAGTGGGGATTGATTATACGAACTATTGCTTTTCGTTGCTGCTGTTTGGTTTAAGCACGATGCTAATTGTGTTAGGAAAAAGAGCATTGGCAAGAAATCGAGAAATTATATATTTTTATTTCTTTCTTACGGTGGTTTGGATATTTAGGGCATGTCTTGCCAGTTTTATTGAGCCATGGCCGTTGCAGCCAATTCCAGCTGCTGCGATTGGGCAATTGATTGCTTCAGATATATTAGCTGTAATGATGATAATTGTCAGTGCGAGCTTTATTAAAGAACTTAGGAGAAAATAACAACTTCCTGTTTGTCGGACAAAAATAAATAAAACTTTACATCGACCAGTTATCTCAGAAGAGATAGCTGGTCTTTTTGTATTAAGCTTGCCATAGTTTGATAGTTTTTATAAGTTTTTCTTTTTGCTCATTATCTAGAGTTTGAATTACTGCCCACAGTGCGTTATCGGTTGATGTTTTTTTGTAGTCTGGCTCAATATTACCAACAAGTTCATCCAGAGTAATTCCCATAAGTTTTGAATAATAAATAAGAAGTCTAAGGGACATGGCAGTACGCCCGTTTTCAACATTACTGATATAGCCTGGTGTTACATCTAGCTCTTTTGCGACCTGATTTTGTGTCATTCCTAGATTTATGCGATAGTTTTTAATTTGTTCGCCGTAGTTTTCGTTCATGAAACCAACCTCATTTAGTAATAATATAGATAATTATACTATTAGTATTGACTGAACTGTAGTATTTGTTTAGTATAGAATATATCCTAAAGGTATATTAGACGATAAAGTGGAGGATGTTTGATAGATGAATGGTAAAACAATAAGGGAATATGTTGATGATTATATTAAATATTATCCAGAAAAATGGAGCTGGTCATTAAAGAATTCCCTTGAACAGAGTGAAAGATATATGGAGACTAGAGCAAGGAAAAGTAAAGATTTTTATGATACAAATAATGATTTGTTGCCTGATTTTTATTCAATAGAGAGGGATGCTGCACAATTTGAGTTAAGTTATAAAGTAAACTTTGGCGCAACGTAGGCGAAAACCCACAGGCTTGCCTGTGGGATGAAGCCTTTTTCTATTTTGGCAAACACATAGAACAAATATATAATCTATGTAATAAACATAAAGGAAAAATACAAATGGATAATTCGAAATGCGTAGAGTATGTGAATTCTCATGTAGACGAAATTGCTGAATATGTAAATGAGTGCTTTGATCAATCAAAAGAATTCATAAAAGCAAGGCTGATTCGTCGGATAAGAGATGAATTGTCACCCACTCCAGTTCACTATGAGATAAAATATGTCTACGATCCTTATGATCATTCTGGAATACTTGTAGAAGACGGATATATTTCGCTCGAACAGACTGTAGGAGAATTTCTTGAAAACGAATATAGCGGAAACAAGAAAGCTACTTATGAAAGCGGTCGCGGTTGGAATTATCTTACATACGGCTATGAAATAAGTTACGATACATTAGATATGGCATCAGATATAATGTTTTCTGCAATACGCAGACATATTGAAAATCATTTTGGTGAAAATCTTTCTGATGATGAACTTGAAGATATTCGAGAATCCTGCAGTGATTTCGATGATATATATGTGGATTGCAAAGCCTATGATTTTTTTTGGAGTATGGGTGCTGCTGAATTTGTTGGTATTGAGGATATGCAACTTAAAGACATTGTTAAGAAAGGGAGAAATTCTAATGGCACGACCAAAAAGCGAAAATGTACAAATCAATATCTCTATCCCAGCTGAATGGAAAAAGGAACTTGAAAACCTTGCACGGATCTATTCAGTTGAGAAAGGTGAAAACGTTACTTTCCTTGATCTTATGCGCAGGGGCATTCAGGAAAAATATCAGTTAGGAGTAAAAAACAATGAGTGAGGGGCAATATCATAGTGCTTCACATTGTAAATATCTGACACAATACCATATTATTTGGTGTCCGAAATTCAGATTTTCTGTATTACAGAATGGAGCTGATGACACATTAAAAGGTATCTTTATCAATATTTGTAAACAGTATGGGTACGAGATTAAAGCATTGGAAGTAATGCCCGACCATATACATATATTTGTAGATTGTCCTCAAACTGATGCTCCATGCGATATTGTAAGAACTCTTAAAAGTATCAGTGCTATTGAGATGTTTAGGGCATATCCGCAGTTAAAACAGTTTTACGCCCGTTGCGGAGTATTGTGGTCGAGAGGATATTTCGTATCAACAGTAGGACATATAAGCGAAGCTACAGTAAAGAAGTATATTGATGAACAAAAAAATATGACTGACGAAGAATATAAGAAAATTTTGAAGCAATTTCATAAACTTTCCGATAGGCATATCTTGGTTGCGGAAACCGATATGCCTTATTCTGATGTCATGAAAGTCGTAACTCTTTCTGATAAAATCCGCAAGGCAGGTAATGAACTTGTTGGTCTTATGAGAAAGAATTACGACCAGCTTTTGCATACAAAACGGTATCGCAAATTACTCAGTCTTTATGGCAATACTGTAGATAAAGACAAGCGTAAGACTTTGGCAAAGCAGCTTAATGAAATGCAGTCTGAATATAATGTCACATGGGATTTTTGTAGGACTTCTATGATTCCGATAGGAAAGAAATACGGTATAGATGCCGTTTTCGCTCTTACTAAAGCAGAAGATGTCTGGCGTGGAATAGAAAAATGCCTTTATGGCAATGGGAAAACTATCAATTTCTCGAAATACGGAGAGCTTCCATGTATCAGGGCGAAACAGATAAATCGTGGCATTCCTATATCTGTTAAGGATAACAAGCTGCAATTCAAAATCAGTAATAATATCTTTGGTATACGGGTAAATGACAGGTTCCAACAAGATGAAGTGGATGCAGTTCTATCTTATCTTGCTAACCCTAAAATTATAGATGATAAAGCGGTCGATACACTTGTAGAAGACGCATATTGCATAAATACATACAGACCTTGCTATGCCACTCTTGTTCCTAAACTGATAAGAGGCAAATATAGGTTGTATCTTCATCTGACTATTGAAGGCAAGGCGAAGCCAAAATACGATAAATACGGCGATCCAAGA
Source organism: Butyrivibrio sp. (assembly GCA_015056495.1). Taxonomy (GTDB): domain Bacteria; phylum Bacillota; class Clostridia; order Lachnospirales; family Lachnospiraceae; genus Butyrivibrio. The sequence goes on from SVGC01000010.1 coordinate 4,010, forward strand.
CATATATACGGCAAAGGAATGATAGGAGCTGATATTGGCACTCAAACGGTTGCTTATACATCCAATACCGAAGTCGGATTGAAGAATCTTTCAGAGCGCGGTAATAGTATCCAGACATCTGAGAGAAAAGAACGTATGCTCTACAGGGCTATGGACAGGTCAAGAAGAGCCACCAATCCACAGAACTATAATGATGATGGCACTATTAAGAAAGGCCGTAAGACTTGGAAATACTCAAATCATTATAAGAGACTAAAAACTAAACATACAGAATTATGTCGTATCAATGCTGTAAACAGGCAGCTTGCTATAAATGAGGATGCAAATCACTTACGGAGTCTTGGAGATGTTTTTGTAACTGAGCCTAAAAATGCAAGTAAGTTGATGAAACGGACTAAAGAAACTACGGTCAACAGTAAAGGCAAGTTCAATAAGAAAAAGCGTTTTGGTAAATCCATAAAGAATAGATGCCCTTCGGGATTTCAGACTACAGTAGAAAAGAAGTTCAAGGTCACGGGTGGCATGTATATAGAAGTTCCGAATAATTACAGGGCAAGCCAGTATGACCATACATCCGATGATTATATCAAAAAGAAATTGTCTGACAGGATGTATAAACTCACAGACGGAACTTTAGTGCAGAGAGACTGGTATTCATCATATCTACTCTACTGCTACGATTGCAGGACACAAAGTATAGACAAGAACAAATGTATAACTGAATTCGATAAACATTACAACAAAGAAAAAGCCCTAATCACATGGATTAAGGCTAATAAGATAAAAATATTAAACAGCGGAATCAAAGTAGCTTAACAACCTAATATTGGGCGATTGACTGTACGCCCTTGTCGCAAGACAGAAATTTACCGCTTTCTGATGATAATGTAATTATCAGAGTAATGTAGTCGTTGGACTGCTTGGTAATAAAAGTCCTGATTCAAACAGATTTACACTTGTAACTCCAAAGCCTGAAAATGGTGTACGATTACAAGCTACGCTTGGTAATCAGAACCCCACGGGCTTGCCCGTGGGAGCAGTCAGATTTTAAAGATTCTAAAAAGAAAATTTCAATATCTGTTGAGGACGATGTGCTTAATACAGAAGATTTATTCTATTTATTAAAAACTAATGGGATTTCAATTAAATAGCAATATAGAGATTGGAGAGAATAAAGGGAGCTTGCATATATGAATATACAATTCCTACATGGCATGTGGTAGTGTTATATTAAGAGCAACTATATGTTAGCCTGGATTTTGAAAAACTGCTATCAAAAGAAAAAAATTATATTTTGTTATTTTTTTTGGATAGGATCCCTGTATGAAAAAATATAGTAAAAAGACTGTTATAACGATTATCATAGTGAATATAATGCTTGTTGTCACAGCGATATGCTGGATAAAACTGAATAAGTTTAATTATTCGGATCACCTGGATGAGGTTATTATTAAGATTGATGATAGTAGCGTGACACTCAGAGAATTTGGATATTATATATATGAGGTGGAGGATTTTGTTCAAGAGCAGGCCCTCATATACGATCCGGATAATCCAAAGCATTGGTGGAATACGCATTTTTCAGCAGGTATGGATTCTCAATTTGTGTGCGATTATGCCAAAAAGGTTGCCATAAATACATGCATATCAGATGAAATCTATTATCAGGAGGCTGTCAGCAGTGGAATTACGCTGAGTAGTGATGAAGAAATCCAGGCAGCAGATACAGCAAAAGAAGCTTTTAATAGCATGACTCCAGAGCAGATTACAGCAACAGGCATTAATGAGGTCATCGTTCTTGATATGACTAGAAGGCATGCACTGGCAGCTAAGTATGCAGAAACATTGATTGAAAATGAAGATATGACTGCTTACTCTGATGATCCGCAAAAACTTGTGAATTGGGATGGAGCTTTTTATCTTGAAAAAGTCCTTCCAAGGCATGTGACATGGACAAATGAGGAGGTTCTGGATCAGATAACTTTTGGATTAATAACTGTTAACCAGAGTTGATGGCTGCTTGTTCAGATGCAGGATAGGCGTACATGGCGTTGAACCTGACTTGGCTTTGGTTAAAAACTTCTGTGGAAAAGAAACGGAATGAATGATTGTTATATCGGTGAAGCAAAAACTGTGTTGGACAATGCAAAGCTTGTTGACAAAAGCGGTGAAATATATTGCCCGATTCTGATGTTTGTATCTGATGGTAAGCAGGTATCCGCGAATTGGATTCAGTATCAGAAGGAGTTCGCAGAACGTAACAATGCAAAGATCATTCAATTAAACTGCGGACATTATGTGCATTATTATGAGAGTGATTGCATCAGTGAAGAAATCATGAGGATAATCAATAAAAATATAATATAGAGGAGGATTGTAACTATGAGTAGAAAAGATTTTGGTGCAAAGCCACTAAGCTATCCACAGCCAGTATGGATTATCGCAACTTACGATGAGAATGGTGTTCCAAACGCCATGAACGCAGCCTGGGGTGGCATTAGTGAATCTAATGAGGTCTCTGTTTGCTTGTCAGTAGGACACAAGACTTGCAAGAATTTTGAGAAGACCGGAGCTTTTACTATCAGTATGGCTGATGCAGATCATGTTGCAGCATGTGATTATGTTGGAATTGCATCTGGTAATAAGGCTGAGGACAAGTTTGCCAAGGCTGGATTTACCGCAACAAAAAGTGCAAATGTTAATGCGCCTATTATTAATGAGCTTGCAGTTTGCATAGAATGCAAGGTAAAGAGCTACGACCATGACAGCTGCATCCTAAAGGGAGAGATTGTAAATGTCAGTGTTGATGAATCTGCTCTTACAGATGGCAAAGTGGATGTCAGCAAGGTGAAGCCTATCACTTTTGATCCATTCAACAATACGTATCATGTTGTTGGTGAGAAGGTTGGCGATGCCTGGGGAAGCGGAAAGAGTCTGATGTAATAGAGGCTAAAAGGATCCTTGGAGCAGAATTATGGAAATTAAGGATTAGAATACCGGGGACGTATCAAGATGACTCTTTTCAATGAGCCATTATGATACATCCCCGGTGTTTTACTTCCAAAATAATTTTTTTTAAAAGAGTGTTATTACTGCTGGATCAGCCATTCCGCTACGGCTATGCAGTTATATGCATAATCAAATGATGCCATATGATAGGATGAGCCGTTGCCACCACCGGCACCGCCACCGGCCTGCATTCCTCTGCCCATTCCTTCGGAATCAGATGAGGACATATCTGTATTTGCAGAATCAGTTTCTAATTCTACATCTTCTGAAATCTCAGATGATCCCATTCCAGCATTATCAGCAGACATCATTCGCTCTGTACCATTGCTGCTATCAGAACTGTCTACCTCTATAGTACCTGCTGCCCATGATATGAAATAAGCATTGGTATCATTTTCACTGAATAATTCAGATGCAGCTTCTGAAAGCTCGTCTACAGACCATGTTCCATCCCACTGGGCATATGTGTATTCTACAGAATCTTCATCGTACATATTCATGACTTCCTGCATTCCAGTCCATGCACTGGTATCATCTTCAGCTGCGAAGTAGATAAATGTCTGTCCTTCAAGTCCCTCAAGCTGTGTTACATCCCACTGTCCATCTACAAACATGCAGGCTGCATACAGATCAGGATACTCAGATGCAAGGATGAGAGTTGTCATACATCCCATTGACTGACCTGTACCATATATTTTTTCAGTATCGACTGAATATGTTTCTGTCATGTAGTCAATGAAACGCTTTGTAAGCTCTACATATTCTGTAGTTGTATAACCATCATGATCATCAAGTATTGTTTCTGGATATGTTGGAACTGCAACAATAGTTGGATATGTTGACTGCCATTCATCGCTTGCCCATACAAGTGCACCAAGACCCTGTGTCAATGAATATGTAGCATCAGTTCCTGCGCAGCTTGAATCACCTATAAATACAACCATAGGGTACTCTGTAGATTCATCATATCCCTCTGGCAGGTATAGATTGTAGGTAATAGAGAGGCCTGTTTCTTCGTCCGTATATGTGAGCTGTTCAAATTCTGAAGCATAGGTATCAACAAGGCTTCCTTCATCCTCAGCCAATGTGTTGTCAACATTTCCAAGGCTTACGTCAGAAGAACCTTCAGACTCTGTTGCTTCTGAGGCTTCAGATGTTTCAGTGCTTGTACTGTCAGATTCAGTTTCACTGCTTTCTTCCTGTACTTCTTCTGAAGTAGCTTCAGATGAAACTACACTATCTTCCTGAGTTTCAACGGATCCTGTTCCACAGGCTACTAATGATACTGTTATGGCTGTTGACATCAACAGCAAAAATAATTTTTTTAGCATTATTTTTTCCTCCAAATTTAATAGTATTATTGGAGTAATTTATATTGCGAGCTACCATTCGCATTAGTCATATCTTACAGATGCTATATTACAAAAGAAACTTAAAACATAACTAAATGTATTCTAAATAAATTCTTAAGTATTGGGCGACCTTAATATGTTAATATAGACTTAATGTTTTGATGAAAGAAAGAGGTATAGAGATGTTTAGAGAAATGCGAAGATTTAAACAGCAGGTGTCAGAGGCTGAGTGTATTGAGATATTGAAGAACACTAAGAGAGGTGTTTTGTCAGTAATAGGAGATGATGGTTATCCATATGGAATGCCAATCAATCACTATTATAGCGAAGAAGATGGAAAGCTCTATTTTCATGGTGCGAAGCAAGGACACAAGATTGATGCCATCAAGGCTTGCGATAAGGCCAGCTATTGTGTTTATAACGAGGGCTTTCGCAAAGAGGGTGAATGGGCACTGAATATTACAAGCGTAATAACTTTTGGCAGAATACATCTGGTAGAGGATGAGGAGTTGGCTCTTAAGATCTGTTCTGAGCTTACAAGAAAGTTCACTGATGATCAGGAATATCTGGATCATGAGATCAAAAACTTTTTCCATAATGTGCAATGCCTTGAGTTGGTACCAGAACACATGACTGGAAAGCTTGTTAATGAGTCATAATATGATGATAGGATTAAATGGCTGATTATGAAAAAGAAATTTGAATTAATATATCTTATTTTAGCAGTACTGTCTTTTTTGTATTCTATCGCAGTTTACATGGTAGGTAGCGGAACTTTTTCCTTTATGATATGGGTTGCAGCTGCTGTATTTTTTGGCTTTTTATTTTTTATGGAAAAATGGCAGTTGTGGGCCAAGGTCCCAAAGGCGCTTAGATATGCTTTTAGGGCTGTGGTGGCAGCAGGACTTATTATTTTTCTTATTTGCCAGAGCTGCATTCTATCAAGCTTTTTTTCAAAAGGAGAGCCGGAGGCTGATTATATCATAGTGCTTGGGGCGCAGATGAGAAGTTGGGGACCAAGCGTTGTTTATAAGGCAAGGCTTGATTCTGCAATAGTGTACTTGAATAATAATCCCGAGGCAAAAGTAGTCGTGACTGGCGGCCAGGGCGGCAATGAGCCTGTATCTGAAGGCGAAGGCGGAAAAGTATATCTGATGGAACAAGGGATTTCTGAGGATAGGATCATAGTTGAAAACACTTCTCTGGATACGGATGAAAATGTTTCCAATGCATTGGAGCTTATAAATGCAACTGACGATATGACGATAGGCATTGTCACTAACAATTTTCATGTATTTAGAGGAATGATGCTTGCTAGGCACTACACAGACGCTGATATAATGGGCATTGCAGCTCATACAGAGTATCAGTATCTGCCAAACAATATGGTTAGAGAGACTTTCGGAATATTGAAAGATGTTTTTTAATTTTTTGACCCTAAGGGACGGGGTCAAGGGGACATTTTTGACAAAATGACCCGCTGTCCCCGTCCCCTAGGGTCATTTTCTCGCTTTTTTTGTCTGATAACATGCTTCTAATACAGTGTGTTATTGCTTCACAAGGCGTAAATAAACAGTATAATTAGGTAATGTAAGCTTTTCATTATTATGAAAGGTTTTGGGAGAAAGTTGGAAATGAGGATGTGATGATATGAGACGGAGAATCTTACCTATGATGTTGATGAGCGCGGTCATGATCACGGGGTGTTCGGTTAATAATGCGGGTTCAAGCACTTCGGAAATAACAAATAGCACGGAAGAAATATCAAATGAGTCGGAAACAGCAGTGGTGGCACAGACCACGGAAACAGGAGATGCGGAAACAGCAGTAGTGGCGCAGACTACGGAAACAGGAGATACAGAAACAGAAGAGCAGGATTCTGCTATAGATAACAAAGCCTTAGAAGAACAATATATTGAAGCCGTAAAGAATCTCTATGAGAATAATATAGATTTGTTTGGTAATATTGTTGAAAATTTTCATGATGCGCCGGAGTATAATAAGTTTGCAATCGCTGACGTTGATAATGATGGTGCTCTTGAACTCATCCTCAGCTGGAAAGATAGCACTGTTGCAGGGCGTTGGGGCGGTGTCTATCAATATGATCTTAATAAACAAGAGTATTACAGCGAAGGACTGAGAGAACCTGAGATTACTTTTTATGACAATGGTGTTGCCTATGAGCCATGGAGACATAATCAGGGGCCTTCAGAGATGTGGCCATTTGATGCATCACTTTATAATGCTGACACAGATCAGTACGAGCATGCTTTCAGTGCTGATTCCTGGAGCAAAAATATGGTGGAAGAGAACTTCCCTGATGATATTGATACAGATGGGGCAGGCGTTGTTTATTACACAGACATAAACTCTGAAGAGGGGCTTGATTACGACAATCCTATCAGCCAGTCTGCGTTTGACTCTATTTACAATCAGTATTTTGGCGATGCAAAAGAGATTTCTATAGATTATTATAAGCTTAGCGAAGAGGGAATGAATGATTACCTCTCAGCTTCCAGAGATAATTCCGGAACCGCTGAAAAGGATGGCGCACAGAGCGAAGTTACTACAGATGAGGCACTCTTGGCTTTTGCAGGTGGTGACATGTCTGTTCTTGCAGACGGTCAGATAGAAGAGTACTACATCCCTGATTTTGCAGGAGATGATTTTACTTACGAATATACATTTCTTGATCTTGATGCAGATAATGAAAATGAGCTTGTAATCCAAAAAGAAGGTGAGCCACAAGGCTATCTGGCTATTTTTAATGCCGATGCCGGAAAGGTTTATTGTTGGTTTAGTGATAGCATTGAGGTGTTATGTTACGATTATCCTCTTGATAACGGGCTTATGGTACATGAGTATGATTATGGTGAAATTGTTACATATTCGGTTTACAGCTTCGCTCAGAATGGACAGATGACAGATCTGACAACAATGGTTTGCGAAGAGCCTACAGGTAGCAATGCTTCAAGTAAGGAACCGGAATATCGCATTGATGATCAGACAGTATCCAAAGAAGAGTTTGAAGAAATGCTCAAGACCACTATTTCTGATCATCTGCTGAGTCCTTTGGTTTGGACAAAAATGTGAACCCCTGAAATATAATCAGTGATTCAAAAAGGATTTTATGAAAAAAGGATTTTGTTATGGGATTTGATTTTTTTAATAGACCTATTTTGAAAGAGAGCTATAAGCAAAAGCTGGGATCTTTCGTTGAAACTTTGGGAAATGCAATTGGAAAAGGAGAGAAAATCTCTTTTGCAGATAATGATATAACTTATGCTATATCTCTCCAAAATAAGCGTATACAGGACAAGGGACTCTCAATGGACTACACGGTCACAGACAGAGATCTGAATGAAGGTCCCAGTATATTGTATAATCGTAAAGACGTACATTACGATAGTGCGGTATGCTATGAGGCATTCAAGGTAAACAGGAAGCTGACCAGAAATGAAAGAAAGCTTTTTGCTGATAAGACTTTAAACGAACTATATACGACCATCACAGATGTTGCTACCGGAATACATCCGGATAATGAGGCCTATTCCTGCCCTAACTGCGGCAATGTAAGTACTGTTGCAGGACTGCAAAACGGTTGCCCATACTGCGGAACCATGTACAAGATGGACGACCTGTTTCCAAAGATCACAGGATATTTTTTTCAGGAAGACTATGAGCTAAATAATAAAGAATTCAAAAAAGGTGAAGGACGACCGATGATCCTGGGAGTTATAATTGCACTCATATATGGATTCTTTTTGGTTTTTAGTGACTGTTCATATTTCACGGAGGAAAGATTTTTAAGTACACCAGGTAGAATACGTGAGTTTATTTTTCAGATTCTGTTTGTGTTAGTATTTTTTTCTATGATTGGTATGTTTGCTGCCAGAGTGGTTTTCTTTGCCTATTATATTATTCGTATGAATATTATTGGGTTTAGAAATATTAGTGCCCGAGGATTAAGTGGTTCCATGTGGAAGTTTGAAAAAAATATGAAGCAATATTGCCCTGAATTTTCATATGATTATTTTACCAGCAAGGCAATTTCCATGATCAAGACTGCCATTTATTCTGGTAATGCGCAGGAATTATTGTTTTATAAAGGTGAACAGCTTGCACCATCATTTAAGGATATAATAGACATGAATTACATCGGCGGCTGGAAACTAAAAAATTTTAGCGTGGAAAATGGCGTTGCCACCCTCAAGGCACAGGTATATTTTGATGTATTATATGCTACTAACAGTAAGGTCAGAAAAAAATATGAGAAATTCACGGCTGTTTTTCGCAGAAGAGTTGACAGACCTATCAATCTGAATTTCTCAATGACCAAGATACAATGTCCTGATTGCGGCAGCAGCTTCAATGCAGTTCATAACAAAATATGCCCATACTGCGGTCAGCCATATGATATCGAATCTCAGGACTGGGTACTTATGGAGCTTACAAAATGAGTCACCGGGGACGTATCAAATTGACTCATTGCGCACAATGAGTCACTGGGGACGTATCAAATCGACTCATTGCATACAATGAGTCATTTTGATACGTCACCGCTGACTCACCCTATTTATCAGAAAAAGAAATACTGGAGGACAACATGAGATATTTTTTAGAAAATAACAGAATAAAGGTTGAGATTGATTCCCATGGAGCTGAGATCAAATCAGTACTGAACAAGAACAACATGAGAGAGTACATGTGGTACGGCAATCCAAAGTTCTGGGGACGTACATCGCCTGTGCTATTCCCATTTGTCGGAAGCCTAAAGGATAAGAAGTACACCTGGAAGGGTCAGGAGTATGCCATGGGACAGCATGGTTTTGCCAGGGATAATGAGTTTGAACTGGTGAGCCAGGAAGAAGACGAGATATGGTTCCAGTTCAAGTCGAATCCGGAAACCCTTGCAAAATATCCTTTTGAGTTCATTTTGAAGATAGGTTACAAGATTACAACTGAGCAGGACACTGACAATGTGCAGGTCATGTGGGAGGTTGTAAATCCTGCAGATGAGACCATGTATTTCTCAATAGGCGCTCACCCTGCATTTTTATGCCCTTTCCATGGATCAGAAGCAGGCAAAAAAGGCTGCAAGGATGGTTACAAGCTCTATTTTGAAGGAACAGATGTGATACATCATCATGGAAATGATGTAGGAACAGGGCTGGCACTTCGCGAAGATATTGAGCTACCTCTGGATAATGGATATGCAACCATCACTACAGATTTCTTTGACCGCTGCACCTATATGGTAGAGGGCAATCAGACCAAATGTGTTGGTATTGCTGATGAAGAAGGTAAGCATATTGTAGATGTTTGCTTTGATACTCCGCTTTTTGCCATCTGGTCACCTGAAAAGAAAAATGCGCCATTTATCTGCATCGAACCATGGTATGGAAGATGCGATGCCGTAGATTTTGACGGAGACTTGAGCCAGAGAGAGTTTACCAACGTGCTTGAGGCCGGCAAGACTTTTGAAGGTGGATACACCATGAAGTTTCATGAGTATTATTGATGATAAAAAGAGTCATTGGATTTAAACATGAGTCAATTTGAAATGTCCCCAATGACTCCCCATAGACATACAAAAAGGAATGAATTTGATGACGAATACTGCGTACTACCATCTTCCGGGGCTGTTTGAATTTTATGATTTCTATAAAGCTTTTTTGCCTCTGTACAAAGAGCATAGAGATTATTTCTATGACTGGTGCGAGATTGGATCGATCTATGGCGCACCATCTGACTGCATATGGGGCGGGGGACGCGTGGGATTTGGTGATGAAGAGCCTCAGAGGGTTTACGAGCTTATGAGGGAGTATGGGATATCTGCCAGACTTACCTTTAGTAATCTTTTGCTGGAAAAAAAGCATCTATCAGACAAGCTCGGCAATCGCCTTTGCCAGATGTTTGAAACTGCCGCGGGGACTAGCATACAGAGACCAGAAAACGGTGTGATAATTGCTTCTGATATTCTTTTAGACTACATAAGCAGGACTTACCCAGGGTACTATTTTGTATCATCCACAACCAAGGTACTTACTGATTTTGATGAGCTGGTAAAAGAACTTGACCATGCTGAGTTTCGATATGTCGTGCCTGACTTTAGATTAAACAAGTCCTATGACAAATTAAACCAGCTGACACAGGTGCAAAAAGATAAAGTGGAATTTCTATGCAACGAGTGCTGCTGGTTTGGATGTTATGATAGAAAAAATTGTTATGAAAATGTAAGCCGTAAAGCCCTTTTAGAAGAATGCGAAGACCATATCTGCGTATCGCCTACAGCAGAGCGTGGATATCGCTTTTCTGATGCCATGAAAAATCCGGGCTTCATTGGAATAGAAGATATTCAGAAAACGTATCTTCCATCAGGATTTTCCAATTTCAAGATAGAGGGCAGAAGCCTTGGAAGTGCACTGATACTTGAGTTTTTGCTTTATTACATGACCAAACCTGAATATCAACTCAAAGTAAGAGAAGAAATCTATCTTGATAGTTCACTGGATCTTTTTTAAAGAATGAGTCAATTTGATACGTCCCCAGTGACTCATTTCCTTCTATCCAGCCCGCTTTCTTTATAGTATTTGGCCTTGTCCTCATACATTCTGTTGTCAGCAATCTTGGAGAGCTCTTCAAGAGGCATGTCGCCGTCATTTCTGACACAGGCATGGCCAATAGATACGCTGATTCCATCAACGTATTTACCTTTCCATTTCTGAAGGGCAGAATTGAAGTGATTAAGCCTCTTGTTCAGATCATTTTCGCTGGCAAGAAGTAATACTGAAAATTCGTCGCCTCCCATTCTACTGATAGTAGAAGTGGAATTGCTGCTAAATGCTTTTTGCAGGCACTGGCTGGTGCCTATCAGCAGCTCGTCACCGGCATCGTGGCCATAGTTGTCATTGTAGAACTTCAAACGGTTTACATCGATAGCTATGATTGTAAGGTCATTTGGCAATTTATGTTTTTCAAAATCTTCCATAACGTTGTAAAAATGGCGTCTGTTGCCAAGGCCAGTCAGTTCATCTGTGAAGGCATAAATCTTTGCTCTCGCAAATTCTTTTTCCTCCTGAACATTTAGACCGATCCTTCTGTAGATAAGTCCCACCTGCACCATCACATAGATGAGCAGGTCTATAATTATCAGCAGAATATAACTCGTATTAACGTTGTTGACGTATTGAACCAGGGCAAGTCCTGCGATCAGTATAAAGAATATATTGGCAAAAGCTATGGCAGTTTTGGATGTGAGCTTTTGCTCATCCTTGAGACTCTTATAGGAGTAGATCCCAACCATGATCATGACTACAACATCCAGTAAATGAGCTATGTATACGATGCTTCCCCAATCAATGACTCCGGTTATGCACATGAAGCAGGAGATGATTATCGTGAGAGCCATGATGCCATCTATCAGATTGTCTATAGGCCCGATTCGCATGAATAGGGCTCTTGCTATTTCAAAAAACATCAGTGGCATCAGTAAAAATGCTATTACAGTCAATATTGAAAATCCTGTAGTATAGCCAAAGACGATAAATGGAACCCTGGTTTCCTGTATGATCCACTGGGCTGACACGATTGAGAACACGCCCGCATAGAACAATGCTTCAAAAGACAGCTTGCGGATGAGGTGGGTTCTTTTCAGTATGAAAAAGAGAGAAATGATTACTTCCAATATTCCGGTAACTGTAAATACAACAAATAAGATAGCAGAGGGTATATTTTTTTTGAGCTGAGTAATTGCATAGGCAGAGCGTGTAGAAATAATGCATTCAGTCATTTCAGAACCATAAATTGATTCCTGGAGATTTAACTTGATTGAAATTTTTTGTCCTGTATATTCAGATTGTAGAGGAATCCAGATCTCTTTTTTGCCTACGTCTGTTGAAACTCCAAAGAGTCTGTTGGAGCGGCTTTCAAGAATGAGATCGTTGTTTATATATACTTCGTAATCCTGATAATATGCACGAAGTATCAGGAGCTGGTCACCGTAGACAGTCGGAAGAGTATTGGACATGGTAAATTCTTCATGATTACTGTACGGAAAAGTGATGATCTTGCCATCAATATTCCAGAAGTTATCAAAGTAAACCATATTTTCTCTAAGTTCGTCATTAGTTTCATTGGAATAGCAGAAGCCAATCCCAACGAAAGTAAGTATGATCGCTACATAGATAAAAGAGACGAGCCTACGTATAAACTGCCAGTCCATAGAAATTGCTCCTTTGTAAAAAACATGGAAATAGTTGCTCCGACAGGATAATTATACATTCAATATATAAAATTGCGCTTAACTTTTAATGAAATAAAAGTTACTATTTGGCCAATAGCCAGCAATACGCTGTTGCACGTGAGAACATGATTCAGGAGTTATGGACTTAATACTGATTTGGAGGATATAATAAAAAGGGTTATAGAGGAACTTTGGTTACTGTTCAGAGATCATGTGCCTATTACTGTAAGTGGAGGTTGTTATGCCAAAGGGAACCAATCAGAAACTTAAATTATACTATCTTATGAAAATCATGCAGGAAAAAACTGATGATGAACACAGTCTGACAATGCCCCAGATTATGCAGGAGCTTGCGGCCTATGAGGTCAGTGCTGAGAGAAAGAGCATTTATTCAGATTTTGCAGAAATGGAAAAACTTGGAGTTGAGGTCATTGGCGAGCAAGTGGGCAGAGACTACCTATACCATGTAGGAACAAGACAGTTTGAGCTTGCAGAGTTGAAACTCCTTATAGATGCTATCCAGTCTTCCAAGTTTATAACTGAGAAAAAGTCCAATCAGCTTATAGCCAAGATCAAAGGCTTTGCCAGTGAATATGAGGGCAAAAAGCTTGACAGACAAGTCTTTGTTCATGGCAGAATCAAGACTATGAACGAAAGTATCTACTATTCAGTAGATGATATCCATACAGCTATCAATCAAAATAAAAAGATCACTTTTCAATATTTTAAATGGACCATAAAAAAAGAACTGGTTCCGATGCACTATGGCGACTACTTTACAGTAAGCCCATGGGCTCTGACCTGGGACGATGAAAATTATTATCTGGTGGCCTTCGACGATCTGAGTAAGACCATTAAGCATTATAGAGTGGACAAGATGATGCACATTCAGGTCCTTGATGAGAAAAGAGAAGGCAAGGATCTCTTTACAAGCTTTGACATGGCACTATATGCCAAGCAGAATTTTGGAATGTACAACGGAAACCTTGAGAAGGTGAGCATTGAGTTTCCTAACAGGAAATGCGGAATATTCATTGACCGATTTGGCAAGGACATAACACTGATCCCGGTTGATGAGGAACACGTGAGATTGAATATTGATGTTGCCATAAGCCCGCAGTTCTTTGGCTGGATATTTAGTCTTGGCAATGATGTGAAGATTGTCGGACCAGAGAATGTTAAGGCACAGGTAAAAGAGGCAGCAGAATTGTTTTTGAAAAACTATGAATGAAAAAGTGACCCTAGGGGACGGGGTTAAGGGGACATATTGACCATCGGTCAAAATGTCCTCTTAACCCCGTCCCCTAGGGACATATTGACCATTAGTCAAAATGTCCCCTTGTCCCCGTCCCCTGGGGTCATTTTAACAATTCCTTTGTGAACTCTACGTAGTCAACGCAGGTATTGCAGCTTGGAGCGTAGTCGATAAGGAGCTTTTTCTTTTCCTGAGCTTCCTTAGTCTTGACGCATTCACGGATTGGAGTCTTGAAGAGCTTGGTGCCCATTTCCTTGGCGCGTTTGGCTATTACATCCTTGGTTTCCTTGTCAAGATTGGATCTGCCGGCATATTTTACAAGCAGGAGACCTGCAATCTCGAGATTCTTGTTCTGTCTGCGTTTTACAGCCATGATGGTGTCATGGAGCTGCTGGATGCCTTGCATTGCGTAAGAGTCAGCAGTTACAGGGATGATGACCTTGTCTGCTGCAATGAGGCAGTTATATAGGATGATATTCAGTGATGGAGCAGTGTCGATCACAATGTACTTGTAACCCTTAAGCTCATCTAATGCATCCTTTAATCTGTAAAAACCTTCCACGTCACCGTCCAGCATTTTTTCAGCCTTAACAAGAAGTGGATCGGAGGCAACAATGTCGCCGTTTGGTGTATGCTGTATAGCTTCTGAAATAGGAAGTCTGTCTGAATCGATCATTACATCATAGAGAGTAGCTACGTCCTCGACCTTGGCTTCGTAGGTACTTGTGCTGTTTCCCTGAGGGTCAGCGTCAATGAGAAGAGTTTTTGCACTCTTAGATAATATTCCTGCAAGGTTAGTTGCTGTTGTACTTTTTCCAATACCGCCCTTTTGATTGGCTACAACAAAGATAGTTGCCATTTTTAATATTCCCCCTTATTAAAAATCAATGGAACCGTTGATATTTTTGTTGATTACGTAAAAGACCTTGTGTTCTTCAGGCTTGACGTACAGGTCAACCTCCTGAAAATCAGAATCCTTGACGCCTTTGTTTAGCGCATCCTGTCTGATCTGTGATAACAGATCCTCGGTGTTTCGCTCCTTGGAGCCATACTGTATCACTATGTTTTTCCTGGCAGTAGCAAATGCTCCTGTTTTTTCTTCGGCTCTCTGAGCACTGATCTTTCTGGCCATATTCAATTCCCCCTTATGTAAAAAGTAGAAATAACAGTATTTTTAAAACAATCAACACTACCATTTTATTTTCTTTATCGATAAATATCAATTCTTTTTGCGAAAATGCTTATTATCGGAGTTTTCTTAATTTTCAAACAATTTTAAAAATTATACAAAATTTAACTAAATTTTCATAAAATATACAGTCATTTCAATTGATGAAGGCATTATTATATGCTAATATTACAGTAGTTTATGATTTTGAATACAAAATTTGATATATTTAGTGGCTTGAAAAACTCAAAAATGGCAATGTTGAGCTGGAAAAATCCTGCAAAGTCACTAAATATTAGCATGTTTGAAAAGGAGATGCGAAATGGGCAGTGTACAGCTGTTGGATAAGACTAGAAAAATCGGAAAATTATTACACAATAACAGTTCCGGAAAAGTAGTTTTTAACGATATCTGTAAAGTACTATGCGATATATTATCATCAAATATGTTGGTGATCAGTAAAAAAGGTAAAGTACTGGGCTTTGGAGTAACTCCACAGACAGAGGCTTTGGAAGGCCTTGTGACCAATAAAGTGGGCAGCTTTATTGATCCTCTTTTAAATGACAGACTGCTGACAGTTCTATCTACAAAAGAAAATGTCAATCTTGCCACACTTGGCTTTGAAAATATTGATACAAGCAGGTATCAGGGAATCATTGCCCCTATTGAGATTGCAGGTGAGAGACTTGGCACACTTTTTATCTACAAGATGGACGAGTCCTACGATATTGATGATATCATTCTCTGCGAGTACGGAACTACTGTTGTAGGTCTTGAGATGCTCAGAGCAGTAAATGAAGAAAGTGCAGAAGAGAACCGTAAGATCGCGGTTGTCAAATCTGCTATAAATACTTTGTCATTTTCAGAAATGGAAGCTATCGTGCATATATTTGACGAGCTCGATGGCACAGAGGGCGTTCTGGTTGCCAGCAAGATAGCTGACAGAGTAGGGATCACTCGAAGCGTGATCGTCAATGCCCTTAGGAAGTTCGAGAGTGCAGGTGTCATTGAGTCAAGATCCTCCGGAATGAAGGGTACCTATATCAAGGTATTAAATGACGCCGTATTTGATGAACTTAGTAAACTCAAGCAGGAGATGTGATCTTTTAAAAAACAATTAAAGTAATTGGCCATCTTAGCCGATAAAGTAAATAAGGATGGATGTATGATGAAGGGACTTATCGCAAATATAGGTCCCTTTTTCTTATCTACAACAAACACAGGTATAACCTTTAAAATACTATAAATTGTATAAAAAGATTCTTAAAACTACAATATCGAGTGGATTTTTGTTTGAAAAAACCTTGCAATTACTAACGAAAAAACATAATATAGTATTAAGGTATACCCTATTCTTGGTGGTTTATACCCTTGAGGGAGGTCTAAATGTTCAATAGTAACGCTTTTGATTATATCAATGTTCTGGACAAGGCGGCTGATGCGTCTTGGACACGTAATGAAGTAATAGCCAATAATATTGCCAACGTAGATACTCCTGGTTATAAGAGGCAGGATATCAACTTTGAAGATGAGCTTGAGAAGGCACTTGGCAATTCACGTTACATTTCCATGGATACCAAAGTAGCTAATTTAAAGACCACAAGACTTGATGCCAGAGTAGTTAATGATTATTCTAATTTCTCATACAGATTAGATGGCAATAATGTTGATATTGATACAGAAAATGTTACTCTCGCAGCCAACCAGCTAAAATATCAAGGTCTGACAGCAAGCATTACATCTGAATTTACCAATTTATCCAAAGCAGCCACATGATCATAAGAGGTAATAGCCTATGAGTATTTTTGATTCATTTAATATCAATTCATCTGGCATGACAGCTCAGAGATTCCGTATGGATATCATTTCTGAAAATATAGCCAATGCCAATACAACAAGAACAGAGGACGGAACGCCTTATGTCAGAAAGGTTGTCACCTTTACGGAAAAAGGTAACCAGACGCCTTTTAGCCGTATATTAAACGAACGCCTTGATCATTATTCAGGAAGAGGTGTTAAGGTAACACAGGTTCAGGAAGATACCTGGACTCAGATGAATGTGGTTTACGACCCGTCTCATCCGGATGCTGACGAAAATGGATATGTTACATACCCTAATGTCAACACTGTTACTGAGATGACCAACCTGATAGATGCCAGCAGATCTTATGAAGCCAATGCTACTGCATTCCAGGCAAGTAAGAGTATCGCTACAAGGGGACTGAGCATCTCCGGCATGGCATGATAACTTCATGAAAAAATAATACTGATAAAAAAAGGAATAAAACCCATGGCTGATATCGATATTGCCAGCCTTAGACTTGTGCATTCAGGTGCTATCAAAGAGGCTGAAAACAAATATAGTAAAGTTTATAACGTTTTAGATGATAATTCAGGACACCAGGATTCTTTCTCACTTCTTTTTAACAAAGCGATAGATAACATTAACACGACCAATGCTTACCTGTCGGATGCTGAAAACGAAGAAATCAAATGGGCTCTTGGTGAGACGGATAATACGCATGATCTTGCTATCGCTCTTCAAAAAGGTCAGACAGCATTGCAATACACGATCGCAGTAAGAGACAGAGCACTGCAGGCTTATCAGGAGATCATGCAGATACAGGTATAAGCATTTTTTGAGATTTTTGGAAAAAGTGACAAAAATCTATGTGCAATAGCCGCGTAAAAGCTGTTGCTATATATGAAAGGGGAGAGGGGCATGCCGGCAAGAATCAAAGCATTGTTGGACAAAGCTTTAGAGTGGTGGAATAAGTTTACCATTAAGCAAAAAACATTGATAATCAGTGTGGCTTCAGCCGCGCTTGTTACTATAGTCATTCTGGTTACAATTCTCAATCAGCCAAGGTATGTACTTCTTGTAAACGCAGAGTCAACAAAAGAGGCGTCTACAGTTACAGACCTTCTTGAAGGTGAGAATATTCCTTATCAGATATCTAATGACGGGCTGCAGATCAAAGTCCTGGAAAAGGATGAAGCAAATGCCAGCCTTCTTCTTGGCGCCAATGATATTCCTTCAGAAGGATATAGCATTGACAACGTCACAAGTGGTAGTTTTTCAACTACTGAATCAGATAAGCAGAAAAAATATGTTTATTACCTGGAAAGCAGACTCGAGAATCAGTTCATGACATGCTTTGATGCCATTGAATCTGCAAGAGTTGAACTTCATATTCCTGATGATGATGGAACTCTTATAGCCAATACGCAGGAATCATCAGCAACGATCCTTTTAGAGCTTGACCCTGCTATCGAATTTACAGAAGATAATGCCTCTTATCTGGCAAGAGCCGTTGCTACAGCACTTGGCAATAAGACAACTGACCAGATCGTGATCATGGACACAGCTGGTAATCTTCTTTTTTCCGGAAGTGAAGAATCATCTGTTGCCGGCCTTGCAAGTACTCAGCTCACTGTAAAAGCCAAGGCAGAACAGCAGATGAAGGGAGAGGTCAAAACAGTTCTTCTTGGAACCAACAGATACGACAACATTGAAGTAGCCAGCAATCTCATAATAGATTTTTCCGATCAGGAATCAACTTATCATGGATATACTCCGGCAGAAGACCAGACACAGGGTGTTCTCAGTCATGAAGATACCTACACAGCAGAGAATATCAATGGTGTCAGCGGTATCCCTGGAACTGATAGTAACGAAGGTGATGAGACTACATATGTAACTCAGGATAGTGAGACTTCTTCATCAAATATCGAAGAGATTTCAAGAGACTATCTTCCAAATGAGACTATCACTACAACCACTACACCAGGAGGAAAAGTGGATTACACCAACTCATCTATCTCAGTTACAGCGATCAATTATGTCATTGTAAAAGAAGATGATTTTAATGAAGCTGATGCCGGCATGACCTGGGAAGAGTACAAGGCAGCCAATAGCGAACCCGTTGCCATAGATGGAGATCTCACTTCTGATATCAATATCATCGCCAAGGCAACAGGCATTGCAAGTAGCAATATAGCTCTTGCAGCATACAATCAGAATGTATTTTTTGATTCAGAAGGAAGCAATATATCTCTTACAGATATTTTACAGATCGTGCTGATCCTGATCATTCTTGCACTTCTGGCATTTGTAGTACTCAGAAGCATGATGACAGAGAAACAGCAGCAGGAGGAAGAGGAGATTCCAGAGCAGCTGTCTGTTGAGCAGCTCCTTGAGTCACAGCCGGTGGAAGAGGCACTTGATAATATCGAAATGGATGAAGGTTCAGAAACCAAGCGTCTTATTGAGAAGTTTATCGATGAAAATCCTGAAGCCGCAGCTAATCTGCTTAGGAACTGGCTTAACGAGGAATACGGCTGATAGGGGTCTGGGCACAAGGATGACTTGGAGCCAAATTAATTAGTAGCAGTAACAAAGTTGATAGGGGTGATGAGAATTGGCAGAAGAAACTAGCATGGCCGAAGGCGCTGCGCTGACAGCCGACCTGTCCGGTACGCAAAAAGCAGCAATATTACTGATAGCTCTGGGACCAGAGAAGTCCTCAGCTATTTTTAAACACCTAAAGGAAGATGAAATTGAAGAGCTGACATTGGAAATAGCCAATACAAGAAGTATCACTCCTCAGATAAAAGAGGCCGTGATAAATGAGTTCTATGGCATATGTCTGGCTCAGCAATACATCGCTGAAGGTGGTATTAACTATGCTAAGGAACTTCTGGAGAAGGCTCTTGGTGAAGATAAGGCTATGGATGTTATCAGTAAGCTGACAGCATCACTGCAGGTAAAACCTTTCGAATTTATCAGAAAAACAGATCCTTCACAGCTCCTTACATTTATTCAGGACGAGCATCCGCAGACTATCGCTCTTATCCTGTCTTACATGTCTCCGGCTCAGAGTGCAATGATCCTGGGTGCTCTGCCGCCTGAGAGACAGGCCGATGTAACTAAACGTATAGCAACCATGGACCGTACAAGTCCTGAGACTATAAAAGACGTTGAGAGAGTACTGGAATCCAAGCTGTCATCACTGGTAAATCAGGACTTCACTATTATTGGTGGTGTCGATGCTGTTGTTGAGATCCTCAATACTGTTGACCGTGCTACTGAAAAACATATTATGGAGACTCTCGAAATCGAAGAGCCAGAGCTTGCTGATGAGATCAGAAAGAAGATGTTCGTATTCGAAGACGTACTTCTTCTGGACGACAGATCTATCCAGAGAGTGCTGCGTGATGTTGATAACAGTGACCTTGCTCTTGCATGTAAGGGCGCTACTGAAAACGTTCAGACCGCTATCTTTAACAACCTGTCTAAACGTCTTGCTGTTATGATCAAGGAAGATATGGACTTCATGGGTCCTGTTCGTATGAAGGATGTTGAAGAGGCTCAGCAGAAGATCGTTAACGTTATCAGAAAACTTGAAGATTCTGGTGAAATTGTTATCTCCAGAGGCGGAGGTGATGAGCTAGTTGTCTAAGAATCTGTATAAAGCCAGTTTTGTAACAATTGAGAGGCAAGGCAAAAGAGTCATCGACAACAATGACCTTGCTCAAAAGAGAATAGATGAATTTAATATGAAAGAACGCCAGCGACTGGCTGAAGAACTTGCTGCCCAGGGACAGGGTATGGAAGGCGGCGGCGGAGAGTTTGTGGAAGGACTTGATGCTGCTCAGATCAGCAGGCTGACGGAAGATTTTGGAGATGAAGAATCAAGTAACCTTGGCTATCAGAGCGAGTCTGATGAAGAAACCATGGCTAAGATCCAGGAACAGATAGAAGCTATGGTAGCAGATGCCAGAGCTCAGGCAGATCAGATCCTTGCAGATGCCCAGGCTCAGGCAGACCAGATAAAGGATGATGCGATGCAGCAGGGCAGAGCTCAGGGCTATGAAGAAGGCTACAATCAGGGCGTTTCCGAAGCTGAAAATATTAAAGCCGAGGCAGAGCAGGAGCGAGCAGCTCTTGAAGAACAGTATCAGCAGCTTGTTGATGAGATGGAGCCTCAGCTGGTAGATGTTATCACTGATATTTTTGAACATGTATTTAATATCGATTTTAGAGAAGATAAAAAAATAGTACTTCACCTGTTGAAGTCTACTCTCAGCAGAGTCGAGCCCGGCAACAACATGATAGTCCATGTATCATCAATGGATTATGACATGATGCTGGAAGAAAGAGGAAGACTTGAGGAGGCTATTACAGCACCTAATGCATCCCTTGAGATCATTGAAGATCCGACCCTGAAAGAAAATGAATGCATGGTGGAGACTGATGGTGGTGTTTTTGATTGCAGCATAGGAGTAGAACTATCAGAGCTGATCAGAAAGCTCAAGCTATTGTCCTATGACAGACAACGTCATTAAGGAGAAGAAGTTTTTGTTAACAAGTAAGATTGATTATGATAAATACAAAAAACTTCAAAACATGCCTTTTTACAGGATGAGCGGTAAGGTGATCAATGTCATTGGACTGACTATTGAATCCGCAGGTCCTGATGCCAAGCTTGGAGATATCTGCTGGATATACCCCAAGAAAAAGGATTCTGATGTATCGTCACCTTCAGGCAGACCTACAATGGCAGAGGTTGTTGGTTTTAAGAATAATCATGTACAGCTGATGCCTTATCAGAATACCAGTGGTATTGGAAGTGGCAGTATTGTTGAAAATACTGATGCGCCACTTAGGGTTAACGTCGGTGAAGGCCTTCTTGGTAAGACTCTTGACGGACTTGGACGTATCGATGGTACGACCTATGGACAGGGCTCCATTCTTGAAAATGGTATTTCCTATTCCGTAGAGAATCAGCCACCGGACCCTATGACCAGAGACCCAATATCAGAGGTTCTTCCCCTTGGAGTTAAGGCTGTGGATGGACTTTTGACTGTAGGAAAAGGACAGCGTATCGGCATATTTGCAGGCTCCGGTGTTGGTAAATCAACGCTCCTTGGCATGTTTGCAAGAAATACAGCGGCCGATATCAATGTCATCGCGCTTATAGGAGAGCGTGGCCGTGAGGTCAGGGAATTTATAGAAAGAGACCTGGGTCCCGAAGGTATGGCCCGTTCAGTAGTTGTTGTAGCGACCTCTGATAAGCCGGCCCTTGAGAGACTTAAGGCAGCCAAAACAGCAACCTCAATTGCCGAGTATTTTAGAGATCAGGGAAAAGATGTATTGCTCATGATGGACTCTCTTACCCGTTTTTCAATGGCTCAGAGAGAAATCGGTCTTGCCAATGGCGAACCGCCTGTTTCAAGAGGCTATCCGCCTTCTGTGTACGCTGAGATGCCCAAGCTCCTTGAGAGAGCGGGCAAGTCCAGAAAAGGCTCCATTACAGGCCTCTACACAGTACTTGTAGACGGTGATGATTTTAATGAACCTATTACAGACCTTGCCAGATCTATCCTGGACGGCCATATAGTCCTTGATCGTAAGCTGGCGCAAAAAAATCATTACCCGGCCATAGACGTACTGGCCAGCATTTCAAGATGTATGAGTGCAATTGCATCTCCTGAGCAGAAAAAGGCTGCAGGTCAGATGAAGAATGTAATGGCTGTATATAACGATGCTGAAGATCTGATAAACATCGGTGCCTACAAAGCCGGTGCCAATAAAAATATAGATTATGCTATTTCGAAGATCGATCAGGTAAATGCTTTTCTTATGCAGGAAACTGATGCAAAATTTACTTTTGATGAGGAAGTGGCACAGCTCCAGAGTATTTTTAGTTAAAGGAAGATGCGTGCTATGGCAAGATTTGTCTATTCTATGCAGACTGTTCTTAATGTCAAGAAGAAGACAGAAGATCAGGTAAAAATGGAATTTGCCCAGGCCCAGATGAAGCTGAATGCTGAAGTGGACAAGCTCAATGAGCTCAGAGGCAGGAAGGTATCCTATATCCAATATGGCGTGGAACTTAGGCAGACCAGATTGGATGTTCAGGAGATCGCTGATACTAATTATGCCGTAGCTCAGATGGATGTTCTCATCAAAAATCAGGAAAGAGTTGTCCAGTTCTACCGTATGGAGTTTGAAAAAGTCAGAGCCAGACTCAGGATCGCAGTGCAGGAGCGCAAGATGCAGGAGAGGCTCAGGGAAAAAGCTTTCGAAGAGTTCCTTGAAGAGGAAAAGAAGGCTGAATTTAAGGAGATGGATCAGAGAACCAGTTTTACTTATGGTCAAAGAATAAACGAACAGGAATGATTGTGAATAACAATCAACGGAGAGACATATGGCAGACGAGAACAATATACCAGATGACCCTAAACTGGCCAAAGCGCAATTAAAAGCCGACAGAAAAAAATTCAAGGATGAGCTGAAGGCACAGAAAAAGGAACAGAAAGAAAGAGAGCAGGAACTTGCTGAGAGGCAGGCGGAGATAAATGGTGACAATGGTGGTGGTCTTGCAACGCTTATGATCACGCTGCTCATTATCATCATATGGCTTATCATCATGGCTCTTCTCATCAAGATGGATGTGGGCGGTTTTGGCTCAGGTGTCCTGGCGCCTATTATCGGAGATGTTCCTTATGTAAATATGATCCTGCCGGAAGGGTCAACTACTCAGAATGTTACCTACAATACTTATAATGTTAATGTCAGCTCTGATGGAAGCAGCACTGGCGCTTCAGTTGGTATTAACAATATGGATGAGGCCAATGCTTACATCAAGAGGCTTGAAAATGCTCTAAAGGATGAGATGGAGCTTAACAGCCAGTACGCCTCATCTATAGAAAAGCTTCAGGCTGAGGTTGAAAGGCTACAGCCTTTTGAAGAAGAGCAGGCCGAGTTTGAGGAGCAGCGGGCCAGCTTCTACAACAGCATCGTATATGGTGATTATGCTCCGGATGCTGATGCCTACGCTTCATATTATGCAATGATAGAGCCTGACATAGCTGCCCAGATATATGCGCAGATCGTCAGCGATTCTGTTACAGATGAAGCTATCGAAGAATATGCCAAGACCTATTCAGGAATGAAGGCCAAGGCTGCAGCAGCTATTTTTGATGAAATGGTTGAAAATCAAGATCAGGCAGAGCTTGTTGCCAAGATCCTTGCCAAGATGAGCAGCGAAAATCGTGGTGATATCCTTGCAGCTATGGCAGAAGACAACGCAGCAAGAGTTACAAGGCTTCTTGAGCCATCATCCCTTCAGAGTGAGAGCACTGAGGTAACGGGAACAAATTAAGAATTATTTATATAAAATTTATATATTTACCGAACATAGATCGGACATTCAGGTTAAGAAAACAGCCTGTTTGTCCGATATTTTTTTTGAGGAAGTATCTGGAATATTATGCATTTTTGAGCCCTGGCTGCTAAGTGCCTTGGATAAGCATTTAGCGAAAAAAGCATGACTCAAAGATCATGCCCGATTTTATTTTGGAGAACCTTGACAACTAAATGAAAGGAGATGACAGCATGGGAGCGGTTAATGCACAGGATGTTCTCACACTGGCAGGCGTTTCACCCGGTCAGACAGCTGACTTGTTAAAAATGCCAGGCAACAGCCAGATAGATACATCCACAGACTCTTTTGCATCTGTTTTACACAAGACTACACAATTCAGCGTTTCCGTATCAGTTAATACATCTGAGAGAAACATAGCTAATCTGGCCGTAGATGATAATTCAACAGACAAGCTGCAGAACGTTCAAAAGGACGATGGAGCGGCCAAGACAGATGAAGACGCCAAGACTGATAAAAAAGACCAGAACAATTTAAAGGCTGATAATAAATCTAAGGAAACAGAGAATACTAAATCTGATCCTAAACAGGATGCAGCGGTAGATAAAGCAGAGAAGGCAGGCAAGGATCTTATAAAAGATGTTTCTGAAAAGCTTGAGATCAGTGAAGAAGAGGTTGTAAACGCAATGGAGGTCTTAGGGATCAGCGCTATCGATCTCTTACAGCCAGAGAATATGGCAGATCTTGTTAATCTGATCGTAGAACAGTCAGAGAACTTGCAGATCATTGATAACGGCGGTTTGTTCAATGCCATTGATGAGCTGATGGAGGATTCTTCCAATGCAATGCAGGATATCTTAGACGAGCTTGGAGTTACTCAGGAAGAATTTGACGGACTTCTTACAGAGGCAGTTAAGAACAGGAATCCACAGCAGGAAATAATGACTTTTGCAGATCAGACCAAAGAAGATAATGCCACTATCATTGATCCAATGCAGGATAAACAGAGTATTGAGATCAAAAAGCCTGAATTTGAAGATCATGAAGATCATGGATCAGGTCATGACGAAAAAAGAAAGGCTGAGTATTTTGGCAAGGTTTCAACAACAGCAGTTAAAGACACAATAGATATGCTTCAGGATCATGATATGTCAGTCAATTCTTTTTGGAATCAGCTGATGGATAAGGTAAATGACAGCATAGCCAATACTTCTCAGATCCAGGAAAACAGTCTTCATACATCTGCCCGCGACATAATCGATCAGGTTACAGAATTTATCAAGGTCAGTGTAGAAACAGATATGACTAAAATGGAGCTTAGACTTCATCCGGAAAGCCTTGGAAATATCAATATCATGCTTGCATCCACCAAGGATGGCAACATGGTAGCACAGTTTACTACACAGAATGAAACTGTGAGAGATGCTCTTTTATCTCAGATAGCTCAGCTGCAGAAGCAGTTCAATGAACAGGGACTTAAAGTAACAGAGATCAGCGTTTCAGTTGAGACTCATGCTTTTGAACAGAACCTTGAACAGAATGAGCACAGATCTGGCGAAGAAGAGGCTCAGAGCAAAAAGACAAGAAGGATCAATCTTGGGGACTTAAGTCTTGAAATTGATGACGAGATGGATGATGCGGATAAGCTCGTAGCAGAAATGATGGCCGCAAATGGCAATACAATTGATTACACGGCCTGATTTTACAAACAATAGCAGAGCAAAAATAATAGGAGGGAGTACATGTCAGATAATAGTAATATTACCAATGTGAATGCTGTTATTGAAGATGGTAAGGTGCTTGATACTACTACCAAAAAGACCAACACCACTAATTCTGGATATGATAAAGATGCTTTTATGAACATCCTCGTAGCTCAGATGAAGTATCAGGATCCACTGCAGCCGACTTCTAATACAGAGTACATTTCACAGTATGCTACTTTTACCCAGGTTGAGCAGTTGCAGAATATGGCTGATGCCATGACTCTATCAAGAGCTTCTGATCTTGTAGGTAAGACAGTTATCATCAATCAGACAAGTGAAGCAACAGGTACTACTACTCAGATTCAGGGTAAGGTTGATTACGTAACATACAGCGCTGGCGAGGCATATCTCAACATCGATGGTACCAACTACAAGATGGATAACCTTTATGCAGTTGCTGATGATGATTACATTACAGCTCAGGAGACAGCAGAGAAGTTTGAAGAAGCTATCGACAATCTGCCATCAACAATTGAACAGGTTAGTCTTGATAATGCTGAGACTATCAACAGTCTGGGAATTGCTTATGATGGATTCTCTGATAAGGTAAAGAGCTTTATCGATACTGATCATGTTACAGCACTTAAGCAGTACATCCTGAGAATATCAGATCTTCAGAAGGCAGCAGACTCAGGTACAAGCACAGATTCAACCAGCACTTCAAGCACAACAACAGCTACAACATAAGACTGGATTTATAATTTACTAAACTAGCTACATTAAAAAAGTAACATAAAGTTTATTTTTTCAAAAAGAATTGTTATTAAATAATCTCATGGAGGAGACGATATATGATACAGAACAATTCAAATTTCCTCTCCATTGAGCAGGTACAAAGTCAATATTTAAACAACAAACCAAAACAGGTTAGCATGAAGCCTTCACAGAATGGTTATTCTTTTAACCAGGTTCTGGAACAGATCCAAAGCCAGAATGCTACAGAAGGTGTAAAATTTTCCAAACATGCGATGGAAAGACTTGGCGATAGAAATATTGAACTTACAGATACACAGATGGCTCGACTGAATAAGGGCATGATTCAGGCAGAAGAGAAGGGAATAAATGAATCTCTAATACTGGTAGATCAGCTGGCATTTATAGTAAATGTTCCAAACAATACAGTGGTTACAGCAATGGATCAGACCAGTACAGATAGTAATGTTTTTACTAATATAGACGGAGCAGTTATTGCATGACTGGACCTTAAGCTACCTGACCGGTAGACAGGAAGTCATAGATTCCTGACTGACAGATGGAATCTAAAGCTTTACGATCCGTCCTCACTGGGATGAGAGTATAAGTTTTGATTTTCTTCAATGTGAAGCAAATGACATTAAGTGTTATTTTGTTTGATTGAAATAATTCGAATTTATATTCTGTCCTGAATTAATTGGAGGACTTTTCGTTATGATGAAATCACTTTTTTCTGGTGTGGCAGGTCTTCGTACCCACCAGACAAAGATGGACGTTATCGGTAACAATATTGCCAACGTTAACACAACATCTTTCAAATCACAATCTATTACATTTAGTGATCTTATGTATCAGACAACCCAGAGTGCAACTGCAGCTTCAGAGACTAAGGGTGGTGTAAACCCTAGACAGATCGGTCTTGGTTCTAAATCAGGTGCCATCGGAACTGCTATTGATACCCAAGGTGCTACTCAGACTACAAATAATCCTTTCGATATGATGATAACAGGTGACTCCTTCTTTATCGTTAATGATGGAGCACAGACCAAGTATACAAGAGACGGCTCTTTCTATGTAGACGGTGCCGGCAACCTTGCTATGCAGTCAACAGGTTATTATGTATATGGATGGAGTGCAGTAGAAGATACTACAACTGGTGAGATCACAGTTAATACCAACGGCGGTATTGGCAAACTTCAGATCATGAGCGCTGAAAATACAACATATCCACCTGCAGGAACAACTCAGGGCGTTGTAAGCGGCAACATCGATGCCAATGATACTAACGTAACATCTGATTCAGGTAAGACTGTAACTCTTGAGTTCTACGACAATCTTGGTTATCTCTATACAGCTAAGTTCTCAGTTAGAGACGTTGATAACCTTGAACATACATATACATTTACACTTGATGACATCCTTGATTCTGATGGAAATACTATCGGTGCTGATAAGATGCAGTATGTAAGCTTTACAGATTCTGAGACTGGTAATGGCCAGACAACTGTAACTCCTACCGGATATACTGTTTCTACTTATACAGATACAGCTATTA
Organism: Butyrivibrio sp.; assembly: GCA_015056495.1. GTDB lineage: Bacteria > Bacillota > Clostridia > Lachnospirales > Lachnospiraceae > Butyrivibrio. Next base: position 32,223 of record SVGC01000010.1, read on the forward strand.
CTCTTAAGAGTAGTACTACTTACACTGATATTCCTAGAAGTGGTGATTCATCTGATCTTAGTTCATTATATGCTCAGTATCCTAACTTCTTTAGAGAAATATATGAGATTGATGATGAGGTTATCGAGAATTATATCACTGCCGGATCAAGTTCTGATACAACAGTAACATATTCTATAGCAAGTGATGGTACTCTTACTATTGCAACTTCAACTACAGCTGATGCAGAAGGCACAGAAACAAGTAATTTGAAGTCCAGCTATAAGTATTCATCTGATTTTATCTATACAGATGGAACAACCAATTATACTTTACCAACTAATATATTCCTGGATAAGGACGAATATGGTGATATACTGACAACTGTATTTGATGTAGATCTTTCATCCTACAGTGACTCTGCAACATATATGGTATCAGGAACAGTTGCAAGCCCAACACTTACAATTACAGATGGTGGCTCATCAGTATCTGTTTCAACTTTGAATAGTGGAATCAGTGCAGCATCAGGAGCTACTCCGACTATTTCTATATATGATGGAAGCAATAATCTTGTGGCACCTAGCATTACACCTGATGATTCTTATGAAATCAGTAGTTACGCCAATGCAGATGCTTTATTTGCAGCTTATGGATATACAGCAAGTAATTATACTGATGGCACAGTTGGTACTGACGGCTCATTCCAGATAGATAGTAGTGGTAAGATCACAATTACATATAATTATGAGAAGACAACTACCAGTTCTACCAATTATTCTGTGGCAAACAGCTCAGTATCTTCTTATGACAGCAGCAATATTTCATACGCAAGTTCAGTATACGAAGATATTGACCGTGTAGGTTACGTTACAGATATTACAAAATCAACAACTACAGCCAACTTCTTCAAGAACGTATATGGTCTTGATACATCCAAGCTGGATTCTACTGAGACCTACGAGATCCTGTCAGATGGTACACTTGTACTTCAGAACAACAATGTAACTATGACATTCAATCCAAAGACAGGTGCTCTTGTTACTCCTTCTGGCAAGATTACAATGGATTTTAACCAGAATGCAGTTGATTCTAATGGACAGCTCTTCATGGCAGGCTTTACAGATGTAGCAATGGATCTTTCTACAATCACTAACTATAATACTAAGGGTACATCTACAATCAAAGCAGTTAAGGGTGACCTTAGCAGTCTTAACACAGGTAGATCTGTTGGTGAGATGAATGGTATCACAATTGGTACTGATGGTAAGATCAATGCAACCTATAGTAATGGTCAGACCAAGCTCCTTGGCCAGATTGCAACAGCACAGTTTGCCAATGCTTCAGGTCTTTCACATGAAGGTGATAACCTCTATACAGAGACACTTAACTCTGGCACAGCTACTGTTCAGGATATCACAGTAGATGGCGGTTACATGAACACAGGTGTTTTGGAAATGTCTAACGTTGACCTTTCTAACGAATTTACCAACATGATCACTACTCAGCGTGGTTTCCAGGCAAACAGCCGTATCATCACAGTATCAGATACACTTCTGGAAGAACTTACAAATCTGAAGAGATGATGATTTGATCATATGAATGGTTAGAAGGCAGTATTGCGAAGATGATTTGATGATATGGCCAAAATGTTGTAATGCAACCATGATTTCATAAATCGAATCATGTTATTTCTAAATATTGAGTCATGTGAATAACCAGTGGGCTTTGGTCAATTGCGACCAAAGCCTGCTTTTTACGTGGAAGATAGAGTATGTCATTTGCGAACATGAATAATGTCAGGTGTCTACTTTTTCGTTATCACATCAAGTGAGAAAAAAAGTGAAATTAATTATCGAAATACCGACTGCCATCCGAAAATTAATTTCACTCAGACGCATTTTTGAACATTAAAACGCAGACAAATAGTGGATAAGGTGTTAAAATTGAACATATAAGAACAAAAATGAAATTAAATTTCGAATGAAATCAAGCTGGAAGGAAAAATGAAATCATGATAGAGGTAACAAAGATGGATAGCCACAAGATTTTGATTAATCCTGATCACATAGAAGTTGTTGAAGAAACTCCGGATACTGTGATTTCATTGACTACCGGAAGAAAGTTCATTGTAAAAGAAAGTAGACAAGACATACAAAATCTAGTAAAATCATTTAAAAGAGATATTTTTGCAAATAATTAATAAATTAATGAAATTGCGAATATTTATATCAAGACCAAGATATAAGAAAAATTATCCAAGTAAGAAATACAAACAGTAATTAGTAATTAACGTAATAACGCTTGCAAAAATCAAAGCAGCAATGCTATACAAGCAATAAAACCTGCAAAAACCAAAGCAGCAACACTATACAAGCAATAACACCTGCAAAAAAACAAAACTGCAGCGTTAAAACAAACAATAACGATCACACAAAAATCAAAACTTCTAGAAACAATTACATAAATACATAAAATGACATTAATATTTTGGCTGGCATAATTTCCAAAATATAGTAGCTATAACAAATTGATTTTTAATGAGGGGAAAACAACGTGGATATAGCGTCATTAGTTGGATTAGTAATGGGTCTCGTCATAATGCTTATCGGCATTGCGACATCTGGTGGTATTCAGACCATCGGTAACTTCATCGACGTTCCGTCAGTTTTGGTTACATTCGGTGGTGCATTCATGGCTACGATGGCTACAGTTACGATGCCTGAATTCATTAACGGATTGAAATCATTCGGATTGATCTTAAAACTCCCACCTTTTGATACGGGTACACTTATCAAACAGATAGTGGATCTGTCTAATACTGCACGTAAGGAAGGTCTTCTTGCACTGGAAGAAGCTGCTCACGGAATAGAAGAGCCACTTTTGCAAAAAGGCCTTCTACTCATAGTCGATGGTACTGAACCTGAACTGGTTAAAGGTATCATGCAGGCAGAAATAGATGCGATGAACGACAGACACATGTCTACAGCAGCCTTTTGGGAGACTCTTGGTGCCATGGGTCCTGCGTGGGGTATGATCGGTACACTGATCGGTCTTGTAAACATGCTTCAGAACCTGTCTGACTCTGCATCTCTTGGACCATCTATGGCGACTGCTCTTATTACAACATTCTATGGTTCACTACTTGCTAACTGGGTATGTACTCCATGTAACTCCAAACTAAAAGGTCAGAATGCAGCGGAGTATGCATATAAGTCACTGATGATTGAGGGACTTCTGTCTATACAGGCAGGCGAGAACCCTCGTGTAACAGAGGAGAAGCTTAAGGCGTTCATGGCTCCTGCAGACAGAGCAGCATATGAAGCAGCTAACGGCGATGGATCCGGTGGAGGTGAATAAGGCGTATGGCTAAAAAAGAACCACCGCCACCCAAAGGGAGTCCTGCATGGATGGCGACTTTCGGTGATCTGATGAACCTGCTGCTGTGTTTCTTCGTTTTGCTTTATGCGATGTCCAGCGTAGACGCAGCTAAATTTGATGAGATTGCAGCTTCATTCAGTTCAGCCTTTGGTATATTCAAAGGCGGCGAGATGTCCATTGGTGAAGGAGCACTTATTGGTGACGGTATATCACAACTTAGTCAGTTGTCTTCATATGTTACTTCCATGGGTGTATCTCAAAATGGATCCACAACTACTGAAGTAACTTCGACAACTGGAAGCAAAGATTCTGAATCCACCGGAGGTGAAGGTGATTCAGAAACCACCTATACAAGTGAAGGAAATATAGGTGAAGTAGATTCTGAAAATACTGAAGAGGGAACTCTGGCAGAAGCTTCTGCGGAAGAACTGAAAGAAGCCCTTGAAGAAGATCAGATGGAGGAATCTGAAAAACTTGCCGAAGCAGTTGCTCAGGCACTTAACGAAGCTGAAATCGAGAGCGACGTTGAGCTTAATTTTACAAGTCAGTATGTCCAATTGACCATACAAGGTGCAATCTTGTTTGACTCAGGTTTTGCAGATATCAGAACTGAAGCATATCCGATACTGGACAAGGTAGGTGCCATACTTGAAAGGTATGCTGGTGGAACGATCGAGATAGAAGGTCATACAGACAATGTTCCAATGTCCAAGGGCAGAAAATATGCCAATAACGATGAACTCAGTGACGCAAGAGCACTTGCTGTTTTCTATTATCTGACTGAAAACACAAATCTTGATCCTGCCAACATCAAACATTCAGGACGCGGCGAATATAGTCCGGTTGCTGACAATTCTACCCCTGAGGGACGTGCTAAGAACCGTAGAGTAGAGATCAGGATATATAATCCGCTCAGCTCAAACTATTAGTAACAGGAGGGTACCTGTAATGAAAAAGAATTTGTTGTCTATACTCATTTTGGCACTGCTTGTAGTTAACCTTGCTATGACAGGATTTATGCTGCTTAGCGTAATGACTACTAATAATCAGACCAAACAGATCATCTCTGATATTGCATCAGCACTTCAGCTGGAAGCCAATGGTGGTACAAATGGACAAGGCTTTTCCAATTCTGCTACAGGAAACGTAGCTGCTGAGAATATAGCTACAATGACAATTCCTAGTGAAGGAGATATGACAATATCTTTAAAGCTTGGAGAAGATGGCGTTCAGCATTATATGGCGCAGACGATCGTAGTTTTATCTATGGATACTTCTAATGATGGTTATGCTAAATACAGCGAGAGCATGACTGGCATGGAGAGTCTTATGTCTACCAAGATACAGACTATAATTGCAGCTCATACAAAAGAGGAGATTGAAGCAGATGTCAGCGCTATCAAGGAAGAAATTCTTGAGGCGCTGCAGGATATGTATGGATCAAACTTTATCTATGCAGTTGATATGTCTTATATCATCGCTTAAACAGGTGTGATCAGATACAAGCGGGGCCTATCAACATATGTAATGGATTAGAATGAATCGTTAATAATACAGGAAAAATACAGTAACAAGCGAGGTGGTTTTAAGGTGAGCGAAGTACTGTCACAAAATGAGATTGATAATCTGCTGGCTGCCTTAAGTACCGGTGAGCTTGATGTAGACCAGATGTCCAATGCGGATGAGAAAAAAGTCAGAGATTATGACTTCAAACGTCCGGCTAAGTTCTCAAAAGAACATCTGCGTACTCTTGAGATTATCTATGAACATTATGGAAGACTGTTATCAACAACGCTTCCTCTTTATCTTAGAAAAAATGTAAGTATTTCAGTGGCAAACTCGGAGACAGTTACATATTCAGAATTTAGTAACGCTCTGTCAAACCCTGTAATCCTGGGCATCATTAACTTTTTGCCATTGCAGGGCAATATAATACTAGAACTCCAGGCCAACATAGGATATGCATTCATTGATCGTATGCTTGGCGGAGAAGGTGGCACTCTTGAAAAGCCAAGACCTTTTACAGATATAGAGATGCCTCTGATTGAAAAACTTGTGACCATCTGCATGCAGCTCATGGTTGAACCGTGGCAGAACGTTCTTGATATCAATCCTGTAATGGAGAGGATCGAGACCAACCCACAGTTTGCACAGGTTATTTCACCTACAGATATGATCGCTATCGTCACACTTAATATCAAGATAGGTGATACAGAAGGTCTTATGAACATGTGTCTTCCATACTTTACTTTGGAAAGTATCATGGACAAGCTCAATACCAAGTATTGGTTTTCAACTATGCAGAAGCATAATGATGAGACCTATGAGGAACATCTTGAAACGCTTGTAAGACATGTATCTGTTCCGGTCAAAGCGGTGCTTGGTAAATGTAATGTATCAGTAAATGATTTCGTACATTTACAGGCTGGAGACATTATAAGACTTGATAACAGGGTAAATAACGACATGCAGATATATGTCGGCGATATATATAAATTTACTGCATTGCCAGGTACTCAAAAGGACAAATATGCTGTCCGAATAACGTCAATACACAGAGAGGAGGAACAGTAAAAGCATGGATGGAATGTTATCCCAGGACGAAATTAATGCTTTACTGGCAGGTATGGATACTTCTGGCACGCCGGCTGAAGATGCAGGCGGAGGCGATGCTGCTGCTCCTGCAGATGCTGCTGCGCCAGCGGGTGGAGCAGGTGATGATACGATTGATGAGTCTCTTCTTACTGAAGTTGAAAGAGACGCCATTGGTGAAATTGCCAACATCAGTATGGGTTCATCTGCAACAACACTGTATTCACTGGTAAATCAAAAGGTTAATATCACTACGCCTGTAGTAGAACTTTCAAACTGGCATGGTGTTATAGACAGTTATGAAAAACCTTGTGTATTTGTTCAGATCAAGTACACAGTAGGTATCGATGGTTCCAATATCCTTATCCTTAAAGAAAGAGACGTTTTGATCATCACTGACCTTATGATGGGCGGAGATGGTACCAATGTTGAAGGTGAGATAGGAGAACTACAGCTGTCAGCTATTTCTGAAGCCATGAACCAGATGATGGGCGCTGCTGCAACATCTATCTCTACAATGATCGGTGAAAAGGTTGATATCTCACCGCCAAAGGCAACTGTACTTGAGATGATCGATGATGATCCTAGAGATATTGCTGAATTCCTTACAGGTACATTCTGTAAGATTTCCTTTAAGATGCAGATCTCAGATCTTGTAGATTCATCACTGATGCAGCTGTATCCTATAGATTTTGCCAAGAGTCTGTATGATACATTCAGCACAAGTACTAAAGGTAATTCTGAACCTACTGCAGCACAAGGCGCTGCAGCATTGGCTCCACCTCCAGGTGCAGCACCGGCTCAGGCAGCACCGGCTCAGGCAGCACCGGCTCCGGATATGTCAGGCCAGCAGATGATGGGTCAGCAGCCGATGATGGGTCAGCAGCCGATGATGGGCCAGCCAATGATGGGACAACCAATGATGGGCCAGCCTATGATGATGCCGGTGCAGCCGATGATGAATATGAACATATCACCGGCGCAGTTCCAGAATTTTGCCGGAGATTCACCTATTCTTTCAACTGGCGAGAATATTGGTATTATCAAAGATGTTCCATTGGAAGTTACAGTAGAACTTGGACGAACAGCCAAGCCTATCGCGGACATCCTGGATTTTGCTCCCGGTACTATCATAGAGCTTGATAAGGTTGCCGGTGAGCCTGTAGATGTACTTGTAAATGGCAAGTTTGTTGCCAAAGGGGAAGTAGTAGTAATTGAAGAAAGTTTTGGTGTACGTGTAACTGAAATTGTTCAGTAGATTCATAGTGATCTTCTACACATTTTATAGAGAGGGGCATTAAGATGGCAAAAAATGTTCTTGTAAGTGATGACGCTGCATTCATGCGAATGATGATCAAGGATATTTTATCCAAGAACGGATACAATATCGCTGGCGAAGCAGAAAATGGCGCCATTGCAGTTGAAAAGTATAAAGAGTTAAAACCTGATCTTGTGCTTATGGATATTACAATGCCTGAAAAGGATGGTATTCAGGCTTTGAAGGATATCAAAGCGGCAGATCCTAATGCCAATGTGATCATGTGCAGTGCCATGGGTCAGCAGGCAATGGTAATTGAAGCTATTCAGGCAGGAGCAAAAGATTTTATTGTTAAACCTTTCCAGGCAGACAGAGTTTTAGAGGCAGTTAAGAAGGTAATAGGATAAATGACAACTAATAGCATAGCTCAGTTCATTACTGTTTTGATCTTGTTTATTGCAGTGCTTGTACTAACCGGCTTTGTAAGTATGTGGATCGCCAAATATCAAAAAGTTCAGGAAAAAGGTACAAATATTGAGATTATTGAAACTGCAAGGATTTCTTCAACCAAGTATATACAGCTTGTACGTATTGGTGAACGATATGTAGCTTATGCCGTTTGCAAGGATACTGTTACCAAGCTGGCTGACGTTCCGGAGGAAGAGATCCAGACAAAAGAATCTATAGCAGGTGAGACTAAGAGTTTTAAAGATGTCCTTGAGCTTCTGAAAATACAAAAGCAGTAAAGAAATGCAGAGGTCAGAAGTATGGATGATATGAGGGAGAGAGAACTTAAATTAAAGAAATTATGGAAAAGAGTCATATCTATGGCTCTTCTTTCTGTTGCCATGATCACATTTCTATTCATGGCTGTTCCTATTGCAGCAAGTGCTACATATAATGAGGCGACTTTCGTTGATGATACAACTCCAACTGATCCTACGGTGGACAATACTGATGCACAAGTAGGACAGGACAATGAGAGAACCAATATCACAGGCCCCGGCACTTCTGATAATCCCGAAGAATTAAAAGAATTAAATATTGCCAATACAGTTACTGTTACCTACGACAATGGCAACGGTACTATTAATGGTGCTCTGAGAATCCTTATAACTCTGACACTCATATCCCTTGCACCGACAATTCTTGTAATGATGACGTCGTTTACACGTATCATTATCGTCCTTCATTTTACAAGAACTGCAATTGGTACACAGACATCTCCGCCTAACCAGGTGCTTCTTGGATTGGCACTTATTTTGACGTTCTTTATCATGCAGCCTACAATTACCACTATTTATGATAATGCCATTGTTCCTTTTGATCAGGGAGAGATAGATCAGGAGGAGTTTCTGGATAGAGCAATGGATCCCATCAGAGAATTTATGTATGCTCAGACCCAGACTAAGGATGTAAGACTTTTCATGGATATAGATGGCATGGAGTGGGATGGTGAGCTTAGTTCCATTCCTAATGCTGTACTTGTGCCAAGTTTTATTGTGAGCGAATTAAGGACAGCTTTTATCATTGGTTTCCTGATCTATATTCCATTCATAATCATTGATATGGTAGTAGCTTCAGTACTTATGAGTATGGGTATGATGATGCTGCCGCCAACTACGATTTCGTTGCCTTTCAAGATACTGTTGTTTGTACTTGCTGACGGATGGAGCCTGATACTGGGTAATCTTGTCAGAACCTTTTACTGATGGGAGGTATAGCCTATGACTGCGGATACAGTAACAATGATAATGTCGGAAGCATTGTTTATGGTCATTACAGTTTCAGCACCACTGTTATTAGTGTCGCTGATAGTGGGACTTGTTGTGTCTATTTTTCAGACTGTAACATCTATCCATGAGCAGACCCTTACATTCGTGCCCAAGATCATCAGCGTATTCTTGACTCTTATGATTCTTGGTAACTGGATGATAACCAAGATTACTGATTATATAACTATTTTATGGCATGATTTTACTTTATATATAAAATAGGGGATGCTCTATGATCGAGTATACATTTACTTATGGAGAATTGGAGACCTTTCTCCTGATATTTGTTCGCATTGCCAGCTTTATATTTGTTGCTCCGTTCATAGGAAACAGAGGTGTACCGAACAGGACTAAGATAGGTTTTGCGCTTATTCTGACTTTTCTTCTTTTTGATAATGTTTCCAGAGGAGTTCTGGATTACAATACTGTGCTTGGATATGGGGTTATAGTGTTAAAAGAGGTCCTGACAGGCATGCTTATTGGATTTTCCTTTATGATATGTAACCTTATAGCCTCTTTTGCAGGTTATATCGTCGATATGCAGATAGGCTTGTCTATGGTTTCGTTGTTTGATCCCAATTCCAATGAGCAGATCACTATCTCAGGTTCCTTGTATCAACAGGTTGTCATGATCATGCTCATCATCAGCGGCATGTATCAGTATATTCTCAGGGCTTTGGTTGATTCTTATACTATGGTTCCTATCAATGGTGCTGTTTTTCAGACTGACAAGCTGGTGCAGTCCATTATTGATTTTATTGGTGCATTTATAATCATTGGTTTTAGGATAGCGATGCCGGTATTTATAGTTACACTTATCCTTAATGTTATTTTAGGTGTCTTGGCAAAGGTATCTCCGCAGCTTAACATGTTTGCGGTCGGTATGCAGATCAAGATATTACTTGGCCTTGCAATCCTGTATCTTACAGCAGGAATACTGTATGGTGCATCAGATTTTGTTTTTAACGAGATGAAGATACTGCTTCATCAATTTATGGATGGAATGGTGGCTTAATGACGATTACCCTTGATTCGATGGAGAAACATTTAATTGAATATGATCTCCAGTTTTTTGCCCAGGAAGGACCCGGCGGTGAAAAGACTGAAGAGCCTACCGCCAAAAAGAAGTCAGATGCTAGAAAAGATGGTAATGTTGCCAATAGTAATGAAGTTAATAATGCAGCTTCTCTTTTGATATTTTTTATTCTGATTGCTGTCTATTATGATGATATGGCAGACAGAATAATGGGGATATTCAGAAATGTGTACTCCCAGATTCCGGAATATATCGTCATGTACGACGGTTATGTGCCGGTAAGGTCCATGGAGACTATGGTTGGGCAGATCCTTGTTAATGTCCTCATAATTTCCATGCCATTTATGCTTTTAGCTGTGATCGTGGGGCTTATCTGTAATATAGCTCAGGTAGGATGGCAGATAACTACTAAGCCACTGAAGCCTAAATTTAGTAAACTCAATCCCATAAAGGGTATGAAGAATCTTTTTTCTACAAAAAAGATATTTGAGCTGATTAAATCCTTACTTAAACTGATACTTCTCTTTACAGTTATTTACACCTATGTTGCAGGGCTTGATGAGTCAATTTATCTGCTGTACGACATTTCCCTTGGACAATCCATCAAGACCATGGGAACTATCCTTGTAAATCTGGGGATCAGGATTGCAGCCTGGTACATACTTATTGCCGCGGCTGATGTGGTATATACAAGATACAAGCACCATGAAGATCTCAAGATGACCAAGCAGGAAGTAAAAGACGAATACAAAAATACTGAAGGTGATCCACAGATCAAGGGCAAACAGCGTCAGAGGATGATGGAGGCCTCAAGAAGACGTATGATGCAGCAATTGCCTCAGGCAGATGTTGTTATCACCAACCCTACCCATTATGCAGTAGCTATTTTGTATGAAGCTGATAAATATGAGGCTCCGCGAGTGATTGCTAAGGGTGAAGATTACCTGGCCCAGCGTATTAAAGAGATTGCAAGAGAAAACGATATTGAGATAGTTGAAAATAAGCCACTTGCCAGGATGCTATACGCTACAGTCGAAGTGGGAGAATTCGTTCCGCCGGAGCTGTATAAGGCAGTAGCAGAGGTACTGGCTTTCGTATATCACCTGAAAGGAAAAGTGTAAAAATATTAAATTATTATTACTTTTTAGATTATAAGCTAGTAATAATACGCGATTTATCGTAAAGTTATGATATAATATAGGTATGGGAAGGGGGAGTTTAATGAATAGCAAAGTCATTAACAGAGTATATGACTATGGCGTAGCTATGTATATAGTAGCAGCCATTACTATGCTCATTATTCCTATCCCCAACTGGTTAATGGACATCCTGCTTGCTTTTGACTTTATGCTTTCATTCGTTATCCTTTTTACCTGTATGTATACTACGGAAGTTCTAGAGATGTCCAACTTTCCCACAATACTTCTTATAACAACAATTTTCCGTATCGCGTTGAACGTATCATCTACAAGACTTATTTTGACAAGCGGAGATCCTGGTGAGGTTATCAAGGTCTTTGGAGAATTCGTTGGTGGTGGTGATCTGATTGTTGGTATCATCATTTATTTAATTCTTTTGATCGTTCAGTTTATGGTTATCAATAAAGGTTCAGAGCGTGTAGCTGAAGTTACAGCCCGTTTTACTCTGGACGCTATGCCGGGTAAACAGATGGCGATTGATGCTGATCTTAATACCGGTGCTATAGATGATGCAGAGGCCAAGAGAAGAAGAGATAAGATCCAGGAGGAATCAAGTTTCTTTGGAGCTATGGACGGTGCATCTAAGTATGTTAAAGGAGATGCAACAGCAGGTCTTGTAATCACAGCAGTCAATATCATAGGCGGTATCGCCATGGGAATGCTCAGACAGGGGCTGGACATTGGCGAAGCGGTAAATAAATATACGATCCTTACAATGGGTGATGGTCTTGTAAGTTCAATCCCATCACTGCTCATATCACTTTCAACAGGTATTCTGGTTACCAAGGGCTCCAAGGAAGCAGATTTTGGACATGTCCTTATCGATCAGCTCTTTGGTTCAGACAAGGTACTGTACCTTGTAGGCGGAGTTATAGCAGCCCTCGGAATACTGACGCCACTGCCTTGGCCTATATATGTTGGACTTGGTGTATTGGTGATGATAGTTGGCAGACTTAATGCCAAGACTATTGGAACGAAACAGATTGAGGAAGAGACTCAGGAAGAAGAGGCTGCAGAGGCTGAGACCATCAGACAGCCTGAAAATGTTACAACTCTTCTTCAGGTTGATCCTATTGAACTTGAATTTGGTTACGGAATCATCCCGCTGGCTGATGTTAATCAGGGCGGTGACTTGCTTGACAGAGTAGTAATGATCAGAAGACAGATAGCACTGGAACTTGGTACTGTAGTTCCTATCATCCGTCTTCGTGATAATATTCAGCTCAATCCAAACCAGTATATCATCAAGATCAAAGGCATACAGGTCAGTGACGGAGAGATATTATTTGATCACTACATGGCTATGAATCCTGGCCGTGTTGAGGAAGAAATCACCGGTATTCCTACATTTGAACCTTCCTTCCACCTGCCGGCTATCTGGATCACTGAAAGCCAGAGAGAAAGAGCGGAGAGCCTTGGTTATACCGTAGTAGATCCGCCTTCTATCATAGCTACGCATCTTACAGAGGTTATCAGAGAGCATATTTCAGAGCTTCTTACAAGACAGGATGTACAGAATCTTGTTAATAACCTTAAGGAAAACAATGGTGCCCTTGTTGATGAACTTGTACCTAAGCTCATGAGTCTTGGTGAGATAGAAAAGGTTCTTCAGAACCTGTTAAAAGAGGGTATTTCCATTAGAGATCTGGTAACTATTTTTGAAACACTTGCTGATTATGCTCCATCTACCAGAGATTCAGATATTCTTACAGAATATGTAAGACAGTCTCTGAAGAGAGCTATATCAAATAAATTTTTCCCAATGGGAGAAACAACCAGCGTTTTAACACTTGATCCTAATATTGAACAGGAGATCATGAACAGTGTTAAACAGACAGAAACGGGAGCTTATCTAACACTTGATCCTGGAAGGACCAAGGCAATACTTAAAGCCACAGGAGAACAGATCAAGAAGCTTGAGGATGCAGGCAAAGTACCTATTGTTATGACTTCACCTATAGTCAGAATGTACTACAAGAAAATGACGGAGGATTACTATAAGGATCTGATTGTTATTTCCTACAACGAAGTTGAGTCATCAATTGAACTACAATCGATCGGAATGGTGACAGCATAAGATGATTATAAAAAAGTTTACGGGGAAAACTGAAAATGAAGCCACTGAACTTGCCAAGAAGGAGCTGGGGCAGAATATTGTGATCATGAATGTTCGTCCGGTTAAAAAAGAGGGCTTTTTCTCATTTCTTTTGCCGCAAAAGACAGAGGTCACTGTGGCTCTTGAAGAGGAAACTGAAAAGCCTGTATCTTCTGTGATACAACCGATCAGACGTCCTGTAGAGGTCACATCCAGGTCCGGAGGCGTAAAGGATGAATATGCGCCTTCTGGCGGAAGTGTTGGCGACAGGCTTGTTAGAGCTACCAGTGAAGGCACTCTCCCTCCACTTAAGGTTGGAGGCATGGAAAAAGCATCTTCCAAGTTTGACGAGAGTAGTGTTATCGAGGAAAAGCTTGATAATCTGCATTCTCTTTTGGAGCAGAATATTCTAAAGCCTGAGAAGGACAACATAGAGCCCTCTAAAGATGAATCCAAAGAGGAGGAGACTACTATCGGCAAGAGTCCTATATCTGAAGAGACAATGTCTTTTATCAAGCTGTTGTATAACACACTTCTCGAAAATGAAGTTGATGAAAAATATGCCAATCAGCTGACGGATGAACTGGAAAAGCTTGCCAAGCCTAATCTTCCTTTTGAATACACACTTGCCAATGTATATCAGAAGATGGTTCTTAAATTTGGTAAGGCTGAGACTATAAAAGAAGATAATGAAGGTCCTATTGCTGAGATATTTATAGGACCGACAGGAGTAGGCAAGACTACTACAATTGCCAAGCTTGCTTCTGAGTTATATCTGAATAAAAAGAGGAAAGTAGCTCTTTTGACAATTGATACATACAGGATCGCGGCTGCAGAACAGCTAAAGACCTATGCTTCTATTATGGAGATCCCTTTCAGGGTTATCTATACAGTCGAAGAGATGCGCCAGGCTATTGAGGATTTTAGAGATTATGACTATCTCATGATCGATACAGCCGGCTATTCGATACACAATGATGAGTTAAAAAAGGCCACCAATGATTTCATAAGCGTTATCAAAGACAATATGGACTATGAGAATTTCCTTGTACTTAGCGCAACAACCAAGTACAGAGACTTAAAAGAGATAGTTGACTGTTATTCGGACATGGTGGAATACAAGCTTATTTTTACCAAGATGGATGAGACCAATTGTGCTGGCAATCTGTACAACATTCGTATGTACACAGGTGCACCGATGTCGTATATCACTAATGGTCAGAACGTACCTGATGATATAGCAGTATTTGATGCTCAGAAGTCGGTTAAAAGTCTGCTAGGTGGAGAAAGTAAAGAAAAAAGGTAAGAGATTATGGATCAGGCGGAACAGCTTAGAAATATTATTAAATCCAGTAATACTCCTCAACGTCCCCTGGCAAGAGTAATTACTGTTACCAGTGGTAAGGGCGGAGTTGGTAAATCAAACGTGGCCATCAATCTGGCGATCCAGTTCAAAAAGATGGGGCAGAGGGTTATCATCCTGGATGCGGATTTTGGACTTGCCAATATTGAGATCATGTTTGGAACAGTCCCTAAACATAATTTAAGCGATCTTATATATCAGGGCAAAAATATTAAAGATGTGATTACCTGGGGGCCTATGGGCGTCGGATTTATATCCGGAGGCTCCGGAATATCAGGTATGTACAATCTCAGCAGAGATTATCTTGTTTATATCATCGTTAATCTTGCTGAACTTGATGCAATAGCCGATACAATTATCATAGATACTGGTGCGGGAATATCTAATGCGGTTATGGAATTTTTGGTGGCAAGTGGTGAGATCATTCTGGTCACAACACCTGAGCCTACATCTATCACGGATTCCTATTCACTGCTCAAAGCTTTGAACCAGTACCCGAGATTTTCAAAAGAAAATACTGTGATAAAGGTTGTGTCGAATAAGGTTTCTACAGATGAAGAAGGGCAGCAGTTGTTTAATAAATTAAATGCAGTTGTTGCCAGATATCAGAAGTTGCCATTGACGTATCTGGGTGCGATCCAGCAGGATCCTAATCTTGCCCGAAGCGTAATGCAGCAGACTCCGGTATCTATACAGTATCCAAATGCCAAGTCTACAAGGGCATTTGAGCAGATTGCAGCTTCTTTATCAGGCAAAGACGGAATGGAAGTAAAGCCCAGAGGTATGGCAGCCTTCTTTTCACATATTATTACCGGCAGAAAGCTAAACGCTGCCGGAAATGCAGGCACAGCAAGTGCGGCATCTATTACAAATACTTAAATTAAGGAGCCTAAATGTTAGCGGACTATTTAACTGTCGGAAATAAAGTAGAGCTAAAGGCGGTTGATAAGATGTGGATGCAGGATGATCCGGAATCGTCGAGGTTATACTTTAGCAAACTGAATGGAGTGCTGTCGGAAGAGCGTATTGAGATCTTGATGCCCATGATTCAGGGTAAATTGATCCTGCTTCCTGTCAATCTGCAATATAACTTGTGCTTTTATACCAAAAACGGGTTGATGCAATGCTATGCCAAGGTTGTGGACAGATACAGAAGTAACAACGTGTATCTGGCTGTCCTGGAGTTGTCCAGTAGCCTGTCCAAGCTGCAGAGGCGAGAATATTACAGATTTAGCTGTGCACTGGAGCTTCATACCAGAGCTTTTTCGGAAGATGAGCTCAAGGCGGTAAAAAATAATTGGGATTTCCTTGTCAATAAGGATAAGCCGCTTCAAAAAGCTGTGATCGTAGATATCAGTGGCGGAGGACTGAGATTTGTTTCCAATTTTCAGTTTGAAGAGGGTAACACGATTTATTGTACCTATCAGCTGCCGGGATATTATAACAATAAAGACTTCGAAATGATCTCTACGGTTTTGAAAGTTCAAGAGCTGGAAAATAAACCGGGACTCTTTGAACATCGTATCAAATACATACACATAGACGAAGATGCCAGAGAAGATATTATTCATTTTATCTTTGATGAGGAACGAAAAATCAGAAAGAAGCAATCATAATTATGAAAAAAATTCTTATTATTGATGACTCTGCACTCATGAGAACAGTACTTAGTGATATCATAAACTCAGATTCGAGGTTCCATGTAGAAGAAACGGCAAAAGACGGAGTAGAAGGTTTAGAACTTCTTAAGAAAAAATCATACGATGCAGTTGTTCTTGACGTAAACATGCCGAGAATGGATGGTATCACACTTCTTAAGGAAGTTCAAAAAAATGGTATTAAGGCCAAGATCATGATGGCCAGCACCGATACAAAAGAAGGTGCCAAGGTCACAATGGAAGCCTTAGACCTGGGAGCACTTGACTTTGTTCATAAACCTGACAGAGCTTCTGCTTGTAGAGAAGAAGATTTTGCAAAGCAGATGCTGAACACACTGGCTGCAGTTGCAGAAAGTAGAGTTACAGCACCTTCAAGAACATTCTCTATAGAAGATATCAAAGCTCAGAAAAAGGTTGTTGAACTTGTCAGTAAATCAGCCCACAAGGTTACCGGTAATAAGATTGTAGCTATTGCAAGCTCTACCGGTGGACCAAGAGCATTACAGGCTGTTATACCAAAGCTTCCTAAAAATCTCAAGGCTCCAGTCGTTTTAGTTCAGCATATGCCACAGGGATTCACAGCTTCTCTAGCTGAGAGACTGGATTCCTTAAGTGACGTACATGTGGTTGAAGCCAAAGAAGGGGATGTATTAGAGCCTGGAACTGTTTATCTTGCAGCTGGCGGTAAGCATATGCATATCAAGACAGCTGGCGGTAGACATACCATCTATTACAAGGATGGACCTACACGTGAAGGTGTAAGGCCATGTGCAAACTTTATGTACGAGTCGCTTATGGATTCAGACTATGATGAAATCGTTTGTGTGGTGCTGACAGGTATGGGCGCTGACGGTACTGAGGGTATCAAGAATCTGGAGGGAAAGAAAAAAGTTCATGTGATTGGGCAGGATGAAGCGTCATGCACAGTTTATGGCATGCCTAAATCAGTTGCAGTTGCTGGGCTTGTTGATCAAGTTGTCCCTTTGGATAATGTAGCTCAGGAAATAATAATGAACGTCGGCGTAAAGTGAAGGAACATCCATACCTCCATTTTATGTCAGACAAGGCTAAATAAGCTTTTAGTCTAACAATTTTTTTAATGGAGGTAAAAAGATATGGATGTTTCTCAGTATCTTGGAGTCTTTCTTGATGAGGCAAAGGAGCATATTCAGAATCTTAATGACAGCATTATGACTCTGGAAGATGATCCGGGTAACGAAGATTGCGTCAACGAAATCTTCAGAGCTGCCCATTCTATGAAGGGTATGGCAGGCACAATGGGTTATACAAGGATGCAGAATCTGACCCATGATATGGAAGATGTATTTTCAGATGTACGTAATGGTACATTGAAATTCGATTCCAGCATGACCGATACCTTATTCCAATGTCTGGATGCAATTCAAGCTTATGTCGACAATATTGAATCAACGCAGGATGAAGGAACAGAGGACAATGCTCATCTGATCCAGGCTCTTGCTGATATCAGAGCGGGTAAAACTGTTGGCGGTGGAGCAGCACCGGCAGCTGCAGCACCAGCTCCTGAAGCAGCACCTGCAGCTCCTGCACAGGAAGCAGCTCCTGAAGCAGCACCTGCTGATTCTGGAAAGAAAACATTTAAAAATATCAAACTTGATCCTTCTATCAAAACTACTCTTGAAGATGCAGCAAAGGCTGGAAAGAAGCTCTATGGAGTAGATGTTAAGGTTCAGGAATCCTGTATCCTTAAGGCTGCAAGAGCGTTCCTTGTATTTAAGGGACTTGAGGAAATCGGCGAAATAGCTGTTTCTGATCCTTCAGCGCAGGATATTGAAGATGAGAGATTCGATTTTGAATTTGCTCTTGTAGTAATTACCGATGTAGACCCTAACCAGATAAGAAATATCGTTATGGGCGTATCTGAAATAGAAGACTGTGAAGTGGCTGATTTTGATCCTTCAGCAGCAAGATCTACTGAAGATAAAGATGCTCCTGCAGCACCTGCTCCAGAACCAGCTCCAGCAGTTCCAGCAGCACCAGCTCCTGCTCCGGCAGCCAAGGCTCCGGAACCTGCACCTAAAAAAGAGGTTGCACCAGCTGCAGCAGGCGGCAAGAAGCCAGCCGGCAAGCCTGTTGTTAACCAGACTATCCGTGTAGGTATTGATAAGCTGGATGTTCTCATGAACCTTGTAAGTGAGCTTATTATTGCCAAGAACTCACTTATATCTGCAGCTAACAGCTCAGGACTTACAAATGGTGCTGTTAACGAACAGATCGAATATCTTGAAAGTGTTACCACCAATCTTCATGAATCGGTCATGAAGGTAAGAATGGTACCTATCGAGAGCGTATTACAGAAATTCCCACGTATGATCCGTGATCTGAACAAGACACTTGGTAAGCAGATGGAGCTGACCATGACTGGTGAAGATACTGAAATGGATCGTACCGTTGTTGATGAAATTGGTGATCCTCTGATGCATCTTCTCAGAAACAGTGCTGACCATGGTATTGAATCTGCAGAAGTCCGTGCAGAGAGAGGCAAGCCGGCTGCAGGTCAGATCTTCCTTCATGCATTCCAGGATGGTAACAGTGTTGTTATCGAAGTTGGTGATGATGGTAATGGTATTGATGCAGAGGCAGTTAAGAAGAAAGCTGTCGAAAAAGGCGTTATAACTCAGGAACAGGCAGATACAATGACTGAAAAACAGGCTGTTGAGCTGTTGTTCCATCCTGGTTTCTCTACAGCCAAGGTTGTATCAGAAATTTCAGGTAGAGGTGTAGGTCTTGACGTAGTTAAGTCCAAAGTTGAGTCCCTTAGCGGTGAAGTTGATGTTAAGACCAAGCTCGGCGAAGGCTCTACATGGACTATCAGACTTCCTCTTACACTTGCTATCATTCAGGCTCTGATGGTTGTTATCGGTGGCGAGAAATATGCTATTCCACTTGATGCTATCCAGAGTATTGAAGATGTATCTCCAAGTGATCTGAAGTTTGTAGAAAATAGAGAAGTAATTAATCTTCGTGGCATTGTAACTCCTATTGTTAGACTTAATGAAGTGCTTGATATTGAAAGCACAAGAAGTGATGACGAAGACCTGGTAGTTGTTATTACCAAGAAGGGTGATAAGTTGTTCGGATTTGTTATCGATGAACTTATGGGACAGCAGGAAATAGTTATCAAACCTCTTGGAAAGTATATCAACAAGTGCAAGATGATAAGCGGCGCTACTATTCTTGGTGATGGTGAAATTGCCCTTATTCTTGATACTAACCAGCTTGTTTAAATTATAGTAAAGGAGAATTGCGATGAACGAACTTAGAGACAATGCGGATACTGGTGAAATGATACAGTTTATTGTCATAAGACTTGGTGATGAGTCCTATGGTATCGACATCAGATATATAGATAATATTGTTAGAATGCAGCAGATTACAAGAGTTCCTCAGGTTGCAGAGTATTTGAAGGGTGTTATCAACATCCGTGGTGAGATTGTTCCTGTTATGAGTCTTAGACGTAAGATGGGAATTGCTGATGATGAGATCACAGATAAGACAAGGATCATCATCTTAAAGACCGCTGACGGCGACCTTGTAGGAATCATAGTAGATCAGGTTAATCAGGTTCTTACTCTCAGTTCCAATAATATTGAAAAGGTTGGATATGACAGCAAGAGTAAGGAGAAAAAGAATTCATTCATCAGTGGCGTAGGTCATCATGAGAATGGTCTTGTATCTATCCTTGATCTTAATACCGTTGAACTTGATCCATCTGAAAAGAAGGAAAATGCCTAACGTCATAGACAGGAGGGAGTAGAGCTTGAGTAACTTAAGTTTCGATGAACTATCTAGCCAGTATTTTGATGTTTTAAAAGAAATTGGTAACATTGGTGCAGGTAACGCGACTACAGCTCTTGCCCAGATGATGGGCGGCAAGATAGATATGTCAGTACCACAGGTCAAACTTCTTGATTTCAAAGATGTTGGCGACATGATGGGTGGTGCTGAGCAGATCATGGCTGGTATCTACCTCAAGGTAGAAGGCGATATTGATGGTAGTATTATGTTCCTGCTTGAGCAGAGTTCTGCAAGACATCTTGTTAGCAAGATGATGATGCAGGAAGAGACAGATACTGATGAACCGCTGGATGAAATTCAGATGTCTGCTTTAAAAGAAGTAGGTAACATCATTGCAGGTTCCTATCTGAACTCTTTGGCTCAGATGACAAATCTAAAGATGATACCTTCTGTTCCATATCTTGCGATCGATATGGCGGGTGCGATACTTAGTGTTCCTGCTATTGAATTTGGAGTTATGGGAGACAGCATGCTCCTTATCGAGACACAGTTTTTTGATGAGATCAAGCTTAGCGGTTATTTCATTCTTTTACCTGATCTTGAAGGATATGCCAAGATACTAAAGGCTTTAGGAATTAGTGATATCAATTTGTAATTGTTAAAGGAGTGACATAATGAGTCAGATTATAAAGGTTGGAATGGCCGATCTGAATGTCTGTGTCAGCCCTGATGGTATCACTACTCTGGGGCTTGGATCATGCGTAGGTATTGCTATCAGAGATCCTGTTACTAAGATTGGCGGGCTGGCACATGTTATGCTACCGGATTCAACGGAAATAAAAAATAATAGTAATATTCCTAAGTTTGCAGATACCGGCATAGAAGAACTTGTAAAGCAGGTTGTTGCCAAGGGTGCGAGCAGACAGAGACTTGTGGCTAAAATTGCCGGAGGTGCTCAGATGTTTGCTTTTCAGAGTGCTAACAACAGTATGCGAGTAGGCGATAGAAATGTTGCAGCTTCTCTGAAGAAACTCAAGGAGATGAATATAAAGGTTCTTGCCCAAGATACAGGTGATTCCTATGGTAGAACAGTTATATTCTATCCTGAAACCGGAGATTATGTGATTAGGGCAGTTGGTAAGCCTGAGAAGGTTATATGAAGACCGGAAAAGAAGCTAATAAAGTAAAACTTATTACTCCATTCGTGATGCTGCTGGGTACGGCGATCATTTCGATCCACACGTACCTGCAGCGTTTCGCGATGGGAGATTGGTTGGTAATAGTACTTGGTTCGGCAGTTCTTTTTCTGATACTTGGTGCATCGCTGGAAAAGATGATCACTTATTTCATGCGTATAAATCAGGAAAAAGAGGATGCTGAAAGAGCGGCCGAAGAAGCTGAAATGGCCGAAATGGAAGCTGAAGCTGGCGAGGAACTTGATATTGACGCTGAAGGCGGCGATACAGATCCTCGTGAGTTTAAGCAATAATCTTGTATACAAGAATTCTTACTTATTTGGGGTGCGTTTGACTATGGATGAGGCAGGCAAGAATAAGTTGTGGAGTGATTATCAGGCAAGTAAATCACCAGAACTTAGAGAACAACTCATATTGGAATATGCTCCGCTTGTTAAACTTGTTGCAGGCAGACTTAGCATGTATTTGGGATTCAATGTTGAGTATGATGATCTGGTTGGTTACGGAATATTTGGTCTGATAGACGCAATTGATAAATTTGATCTGATGAAGGATGTTAAGTTTGAGACTTATGCAAGCCTTCGTATTCGTGGTGCAATTCTGGATCAGATCAGAAAGATGGACTGGATTCCTCGTACTGTAAGGCAGCGTCAGAAAAAGATAGATGCCGCTATCAAAGAGATCGAAAAGGATGGCGGACATGTAGCAACTGATGCTGAGATTGCTGAAAAGCTGGAAATTAGTGACGATGAGTATCAGGCATGGCAGAATCAGATGAAGGTCACCAATGTTGTATCACTTAACGAATTTATGGATCAGGGCAGTGATATTCCAGAGGATGAAAATAATCACAATGCCGGATTTATCAAGCCTGAAGAAGCTGTAGAAAAAGAAGAACTTAAGAAGATGCTTGCTGAAGCTCTTGAACTTCTTACTGATAAGGAGAAAAAAGTCATCCTTCTGTATTATTACGAGGAGCTGACTTTGAAAGAAATCAGCAATGTTCTTGAGGTTTCTGAATCACGAGTGTCTCAGCTGCATACCAGAGCACTTCAGAAAATGCGAACAAAACTTGGTGATTATCTGGGTATATTAAATAACCTGTGATCACCAGATCGATATAAAATTATATATAGGGGTAATGTGCAATGAATGGGTATTTTCAATTGGTAATAACTGATGAAGGAACCGGCATCAAAGTGTTTCCTCCTACGGAAGGTAGTAAGGCCCTGCAAACAAACGATGTCAGGGATTATCTTGATGCCCATAAAATTGAACATGATGTAGTAATAATCAATGATGCTGTAACAAAAGCGGAAGGAAACGTGGTGATCTTCTCTAAGGTGCAGATATTGCCTATAAGAGAATCATATGCGATCAGCGTTTCAAAAGACCGTATGCTTGTTACAGCTATTTTTTATCCTCCTACAGAGGGAGCGCAGCTTATAGATGAGGCGGAGATTGTTAAAGAACTGGCTTATCGTAAGATCAATACCGGAATTAAAAATGATAATATAAAGGCATTTTTTGCAAAAAGAGAATATTGTAAAGAGATAGTCCTTGCAGAGGGCGAGGCAGTCAGAGAGGGCCATGATGCCAAGGTGGAATACCATTTTACTATGAATCTGCATGCCAGACCTACTCTGAATGAGGATGGAAGTGTAGATTACAAGCATCTCAATCTCATCACCAATGTCAATGAGGGAGACCTTCTTGCAACCCTTCATCCTGAGGATCGTGGTGATCCGGGCAAAAATGTCTATGGAGAGTTTGTAAAGCCTCATAATGTAAGGACTACATTTATCAAGGCAGGTCCAAACACCGTTCTTGCAGAGGATAAGATGACTCTTAGAGCTGGAGCATCAGGCCATGTAACGGTTAAGGAAGGCAAGATATCTGTATCCAATGTCCTTACTATCCAGAACGTGGGTGTATCTACCGGAAATATAGATTATGAGGGCAGCGTAGAGGTGGTTGGTAATGTTGCTGCAGGTTTTTCAATAAATGCAGGCGGCAATGTTCATGTAAAAGGTTCTGTAGAAGGTGCTAGTATTAATGCCGGTGCTGATGTTATACTAGAGAGAGGAATAAATGGTATGGGCCGCGGCGAAATAGTTGCTGGCGGCAACATTGTGACTAAATTCATCGAGAATGCCAAGGTTCAGGCTAACGGCAGTATTACATCAGAGACAATCATGCATTCGACTGTGGCATCCGGCACAGAGGTCAACGTTTCAGGTAAAAAAGGATTTATTGCAGGTGGTAAGGTTAGTGCTACTAACAGGATATCTGCCAAGGTCCTTGGTTCTGAAATGGGAGCCAACACTCAGATCGATGTCGGTGCAGATCCTACAGTCAAAGTCAGGCTTAAAGAACTCCAAAAATCAATTGCGGTGACCCAGAAAAATCTTGAAAGTATCCAGCCAACGCTGGAGAGCATTACAGCCAAGGTCAAGCAGGGTGCGAAGCTTACACCAGAGCAGTTAAAATATGCACAGCAATTAGTTGCTACAAATAAACAACTTAATGAAAAATTAATAGAAGATACAGAAAAATTTGTCACTCTGCAGGAACAGCTTGCAGATACTGGAAAAGCTGAGGTTGTGGTAGAAGAAAATGCTTATCCGGGTACCGTTGTTAGTATTGGGGAATTATCAATGGTAGTGAAAAAAGTTGTAAAATATAGTAAATTTATTATAAGAGATGGAGATGTCAGATTAGATTCTCTATAAGGCGGATAGTACTCTTTTTGGGGAGAGGAGGAAGACTATGTCGATAAACAGGATTGATATGCAGGGCGCCATTTTAAGAACAGGTGACGTTGCACAACATGGAGCACATGATTCCAGCAAGATTTCTATTGATCAGAATAATTTTGCTGATCAGTTTACGCGCGAGATCGACGAGAAGTTGACTTCCGTTAATGAAACTAATAAAACTGACCAAAAAGAAGAAAAATTTGATGCCAAGGAAGAAGGCAGCAACAAGTACTATAAGGACGAGAACGAGAAAAAGAAGGATAAAAAGAAACAGGAAGAGGAACTTAGCAAAGGTTTGGCTGGTAAATCAGCAGAAGAACTAGAAAAGATGGCAGGCAACATGATCGATAAGAATGGCAGGCCTATTCAACTTGGACTTTCTTCGGGCTTTGATTTTAAGGTATAGTATTTTTTCTACGGGGGAGAAAGTATGATAAGTATTACTGAAATCTTGCTTATTGTTGCCGGTTTTGGCGCAATTATCGCAGGCTATTTGATTCCAGCAGGTAAAAATGCAGATGAGGAACAAAAAAGACTTATTGAAGAAGAGGTCAATGAGTCTATTCGTCGTGCAATCGATAATTCCAGAAATAAAATAGAAGATATGGTTGACGACACAATGGAGGATAGCATAAACAAGGCAGAGCGTGCCATCGAGCGACTGACCAATGAAAAGATATCTGCTATCAGCGAATATTCGGATACTGTGATCAATGATATCCACAAAAATCATGATGAAGTGGTATTTATGTATGACATGCTCAATGACAAACATAAAAATCTTACTTCTACTGTCAGTGAAGTTACCAAAAAGGCTGATGAAGCTAAACAGACAGTCCTTGATGCTCAGATAACAGCTCATGAAGCTGAAGAGGCGGTTGAGAGGATCAAGAACCTTGAAAATAAAACTAATGTTAGTGATACCATCCGTAATAACAGTGATGAAGTGCATATATCTGAGGTCAGGGCACAGCAGGCCAGAGCTCTTGAGAATAAAGTTCAGGAAAAGCTAAACAGATTGATCAGACCTGATATTACTGAAGATGAATCTGTAGATGAGACCAGAGTCATAAGGCCTGTTAAAAATGCTGAAACAGTCATCAAAGAGCCTCCTTCTGATAATAGTAGCAAGTCGAAAATGGAAGATAAGCTTGATAAAGAATTTAAGGCCCTTCAGGATATTCCGGTAGTACATATACTTGAGGATGAGCTTGCTGAGAATATCAAAGGATATCTTGATGAGGACGAGGATGATGATGTTGCAGCTCTCACAGGCAAAAAAGTCGGAGAGGAAGAAGAAAATAACAGCGTCTCAGATAAGGTAGTACAGCTATCTGAAGCAAAGGAGGAAGTATTAAAAAATAAAATAGTGACTCCTTGTGTGGAAGATGATATGGATATTGATCCATCAGCACAGAATAAACAGATATTGGAGATGCATAAAGCAGGCAAGTCCAATATGGTGATCGCAAGAGAGCTGGGACTTGGAATTGGTGAAGTCAGGCTTGTGATCGATCTGTCTAATAAGCATAAAAGAGCCAGATGATTTTTTCTGACTATGTGGGGGCAAGATGAAATTAAAGTATTATTTACGGGGAATAGGAATAGGAGTCATAATAGCTTCGCTTGTTATGGGAATTGCCCTTGGAGGCAGGAACAAGCAGTTAAGTGACAGCGAGATAAGAGAAAGAGCTCTTGAGCTTGGAATGGTTGATGGAGACACCGGAACGCTTACAGAATATGCTTCAGCTGCTTCTGATGCCAGTACAGCAAGTAATATTGTTGTAGAAGAAATAGATGCTAATGATGCAGAGCTTATGGCAAGTGCTGATTCATCTGTGGCAGTAGGAGGATCAACCCAGCAAGCTCCTTCTGATAGTACCGAAGATACTGATAAAGCAGTTGCAGAAAAGAGTACTTCAGATAAAGCTCTGGAAGAAAACAGTAATGCTGCTGCAGAGAGTACAGCTTGGCAGGATACCACAGCTGCAGAAGAAACTACTGCCCAGGCCACAACAGAGACTTCAACTCTGACAACCATTGCAGCATCTGAAGTTGCCACAGCACCTACTCCTGAAGCAGTTGATACCATAACAACACCTGACGGAGAACAGCTTCCGGTAACAGAAGATGAAAACACAGGAACTCTGTATGTTACAGTAACGATCCCTGGAGGCATTGGTTCAGATACTGTATGTTCCATACTTCAAAAGGCTGGACTTATAGACAGCGCATCTTCTTTTAACAGATTCCTGATTGATAAGGGACTGGACAGGTATATCAGATCCGGTTCCAAGAGGATACCGGAAGGCGCAACCTACGATGAAATAGCAGAAATAATATGTAGAAAATAAATGATCACTAAGCCCGATATTACAATAATAGTATCGGGCTTTTTCTTTGATTTATCGAATAAACCTCTTGATAATTCGATTTTCTTATGGTAAAATAACAAGGCTGTGGTCTGAAATCACAGCATATAACAAGTAAACACGCACATTCGTTTCCTGGTCGGTGTCATCATGAGATGATCAGCCAGGGGTCTGTCATATAAGCGTAACGCCCTTATATGAGCTCAAGGACTAAGGAGTGCGGAAGATTATTTAACCAAATGGAGGTAATATCATGAGCGTTGTATCAATGAAACAGTTACTTGAAGCAGGTGTTCATTTTGGACATCAGACAAGAAGATGGAACCCTAAAATGGCTCCTTACATCTTCACAGAGAGAAACGGAATCCACATCATCGATCTTCAGAAGTCAGTTGTAAAGGTTGATGAGGCTTATAAGGCAGTTTTCGAAATTGCTGAGCAGGGTGGAACAATCCTTTTCGTTGGAACAAAGAAGCAGGCACAGGATGCTGTTAAGTCAGAAGCTGAGAGATGTGGTATGTACTACATCAACGAGAGATGGCTTGGTGGTATGCTCACAAACTTCAGAACAATCCAGACAAGAATCGAAAGAATGAAGAAGATCGAGAAGATGCAGGAAGATGGTACTTTCGATGTACTTCCTAAGAAGGAAGTTGCAGTTCTTAAGAAGGAACTTGAGAAACTTCAGAAGAACCTTGGCGGTATCAGAGACATGAAGAGAATTCCTGATGCTATCTTCGTAGTAGATCCTAAGAAGGAAAGAATCTGCGTACAGGAAGCTCACACTCTTGGAATCACATTAGTTGGTATCGGTGATACAAACTGCGATCCAGAAGAGCTTGATTATATCATTCCTGGTAACGATGACGCTATCAGAGCCGTAAAGCTTATCGTTGGTAAGATGGCTGACGCTGTTATCGAAGCTAATCAGGGTGCTGAGAACGAAGTTGCTGCAGAGTCTGCAGAAGCTGATGTTGAGACAGCAGAAGAGAACTAATTTATTATGAATTCATTGTTCAGGGTGACCTTTCGGGTACCCTGAACGTTCTTTTAAATTAAATATACGGAGGATTATTACAATGGCAGTTACAGCAGCAATGGTAAAAGAATTACGTGAGTCAACTGGCGCTGGTATGATGGAGTGCAAAAAGGCTCTTACAGAAACAAACGGTGATATGGATGCAGCCGTAGAATATCTTAGAAAGAATGGTCAGGCTAAGGCTGAGAAGAAGGCTAGCAGAATCGCAGCTGAAGGTCTTACAACAGTAGCAGTTAAGGATGACAAGACAGCTGCAGTTGTAGAAGTTAACTCAGAGACAGACTTCGTTGCTAAGAACGAAAAGTTCCAGACATTCGTTAACGCTGTTGCTAAGCAGGCTGTTGAATCAGATTCAACTGATCTTGAAAGCTTTATGGCTGAGAAATGGCATGAGAACCCAGCTATCACAGTTCAGGATGCTCTTGTTGAGATCACAGCTGTTATCAGCGAAAAGCTCAGCATCAGACGTTTCCAGAAGGTTACAGCTGCTAACGGTATCGTAGTTCCTTATGTACACGGCGAAGGCAGAATCTCAGTTCTTGTTGAAGCTGATACAGATGTTGTTAACGACGAGATCAAGGACGCTGTCAAGAACGTAGCTATGCAGGTTGCAGCTCTTTCACCAAAGTATGTTGGTATGGAAAACGTTTCAGAAGAGTTCAAGAACCATGAGAAGGAAATCCTTCTTGCACAGGCTATGAAGGAAAATGAAGAGCTTCCAGAAAACAAGAGAAAGCCACAGCAGATCATTGAGAAGATGCTTATTGGTCGTCTTAACAAAGAGCTTAAGGAAATCTGCTTAAATGAGCAGGTATACGTTAAGGCTGAAGATGGAAAGCAGACAGTTGGACAGTACATCGAGCAGGTTGCTAAGGCAAACGGCGCTAACCTTAAGATCAAGAACTTTGTTCGTTTTGAGACAGGTGAAGGTATCGAGAAGAAGAACGAGAACTTTGCTGAAGAAGTTATGGCTCAGGCTGGTCTTAAATAATAATTGTAATTGTTATGCCGCCACAGTAATGTGGCGGCATTTTTTCATATCATAGGAATTACTTTCCTTGGATTTTAAGTATTCCAAATACACCCAAAATGTTATAGAATATAAGGGTGTCATGTTGGTGAGGAGTTGTATGGAACAAACAGTAACAATTAAGGGGACTAAATCAGGAATCATCCTGGTCTTGGATGATAAAATTCCCTTCTCGCAGCTTAAAGAGACTATTTCTGAAAAGTTTCAAAGCGCAGCTTCTTTTTTAGGAAGTGCGCAGATGGCCCTTACTGTTAAGGGTAGAGAACTGTCAGATGATGAGGAACAGGAAGTTCTTAGTATCATTAAGCTAAATACAAAAGTTGATATTGTATGTGTTCTTCTCGAAGATGCTGAGAAGGAAAAAGTATTTGCCAAGTATGTTGGTAAGAGTGATCTTGCTAAGCTTGAGCAAAAGAAGAAAGAATTGTCTCGAAAGGAAAAGGAAATCTACGAGACAAAAGCAATGGTTCAGGGCGAGCTTTTGAAGAAGGAAAAGCAGCTCCAGGATATGGAAGCACAGCTTGGAAGTGGAAATGCCAGAGTTTATAAGGGAATTCTTAGATCCGGGCAGGAAATTTCAAGTCAGCAAAATGTTGTTATCCTTGGTGATGTTAAGCCGGGTTCAAGAATATGTTCTGTAGGAAGTATTTTTGTACTGGGTAAGATGCAGGGAAGCGCATTTGCAGGTATGACTGGAGATAGAGATGCTATAGTAATGGCTCTTGAACTTAATCCTCAGCAGGTAAGGATTGCAGATCTTATTGCAATAGCTCCTGATGCTGAGAAAAAGACAGGCTTTAGATTTAGAAAGAATGTGGTAAAAGAAGAAGTAAGTGAACCTGAGGTTGCATGTATCGAGGCTGACCACATTGTAAAGAAAGCTTATAATCAAACCTTTTTAAAGGAATATCATATAGACAGATAACCCAAAATGAATAGATACGGAGGGAGATAAAATGGGAGAAGTAATAGTAGTAACATCTGGAAAGGGTGGTGTTGGTAAGACAACTACTACTGCCAATATCGGAACCGGTTTGGCTAAATTAAACAAAAAGGTTGTTCTTATCGATACAGATATAGGTCTTCGCAATCTTGACGTAGTAATGGGTCTTGAAAATCGTATTGTTTACAACCTTGTTGATGTTGTAGAAGGCAACTGCAAGATCAAGCAGGCGCTTATTAAGGATAAGAGATATGAGAATCTCTTCCTCTTACCTGCAGCTCAGACTAAGGATAAGACAAGCGTTACTCCTGATCAGATGAAGAAACTTGCTGAAGAACTTAAGGAAGAATACGACTATATTATCATGGATTGCCCAGCTGGTATCGAGCAGGGATTCAAGAATGCTATAGCAGGAGCTGACAGAGCTCTTATCGTAACAACTCCTGAGGTTTCAGCTGTAAGAGATGCAGACAGGATCATCGGTCTTTTAGATGCAAATGAGATCAAGACAAAGCATCTTATTGTAAACAGACTTAGACCAGATATGGTCAGCAGAGGAGATATGATGTCAGCTGATGACGTTATTGATATTCTTGCTGTTGATCTGATCGGTGTAGTACCTGATGATGAAAATATCGTAGTAGCTACAAATAATGGTGAACCACTTGCCGGTGATAAGTCACTTGCTGGACAGGCATATATGAATATCTGCCGTCGTATCACAGGTGAGCAGGTTACTTTCCTGGATCTTGATGACAAGAAAGGATTCTTTTCAGCTATTGCAGGACTTTTCAAAAAGAAATAAGGGGGATTTTTAGGTATGAAACTGTCAGATATTTTCAAAAAGAAATCGTCAAGTGATGTTGCCAAGGATAGACTTAAGCTTGTCCTCGTATCCGACAGAGCCAGCTGCTCCCCGGAAATAATGGCAAAGATCAAAAACGATATTATTGAAGTATTATCCAAATATGTTGAGATTGATCAGGGCGGTATCGACATCAATATTACTCAAATGGATGCTGAAACCAGTGATGGAAAGACTGTTCCAGCACTTTATGCAAATATTCCGATTAAGAATATTAAACATGAAGGTTAATGATTTTAAAATTAGTAGCAGACCATTTACATGGTCTGCTATTGCTTTAGGAGGGTATGCTAGATGATAGGACTTACATCTGAAGCGGCTAAAGGGTTACTTAGAGATGGTTATGGCAATACTCAGGTTGATAATACAGCAAAGACTACCAAAGACATTTTAAGAGAAAATATCTTTACGTATTTTAACCTTATTTTTGCGATCATGGCTGTTCTTGTGATCATTGCAGGTGATTACAGGAGTCTTACTTTTTTGCCGGTTGTCATAGCCAATGCACTTATTGGTATATATCAGGAATTACAGGCCAAAAAGGTACTGGATAATCTTGCTGTAATACATGAAGCTACCGTGACAGCTATACGAGACGGGCAGGAGACCATAGTTCCCGTTGATCAGTTGGTACTTGGAGATGTTATCGTTCTTAGAAGTGGTAATCAGATATGTGCTGATGCAGTTGTTCTGCAGGGTGAGATAGCTGTAAATGAGGCACTTCTTACAGGTGAAGCTGATGAAATAGTCAAGACTACTGATAGTGAGCTTATGTCAGGAAGCTTTGTTGTATCAGGAGAGTGTCTTGCCCAGCTTACAAGAGTAGGAACCAATTCCTATATCTCCAAGCTGATGTTAAAGGCTAAGAAGATGCCATCCAGTGAACAGTCTGAAATGGTAAAGTCTATAAACAGATTGGTCATTGCAGCCGGTATCATCATCATTCCTATTGGTATTACTCTTTTTACCCAGAGCTATGTAATGCAGGGCAATGATTTTAAGAGCAGTGTCATATCAATGGTTGCAGCTCTTGTAGGTATGATCCCGGAAGGCTTGTATCTGCTTGTTAGTATTGCTCTTGGAGCAAGTGCTGTACGTCTTGCCATGAAGAAGATCATGCTCCATGACATGAGAAGTATTGAGACTCTTGCCAGAGTAGATACTCTCTGTGTTGATAAGACTGGAACTATCACTGATAACAGTATGCTTGTAGCTGACGTTGTGCCTGTGGAAGATATTCCTGTTGAGGTATATGAAGGCTATAAGGAACTGGTTTCCAGATATATCGGAGTGCTTCCTGATGACAATATCACCATGAAGGCTCTGGAAGATTATTTTGGTGGAAGGATATCTACAGGTTGCATTTCTTTTCATTCTTTTTCATCAAAATATAAATACAGCAGTGTTCAGTTTGCGGAAGGGACATTTGTCCTTGGGGCACCTGAATTTTTGTTGGGAAAGTCCTTTGATGCGTACAGGGATATCGTAAATACTTATGCCGGAAAAGGCTTAAGAGTCCTTGTTTTTGGACAGTACTATGGCGGATGCGATGGCGTTATGATCCAGGAACAGGAGTCTACTGGAAAGGCACTATCTCTACCGGTTCCTCAGACAGAGCTTACTAATGCTAAAGTTGTTCCTTTATTATTTATCCTGCTTCAGAACCCTGTCAGGGAAACAGCTCCTGAGACCTTTGAGTATTTTGTAAAACAGGGTGTTGAGGTCAAGGTAATATCCGGAGATAATCCGGTCACAGTATCTGAAGTAGCAAGAACGGCAGGCATTTTAAACTATGATAAGTATGTAGACGCTTCGACCTTATCTGATGAAGAGCTCAGGGAATCTGTTCTAGACTATACTATTTATGGAAGAGTGTCACCGGAACAGAAGCAAAAGATCGTAAGGGCCTTAAAGGCTGCAGGACGAACTGTTGCCATGACAGGTGATGGTGTTAATGATATACTTGCCATGAAGGATGCTGACTGCTCAATTGCTATGGCTGCCGGTTCTGATGCTGCAGTGCAGGCTGCCCAGGTTGTACTGCTTGATTCTGATTTTGCTCATATGCCTGAGATCGTATCTGAGGGTAGAAGAGATATCAATAATATTGAGAGATCTACAACATTGTTCCTTGTTAAGAACATCTTCTCAATACTTTTGGCATTGTTCTCAATAGTCAGCGTTATGACTTATCCGTTGGCACCGTCACAGGTATCTCTTATTAGCTTGTTTAATATAGGTATTCCGGCATTTTTCCTTGCCATGGAGCCAAATACCAAGCGTATAAAGGGACATTTCCTGTCCAAGGTCCTCTTAAGGGCTATGCCAGCGGCACTTACAGATTTCTTTGCAATAGCAGCCCTGGTTGTTTTTGGAGAGACCTTTGGCGTTTCTGCATCGGATGTGTCAGTGGCTTCCACATTTTTGCTTGCGATCGTAGGATTTATGATCCTTGCCAATATCAGTGAACCGATGAACAGATATCGTATTACTGTACTTATCGGATGCGTTATAGGTGTTATATTTACAGCATTTTTCCTAAATGATCTTTTTGCTATATCTTATATATCAAAAGAGTGCATCATGCTGTTTGTATTGTTTGCAATAGCTACTGAGCCATGTATGAGATATCTTACATTATTAGGTAATGCTATTGAGAATAAAATAAAATCATTAAACGTTAAAAAAAAATAAATTTATGACAGGAGGTTTTAAAATTTCTGTTTTATGATAAAATAAATTATGCACAATTTATTTGTGACGTTATTTTATCGGAGATGTAATATATCATGGATAATAAAGAAAATTATAGTAACTTAAAATTAGAAAATCAGCTTTGCTTCCCACTTTATGCCTGTTCAAAGGAAATCATCAGAAAATATAAGCCATATCTGGATGAAGTAGATCTTACATACACTCAGTATATAGCTATGATGGTTATGTGGGAAAAGAAAAAAGTTAATGTTAAGACTCTGGGGGAGAGCTTATATCTTGATTCAGGTACTCTTACACCTGTACTTAAGAAGCTTGAAGCTAAGGGTTATATTTCTAGAGAACGTTCAAGTGAGGATGAGCGTAATCTTGTGGTTACTATAACTGAAGAGGGAGAGGCTCTTAAGGAAAAGGCTGCTTGTATTCCTTCCAAGATGGGCAAGTGCGTTCATTTAACACCTGAAGAGTCTGCAACTTTGTATAAATTGTTGTATAAAGTTATTAGTTGCGTTAGGGACGAGGAAGAGTAAAGGTATTAGATTTAATGATTTTTAAAAGGATTAATGAAGATACAGTAAATTGCATTATTACTGAAGAAGACCTGGATGAAAAGGGGATAAGCCTTGAGGACTTTTTCGAAAAGAAAAAGGAAGCTATGGAATTTTTGCATGGTGTTGTAGAAAAGGCTGTAGAAGAGGTGGATTATAAACCTACAGGTAGCACAACTCCTATGCAGATTACTATTCTTCCTGATCATAGTATCAGCCTTACATTATCAGAAAATAATGATGTTAACTTTACTGAGATATTAAAGAATATAACTGAAAAAGCAGGAATCAGGCTTCCAAAGGATTTCCTTGAAGAGCTTGGTGATTGCGGTGAGGAAGAGAGACTTATCAGACTCTCTGAGTATCTGAACAGTCTCAAGAATTTTGCAAGCACTTTAAAGGATGCAGTGTCTAAGGATACAACCAAGGCACAGAACAAAGCAGAAGAAACTATCAATAAAATAGATAAGGTTCAGGATGCTGCCAAGGAGCTTGATGAAAAGGCTAAGAAGGTTTCTAAAGAAGCTTCAGATAAAAAGCCTAAGGCAGAGAGTCTTTCAGCTGATAATACAGAAGCTAAGGATGATAGAAAGACTAAGCTTTCCAGACTGGCATTTAATGAGTATCTGTACAGATTTGCCAGCATGAGACAGATCATTGCACTTAGTCATCAGATTGGCTCCAAGATCAATGTTCAGAGTTCTCTTTACAGAGATCGTAATGATGGCAGTTATTATATGATCTTTACAAGAGATCAGCTGGATGAGCTTACATTTGCATCTATTTTTACTACCTGTTATGAATTTGGTCAATATGTAACTTCTAACAAGAATAAGCTTACTTTTGTCAGAGAGTCTTTTGAACCGATCATAAAAGAAAATGCTGTATCATTACTCAGAGATTTTGAGTGATATTTTATTTTTTAGTGTTTAGTAATTTTCGTTTACAATGTATAATAATTGGAGCGGTTATTTACCGCTCCTTTTCATTTTATTGAAATTCCTTTTAGTGATCTACATGGAGGCTGAATGGGTAGTGATTCTGAAAAAATGCGTTTGAATAAATATCTTGCAGCATGCGGGGTATGCTCCAGAAGAGACGCAGATGTTTATATAGATGAAGGTCGTGTCCTTGTAAATGGGGAATTGCCTCAAAAGGGTGTTAAAGTAAGTGCCGAGGACCTTGTTGAGGTAGATGGAAAGAAAATAGGATTGTCCGGGTCTACAACAGTGTTGGCTTTTAATAAGCCTGTTGGCGTTGTATGTACAGAGCGTGATGCACATGCAGAGCGTACTGTTATAGAAGAACTTGGATATCATAAGAGAGTCACATATGCCGGAAGGCTGGATAAAGACTCTGACGGGCTTCTTATCATGACTGATGATGGTGACCTTATCAATGCAATGATGAAGGGTATTCATAAGCATGAAAAAGAGTATGTAGTCCGGGTAGACAGAGATATAACTGAGGCCTTTTTGAACAAAATGCAAAAAGGTGTCTATTTAAAAGAACTTGATGTTACAACCAGAAGTTGTAAGATTAAAAAAATAACCAATGACAGCTTTGATATAATCCTTACACAGGGGCTTAACAGGCAGATCCGCAGGATGTGCTCAGAGCTTGGGTATGAAGTGTTAAGTCTTAAGCGGATCCGTGTAATGAATATTGAACTAGGGGATTTAAAGACCGGAGAGTATAGAGAGATCACTGGAAGTGAGAAAGAGACTCTATATAAGCTGGCAGGAGTTTAATATAGTTTATAAAGGTTGGGAGAGATATGTTAGAAGAATCTATTTTATCAGAATATAAGGATCTGTGTGAGCAGATCAAATATCACATGGACAGATATTACAATCAGGATACACCTGAGATATCTGACTATGAATACGATCAGCTCATGATCAGATTAAAGGCAATTGAAAAAGAGCATCCTGAAATAATTGCCAAGGATTCACCTACTCAGATAATCGGTGGAACTGCCAAAAGAGAGGCAGGTGTTACAGTAGAGCATAATGTACCTATGCTCTCTATTCAGGATGTTTTTTCCAAGGAAGAGGTTCTGGACTGGGTTCACAGTGTAAGAGCTCTTCATCCTGACGTCAAATTTGATGTAGAACAGAAAATTGATGGTCTTTCAATGAGTATCCGTTATCAGAATGGCAGCCTGGCTCTTGCAGAGACCAGAGGAGATGGTCTTATTGGCGAGGATGTTACTGCCAATGCTCTTGTTATCCCGGATGTAGTAAAGAAATTAAAAAATGACTATGACTATCTGGAGCTTCGTGGTGAAGTATATATGAGCCACAAGGATTTTGATGCAGTTAATGAGAAACAGGAACTCCTTGGTAAAAAGCTTTTTGCCAATCCGAGAAACTGCGCAGCAGGAACTTTGAGACAGCTTGATTCCAAGATGGTAAAAGAGCGCGGACTTTCCATGTTTATCTTCAATATCCAGAGTGGTGATGATGAACTTATGGCTTCTCATCATGCAGGCCTTGAAAGACTTGCAAAAGAAGATGGAATAAAGATTGTACCTTCAGTTCTGTGTACTACTGATGAAGAGATACTGGCGCAGATAGATGCCATTGGCGAAGCCAGAGGTGATCTTGAATATGATATTGACGGTGCTGTTATCAAGATCGATCAGGTAGCATACAGAAATGATTTCCCAGCAGGCTCTAAATACAGTGCAGGACATATTGCCTATAAGTATCCGCCTGAAGAAAAGGAAGCAGTCATTACTGATATTGAATTATCAGTTGGTATGACAGGAAGAGTCAATCCTACAGCTATTTTCACACCAATAAGGCTGTGTGGCACAACTGTATCAAGGGCTACACTTCATAATCAGGACTTTATAGACAGCCTTGGAATTGCTATTGGCAAGAAGGTTCTTGTATATAAGTCCGGCGAGATCATTCCAAAGATCAAAGCTGTAGTATATGACAATGACAAAGAAAACGTCTATAAGATACCTGACATCTGCCCGGTGTGCGGCGCTCCTGTTGTGAGAGAAGCAGATACTGCAGATATGAAATGTACTAATGATGATTGCAGAGCCAAGCTTGAGAGAAGGATCATCAATTTTGTACAGAGAGATGCCATGGATATCAAGGGCTTTGGCGAGGAATATATCAAGGCTCTTATAGAAGAGGGATATCTGAATAATATAGCCGATATTTACTTACTGAAAAACCATAGAGAAACACTTATTGCAAAGGGTATAATAGGTAAGGAAAAAAATACAGATAAGCTCCTTGGCGTTATTGAGGAGTCCAAGAAAAATGAAGTTTACAGACTGATAACCGGACTTTCCATAGGTAATGTAGGTAAGGCTTCTGCCAAGACTCTTATGAAGCATTTTGATTCTGTAGATGAGCTGATGCATGCATCAGTTGAGAGTCTGCAGGAGGTAGAGGATGTAGGTGAGACTACAGCTCTTGCTATACACGAATTTTTCCATAAAGAGAGCAATATCGAGCTTATAGGCAGACTCAAGGAGTATGGCCTTAATATGGAAGCTGAGAAAAATCAGGGAACAAGCGAACTTGCCGGAATGACATTTGTTATTACAGGTGATGTAAATCATTTCAAAAACAGAAATGAGCTTGTGGAATTTATTGAAAGCAAGGGCGGTAAGGCAGCCGGAAGTGTTTCAAAGAAAACGACTGCTCTTATAAATAATGATTCCACATCTAATTCCAGTAAGAATAAAAAGGCTAAAGACCTTGGTATTCCTATTTGGACAGAGGAAGAGTTCCTGGAAAAGATCAGTCAAATGTAACATAGAAAGGGAGTATGGGATATGCCAATTAAGATTCAAAATGATCTGCCTGCAAGAGAGTTTTTAGAGCTGGAAAATATATTTGTTGTAGATGAGAACAGAGCTATGCATCAGGATATCCGTTCTCTTCAGATATGTATATTGAACCTGATGCCGTTGAAGGAAGAGACAGAAAAGCAGCTCCTTAGAGCACTTTCTAATACACCCCTTCAGATTGATGTGTCATTTATGAGGGTAAGCAGTCATATATCTTCCAATACATCACCTAACCATCTGAACAGATTTTATAGCACCTTTGATGAACTTAAGGACAATACTTACGATGGTCTTATAATAACTGGTGCTCCTGTAGAACAGATGGATTTTGAAGAAGTAGATTATTGGGAAGAGTTGTGCAGGATCTTTGAGTGGTCCAAGACCAATGTTACTTCTACGTTCCACATCTGCTGGGGAGCGCAGGCTGGTCTATATTACCATTTTGGGATCAAGAAGAGACTTTTGGATAAAAAGATCTTTGGTATCTATGAGCATCAGGTTTTAAACAGAAAGGTGCCGCTGGTACGAGGCTTTGACGATCTGTTTTTGATACCCCACAGCAGACATAC
This sequence comes from Butyrivibrio sp., assembly GCA_015056495.1. Lineage (GTDB taxonomy): Bacteria > Bacillota > Clostridia > Lachnospirales > Lachnospiraceae > Butyrivibrio. The sequence continues at coordinate 70,189 of SVGC01000010.1, forward strand.
TGAATCTGATCCTGAAGCTATAGAGGCTTGTGATGATCTTGTTGTACTTGCCAAGTCACCTGTTGCAGGTATTCTTTTGTGCATGACAAGAGATGGTAAGCAGATATTTGTAATGGGACATGGTGAATATGACAGAATGACTCTTGATAGTGAGTATAAGAGAGACCTTTCCAAAGGGCTTCCTATTGATAAGCCTATCAATTATTATCCTGAAGATGATCCGGAGAAAAGGCCTTATCTTGAATGGAGATCTCACTGTAATCTGTTGTACTCTAACTGGCTTAATTTCTACGTATATCAGAATACTCCTTATAAGTGGGGACAGATCCTTGATGAGGAGCGTAGAGACAAGGCTGCAAAGCATCTGACAGAAAAGGTTGTCTGAGTTTTTGAATCTAAAAAATTGAGAAGTGTGGGAATAAAATGAAAAAGCTTATATATGACAATAGCCTTGCCAGTAGTGAGCTGGTCAAGGATTTTGTATTGGAGGGACAGGCCAGGATCACATTTGATGGCGGTGTAATGCGTATGGAAAACGCACTTAGCGCTGATAGTGGTCAAAAGGCCAATTATGTATACTGGTGTCCGGTTGAATTTCCGGAAAATGTTGAGATAACATGGGATTTCAGACCGGTCAAAGAGCCGGGGCTGGCTATCATGTTTTTTGGAGCAAAGGGAATAAATGGAGAGAGTATTTTTGATGAAAAGCTCTCTACCAGGACCGGTGAATACGTACAATATCATCATGGTGATATAAACGCTTTCCATGTTTCTTATTTTAGAAGAAAAGAAGCAGATGAGAGGGCATTTCATACATGTAACCTTAGAAAAAGCTATGGTTTCTATCTTGTAAGCCAGGGAGCTGATCCAATACCTGATGCATCTGAGGATGCACAGTGGTACACATTAAAGATCACAAAAGATCAAAATGTAATAAGCTTTGCTGTAAATGATCTAAAAGTCTTTGAGTATGTGGATGACGGAAAGACCTATGGTAATCTGATAAAGGGTGGTTATATCGGATTTAGGCAGTTGGCACCTATGGTGGCTGAGTATAGAAACTTGAAGGTATATGAGTTGTAATTATTGTTTGGGTACATAATGAAGAAATTTGGCGGGAAAAAAGGTTTTAAATTTAGATATATAAATTACAAATACAGAGTATTACTATTTCTGATGCTGGTGGTTACTATAGCCATTGGCGTGGGCTGTGTATATTATTTTAGGAGTTCCTACAGAAGGCAGGATACAAGGGCTGCTGAGTTATCGAAATCATCTTTGAACCAGATCGTAAGACAGGTGGGTGAACAGATGGACAGGATATATAATTATTATCTTGTTTTTTCTGACAAAGATGAGATCACATATCTTGTGGATAACAATATAGATTATTCTGATTATAGTCATATTGAAGAAGCCAGAAGCTCACTAAATGGCAATAATATTGTTTCTGATTATGTTGGCGGCTACTCTTTTATTAACTTTAATACCGGATGGGTATTGAGCTACAAGGGTATGTTCAAACTTGATGAGACAACCAATATCAATGAAGTCAATACTTTGTTTGATTATTCTGTTGACTCTATAAATAAAAACTACTGGTTGTATATGAAGGCATCTGCACCAGAAGCTCTGGATAGAAATTATAGAACAACAGTTGCTATGGATGGCCTTGATCTTATTATCAAGCTCCCGAGGATATCAGGAAGCACTAAGGCAATGATCATAGTCAATGTAGATACTACAGCCATCTCAAAGCTGGCAATGGAGAGCATTTCAGAAGGTCAGGAGCTGGTTATAACCAACGATAATGATGAGGTTATCTATGCCACTAATAGTGAACTGGCAGATATGGTGATCATGAATCTGGAACACCTTCCAAAAGTATTAAGAGCAGGTGGTGAGAAATATCTTCTCTCATATAACAGTTCACAGGTCAGTGAATTGAACTTTTATGTTGCTACAAAAAGCTCATACTTTGAGACTATAAATCCACTGTATGCCTTTTTGGTAGTGCTGGTGATCGCTCTTTTTTCTATGGTGTTCACGTTTTTATCCTTTAGATGGATCTACAAGCCTGTAGATACAATGGTTCATAAAATATCAAATGCTAACGATAAAAAGCTTAAGCCTGGAGAAGATGAGCTGGAGTACATTACAAAATCTATGGATGAGCTGAGTGCCGGTAATACTGAGCTCCAAAAGGGCGTAACATTATTGTTCCAGCGAAGACTTATGCAGGGTGAGCTGTCTGAAAACGAAATTGATGATTATATAGACAGGCTGTCACTGAATAAGACGCTTAACAAGTTTTTGTCCATGGTATTTATTATCAGGACAGATAGTGATGACAGTGTTATTTCCGGTGATGATGAAAAAAATGCTTTGTATTCCATAGCTTCTTTTGTTAAACAGCGTTATGGTAATAAGCTTCTTATGGAGCCATGTTATTTTGCCAGAGCAATTTTTGCTATGGTGAATATAAATGATGATGAAGAGGCAGCTGAACTTCCTGTTTCAATATACAATTCTGTAAAAGAGTATGTTGAGACTATGGAAAAGGGTCTTGTGCTTGGTACCGGAATCAGTAAATTATATTCTGACAAGCACCTGCTGGCTAATTGTTATCAGGAAAGTGTATTGGCTCTTAATTCCGGCGAGGGAGTAGAGCAGGGTGCATCTGAGATCAATATAAGCTATTGCAGGTTTTTTGCTGAATATGAGTCTGGAAAGAGTGTTTCTTACAATAAGAGCTTTGAAGAAAATATCTACAATTCAGTTCTTCAGGGCAATAAAGAAGAGGCTTATTCTATAACAGATGAATTTATCAGATTCCTGCAGTTGCAGAATCTGTCCAGAGATGAGAATGTGGTATTCCTTGTGCAATATGTAAATGCCATCATACTTGCAGTAAAAGAGCATTCTTTGGATCCGGATTCTATATTTAAGCAACCTATAATCAAGATATATCAGGATGTGACGCAGTATTATGATCTGTCCAGGATCAGACGTTATATCAAGTCTACAATGATAGATCCTGTTATTTATAGCATCAGCAATATGACTACATCTCAGGCTAAGACAATACTTGATGGTATCATGAAGCTGGTAGATGAAAAACAGGGTGATATTACTCTGACAGAATGTGCAGAACAGCTGGGTTATCATCCGACTTATTTGTGGAAAGTGCTTAAGCAGGAAAAGGATATGTCATTTTCTGATTATCTGGAGGATTACAAGATCAATCTTGCCAAGAGATTACTGAAGGAAACTGATCTCACAGTAAATCAGATCGCCGCTAAGTTAAATTATACTAATGCTCAGAATTTTATCAGATTTTTTAGTAAGAAAGAGGGAACTACTCCTGGTAAATATCGACAGAGTGTCAGCTGAGCGTATTTGTTTATTTTAAATATCGCATGAAATGAATAATCATCATTATCATCAAATATCTTTTGTGATTTAAAAAGTGCCTAGAAATAGGCACTTTTTTGATGTAAATAAAATGATTATAGACGTTATGACCATACTGACTATAAAATTGCACTATAAGATTTTGAATTTGAGAAAAATAATATACAAAACGACTAAGAAACTTAAAAAATTTATCTGGTTTTCAAAAAGTTTTCGTCATTTTGCATTTTTCTCAGAAGGAGAGAAGGTATGGCAAAAAAAGAAAAGTATGTAGAAATTACTACTACTACCGGGAATGTTGTACGTCAAAGAGTGGTTCCTCTAAGTACATACATTATGCAGCATAAATGGCTGTATATCTTATTATTACCGGGTCTGATCTACTTCATCATGTTCCGCTATGTTCCTATGGCAGGACTGGTGATCGCATTCAAAAACTATTCACCATTTTTGGGGGTGTGGGATAGCCCATGGGTAGGATTTGATAACTTTGTGAAATTCTTTTCCAATAATGATTTTGGAATGCTTTTAAAGAATACACTTGGTATTTCACTTCTGCAGTTGGCATTTTACTTCCCGGCACCTATTATTTTATCTCTTTTATTAAATGAGATAAGACACAGTTGGTATAAGAGAACTATCCAGACATTTATCTATATACCACACTTCGTATCATGGGTTATTGTAGCTTCTCTTTCATATCAGTTATTTAGTACTGAAGATGGTCTTATCAACATGCTTGTTAAGGCAACCGGAGCTAGCGCAATACCAATCCTGTCATCTGCTAAATATTTTTGGGGACTGATTGTTGGTCAGGATATTTGGAAGGAAACAGGTTATGGAACTATCATTTATCTGGCAGCACTTGCAGGTGTTGATCAGGAAATGTATGAAGCAGCCAGAGTTGATGGCGCAGGCAGATGGAAGATGATGTGGTATATTACACTTCCTGCTATCAAGAGCACTATTATCATCCTGCTGATCATGCGTGTTGGTTCACTTCTTAATACAGGTTATGAGCAGATATTCCTTATGAGAAACGACTTGAACATAGCTGCATCTGAAGTATTTGATACATACGTATATACAAAAGGTATCATAAATGCTCAATATTCATTCTCCACGGCTGTAGGCTTGTTTAAATCCATAGTTGGTATGATCATGGTTCTCGGATCCAACTGGATAGCTAAAAAAGCCGGTGAGTCAGGTATTTATTAAGGAGGATGGACGATGGCACAGAGAAGTATTACTAAAACAATCAAGCGTGACAGTCATGGCGTAAAAATGAGCCTTGGATACCGCATTACTGACGTGATCATATATACACTGATGGGCGTTGTTGGTGCAATTACACTTCTTCCATTCTTGTATGTTATAGCTGGTTCTTTTGCAACAGATAAGGAACTTACTGAAAGAGCATTCTTCATAATTCCTCATGTATGGTCATTAAACGCATATAAATATGCAGTTAATGAAGGCAATATCCTGATGGGATTATGGAACTCAATTAAACTTACAGTTCTTGGTACTATTGTTAATATGGCACTTTCTGCATCATTTGCTTATCCGCTTTCTAAAAAGCATTTCAGAGGCAGAAACTTCTTCCTGAACATGGTTATCGTAACAATGCTGTTTTCAGGTGGTCTGATCCCTACATTCATGGTGATCAAAGCTTATGGTTTGTATGATTCATATTGGGCACTGATCCTTATGGGAGCTATCAGCCCATTTAATATGATCATTATCAAGAACTTTTTCCAGGAGCTTCCTGCAGAGCTTGAAGAAGCTGCACTGATGGATGGTGCCAGTGAGATCAAAATATTCTTACAGATCGTACTTCCATTATCAAAGCCGGTTCTTGCTTCTATAGCACTTTTCTATGGTGTAGGCCACTGGAATGATTACTTTAGTGCTATGATTTATTTGCAGACACCTACAAAGTATACTATCCAGATCATGCTGCGTAACATTATCCTTAAAGCCAGCACGATTTCAGATCTTGTACTTGATTACTACGATTCAAACGGTGTTCCACCAGATAAGGCTGTTAAGATGGCTACAACAGTTATTGCTACAGTACCTATCCTTGTGGTTTATCCTTTTGTACAGAAGTACTTTACAAAGGGTGTTATGGTTGGTGCAGTTAAAGGTTGATTTTATATTTAAAAAACAAAAGAGATGTTCCTTTCGAAATGGGAGGTTCATATATAATTGAAAAAGGTTTTTTCAAAAAGGAGGGTAACAAAATGAAGTTACAAAAATTAAAAAGGTTTGCTGCAGCATCTCTTTGCGCAGTAATGGTAGTTGGCTCAATGTCAGCTTGCTCATCTTCTGAGACATCAACAACAACAGATGGCGCTCAGACAGAGACAGAAACAGCTACTCAGACAACAAGTTCTACTGATACAGCAGAGAGCACAGAGACTACAACACTTTCACCAGATGAATATCCAGAAGTTACATTCATGGCTATCGACTTTAACGCAGGTCTTTCAAACTCAGGTGAGAAGGGTGAAGAGACTCTTCAGATGATCAAAGATTATACTCAGACAAATCTTCAGATCCAGTGGGTACAGAACGATGTACTTGAAGAGAAGGCTACACTTGCTCTTGCTGATCCTAAGACAATGCCTATGATCATGACATTTGGTGGTTCTGTAACAGGTACAGTTGTAAGTGCTGCAAGACAGGGAGCTTTCGTTGATCTTACTCCTTACCTTTCAGATTCAACTAAATATCCTAACCTTTCACAGCAGAATGCTGACGTTGCTAAGTCTCTTACAGTAGATGGCAAGCAGATCGGTGTATATCGTGCTCGTGTAATTGGTCGTTATGGTCTTTCATACAGAGCTGACTGGGCTGAAAAGCTTGGACTTGGTGTTCCTGAAACAGTTGATGATGTTTACAATATGCTGTATGCATTCACATATGATGATCCAGATGGAAATGGTGTAGATGACACAATCGGTATGGAAATGACATCTTACACAGGCGTATTCGATATCATCCAGACATGGTTTGGTGTTGGTAACGGATGGGCTGAGGTTGATGGTAATCTTGTTCCTGTATTTGAACAGGAAGAGTACCTTGAAGCTCTTAACTGGATCAAGAAGTGCTATGATGAAGGCCTTATGCCTTCTGACTGGGCTACACGTCCTACAGACTCATGGAGTAACGGATGTAAGAACGGTGAAAACGGTGTTTACATCGACGTTCTTGATGGCGGACGTAGAGTATGGGATTACTTTGTAACAAATGAAGTTCCTTCAGTAGTTAACCCAGATGAATATGCTTCTATGAACCTTGTAGGAACAATCAATGGCAAGACTCTTGCTACATCTGGTTACAACGGATTCTTCACATTATCAGCTTCTACATGTGATACAGAAGAGAAGATCGAAGCAGCTCTTTCATTCCTTGATAAGATGAATGATGAAGAAATGCTCGTACTTTGCGACAATGGTATCGAAGGCTACAACTACACACTTGATGAGAACGGATACATTGTAAAGGTTGAGGATTCAGATAACCTTAAGGCAAACTATCAGGGATTAAACCAGCTTGTAGCTTATATCCCTTCAACAGAAGCTTCTACAACAGCTGAGAAGACAGAGCGTCAGATCCTTGAAGCTCAGGTTAAGGAAGAAAATGAGCAGTATGCTGTATTTAACCCAGCTCTTCCATACCTTGTAAACTCAGAAACATACTCATCAGATGGTGCTAACCTTGAGCAGATCATCACATCAGCTCGTACACAGTATATCTGTGGTGAGATTGATGAAGCTGGACTTCGTGCAGCTTGGCAGTCAGCTCTTGACCAGGGATATCAGAAGATCATTGATGAAGTAAATGAGCAGTACCATGCACAGTAATTAAAGTGATTTAATTGGAAAAAGGCATTGCTTCGGCAGTGCCTTTTTCATATTAAGAATGAAGTGCAAAATAAAGTTATGATAAGAGGGAAATTTATGAACGGCTCAAATACTATAAGTCTCTACAGAATGGATGGTAGAGCAGAGACAGGAATGGCAACATTTGGAAGTTATTGGGGAAAAGGACTGGTAGATGCAAAAGGCGCATGCTTTGACCTGTCAGGTAAAGCTGGCAATGTACCTGTTCAGTCAAGGATAACAGCTTATTGGCCTGATGGAAGTGTAAAGTGGGCTTGCCACGTGGCTGATAGTTCTTTACTTGGAAAAGAGTGCACTTTAACAGCAGTAGATAATGATGGTGCAGTAAAAAGCACTGATGATAAGGATATTGAAATTGTTGAAAATGAAGATAACATCAAAATTATATTAGATAATGGCGAGATCACTATAAATAAAAAGGGCCAAAATCTGGCTGAAAATTATATCAGGGATGGACATAAGGTCATAAATAAGATCTGGTCTGAGCTTGTATTGCAGCACCGTGATGGTGGAGAGGACTCTGACCTTGAGATGCTCCAGAATGAGAGATTTCTTGGGCAGGTCACCAAGGCCACTGTAAAAGAGTGCGGCAGCATCAGATCCGTTGTAAAGATCGAAGGTATCCATAAGAGTACTCAGTCTTCAAAAGAAAACATTCCTTTTGTCATTTATATGGAGATATTTAACAGATCATCAGAACTGAGATTTTCATATACATTTTTATGGGATGCTGATGAAAATAAAGATTACCTGAAGGCTATAGGTGTCAGATGTGAAAGTGATATAGCCGGAGAGCAGTACAACAGACATATCAAGATCAAAACTGATAATGGCTATTTTCATGAAGCTATGGCTGAGCTTTTGTCCTGGAGACCAAGAGTGCCCAAGGAAACTTATCATGCTCAGATAAGCGGACAGGTGCTGACATTGGTTGAAGGTCAGGATGACGATGCTATTAAGGCCTCAAAAGAGATGCCTATCTGGGGACAGTACAGTCTCTGGCAGGATAGCAGTTCTCATTTTGTTATCAGGAAAAAAATAAGTAATGACAACTGCTGCTATATTGAAGGCCTCCATGGCAACAGAGCTCCGGGTGTTGCAGCCTGTGGCGGAGTAAATGGTTCTATAGCCATTGCTGTAAAGGATTTCTGGCAGAAATACCCTTCAAGTATAAGTTTTAAAGGTATTGATCAGGACAAGATGATATCTTCCGTATGGCTTTGGTCTCCTGAGTCTGAGCCTATGGATTTTAGACATTATACTACAACCGGTTATTCTCAGACCTACTATGAAGGCTTTGATGAATTTGGGGCATCTCCATATGGAATAGCCAATACCAGCGAGTTTGTGATAAAGCCATATCAGGAAATGATCCCTGTGGATGAAGAGTTGGATAAGCTTTTGTTGGAGACATCTCTTAGAGCAGTCTATGTGGCTACACCTGAATATTATCATGCCAATAAAGCTTTTGGATATTGGAGCCTTCCTGCAAGAGATACAGCTAAGCAGAGGCAGATAGAAGATTATCTTGATAAGCAGGTAAGCTTTTATCTGAATGAAATAGAAGTAAGAAACTGGTATGGTATGTTCAACTATGGTGATGTAATGCATACCTACGACAAGGAACGTCACAGCTGGCGCTATGATATGGGCGGATATGCATGGCAAAATACTGAACTGGTGCCTACACTGTGGCTGTGGTATTTCTTCCTGCGTTCAGGTAGACAAGATGTATTTAATCTTGCCAGTGAGATGTCAAGACACTGCTCAGAAGTAGATACTTACCATTTTGGACCATTGAAGGGTCTTGGATCCAGACATAATGTAAGACACTGGGGATGTCCTTGCAAGGAAGCCCGTATAGCTATGGCAGGCCACCACAGATTTTTATATTACCTGACAGGTGACTACAGATTGGAAGATGTATTTGAGGATGTTAAGGATGCTGATTATTCAACAGTCAACATGGATCCTCTCAGATTCTTTTTCGACAAGGACAAGATGGTTTATCCTACCCATGCAAGATCTGGACCTGACTGGTCAAGCTTCTGCTCTAACTGGATGACAGAGTGGGAGAGAAAAAATGATACAGCTTATCTGGATAAGATAAAGGTAGGTATTGAAGATCTGAAAGCAACTCCAATGAAGCTTGTATCCGGATCTGATTTTGAATATGATCCTGAGAGCTCACATTTAAGATATATTGGCGATAGAGCAACAGGCGGCATTCATCTTCAGATATGTCAGGGTGCAGAACAGACCTGGCTTGAGCTTACAGACCTTTTAGATGATGAAGAGTGGAACAAGATGCTGGCTGATTTCGGGTGCTTTTATCCGCTGCCTCATGAGGAGCAGTTCAGACTGACAGATGGAAGGATACAGCAGAGAGAGTTTACATTCCCATTTATGGCATCAGGAGTTATAGCTTATGGTGCTTATTATTACAAGGATCATGACTTGGGCAAAAAAGTCTGGGAGATACTTGAAGGATGTATGAAGAAGGAATTTGGCTCAGATGAGCTGGAAATCCTGGATATTTCAAATGCAGGTAACCAGAAGGTCCTTCATGAAATGCCTGGAATATCCACCAATGTATGTGCACAGTGGAGTCTCAACACTATCGTTGCACTTGAATTTGTTAGAGAGGATTTGGGTTAATATAAGTGAGTACAGATAAGAAATCAATTTTTTTAATAGGCGATTCTACTGTTCAGAGTTATAGTCTGCAAAAGGAGCCCCAGGCTGGCTGGGGACAGCTCCTTATGCGGCATATAAGCGGTAATAAAGGCTATGAGCAGGAACATCCTGAGAACACAGAGTTTGAACAGGTTGTCCGTTATGAAAATGATGAGATCATCATTGATAACAGGGCTATGGCAGGCCGTTCTGCCAAAAGTTATTACAACGAAGGCAGGATACAGGATGCGCTGAAGGCCATGAACAGAGGAGACGTGATGCTGATCCAGTTTGCACACAATGATGCCAATAAGAGTAAGCCTGAGAGATATCTTACAACTGATGAATATAAACAGATGCTCCTTGAGCAGTACCTTCAGCCTGCAAGAGACAAGGGCGTCAGGCCAGTGCTTGTATCTGCCATTGCCATGAGAGATTTTGATGATGATGGTAATTGCAGGATAAGCTTTCCTGAGTACAGACAGGCTATGATAGAGCTGGCTCAGGCTGAAAGTATTGATTTTATTGACCTTGGGAAACTGACCGCTGATTACAATACCATGATCGGCCCTGAGGCTTGTAAAAGCGTTTATCTATGGCTTCCTCCAAAAGCATTTGAGTCTTTTGCTGATGGAAGCTGTGATGATGCTCACCTTCAGTATAATGGTGCTTTTGCTTATGCAGGACTGGTTTTCAGAGAGCTGAAGCGTTTGGGCGTTATTTAAATATAATAAACCTTTTATCACTAAAACATATTGCTTCATGTTATACTTAAATATAGCCTATTTGTAATTCATAAGATTAAGGAGCGCGTATGAAGTCACAACTTATTTTAACCTTGGATGATATAGAAGAAGGAGCTGTCTATTTTCACTGGGACAACGTGCCAGGGGCATCTTTTTACGAGATATCCTATAAGGACAGTGCCAGAAAGAGCGTAAGATACAAGATACTGGACATTACCAGAGAAAGATTTTACTGCTTGAAAAAGGCTACAAATAGAGAATACTACGTAAGAGTAAGAGCATATGGCGCTAAAAAGGACAATGAGCGTCTTCTTATTGCAGAGGGAACTGAAACTACACCTTTATATTATTTTCCAAAGGTGCAGAAGGAAGATCTTAACAGGGGACTTATTGCTGTAAAGACTGAGAATGGTATATTCCTTGCCTGGAGATTCTTTAAGAGAGAGGCTGCAGGTTATTCAGCTACAGGACTTACAGGTATTGATTTCAGAGTTTACAGAAACGATAAAGAGATTGCTGTCGTAACAGATAGCTGCAATTATCTTGATAAAGATGGTACTGATAAGGATGTTTATTCCGTTGAGCCTGTTAAGGTCGGTAATGATGGCGTAGCTGAGCCTGTTTCAGGAAGCAGACGCGCTGACAGCAGATGTGAAAACGTATCAGTATGGAAATCCGGAAAGAATTATCTGGAGATAGAATTAAGCAGACCTGAAGGCGGTGAAACTCCTGCAGGAGAGCATTTTGAGTACAGAATAAATGATATGAGCGTTGGTGATGTAGATGGTGATGGTGACTATGAATACATTGTCAAATGGGATCCTACCAACTCTCAGGATGTAAGTATCAAGGGCTACACAGGAAGATGTATCCTTGATTGCTACAAGATAGATGGACGACTGATGTGGCGTCTTGATATGGGACCAAATATCAGAGCTGGAGCACATTATACCCAGTTCATGGTTTATGATTTTGATGGTGACGGCAAGGCAGAGATGGCAGTTAAGACTGCTCCCGGTACTATAATGACCAAGTTCAATGAGGATGGAAGCATTGCAAGTAAATCCTATATAACTATGAGTCAGATAGATAAGGCTGCCGGATTTTCCAATGAAGACAATTATGTATGCTCCGCACAGGACTATTATGATCACATGGTTGATCTGTTTATGAAGTGGGGAGAGCATCCTGAGGTTATGGCCGGACACTGGCCTGATACACTTGAGGAGTGCTTTGGAATTGAGAAAAAGTATCCATATCCTCTTAGCAAAGCTGATGCGGCTGAGCTTGTTGACTACTTTATGGATGTATATGCACCTGGAAGAAGTGCCAAAAACGAGCTCAGGAAATTCGAGGGCTTTATTTATGATGGACCTGAATACCTTACAATGTTTGCAGGTGATGGAACAGAACTTGAAACTATAGACTATCCATTCCCTAGACAGGATGACGGTCTTATGTGGGGAGATTACGCTCTTCCAAGGATAGAGCCTTGTAACAGAGTGGACAGATTCCTTGCAGGCGTTGCTTATCTTGATGGGATCCATCCTTCACTTATTATGTGCAGAGGTTATTATACAAGAAGTACAATTGCTGCATATGACTTTAAAGAAGGTCACTTTGTCGAGAGATTTATGGTTGATTCAGGTCATGTACCTATGTCCAATCCATTTAATGACAATCCACATGACAGAGAGGGATCAGACAAGGAATATGGTTCTCTTTCAGGTCAGGGTGACCATAGCTTGTCTATTGCTGATGTTGACGACGATGGTTTCCAGGAAATCATATATGGAGCGGCTTGTATTGATCACGATGGAAGACTAAAATATAGTAGTTATGATTATCTTCCAAGTGGTAAGAGAGCAAAGCTTGGTCATGGAGATTCCATGCATGTAGCCAAGATCGATCCTGATCAGCCCGGACTTCAGATATTCAATGTATTTGAGGGAGCCAAGGCTGCACCTTATGGATATGCTCTAAGAGATGCTGAGACAGGTACAGTCAGACACAGGTTTACAGAAGATGGCGAGGATCTTGGACCATTTGGTTTCTATGCTGAGAAAGACCTTGGCAGATGTATGATAGGTGATATCGATCCTAATACCAAAGGATTGCAGGTATGGGTCAATGATGTTTATTCCTGCGATGGTATGGAACTTCCTCTTGAAGCTCCATCTACCAATCAGGCCATCAGATGGGCAGCAGACCTTTCTACACAGGTTCTGGACAGATCTGATTATTTAAATGGGGAGCATAGAGGCGTAGTAAATGATATTACTCACGGGGTGATGCTTGATCCTGAAGATACATTATGCAATAACGGTACCAAGGGAAATGCCTGCCTTGTAGCCAGCGTATTTGGCGATTTCAGAGAAGATCTCATACTTCGAAGAAAAGATGATAAGGCCATAAGGATCTATACTAATACTGAGCTTACAAATCATAAATTGTACACTCCTATGGATGATATCATGTATAGAGTAGGCATTGCATGGCAGAATACATGCTATAATCAGACATGTTACACAAGCTATTATTATGCTTCAGATATGAGTTTTAAAGATATACCACTTGTAGATTGAAAATAGATTTTGGAGGAGAAAAAAATGGTTGACGCAAGTAAGACTAGAGAAGTAAATGGGAGAAAAATGCCGGTTATATATACCTGTTTTCCAGAAGGAAAGCATAAAGTACTGACATGCAGCTATGATGATGGCAAGCTTGAAGACAGACAGTTGGTTGCCATGTTCAATGAGTATGGACTTAAAGGAACATTTAATGTCAATTCAGGACTTATCGACGATGAGAGGATCCCTCTTTCAGAGTATAAGGAATTATACAAGGGACATGAGGTAGCATGCCATACAGCACTTCATCCAACTATTGCCAGATGTGCTAGCGAACACATTGTTCAGGAGATTATCGAAGATCGTAGAACACTTGAAAAAACTCTTGGCTACACAGTAAGAGGTCTTGCATATCCTAATGGTTCAGTTGATGATAGGATCGTGGATTTGTTACCAGCATGTGGTATCAGACATGCAAGAACAGTTAACAGTACAGCAGGTTTTGGAATGCCTGATAATTTCCTTCGTTGGAATCCTACATGCCATCATAATCACGACCTGCTTGGCCTTGGTGCAACATTCAAGGATATGCACAAGACGCAGTATCTCTACATGATGTATGTATGGGGACACAGCTATGAATTCAGCAGAGACAATAACTGGGATAAGATGGAAGAATTCTGCAAAATGATCGGCGGTCAGGAAGATATCTGGTATGCAACTAATATTGAGATCGTTGATTATATGGAAGCTGCATCAAGAATGCAGTTCGCTGCCAGCGGTGAGTTTGTATTTAATCCAAGTGCACAGACAGTATGGCTTGAGGTCGATAAGAAAAAAGTATCATGTCCTGGCGGTCAGATAACAGAGTTGTAAAAAATCCATTTTTGATATAAAATATAATTGTTAAGCCGTTCATTAAGATATATGATTTCGCATATCTATATCTTCAAACATTTTTTTACAAGGAGATTAGCATGGGTCTTGATCTTGAAAATGAAGATGTTGAAGTAGTAACACCTGTAAAAAAGAAGACAAAGAAGACGAAAGAACTGATTGAGGAGAATGGTAGACAGCGGGAAGCCCTTGAAGGTGAAAAGGCAGAGCACCAGAAGTTATTGAATCAATTGCTAAAAGATCAGGAAAAGCTCGGTTCACCTTCTGCAGTCGGAATGAAGGTTTCGCATAAAAAGTTTGGGGACGGTGAGATTGTAACACAAGATGGTAAATATGTTGAAGTAAAATTCGATTCAGTTACAAAGAAATTTGTTCTTCCTGGAGCTATAGCTGGTAAGTTCCTTGTAGTTGAAGATGAAAAAGTACTTGAACATTATGTCAAAGCTAATGAGCTGCATGAAAAAATCCTGAAAGAGCAGTTAAAGGTTCAGTCTGATGGATTTGCTCTTCAGAGACTAAGTGATCAGCTTGAAAAATTGAATGAGAAAGCGTAAGTAGTAAAGAACTGTTGCAGTCATATATCTGTAACAGTTCTTTTTTTGAACAAATAAAAAAATAATTAAATATCGCTAAAAACTCTCAATATCGTCTTGAAAATATACAAAATTGCGATATTATTGACATGGAGGTGGACGAAATGTCAAGTAAAGAGAATTTAGGATCAATCATTTCTTCTAATGTCAATTCAAAGAAAGTAAAGAAATTAAGCGCGAAGCTGATATCATTTATTATTCCTATTTTTGCAGTAGGAATCCTTGCTATCATGCTTATTTTATTTATCTTTGTAAGCTCGCTGGTCAAGAATCTGTTATACACTTCTCTGCAGCAGCAAGCATTAGCTGACGCCGGTCAGATTAACAAACAGTTAAATTCCATTTTCTATTATCTAAATGGTGTAGGTGATACACTTGAGACTATAGACTTTGAAAATGATAATGAGATCAATGAATACATGGCTACGACTATTTCCAGATATGGTATGATTCCAACAGGTTCGTATCTGGGCCTTAGAGATGGTACATATATTGATCCAACCGGATGGGAACTTACAAAGCCTGTAAGTGAGACCGGTTGGTATAAACAAGGAATAGACTATACGGATAAATATTTCTATTATTATGATGTTCCATATTTTGATTCTGATACAGGCAATCTGTGTGCTACAGTAATAAGGCATGTCACTTTAAAAGATGGTCGTGATGGCGTATTTGCAGCAGATCTTATGATGTCAACTGCTCAAGAGTATTTGAACAGCGTTTCTATCTATGATTCCGGGCATGCCATGATGTTGACTTCTGATGGCCTTGTATTAAGTTATATTGACGATTCTGCATGTGGACAAAATGCTGCTGACATCGCAGATGATAAATTAGTTAAATCTATAGCTGCAATGATCAATTCTTCTGAAGATGGTGAGGTAGAAAAAGTCAGAGGTAATGATGGTCAGTATTATGCGATCATGCAGGCTGTAAGTGGCACTGACTGGAAAGTTGTAGATTATGCTCCTGTAAATGATGTACTTAGCTCAGTCATCTATATGGTCATTATTGTATCTATTATAATTGTCATCCTTCTTATTGGTGTTGGTATTGTTCTTGCAACTTTGATCGGCAAGATGATAAGAAAACCTGTTTCATTACTTACTGACAATATTGGTAAGATTGCAAATGGCGATTTTACAACAGAAATCATTGAATCAGGTAATGATGAGATTGCCTTTATGAATAGTTCTATGAAAGATTTCATAGACAATATGCGTAATACTATCAAGGAGATACAGACAGCAGCCAAGCGTCTTGATACTGACTCAGAAAGATCCAGAGAGACTTCAGAGCTTCTTAGCAGAGAAGCTACAGAGCAGTCTCAGTCAATGGAACAGATATTGGACAATATGGAAGGTATGGCCAATGCAGTAACTGAGGTAGCAGAGAATGCTACTGAACTTGCACAGACTGTGGCAGAACTTACTGAAGCAGAGCAGGAAATTGAAACCAGCATGAACGAGCTGGTTGAAAGAGCTGACGCTGGACAGAAGGATATGAGTAAAGTAAGTGTTGGAATGAGTGAAATCGTATCTTCTATGAATGATATGAACTCAGCTGTTCAGTCAGTGGATGAAGCAGCAGAGCAGATTAATCAGATTATAGATATGATCAATAATATTGCAAGTCAGACCAATCTGTTATCACTGAATGCTTCTATTGAAGCAGCAAGAGCCGGAGAAGCTGGAAAAGGATTTGCAGTTGTTGCTACTGAAATCGGTCAGCTTGCCAATAATAGTTCTGATGCAACAAAGCAGATTGCTGATATTATTCAGGGAATGACATTAAAGGTCAGAGATCTGGCTGAGAAATCTGAAAATAACACAAAGCTTATCAATGATAGTGCTGAGTCAATTACGACTGCAGCTGAAACCTTCTTAAAGATAACGGAAGATCTTAATTCAGCCAATGCTACACTTACACATATGGCAAATAGGATGAATAGTGTTAATGATGTTGCAACTAATATGGCTTCTGTATCTGAAGAACAGTCAGCATCTACTCAGGAAATCACGGATACAGTCAATAAGCTGACTGAAAGTTCTAAAAATGTTGCAGAGTCCAGCAGAACTGTTTCCGATGCTGCAGGTTCTGTTGCAGATGCTGTTAATCAGATCAATGACAATATCAGTTTCTTTAGGATAGATAAAAATCAAGCGGATTGATCAAGGCATTTTCGCATAGTGCAAAAACACTTCGAGTAAACTTTATCGGTTTATTCGAAGTGTTTTTCATTTTGATCATCTTGATTATTACATAGCTATTTTTTTAGATTCAGCATCAGCGACTTTTTTCATAGCTGTTGAAAGCATCAGCTTGATACGGTTGAGCTGGTTTACTTCACTGGCGCCAGGATCATAGTCGATTGCTACGATGTTGCAACCAGGATACAAGTGACGCATCTGTTTGATGACACCCTTACCAACAACGTGGTTTGGAAGACATCCAAATGGCTGTGTACATACTATGTTAGTAGCGCCTTCCTTGATAAGTTCAACCATTTCACCTGTAAGGAACCATCCTTCACCAGTCTGGTTACCTATTGATACGATAGGCTTAGCATATTCTACAGTCTTGTAGATACTTGTAGGCGGATCAAAGTGAACACTCTTTTCAAATGCTTTTGCTGCACCGCCGCGGAGTCTTTCTATTGCCCAGATACCAGCACGGCAAAAGGCTTTAGTTTTTTTGCTGGTTCCAAGTTCATCTGCCTTATAGATCTGGTTGTAGAAACAGTAGAGCATAAAGTCTATAAGATCCGGTACAACAGCTTCAGCGCCTTCGCTTTCAAGAAGGTCAACCAGATGGTTATTAGCAGCCGGTGCAAACTTAACAAGAATCTCACCAACTACACCGACTCTAGGCTTAACTTCATCTGTAATCTCAACCTTATCAAAGTCTTCAATGATCTGAGCACACATCTTCTGGAATTTGAAGAAGTTCATGTGCTTGGCTGAAACAAATTCCTGACATTTTACAAGCCACTTCTGGTGAATGGCTTCAACAGAACCTTTTACCTTTTCATAAGGACGCATACGATACACACATCTCATAAAGATGTCACCAAATACCGCACCATAAGCAGCACGCTCGAGCATCTCAAAATTGATATGGAATCCAGGGTTACTCTCAAGCTTTGAAAGGTTAAGAGAAATAACCGGTATCTGCTCCATTCCGGCTTTTTTAAGAGCTCTTCTGATAAAGCCTACATAGTTGGTTGCACGGCAACCGCCACCTGTCTGAGACATGATAACTGCTGTTTTATTCAGGTCATACTTGCCTGAGTGCAGTTCATCCATGATCTGTCCAACAACCCACAATGAAGGGTAGCAGGCATCATTATTAACATATTTAAGACCCATATCTATGGCATGCTTATTATCATTCTGCATGACAACAAGGTTATAGCCGCAGGCACGCAGAGCAGGCTCTAAAATATCGAAATGGATAGGGGACATCTGTGGACACAGAATTGTATAGTCCTTTCTCATTTCTTCAGTGAACAGTACTCTGTTATTTGCTGTAGAACGGATTGTTCTTTCTTTCTTTTCCTGAGCACGTACTCTGATAGCAGCAAGAAGTGATCTTACGCGGATCCTTGCACTACCAAGATTGTTTACTTCATCAATCTTGAGGCATGTATAGATCTTGTCTGAGCCTGACAGGATATCATTAACCTGATCAGTTGTAACAGCATCAAGACCGCAACCAAAGGAATTGAGCTGTATCAGGTCGATATCATCCCTTGTCCTTACAAATGAAGCAGCTGCATAAAGTCTTGAATGGTACATCCACTGGTCAGATACAATAAGAGGTCTGTCTGGTTTGCCAAGGTGTGATACAGAGTCTTCTGTAAGAACTGCTACACCATAGGAACAGATCATATCAGGGATACCATGGTTGATCTCAGGATCAACGTGATATGGTCTGCCTGCCAGTACGATACCATGTCTGCCATTTTCTTCCATCCATTTAAGGGTTTCTTCACCTTTTTTCTGGATATCAAGTCTGACAGCAGCCATTTCATCCCAACCAGCCTTTGCAGCTTCAATTATTTCGTTTTCAGGTATTTCTTTAAATTCTTTTATAAGAGCGTTAGTAGCTGTCTGGAGATTAGTAAATGCCATAAATGGATTACGTAATCTTGCTTTTCCTGTTGTTATTTCCTCAACATTGTTCTTAATGTTTTCAGAATAAGAAGTTACGATAGGGCAGTTGTAGTGGTTAGTTGCTCCCGGAACCTCTTCACGTTCATAGAACAGTGCAGGATAAAATACAAAATCTACGCCCTGCTTTATAAGCCATGACACGTGTCCGTGAGAGAGCTTTGCAGGGTAACATTCTGATTCACTAGGAATAGATTCAATACCAAGTTCATAGATCTGGTGTGTTGAACGAGGTGAAAGAACTACTTTATATCCAAGCTTTGTAAAGAATGTAAACCAGAATGGATAGTTTTCATAAAAGTTAAGTACTCTTGGAATACCAACAGTTCCTCTTGTTACCTTATCAGCTTCAAGAGGCTTGTAATCAAAGATCTTTTTGTATTTGTATTCAAACAGGTTAGGAATGTTATCAGCATTCTTGACCTTACCGATACCACGCTCACATCTGTTACCGGAGATATACTGTCTGCCGCCGCTGAATTTGTTAACTGTAAGTCTGCAGTGGTTAGTACATCCCTGACATGTAGCCATGCTTGTAGAGTACTCAAGAGCATTGATCTCATCGATTGAAAGCATTGTTGTCTGATAATCTTCAGTTTCATGATAACGATTTCTTGCGATAAGAGCCGCACCGAAAGCACCCATGATACCGGCAATATCAGGTCTTATGACATCGGCACCTGCAATCTTTTCAAAGCTTCTAAGAACAGCATCATTGTAGAAAGTACCACCCTGAACAACAATGTTTTTACCAAGCTCTGTAGCATCAGATACCTTGATAACCTTGAAAAGAGCATTTTTAATTACTGAGTAAGCAAGGCCTGCAGAAATATCAGCTACTTCAGCGCCTTCCTTCTGAGCCTGCTTAACCTTTGAGTTCATAAATACGGTACATCTTGTACCAAGATCAATAGGATGCTTAGCAAAAAGAGCTTCCTTGGCAAAATCCTTGACGCTAAAGTTAAGTGATTTAGCAAAAGTCTCTATGAAAGAACCACATCCCGAAGAGCATGCTTCATTGAGCTGTACGGAATCTACAGCTTTATTCTTGATACGGATACATTTCATATCCTGACCACCGATATCGATGATACAGTCAACGTCTCTATCAAAGAAAGCAGCTGCATTGTAGTGGGCGATAGTCTCTACTTCGCCGTCATCAAGCATGAGAGCAGCCTTCATAAGTGCTTCACCATAACCTGTGGAGCAGGATCTTGCGATCTTAACACCTTCAGGAAGAAGTGAATATATCTCCTGGATTGATTTGATAGCAGTTTTTAATGGACTACCATTGTTGCTTGAATAGAAGGAGTAGAGAAGATCTCCATCCTCACTGACAAGAGCGCACTTAGTAGTAGTAGAACCTGCATCAATACCAAGATATGCATTACCTTTATATTCTGAAAGATTGGCTGTCTTAACCTTTGCCTTTTCATGTCTCTTACAGAAATCAGAGTAATCCTTTTCTGTAGCGAATAAAGGCTCCATTCTTTCTACTTCAAATTCCATTTTTATTTTGGAAGAGAGCTTTTTAACCATCTCATCCATTGTATAATGTACATCTTCTTTGGCATTAAGAGCTGAACCCATTGCTGCAAAAAGATGCGAATTATCTACATCGATCGTATGCTCTTCATCAAGATTAAGAGTGCGGATAAATGCAACCTTAAGCTCTGACAAGAAGTGAAGAGGACCACCAAGAAATGCTACGTGACCTCTAATAGGCTTACCACAGGCAAGACCAGAGATAGTCTGATTAACAACTGCCTGGAAAATGGAAGCAGAAAGGTCTTCCTTGGTAGCGCCATCATTGATGAGTGGCTGTATATCAGACTTGGCAAATACACCACATCTTGCTGCTATTGTATATAAAGAATGGTAATTCTTGGCATATTCATTAAGACCAGTAGCATCTGTCTGTAACAAAGAAGCCATCTGATCGATAAATGAACCTGTACCACCGGCACAGATACCATTCATACGCTGTTCAACATTTCCGTCTTCGAAATATATGATCTTGGCATCTTCTCCGCCAAGCTCTATGGCAACATCTGTCTGTGGAGCCTGCTCTTTTAATGCAGTTGAAACAGCAATAACTTCCTGAACAAATGGTACCTGCAGGTGATTGGCAAGTGTCAGACCGCCTGATCCTGTAATTACAGGATGAAGAGTGATATTTCCACCAACCTTTGCTTTAGCTTCCACGAGAAGATCTGAAAGAGTCTCTCTAATATTGGCAAAGTGTCTTCTATAATCTGAAAAGATAATATTATGCTCGGCATCTAACAATGCGATTTTAACTGTAGTAGAGCCTATATCAATTCCGAGAGTATAATCCTTAGAAATCATAAAAATCCCCTTAATTTGATGCTTTTAAACCTTTTTTATTATCATGTAAAAAATGGTTTAGATATAAAATAATGCATATTAATATGTGATTTTTTCTAAATTAAAAGTGCTGTGTAAATGTGTTGTGCTAAATTTAATTTAAAGCAGACCAATATTAAAGCGCATTACAGTGTATTATAAATCACTAAAATTTAAAAAGCAACAATGCAGTAATGACGCGGCTGGGATGAATATGTTATCAGATGCTGTTTGCAAGTTAGAAGAGAGTGAATGGTAACAATTTGTTTGAAATACCAAAGAAAAATAATTTAGATAAGTAAAAAATAATATTTCTATAAAATAAGGCTATGATTTATTTACATGGCAAATTTACAATGCTAAAATTGTTTAGCAAAACAATTTGAAAAGGGAAAATAGTATACAATGAGTGATTTTGAAAGAAAATTTGGTAAATATGCTATAAATAATCTGACATTAAAATTGATTATTTGTTACGCAGTAGGCTATGTTCTTGCGTTTGCTCCAATAGGCAGTGGAATATTGAATTATCTTACACTTAATCCATATGCGATCCTTCATGGACAGGTATGGAGACTCGTTACATGGTTAATTGTTCCACCTCAGGAGTCTAATATATTATTTGCGCTGATCATGCTGTTCTTCTTCTATAGTATAGGAACACAGATGGAACGGACATGGGGCGAATATAGATTTAACCTGTATATCTTCACAGGTATTTTTCTTATAATAATAGGAGCATTTTTATTCTATATCATTACATACTTCAGAGTTGGTGGAGCTGTTGATATGTTAGCTGCATCTTATTTTCCACAGACAGCAACATTTTTCAGCACATATTATATCTGCATGAGCATTTTACTGGCTTATGCGGCTACTTATCCTGACAGCATCATATTGTTTATGTTTATCATTCCATTAAAGATGAAATGGCTTGGTATCATTTATGGTGCATGGCTTGCTCTTGAAGCTGTCTTTGCAGTATTCGATCAGGCATACTATGTGTTCTTCCCTATCGCAGCATCACTTATCAATTTCGCTATCTTTTACTTGAAGGATGGAAAACTGATGCGCTTCAGACCTAAGGAAGTCACAAGAAGACGCCAGTACTCACAGCAGGTCAAGATGACTGCTCCTGGTATTTCAAGACATAAGTGTGCGGTTTGTGGCAGAACAGAACTGGATGATCCAAATCTTGAATTCAGATTTTGCTCAAAATGTAATGGAAATTATGAGTACTGCCAGGATCATCTTTTTACTCACAGACATGTGAAATGATCGGCAGATGGACAGACAAAATAATTAATAGAAAGTGGATCATTAATGGGAAATCTTGATAATAAAGAAAAAGAATTTAGTCAGATGCTGGCTGAGGTTACAAGAACAGCCAGAGAACAGATGGGTGTTATATCAAAAGAGCAGGTAGAAGAGGCTTTCAAGAGTCTTGAACTCACACAGCAGCAGTACGCTCTTGTTTATGAATATCTTAAAAACCACAACGTTGGTATTGGAGAGCCTGTAGACTCTTCAGAATATCTTAGTGACGAGGAGACCAACTATCTCCAGGAGTATCTGGATGAGCTGGCTGCACTTCCTGATGTATCTGATTCAGAAAAAGAAGGAATAACAATTGCAGCAATGGCTGGAGATAGCAGTTCTCAGAACAGGCTTATCGAGATATATCTTAAGACAGTTCCGGATATTGCCAAGCTCTACGCTGAGCAGGGAGTCTTTCTGGAAGATCTTATAGGAGAAGGCAATGTGGCTCTTACTCGTGGAGTAAAGATGCTGGGTGCTATAGAAAAGCCTTCTGAAGCTGACGGTTTTCTTGGACGTATGATGATGGATGCAATGGAAGACCTTATTGCAGAAAATATTGATGAAAAGAGTCAGGGTAATACTGCTGTACAGAAGGTACAGGAAGTAGCTGACCGTGCTAAAAAGCTGGCAGAAGAGTTCAGACGTAAGGTAACAGTGGCTGAACTCATGGAAGAGACTGGCTGGGACAGAAACAAGATAATTGAAGCAGTCAGACTTTCAGCCAATAATATAGTAGATCTTGATGTTTCAGAAGAGGATTATGAGTTATGATGCTCGCCAATAAAGTCGTAAACGAAGATGATTTTAAGTATTATATGCAGGACGCCGAAAAGAATTATTTCGGCGCCCGTTATTGTTATAGGGAATTATTAAATAATGAGATGGTCCCGTTCAAGTTCAAAACAATAATAGAACGCTATATCAAGCATGAAACAGACGAAGAAACTACTCTCGAGAGTCATTTATATTATATGACCAGGGAGGAGAGTAATTATCGTGTGTACAAGCAGCTCAGAGCAAGAGTGCGCGTTTTTCAGTTCAAGAAAAACAAGACTGATGTTTATATGGAAAAACTCTATCCAATAGACAAACTTGTTCAGATGACACCTCAGGAAAAAGAAGAAGCAGGCATGATCATCCGTGAGCTTGTTATTTCCAAACTGGCATTATTTGCCTTTGTGGTCTAAAATAATAGTGGGGATTTTGAGGGGAGTTGCAATTAGTTTTTTTATATGCTAATATTTTTGATGTTGTGCATTTCTGCACATAGATCAGATGGCTCTAGGCTGAATCTGCCAAGTTTTTCAAATTGATAACGACATATTACTTTTGAAAAAACGAAACTAAAAAGAAAATATTTGTTTGACAGAAACGAACATTTGTTTTATTATAATATCAAACGAATGTTCGCTAGGAGGATTGAAAAAAATGGAAAGAGATGAAAAACAAAAAGCTCTTGAAGCTGCGCTTGGACAGATTGAAAAACAGTATGGTAAGGGCGCAGTAATGAAACTTGGTGATTCAAGTGCTCAAATGAACATTGAAACTATACCAACAGGTTCACTTAGTCTTGATATTGCATTAGGACTTGGCGGCATTCCAAAGGGACGTATCATTGAAATATATGGTCCAGAATCCAGTGGTAAAACAACAGTAACACTTCATATGATCGCAGAAGTACAGAAGAGAGGCGGTATTGCAGGCTTTATTGATGCCGAGCACGCACTTGATCCTGTATATGCAAGAAATATTGGTGTTGATATCGATAATTTATATATTTCACAGCCAGACAGTGGTGAGCAGGCTCTTGAGATCACAGAGACAATGGTTCGTTCAGGTGCCATTGATATTGTAGTAGTTGACTCAGTTGCAGCCCTTGTTCCAAAGGCTGAAATCGATGGAGAGATGGGAGATTCCCACGTAGGTCTTCAGGCAAGACTTATGTCTCAGGCTCTTCGTAAGCTTACTGCAGTTATCAGCAAATCTAATTGTACTGTAGTATTCATCAACCAGCTCCGTGAGAAGGTTGGCGTTATGTTCGGTAATCCTGAAACAACAACTGGTGGTCGTGCTCTTAAGTTCTATTCATCAGTTCGTATGGATGTTAGAAGGATCGAACAGATCAAGCAGAGCGGCGAGTCAGTTGGTAACAGAACAAGAGTAAAGATCGTAAAGAATAAGATCGCTCCTCCATTTAAGGAAGCAGAGTTCGATATCATGTTTGGTAAGGGAATATCATATGCAGGTGATGTTCTTGATCTTGCAGCCAGCGTTGATATTGTTAATAAGTCTGGTGCATGGTATCAGTATGATGGCAATAAGATTGGTCAGGGACGTGAGAATGCAAAGCAGTTCCTGATAGACAATCCTGATATGCTTGCAGAGATCGATGCAAAGGTAAGAGAGCATTATGGCCTTCCTCAGGATCCTTTATTTGCTGAGAAACAGGCTGCTGCAGCTAAGACTAAGAAGGGCAAGGCAAAGTCAGATGATAGTGACACAGTTGCTACCGCTTGATAAGAAAAGAATTAAGGTCTATATAGACGGTGAATATGCGTTTCTCCTGTACAAGGGGGAAGCGCATAATTTCCATATACAGGAAGGTCAGGAACTATCCGAATCTGTCTATAGTGAGATAGTAGAGCAATTACTTCCAAAAAGAGCTACAAAGAGAGCTATGAATCTGCTACAGAAAAAAGATTACACAGAATATAAGCTGCGTCAGAAGCTTTCAGAAGGTGGATATTCACAGGATTGTATCGATGCGGCTCTGGAATACGTCAAATCGTATAATTACGTAAATGACGAAAGGTATGCCAGAGATTACATTTCATATTACATTGAGCTTAGAAGTAAAAACAGGATTGTGCAGGATTTGTCTAATAAGGGTATTTCTAAGGAAATTTTTGGACCAATTTTGGAAGAAATGTACGAAGAACTTGGTGGAGACATTGAACTAGAGCAAGCTGTGGAACTTTTACGAAAAAAGAAATATGATCCGGATAATTGTGACTTCAATGAGAAACGCCGATTAATGGCTTTTCTTGCAAGGAAAGGATTCACAACAAGCGTTATTAAAAAAGCTCTATCACTTGACACTACTGATTGTTAACGATACAATAGATATGTTGTAAAATTGTTTATAGGTGTACCCTTTTTTAGGGGATTCTATAGAAAAAATGTACAATGAAAATTGAATAAGGAGGTGCTCCTGTAATGTTATTAACAATTATTGCAGTAGTAGCAACTCTTGTCATTTCTGTATTGGTAACGTTAGCACTGTCCAATGCTTATCACAAAAAGTTAGCACAGAATAAGATTGGCTCTGCAGAAGAAAAGGCAAGACAGATTATTGACGAAGCACTCAAGACTGCTGAAGAAACAAAGCGTGAAAAGATGCTTGAAATTAAAGAAGAGTCACTGAAAACACGTAATGAGCTTGAGAAGGAAGTTAGAGACCGAAGAAATGAGGTTCAGCGTTCTGAAAGAAGAGTTCAGCAAAAAGAGGAAAACGTCGAAAAGAGGACTGAGGCTGTCGAGAAACGCGAGGCAAGCCTAAATCAGAGAGAAGAATCTCTGAACAGAAAGCGAGACGAGGTTGCTAAGTTAAGTGAGCAAAGACTGAAGGAACTTGAAAAAATCTCAGGCTTAACCTCCGAGCAGGCAAAGGAATATCTTTTAAAAATTGTTGAAGAAGATGTTAAACATGATTCAGCTATAATGATCAAAAACATTGAAGCTGAAGCAAAGGAAGAGGCAGAAAAGAGAGCGAAGGAAATCGTTGTTGGCGCCATCCAAAGATGTTCAGCTGACCACGTTTCTGAAACAACTATCTCTGTTGTACAGCTGCCAAATGATGAAATGAAGGGGAGAATCATTGGTAGAGAGGGTCGTAATATAAGAACTCTTGAAACAATGACAGGTGTAGATCTTATTATTGATGATACACCTGAGGCTGTTGTTATTTCTGGATTTGATCCTATTCGTCGTGAAGTTGCCCGTATCGCACTTGAAAGACTTATTGTCGATGGTCGTATCCATCCGGCAAGAATCGAAGAGATGGTTGAGAAGGCACAGAAAGAAGTTGCTACAAAGATTAAAGAAGAAGGTGAGAGCGCTGCACTTGAAGCTGGTGTTCATGGTCTTCATCCTGAAATCATTAAACTTCTTGGACGTATGAAATTCAGAACAAGTTATGGTCAGAATGTACTTAAGCATTCTGTAGAAGTATCACAGTTATGTGGACTTATGGCTTCAGAACTTGGTCTGGATGTTAGAATGGCAAAAAGAGCCGGCTTACTTCATGATATCGGTAAAGCTGTCGATCATGAAATGGAAGGTTCTCATATACAGCTTGGTGTTGACATTTGTAGAAAGTACAAAGAATCACAGCTTGTTATCAATGCTGTTGAAGCACACCATGGCGATGTAGAGCCAACTTCTCTTATTGCAGTACTTGTTCAGGCTGCTGATACTATTTCAGCTGCTAGACCAGGCGCTAGAAGAGAGACCTTGGAAACATACACAACAAGATTAAAAGAATTGGAAGACATCACTAATAGCTTTAAGGGCGTTGATCATTCCTTTGCGATCCAAGCCGGAAGAGAAGTTAGAGTAATGGTAGTTCCTGATCAGGTTAACGATGCTGAAATGGTATTAATGGCCCATGATATCGCCAAGAAGATTGAAAGTGAAATGGAGTATCCTGGACAGATCAAAGTTAATATTATTAGAGAGAGCAGAGCTACTGATTTCGCTAAATAACTTAATAAGAAAAGAAAGGACTTGTGAGAATATCACAGGTCCTTTTTTTATATCATAGGAAATTGCTTTCCTATGATATAAAAAACGCTCCGCTATGGATGCGCACTCGCGCGATAGGTAAATGTTGCATAAATGCAACCGCGCTCGGCGCGAGAATGTCGCAAGCGACATTCTATTTTTGTTTAGGAAATTCCTTTGGATTTTCTATTGAATAAAAAGCGCTCCGCTAAGGATACGCACATGCACACCCTCCTTTATAAAATATTTATATTCGTTGAAAGCCTTGATATATAAGGCGTGTACGAAATGAAGAAAAAATAATGCTTGCAAAAATGATTTATTTGATTTAAAACATATATTGACGTTGTCAAAAAGAGCCGATAAAAGAATTGTCACTTTAAAGGTTCTGTTTGATTTTATTAAAATATTACCACGAGGGGTATATTAGACATGAATTCAAAAAAAATTAATCTATCAACTGGTTTTACAAAAGCACCTAACAGCATTGCTACACTTGTACAGACAGCATGTAAGTTTGATAGCAATAGTTTTATTTTATCTGATAACAAGAAGATAAATCTTAAGAGTATCATGGGTGTTATGTCACTTGGTATGTCAACTGATAAGGTATACACGATCGAAGCAGAGGGCTCTGATGCAGATGATGCCATCGAAGCACTTGCAGCACTTCTTACAGCATAATCCAATAGCTAAATACAAAAACATATCAAAGCCTTGAATAAGTAGCTTACAGCTTCCTTATTCAAGGCTTTTTTATATCATAGGAAATGGCTTTCCTATGATATAAAAAACGCTCCGCTAAGGATGCGCACTCGCGCGATAGGTAAATGTTGCATAAATGCAACCGCGCTCGGCGCGAGAATGTCGCAAGCGACATTCTTTATTCTCATATGAAATTGCTTTCCTATCATCGTTAATGAAATTGATTCTCAAAAAAATAGAAAAAAAGGGTATTGCACATTCTGTTAGCATATGCTAATATCATCTTGTTAGCAAAAGCTAACTGCCAATTAGTAAGTAGCTAACAGTGACATACAATAGTCATAAGAAATCTCCTACCTGATATCTGCCGTGCCTTGCCATCACGGCAGATATGCTTTTAAAGGGACTATTTACATTGTAAGCGGATAATTTTCCGAAAAGAAATTTATTATATATCTTCAAAAAGAGGAGACTGAAAGGGGATCAACTAATGAGTAAAGTTAAGATTGTTTACTGGACAGGTACAGGTAACACATTAAAGATGGCTGAGGCTATTGCTGAAGGTGTTAAGAGCGCTGGTGGAGAGGCTGAGGTAGTTACATTTGATGATGTTACTCCTGATGCACTTGCTGCTGAAGATGTAGTAGCTCTTGGATGCCCGGCTATGGGAGCTGAGAATCTTGAAGAGTCAGTTGTTGAGCCATTCGTTACAGAGTATGAAGGAAAATGCTCAGGAAAGAAACTGGGATTATTTGGTTCATACGGATGGGGTGATGGACAGTGGATGCGTGATTGGGTAGACAGAATGTCAGCTGCAGGAGCAAACATTGTTACAGGTGAAGGTCTTTTAGCTAATAATGAGCCTGATGCTGATGCTATTGCTGAAGCACAGAACTTTGGTAAAGCACTTGCAAATGCATAAAAACTGATCAGAGCTAAGGCAATCTTTGTGAGTGGTTTCCTTTTTTCATTTGTATGTATTAAAGGGACACTCATAAAGACAGCTTTAGCTCTAATTTTTTGTGAGTCAATAATTTATAAAGGAATTTATATATGTGTAGCGAGGTATGTGAAAAATTAAGTATCGGGGATCTTGAGCAGTTGCTTGTACTAAATTGTGCACCAGTATTTGCCGGGATAAAAATATCTAATCTTATAGTGACAAATTTTGAGGGCTATAGAAAAATATGTAATCTTTTAAAGGGAACTCTTTTTGAATTATATGTTCTGTCAAGGAATAGGGGAAAAGTATCAATCCTTGTATTTGAACGTAGTGGGCTTCAGGCATACCTGAATAAAGCTCCTAATGCTAAATTTCTTAAACAGATGGGATATTGCTCAAATGAGCTTGATAAAGTGCTTTTGGAACTTGCTATGCGTTATAAAATGTATTTATCAGCAGAGGCTTGTTTTCCCCATGAACTGGGAATAGTTTTGGGATATCCTATTGAAGATGTATATGGATTTATTTGTAATAAAGGTGAAAATTATATTTGTTCGGGTTATTGGAAGGTGTATTCACAAGCCGAACAGACAATGGAATTATTTAAATTCTATGATGATGTGACTGAAAATATGATGATCAGGCTTCTGGAAACCAGAAACCTTAGAGAAATGCTTGCAAAAAGGCAGAGTATAAGCTAACATTAATAAAAGGTGTTAGTATGGAGAATTAGTTATGGGATATGATCACGAATTAGAAAAAAACAAAATGCATGAGTCTGGAGAAGACTACCTCGAAACTATTTATATTTTATTAAAGAAGAACGGCTATGTTCGTTCTGTTGATGTAGCAACTGAGCTTGGATTTAGCAGACCAAGTGTTTCTAGAGGCGTAGGTCTTTTAAAGGATGCGGGTCTTATCGTAATGGCTGAGGATGGTTCACTGAAGCTTACAGATGAAGGCACCAAGAAAGCCAAGGCAGTGTATGAAAAGCATACTACATTGACAAGATTCCTTGTTTATACTGCAGGAGTAGATGCAGAGACTGCTGAAAATGATGCTTGCAGAATAGAGCACATTATCAGTCCGCAGACCTTCAAGGGAATCAAGAAATTTATGAAAGAGCATAAAGATCAATAATAATGAATAAGGGGTGTCGCATATTGCGGCACCTTTCTTTGATTATTTGCGCTATAAGGAGACATATGTTACCAGAAGCTTTTACAAACAGAATGAAAAAAATGCTGGGAAATGAATATGAGGAATTTGAAAAATGCTTTGAGGATGATAAGAGCCGTTTTCAATCTCTTCGTATCAATACACTTAAAAAGCAAAATAATGCGGATCATGGAACTTCTTTTAACGACAAAGCAGGATTTGATCTAAAGCCAGTGGCATGGTGTGAAAATGGCTATTATTATGGCGCTGAAGATGCCCCTGGAAAGCATCCGCTTCACGAAGCAGGAGTTTATTATATTCAGGAAGCAAGTGCCATGGCGCCTGTAACATATCTGGATGTTAAGCCGGGAGACGACGTACTTGACCTGTGCGCTTCTCCGGGAGGTAAGTCCACACAGATCGCTTCTTATCTGCAGGGTGAGGGATATCTTGTAGCTAATGAGATCAATCCTCAGAGAGCCAAGATATTATCACTCAATATCGAGCGACTTGGTATAAAAAATGCTCTTGTTACTAATGAGGATTCCGGAAAGCTCGCCAAGGTGTTCAATGAGTATTTCGACAAGATCCTTGTAGATGCTCCTTGTTCCGGTGAAGGAATGTTTAGAAAGACTGATGTTGCAGTAAGCGAATGGAGCATTGAAAACACCTATATGTGTGCTGACCGTCAGGCAGAGATCCTTGATAACGCAGCCAGTATGCTTGCACCTGGAGGAAGACTGGTATATTCCACCTGCACATTTGCACCTGTAGAAAATGAAGGAACAGTGTCAGCATTCTTGTCCAGACATCCGGAATTTGATCTTATCGATGTAGAGAAAAAGGATGGCATGACAGGTGGTGCAAGACGCTTTATTGAAGGCGAGTTGTCTGTAGAAATAAATGGCGAGAAGGTTGAGCCATGTGAAGGCCTTGATCGCTGCATCAGGCTATGGCCACATAAGCTTCAGGGCGAAGGTCATTTCCTTGCTGTTTTTGGCAAAAAAGGTGATGAAAATCTTAACCGCTACAGCTTTGTGCCAGGCGGCGGTGTAAAAGAGGCTAAAGGCAAAAATCTCGCACCATGGGAAGAGTTTGCCAAGGATACTTTGACAAAAGAATGCATAGAGTCACTTACAAAGAGTGGCACTCTGTTTATGTTTGGAGAGCAGCTCTATCTTGCGCCAAAGGAAATGGCATCTACTAACGGTCTTAAAGTACTTAGGCCGGGACTCCATCTTGGCAGTATGAAAAAAGACAGATTTGAGCCCTCACATGCATTGGCATTGTATTTAAACAGTGATATGGCGTTAAGGACTTATGACCTTCCTTCAGATGGCAATGATGTAAAAGCATATCTTAATGGACAGACATTCAGATGTGATGGAGAAAAAGGCTGGTATCTTATTACCTGTGACGGATATTCCATTGGCTGGGCAAAATATGCCGGTGGAGCTATGAAAAATCATTATCCTAAGGGATTAAGGATAAATTACTAAGTTACTTTTTTAGGCAAAAATTGAGGCTAGGAGAGCATTATGAAAAAATTGTTGGTATATCTAAAGGCGTATACAAAAGAGACTATTTTGGCGCCTTTATTCAAGATGCTGGAGGCATCTTTTGAACTGATAGTTCCTCTCGTTGTTGCATCCCTTATTGATAAGGGTATCGCAACATCTGATACTTCTCATATAATCCGTATGAGTCTTGTGCTAGTACTTTTGGCTGCTGTCGGATTTTGCACATCTATCACAGCTCAGTATTTTGCAGCCAAGGCATCTGCCGGTTTTGCCAAGGATGTAAGGCATGCTCTTTTTAATAATATCCAGAGCTTGTCTTATTCTCAGATCGATGAGCTTGGTACATCTACAATGATCACCAGAATGACAAGTGATATGAACCAGGTACAGCAGGGCGTTAACCTGACTCTGCGACTGCTCTTGCGCTCACCATTTATCGTACTGGGCGCCATGATCATGGCATTTACCATCGATGTTAAAGAGGCAATGATATTTGCAGTTACAATACCTCTTTTATCTATAGTAGTATTTGGAATAATGCTTTGGAGCATACCTAAATACAAGCTTGTTCAGGAAAAGCTTGATAAAGTCCTTAATCTTACAAGGGAAAATCTTGATGGAGCCAGAGTTATCAGGGCTTTTGGAAGTGAAGAAAAGGAAAAAGAAGTCTTTTTTGCCCAAAATGAAGAACTGGCAAAGTTGCAGAAGCATGTTGGAAGTGTTACAGCCCTTATGAACCCTCTGACCTTTGCTATATTGAATCTGGCCATCTGCTACCTGATCTATACCGGAGCCCTTACTGTTCAGGCCGGTATACTTACACAGGGAAGTGTTGTGGCTCTTTATAACTACATGTCCCAGATCCTTGTAGAGCTTGTTAAGCTGGCTAACCTCATTATCAATATTACAAGAGCTGTTGCCTGCGGTAATCGTATTCAGGCTCTTATGGATATTAAGCCAGTCATGGAAAATGGACAGGAGAGTTTTGATACATTTGTAAAAGAAGATGATTTCATTGTCTTTGATCATGCTTCAATGAGATATCCTGGAGATGCAGAAGATTCACTTTCAGATGTTGATCTTCACATCAAAAAGGGACAGAGCATTGGTATTATTGGTGGTACAGGTAGTGGTAAATCTACATTGGTCAACCTGATCCCAAGATTTTTTGATCTATCAGATGGAAATATCTATATCAATGGCAAAAATGTCAAAGATTATGATCTGGAAGAATTAAGAAATCATATTGGTATCGTTCCTCAGAAAGCAGTCCTGTTTAAAGGGACTATAAGAGATAACATGAAATGGGGTAATAATGAGGCTACAGATGAAGATATCTATGCAGCTCTTGAGATAGCCCAGGCAAAAGATGTTGTTCTTGGCAAAGACGGAAAGCTTGACCATATGATATCTCAAGGTGGTAAGAACCTGTCAGGAGGTCAGAGACAGAGACTGACCATTGCCAGAGCTCTTGTTAGAAAGCCTTGGATACTGATATTGGATGACAGCGCATCTGCTCTTGATTACGTTACAGATTACAATCTGCGCACAGCCATCAGGAATATGAAGGATGCACCTACAACATTTATTGTTTCTCAGAGAACCGCTTCCATTAAAAACTGCGATCAGGTAGTAGTCCTTGATGATGGCAAGGTAGTGGGAGTTGGAACACACGATAGCCTCCTTGATAATTGTGATATCTATCGTGAAATTTATGATTCACAGTTTAAGACTGCAAAGGAGGCAGCAAATGAGTAAGAAAAATTCTAATCCATCTGCCTTAAAAAAAGTCTTGGCTTATGTAGGCAGATATAGTATACTGATTGCATTTTCTATGCTGCTTGCAATTGTATTTGCGCTTTTATCATTATACGCACCTATTCTTGCCGGTAACGCGATCGATCATATAATTGGACCTGATAATGTCCACATGGATAAAGTCATCGGTATCCTGATCCAAATGGCAGTAGTTGTTCTTATTGCAGCAGTATGTCAATGGGTCATGAATGCGATCAATAACCGAATAACATTTCAGGTCAGCAGAGACGTAAGAGATGATGCTTTTAAAAAGCTGCAGATATTACCTTTTGAATACATTGATTCCAACCAGCATGGTGATGTTGTCAGCAGGGTTATCTCAGATGTAGATAGTTTTTCTGATGGCCTGCTCATGGGATTTACACAGCTTTTTACAGGTATAGTTACTATTTTTGGAACTCTGATATTTATGTTTTATCTGAATTTCAGGATAGCTATAGTTGTAGTGGTACTTACACCGGTATCACTAGTTGTTGCAAGGTTTATAGCTACAAGATCATTTACTCTCTTTAAGAAACAGTCAGAAGCAAAAGCAGATCAGACATCTCTTATAGAAGAAATGGTGGGCAATCTTCATGTAGTAAAAGCATTTTCTCATGAAGATGAGAACCTTAAGAATTTTGATATTGTTAATGACAGATTGGAAAAAGCTTCAGTCAGTGCAACTTTCATTTCATCAATAACTAATCCGGCTACAAGGTTTGTAAATGCTATTGTTTATGCTGCAGTTGCATTATCTGGTGCTTATGCATGTACCAAAAACATAATGACTGTTGGTGGACTGGCTATTTTCCTGAGTTATGCCAACCAGTATACTAAGCCATTTAACGAGATATCCAGCGTTATTACAGAACTTCAAAATGCCCTTGCCTGTGCATCAAGAGTATTTGCGCTGATAGATGAAAAGCCGCAGGTTCCGGATGCAAGTGATGCAAAAGAAAGCATTGATCCAAGTGGAAACGTAGAGCTTAAAGATATATCTTTTTCATATGATAAATCTAAAGAGCTTCTGCATGATGTAAACCTCTCAGTTAAATCAGGACAGAGAGTTGCTATAGTTGGACCTACAGGTTGCGGTAAGACTACACTGATCAATCTCCTTATGCGTTTCTATGACGTAGATAAGGGAGCAGTGCTTGTTGACGGTGATGATGTGAGAGATATTACAAGACATGCCCTGAGAACCAGCATAGGAATGGTGCTTCAGGAGACATGGCTTCGTAGCGGTACCATAAGAGACAACATAATCATGGGAAGAGAAGGCATTACTGATGAAGAGATCATTGAAGCAGCCAAAGCTTCCAGAGCACATGATTTTATCAGAAGACTTCCTAATGGTTATGATACAGTGATCGGAGAAGACGGAGGAAATCTGTCTCAGGGTCAGAAGCAGCTTTTGTGCATAACCAGGATCATGTTAAAGCTTCCACCTATGCTGATACTTGATGAAGCTACTTCATCTATTGATACCAGAACTGAAATCAAGATTCAGGATGCTTTTAACAGAATGATGAAGGGAAGGACCAGCTTTATTGTTGCTCACAGACTATCTACTATCAGAGAAGCAGATATCATATTGGTCATGAACAATGGACAGATCATAGAGCAGGGCAACCACGAGCAATTATTGAATAAAGGTGGCTTCTATGCTAAATTGTACAATAGTCAGTTTGAAGGATAATTTATATGGAAATAAGTAAAAGTATTGAAGAGATGCTTGCTGATGACAGAGACAAGCTTGTTGTGGATGTCAGAGCAGCTAAAGATTTTGAAGAAGAGACATATCCGGGTGCAATAAATATCTTTTGGGAAGACTTCTATGATCATGTAGATGAACTGCCAAAGGATAAGCCTATTTATCTGCTTTGTTATTCAGGAAGAAATTCCGACCTTATAGCAGATTTTCTTAGTGAAAAAGGATATGAAATATACAGTATCCAGGGAGGCTTTTACTCTTATCTGCGCATACAGATAGAGCAGTTCATGGAAGATGAAAAAGCCTCTGCAGAGAGATGTAAGGATATAGAACGCAGTATCATCAAGAAGTTTAGAAAAGAAATCTGGTGTAAGTTTACTAAAGCTATCAATGAATATGAACTTATCAAGGATGGAGATAAGATAGCGGTATGTATTTCCGGAGGAAAAGACTCCATGCTCATGGCCAAGCTGTTTCAGGAGCTTGCAAGACATGGGAAGCACAACTTTGAAGTTGTATTTCTCGTAATGAACCCGGGATATAACAATATCAATTACACTACTATCTTAAACAATGCCAAGCTGCTGAATATACCTATTACTGTATTTGAGTCAGATATATTTAACGTAGTAGCTGATATTCCTGAGTCTCCATGCTATCTGTGTGCACGAATGAGAAGAGGATATCTGTATTCCAAGGCTCAGGAGCTAGGATGCAATAAGATAGCACTTGGACATCATTATGATGATGTAATTGAAACAATACTGATGGGTATGTTATATGGCGGCCAGGTACAGACTATGATGCCAAAACTTCATAGTACTAACTTTAAAGGCATGGAACTCATCAGACCTCTTTACCTTATCAGAGAAGAGGATATCATTCATTGGATGAACTACAATGAGCTTCATTTTATCCAGTGCGCATGCAGATTTACAGAGCATTGTGCAAGCTGCGGTGGCACAGAGAAAGGCTCAAAACGTAATGAAATAAAGGAACTTATAAGGGAACTTAGGGAGAGAAGCCCTTATATAGAATCCAATATTTTCAAAAGCGTGGAAAATGTCAATTTGAGCACTGTTGTTGCTTATAAAACAAGCGATGGCAAGAAACATCATTTTCTTGATGAATATGACAGTAAAAGTGTAAAATAGAATATGAATTTTAATTGAAATATGTTTTCTTTTTTGAATATGTAAGATAATTGGAGGAATAGATGACAGAAAACAGACCTGTTTATGTTATTGGACATAAAAATCCTGATACTGACGCTATTTGCGCAGCTATCTGCTATGCAAATCTCAAGCGAAAGATAACAGGCAAGAACTATGAAGCAAGACGCTGTGGACATTTAAATGAAGAGACACAGTTCGTGCTTAAGAAATTTGGTGTTGAGAAGCCGGCATATCTCAGCGATGTAAGAACGCAGGTATCTGATCTTGAAATCAGGCAGATGCAGGGCGGCTCTCAGGATATGTCTCTAAAAGAGGCATGGAAGGCCATGAACGATGAAGATGTTGTTACATTGTGTGTAACTGATGGTGACGAGCTAGTGGGACTTATCACTATCGGAGATATTGTAACAACCTATATGGATGTATATGATTCCGATATCCTCAGCAAAGCCAATACCAGCTATAAAAATATAGTTGAAACATTGGACGGCACATTGGTAACAGGTGCCAAAGGCGAGAGACTTGGAAGCGGCAAGGTAGTCATAGCTGCTGCAAGCCCTGAGATGATGGAAAATTATATTGAAAAAGGCGATATAGTCATCCTTGGTAACCGTTATGAAACACAGCTGTGTGCTATTGAGATGGAAGCAGGATGCCTTATAGTATGTGAAGGTGCACAGGTAGCCAGCACAATCATCAAGCAGGCTGACGATCACGGATGCAAGATCATATCTACTCCTCATGATACCTTTACAGTTGCCCGTCTTATCAACCAGAGTATGCCTATCAGCTATTTCATGAAGAAGGAAGGACTTGTATCTTTCCATACTTCTGATTATATCGAAGATATCCAGCAGATCATGGCACAGGTAAAACACAGATATTTCCCTGTACTTGATGAAAATGACAGATATGTAGGTATGATCTCAAGACGTAACTTCATTGGTGCCAGAAAGAAGCAGATCATTCTTGTAGATCATAATGAAAAAAATCAGGCTGTTAATGGTATGGAATCTGCAGATATCTTGGAGATCATCGACCATCACAGACTTGGAACTATAGCAACTGCAGGACCTGTATTTTTCAGAAATCAGCCTCTTGGCTCATCATCTACGATCGTTTACCTTATGTACAAGGAGAACGGAGTAGAAATCGATAAAAATACAGCAGGTCTTCTTGTATCAGCTATTTTGTCTGATACACTTATGTACAGAAGCCCTACATGCACAGAGATTGATAAAAAGGCCGGTGCAGAGCTTGCAGCCATAGCAGGAATTGATGAAGAACAGTATGCCAAGGAAATGTTCAGAGCCGGATCTAATCTTGGATCTAAGACTGCTGATCAGATCATACATCAGGATTTCAAGAAATTTACTGTTGAAGATATGAATATTGGTATCGGACAGATCAATTCACTTAGCGCAGAAGAGCTTGAAGAGATCAAGGGCAGAATACTTCCTGAACTGGAAAAGGTAAGAGAAAAGGATGGCCTTGATATAATCTTCTTCATGCTGACCAATATCATAAAAGAATCTTCAGAAGTGATATTTGTTGGTAATAAGGCTGAAAGTATTATTCAGAGCGGATTTGGTGTTGCTGCCAATGAAAAGAAAAATTCAGTGATGCTTCCAGGTGTTGTTTCCCGTAAGAAGCAGCTACTTCCAGGTATCGTTGAATCTATGCAGAATGATTGATAAGATATAAAGATATTTTATGTTATATCGGGGGTATCATCTATGGATAATAATAGCTTTGGGGTTGTTATGCAGCATATGCTGGATAGTGTTTACAGTGAGATATTTGCTCTTCAGAGAGGGATGATCCTCATTCCGGCAATTTCTATCGATCTGAAAAAAACACTTGATAAAGCACAGGCGGATGAGAAAATCACAGAAGAGTACAAGACAGAAGACAATGCCGCCCACTTTATTATTACCGGCTACAGACATAAGTCCGGTGGTAAATACATATATAAGGTTACTGACATTAAATGTAATGAAAAAGTAATGAGCGGTCTTGACTGCGTTATTTGATCATTTGGTAAATTACTAAAAGCTTGGCTGGATTGAAAATGGCAATCCAGCCAAGCTTTTTTGTCATATTATTAGATTTCGAACTCTACTACGAAGCTCTGAAGTTCCTGAGCTGTTTCTGCAAGCTTGTCACTTGCTTCAGCAATCTCATGAGATGTAGCTGTCTGCTGCTGTGAAGCTGCGGATACGCTCTCAGTTTCTTCTGCAACGCTTGAACTCATATCTTCAATCTTTTCAATGTCAGCAGCAATAGTATTAGTACCGGATGACAGATTTCCAACAATCTGCTGCATTCTTGAAGACTCTTCAGAAATCTCATGAACCATTTCAACGATGTCATTGAATGTATTGCCGGCGTTCTGAACGACGTCAGTACCATCCTGTACATTTGAAAGACCTTTCTTCATAGCATCCATAGCAGAATTTGCTTTCTCAAGGATATCAGAAATCTTTTCAGAAATCTGCTTGGAAGCTTCATCTGACTGCTCAGCAAGCTGGTTGATCTCCTGAGCTACTACTGCAAAGCCCTTACCTGCTTCACCTGCACGTGCAGCTTCTATGCTGGCATTAAGTGAGAGAAGGTTGGTCTGTGATGCGATAGAAGAGATAGTATCAACAAATGTATTGATGGTCTGTAGCTGTTCGCCAAGCTGGTCGATAACACCGGAGGTTTCTTCAACAGATTCCTTTATAATATTCATCTGGTTCATTGCATTATTGATATCAACACCACCCTGAGAAGCAGCAGTATTGGTCTTACCGATCATATCAGCTGATCTTGAGATCGCATTAGAGAAATCTTCCATACTGGAGATGAATCCCTTTGTTTCGCTACTTGTTTCAGCAACGGCTCTGATCTGGTTCTGGCATGATCCTGCAATGCTTGTACAAGAGTTAGCTACAAGTTCACTGGCATCAGCTGACTGGGAAGCACTTGCTGATAACTGCTGTGCTGCAGCAGCTACGTAAGAGGTTGTATCAGATATCTTGACCATAAGATCTCTGATATTGCTATGCATTTTTTCAAGAGATTCAGCCATCTGACCGATTTCATTATTTGTAGA
This sequence comes from Butyrivibrio sp., assembly GCA_015056495.1. Classification (GTDB taxonomy): domain Bacteria; phylum Bacillota; class Clostridia; order Lachnospirales; family Lachnospiraceae; genus Butyrivibrio. The sequence continues at coordinate 109,752 of SVGC01000010.1, forward strand.
TTTAAGCTTCCAGAGCTTCTGGTTTTCTTCTGTATTGCAGAAATCGCCTGAAGCCATTTTGTCCAATTCGTTAGAAACACGGATGATAGGTTTGGTGATCTTGTTTCCAACAAAGAATGCGACTATTGTTAATATTATAATTATGCACACTACCATAAGTATTGAGCCGCAGATGATGGAATATAATGCTAAAGTGGATTTTGCAACATAGGATTCAACCTTTGAATCTATTTGATCAATCCATACACCAGTTCCAATTACCCAATCATAAGGCTCATAGTAAAGAGAGTAACTCATTTTTGGAAGTGGTTCAGTTTCATTTGGCTTGGCAAAACTAAAGTAAGCAAATCCGCCACCGTCCTGAAGACCTGCATTAATGATTTCCTGAATGTAATATACACCATTAGGATCAATATTATTATATCTGTTTGTTCCTTCTGTATCTCGGCCCAAAAGAACAACATTATCGCCGGCAGAAGTATCAATCCAGAAATATCCGTCTCCATTATCATATCTAAGGTCACGAACGAAATTAGCCGCAATGAGCTTGGCTTCTTCTTCGGTATAAATACCTGCAAGCTGTTCCTCATGGATCTGATCGATGAGACTGTATACTACATCAACCTCATGACGCAATTCAGCCTGTATGTCTGAGAGCATCTCCTGCTTGTAGGTTGCTACTTGATCATTATTATTATCAACAGTTTTGATGATAACAAAGCCTTCGATAAGCACAGATGTTAAGACTGTAACGCCTATCAAGATCAAAATAATCAAAGTTTTTAACGAACCTCTTTTTTTCATAGCGTAACTCCTTATATTTTTAATTAAAATAGTTGTTAACGTAATGCACTTCTATTCTATCAGACATTAACGAAATATAGTCTAAAACTATGATTAAATATAATGCAATTGATAAAAAAAGCATGAATACAAACTAAACAAACTATGAAGCACCTTTGATATAAAATTAAAAAATATCCGTATTTTTGAATAAGAACAGAACTTCATATTTTGTGTTATCATAGGACAGTGAATATTTTTTAGAGGATAGGGAAAATGCTTGTAAGACGCAGATATGTTTTTAAAGGAAATGTACAAGGAGTTGGTTTTAGATATAGAGCCAACTATGCAGCGCAGGGGCTTGGTGTTACAGGATTTGTCTATAATGAATGGGACGGATCAGTAGTAATGGAAGCACAAGGCAGTGAAGAGATGCTAAGCCGCCTTCTTACCCTGATAAATCAGGGCTCCTACATATCTATAGATTGGATTGATACAACAGATCTTCCTGTTGATGAGGATGAGCGCAGTTTTTCCATACGCTAAAGCCTTCCCTTTATTAAGCTTTTTTATGAAAATAGCAGTAAATGCATTACCATATTAGAAAGCTGCAAGAGCGCGGTACATAAGGAGTTTAAATAATGATAGTAGATAGAGACAGAGTAAAGAGTAAGTTTGCTGAATATACAGCACATTATGATATAGAAGATACCAAGGTCAGACTAAAAGTTGAGCATACATACAGAGTGGCTGATCTTGCAGAGAAAATAGCAAGAAGTCTTGATCTTGATGAAGGAGATGTAGATATTGCATGGCTTTTGGGAATGCTCCATGATATAGGACGTTTTGAACAGCTCAGGAGATTTAATACTTTTATAGATTCTAAATCTATAAATCACGCGAAACTGAGTGCTGATCTGCTTTTTGGAAGCCAGTGCCCGGAGGATATGTCTGATGAGGAAGATTCATCTTCTGGTGATGGTTATTCTATCAGTATACGTGACTTTATAGACAGTGATGAAGAGGATAGCGTTATCGAAAAAGCGATAAGACTGCATAACGTTTTTATATTGCCATCTGACTTGTCTGAGAGAGAGCTGCTATTTTGTAATCTGCTAAGAGACGCTGATAAGATAGATATACTGAAGGTAAACTGCGATATACCTAGAGAAGAGATATATGATAAGCCTGTAAGTGTGATTGTAAAAGAGAGTATATCACCACTTGTATATGAGGATGCCATCAGCTGCAGAAATGTAGACCGTAAAAATGTCGTAACAGTGGTAGATTCTCTGGTAACACAGATTTCATTTGTTTATGGTCTTGTTTTTCCTGAAAGTTACAGACTCACTGCAGATCAGGGATATCTTGATAAGCTTCTGGACTTTAAGAGTGAGAACCGGGATACAAATGAAAAGATGCTTGAGATACGTAATGCGGTCAAAAAATATATCACAAACAGCTGCGCTGCATCTGTTTGAAAAACGTTATGTTGACTAATAAATATTAAAAAAATATAAAATAAAAGTAAAGAGAATAAACATTGTATAAAATATGCCTGCGCGCTATTGAATACAATAATCCTTGCTGATAATGTAATCCTGCTTTGTATTAATTTTCATGAGTTATTGAATGTTTGACCGTACATTTGGGATTACTGTGTGGACTTTGTGCTGATTGATATTTAGTAATTTATGATAGGAGAAAGTGTGCATATATCAGGAGGAATGTAAAATGCATAGAAGGATGTTGAGTATCTTTTTATCTGCTTTCTTGGCAGTTGGTGCTTTGACTGGTTGCAGCTCTGTTGCAGATGATGCTGAAAGCGTTGCAGAGGCTGTTACAGAAGATGCTGGTAGTCTCCCTTCAGGTAATGTATCCCTGCGTGTTTGGGGTGCAGATGAAGATGAGGAGCTTATCAATCAGATAATCAGTAGTTTTAAGACACAGTATTCATCACAGGCAACATTTGATATTACATTTGAGGCTCATAGTGAAGCTAATTGTAAAGATGATATATTAGGAGATGTTCTTAATGCTCCGGATGTATTTACCTTTGCGGATGATCAGCTAATGGCTTTGGTAGCTTCAGGTGTATTAAAAGAAGTAAGTAATTCATCTGAAATATCCATTATCAGCTGTAAGAGGATAAGCGTAG
>SVGC01000011.1 GCA_015056495.1 Butyrivibrio sp.
TATACACTTCCTCGTTGCCTAGGCGTGTTCGGGACTTGCACCCGTTAGAGCGCGCCCATGGCGCGCAAACCTAAAAAAGGAAGGCAGATGATTGCTCTGCCTCCCTTAATTATCATTTTGCAAATATGATTATTTTCCTGTTGCAATTAATACGCCATTTTCATCAAATGTGTATTTTTTAAAGTATCTTGTAATAGTTTCATTCTTGGCAAGAGTTCCATCTGCCTTGGCAAAATAGGTTTTACCATCTACTGTGAACATGTAATTTTTGGCTACTTTACCATTTGCTTTGCAGTAATAATCTTCACCATTGAATGTTACAAAACCTGTTACCATCTTGCAATCATTACCAAAGATATAATAGCTGCCATATCTTGAAACCATGGTATTTTTCACAAGAGTTCCATCTTCTGAAGCAAAGTATTTATCTTCACCATCAGAAACCATAACTTTTTTAGCGACCTTGCCATTAGTCTTGCAATAATAGAGCTGTCCGTCATATTCTACAAGACCTGTGATCATAACACCATTCTCATCAAAGATATAATCAGATGCGTAGTGATTAACCTTCTCACTTATAGCGATACTTCCATCAGCCTTGGCATAATACTTTTTTCCATCAACTGTTACCATCACTCTTTTCTTCATGACACCATTATTGTCGAAGTAGTACTTAATGCCGTCAACAGTCTGGAAACCAGTGAGCTTTTCGCCATCTTCTGTAACGCAGTATGTTCTTCCATACTTAGTAAATAATTTTAAAGTAGGCTCAACTACTATTTCTTCGCCTTCAGCAAGAAGAACTGTACCAAATACAGATGGTGATGACCAGCCATTGCCTGTCTTATCAGCCCAGCTGAGAGTTCCGATCCTCTTTCCGGAACCATCTGCATCATTGACCTGAAGTTCAAAACCTACTTTATCACCAATCTGTGGTGTAATGTCTGTCCACTTAAATGCTGCTTCAAGCTTATATCCGTTCTCAGTAAGAACTACTTCTGAGTTAAAGTTTTCCTCAAGACACTTTTTACCATTGAAGCTGTGCTTATTCTCATAGTTGACTCTGTACTGCTTGTCATCATCTTCATAAGTAGTTGACTTGTGGTTATTTTCATCAATGAAGATTTCAAGAGAATCCTGCTGATAATCATCTGAAGATGCCTTGTTTAATACGCTATCTTCGATATCTGCAAAAACGTAGAGATTCTCTTCATCCCATAAAACCTTAGCTGTAGCACTTACATTGCTGCCAACATTGATAGAAAGAGGTATCTCTTGTGCTGTAGCCCATACTTCATCATCAAACTGTCCGTCAATTACAGGTGTTCCCTTCTTGACTGTCACAAGCGGCTTGATCACAGTATCAGCAAAATACTTACTGCTCTCTTCATGTTTAAATGTAGTATCGTTAAATGCATATGCTGTCTCATCATCAACATATATAACATCAATCTTGATCTGATTTGAGAAGAGATCTTCTTTACTTACTGGGATGCTGACAATTGAGCTGTATCCGTTTTCATCACTATCTACGGCATATCTGTAGCCAGAATTGGACTGTATGCCATTTCCATTGTCTACATATACTATGAAGTGATCATTATCATTTACAGTATTATCCTTAACAGTTACTTTGACATCAATGCTGTCTTCTCCCCACATAGGAATAAATGTGCAGCCTTCAAATCCATAGCTGTTTCCAGCGGAAAAATCGTTATCGACATTCTGAACAAGAGTAACTGATTTGATCTCAGGCTCAAGCTCTCCTGTATCAGTAAGTGCCCAGAAGCAATTCTTTGCCTTGTAATAATCATCAAATAAAAGAGGATACTGTCTTGCACTACCATCAGAGCCGCCACCATTGTTGTTAGAAGACTGAAGCCATGAATGCTTATCTGTAACTCCCCAGATAGTCATACCTGTAAAGTTGATACCCTGCTCTCTAAGTCTTCTGATAGTATCATAGACTTCCTTGTAACGTAGAGCCAGTCTCTCATCAGTAGCACTGGTTGCTCCCTTGAAATCAAGCTCAGTTACCTGAATCTGATCAACAATCTCTGCATAAGCCATAGCTGCAGTCTTGAACTGCTCCATAGATGGGCTGTTCTCAGCTATCTGATAGTGAGCCTGCATACCCATACCATCGATTCTTGCTCCAGGAGTAGCTTTGACGTCTCTCAGAAGCTGGCAGATACCGCCAATCTTGCCTGACATTGTTTCATTATAATCATTATAGAAAAGAGCTACATCAGCAGGCATATATCTGTTGGCATATACAAATGCGTTCTGGATAAACTCTGGAGAATTGTACACTCTCCACCACATAGAATTCTCAGATGCATTTCTATATGTACCTGTTGAATCACTGACTGCTTCATTTACAACGTCCCAGCCATAGAACATTCCGGCATACTTGCTGCCTTCAGCTGTAAAGTGCTCAGCAACGCTCTTGATATAATATTCAAGACGAAGGTTCATTACCTCAGGAGAAACAAGTGGCTTACTTACGTCATAATCTTCATGGAAGAAAAATTCAGGAGTCTGTGAATGCCATACAAGCACATGACCTCTTATCTTGATCTGTTTATCAGGATGCTCTTCATTCCATTGTACTAATACATCAAGACGGCTCTCTGGTAATGAATAATCAAGTTCAGGGAAATCAAACTGCTGACCATTAAGCTCTACAGTCTTGATCTCAGCGCCTTTTTTAAGCATGGCATCAGGCTTTAATTCATTGCCCAGTGTCACGCCATTAAAGTGCTTGGTTGCAAGTTTGATATCAAGCTCATCTGCAAATTCATCGTAGCTGAGTGCTGTTCCTATGATGAAATCATCACCCATCACTTCTGCTACAGGATTGCGCAGATCAACAATATCTTCTTCAACTTCTGCCTTTGGTCTCTCTTCAGCAGGTGTTGTATCAATAAGCACCTCAACACTTTCTACTTCACAATTAAATGTATAAGCCTGGTCAGCCATAGCCATGATGCCTATGCCATCTACATCACTTGTTACACCTGGATAAAAGACGTAGCTCTTACTACCCTTTTTACCATAATCTGCCTTAAGCTCTTTTCCATCACCATAGGCCTTGAAAGCAATGCTCTGGCTGTTTGGCTCAGCAAATGTAACCTTTATGGATTTGATATCGCCACCTGCGATAGTTCTTCCAAATGCTAACCTATATTCACGCCATTCTTTATCAAACTCAAGTACATTGCCTTCTACAGCTGTACCTTCCCAGGCCTCTGTAAATTTAAGATCATCACCTGTAAGTACAAGCAGCTCTTCATTTGCTTCAGTGTTGTTCTCACTTGCCTTAACATCAACTGCGTCAATTGTAATGCCATAAGGATAAGCTGATTCATCTGACGCCATAGACATTACGCCGATATAAGCAACAGTTCCGTCATAATTAGGTGTGATCACGTACTCACTGCTACCATTGCAGCTGTAATTTGCCATCTTCTCATTCATATCAGCATCGTATAACTTAATGCAGACATTATTGGCCTGATCAGAGACTTTGATCCTGATCTCCTGCACATTGGCAGTATTATAGCTGTTTCCAAGATCATAGCAGAATTCCTGATACTGCTGAGAAAAAGAAAGCTTGGATGAAACAGTCTGGCTCTTATTCCATCTGTTGAAAAAAACAAGACCACTAACCTGAGTTTCTTCCTCAGTCTTATTTCCGCTCTCTTCCTGAGGCTCCTCAACAGCTTCTTTTTGAGCATTCTCTTCTTCAGTTTTTTCCTTGCTTTCACCAAGAACTTCCGGCTCTTTTGATTCTTCTACTTCTTCCTTTGTTTCCTCTTTTGTTTCCTCTTTTGTCTCTTCTTTTGTTTCTTCTTTTGACTCTTCTTTTGTCTCTTCTGTAACCTCTTTTTCTTCGGAATCTACTTTTTCCTCAGATTCCTCAGCGGCTTCTTCCTGTGAAGAAGCTTCGCTCGCAGCAATAGCAGCCTCGTCCAGTGCTCCCGGCTCAGTAGCATAAGCCTGCATTGTCGTTCCGCTCAGACTACTAACTGTCAGCATTCCTGCCATTGCAATAGATGATAACCCCAACCATCTTTTGTGCATACCTCTACTTATCCTCCTATAATAATTATATTTTTTGTGCAATTCCCCAAAGCACAAAATCTCATACATATAATTATTTAGTATTTTTTCACGATATGCTTACCAAAAAATGCTATATACTTATTACTTTTTGCAATTTCGCAATTATTTTTTTACAAAATCCCATTTTCTTTAATCTAAAACTGTACTGACAGGTTCACCAGCTGTGAATTCTTTTATAATATCCATGAACTGCTGGCCATAACGATCATACTTGTTGTCACCCACACCGCTTACAGTAAGCATGGACTGCTTGTCCTGAGGGAGTTTCACGCACATGTCTTTTAAAGTCTTGTCAGAGAAAACAATATATGGCGGAACCTTCTCTGCTGTAGCAATCTCTTTTCGCAGCAATCGCAGTTTCTCAAAGAGTTCGTCGCCCTTGGAATTAAGCAGGATCTCGCCTGCTTTTGATTTACTCTTAACAGGGCGCATAGCTGCAAATGCAGGTTCTTCTTTCTTTTTAGCAATGCGCTTTAGTGAAAAGCTCTTTTCACCTACCAGAATAGGAACAGCCTCTTCTGTAGGACTTACCAGCGCATACTTATCCTGAGTTGTTTTTAATACGCCCTCAAGTATCATCTCGTTTATGATCTCACGAATGCCGCCCTCTGACATATTTTCAAGCTTGCCATAGCTCTTAAAGGACATAGCTCCCATATTCTTTAGCTTGGCAGCCTTACTTCCGGCAAGTATGCCCGCAAGAGTAGTGGCACCATATCTGCCTCTCAGTTCCATTGCACAAGATACTATAGCTACTGCCTCTTCTGTCACATCCTCATATTCAAATTCAGCCTTACAATTACTGCAGTTATCACATCTGCATTCATTTTCATCCCCAAAATAATCGAGGATATATTTTCTAAGGCAGTCGTGAGTAGTGCAGTAATTGACCATAAGCCTTAGCCTTTCCTCGTCCTTTTGTCTCACGGACATTATCTGGACAGGATCAAGCTCCGGATTGTCCTCTTTATTCTCAATCAGAAATCTGTTTATCATCACATCCTGACCAGAGTATAGAAGTATGCATTCTGCAGATTCACCGTCCCTGCCTGCTCTTCCAGCCTCCTGATAGTAGTTTTCAAGGCTCTGCGGCATATTGTAATGAATGACATATCTGACGTTGGACTTATCAATACCCATACCAAAAGCGTTGGTTGCTACGATCACATTGCCTCTATCATAAATAAAATCTTCCTGATTCTGCCTTCGTTCTTCATTGGAAAGACCTGCATGATACCTAAGTACCTGAACTCCCTGCTTAAGCAGAGAAAGATACAGCTGATCCACATTTTTTCTGGTAGCACAATAGATGATCCCGCTCTCCTGCCTGTGTTTCATCACATAGTCAAAAACGAAATCACTCTTACGTTTTACTGTTTCAACTCCAAAATACAGATTATCCCTGTCAAAGCCCGTAACCATAACCTTAGGATCCTGTAATTTCAAGCTATTTAATATATCCTCTTTTACCTTCTCAGTAGCTGTAGCGGTAAAAGCGCTGACTACAGGGCGTTTGCCCAGTTTATTCACAAAATCCAATATATGCAGATATCCCGGTCTAAAGTCCTGTCCCCACTGTGATATACAATGAGCCTCATCTACAGTGACCTGTGATATATCAGCCTGCCTTGCAAAAGAGACAAAGCCATAAGTATCAAGTCTCTCAGGAGCAACATATATGATCTTGTATTGACCTCTTGAAGCATATTCCAGAGCCTTACTTATCTGACCTTCTGTCAGTGAACTATTGATATAGGCAGCATGTACTCCAGCTTCATTAAGGGCATGGACCTGGTCCTTCATAAGAGATATAAGTGGAGAAACCACTATCGTAATTCCTTCCATGACAAGAGCCGGTACCTGATAGCACAGAGACTTACCTGCACCCGTAGGCATTATTCCCAGAACATCTCTGCCGTTCAAAATAGCATCTATAAGTGATTCCTGACCATCTCTGAAAGAATCATAACCGAATATATTTTTTAGCACCTCGTATTTATTCATAATTTTGTACAATATCCTTTTGTGTATTTTTCACAAATTTTATTCCTATATTTTGTAAATATTTTTGCAACATTAATAATCGATATATTGTTAAGTTTTTTATAACTCCACCGATATATATTGTGAGAACAAAAAGTTCTCACTCCCCCAACAAAACTTTTTTCATACCGGGCTGTTCGACTCCCCATCGAGCAGCCCCTCCTCCCAAAAGTGATTCAAGCGATCAGTTTCCTGTAAACTGGTCTATTTTTATGTTTCAAGACTTTGTCTGATTTATAAACTGTTTCTAAAATGCAAACGTAATATCGTTATTTTTTATTTCTTGTTTATTATCAATATAGCTTTGATTTATAAAAAGAACTTACTTCCTTAAGAATCTAGCCACAATTTGGAAACAAATTCATATTATAGTATATAACATCAGAGGTGAACAAACACATCTGAACCCCCAACAAAACTTTTTTCATACAATGGGTTGCATGGCTCCCCACCGTGCAACCCACCTCCCAAAAAATCAGCCGAAGCAAACGCTTCGGCTTTAATTTTATTTATCAACTGTATAGGCTTTGACTACAAAATCTTTATCCTCTTGTTTTTCAAGACCCGTTCCATCAGCACTTATATAATAGCTCCGACCACTGGGGGTATTTACTGTCCTTATGCTTCCAATGTAATTGCCCCAGTAATCATAGTTCTCATGGTCAGTCACGTCCATTGTCTTCTCATATATGAGATCATATCCTTCGGAAGGCACTACCATTACCATAAAGTTCTCCCCTTTGGACAACTCTATTTCTTTTTCCAAAGGAATCGTATGAAAGCCTCCGCTGGCAATACTGACATCCATTTTAATGATTGGATCATCAAGTTTACTGAAATCTATCTTATCAGTTGCATCGATATCATTGTAGACATATATCTCATATTCATTACCTGTTTCCATGGTAAAAATGGATATGGCCTTTAGCACTTCATCGGAATAAGCCTCATAAACAGTGGCGTAAGGATAATTGTTGTCTTCATATGCATATACCAGATTTGCTTCATCATCGATTGCGTCAGTAATATGGCTTATGCAACCTGCAACCTGATAATTGTGATCATACCAGTCCTCATCGCCTTCCATTGCACAGGAATATGCAGCCACATTGTATGCACTTAAGACATTATCATAATATGACACATAGAAATATCCATTGTATCCTATACCAGAGCCCCAGCTGTTCTTACATATCCATGCACCATCTCCCTCAGGAGCACTGGAATACATGGACATATCATACTCATCATCCCAGCCCACAATCAATATCTCATGATCTGCGTCATTCTGGCCGCTCTTAAATTCATCATGATCATAGAGTATCCCAAACTGATTTTTCCAATACTTATCCTCAGAACAGATGCTGGCTGTCACGCTTCCATGCTCCATGATGAGGGTCTTGATACTTTTTTGATTCTTGATAGATGCTGGAATCTCGATTACATCCTGTATATGGCATACAGGCTCGAAAGCCGCTGATGGCACTGCTTTGGTATCTGTATATATGCTGGTGGAATTGCTTACTTTTCCCAGTCTGTCATTGCCATCATCACTTACAGGTCCTTTCCAGGTAGTAAAATAGTCAATGCAATGGTCCGTGACTCCGCCAACACTTGTATATCCTGTGTCATAATCAAATACCCATGCGTAGGTGTCAGCTTCATTGACAAACATCCTGTAATCATCATCTATAAGTCCACCATAAGAGCCAAGGGCCTGATGAAGGTTATAATAAGCCATATGCTTTTCTGACAGATTCAAGTCATCTGCGCTCAGGTCATCATGATGTATCAAAAGGTCGCTCTCTACAGCTCCTATAGAAGCAAAGGACCAGCACATTGAGGTCTGCCCCTGATTTTTAACAGAAGTAATATAACTCTTGCCATCCACATCATAGGATACATAGTAAGATGGAAGATCCCTCGCAATCTCTATATGATCAACACAATCGCTGTCAGCCTCTTCAAAAACATCTCCCTCATATCCATCAGTGATCACAATAGCTTCAGACAACTCCAACTGCTTTGGAACAACTACGTTTTCATAATAAAAAGATGATTTATCATCTGCAGACTCCTGATCAGTTGCCGCATCAACATTTTCTGCAACCAACCCAGAATCAGGTTCAGTATTACTTTCGCCTGCATCAGTCTCCTCTACAGGCAAAAGAGACGTAGCCTCCTGATCCTTAATTGCATCTTGCCTCTGCCGGAACATGATCCATACATAAGCAATAATAACTACAAAAGCGCAGATAATCGCGCAGGTCAGTATACGACTACGTCTCATAATTTTTTCTCTCCCGTCCTCATTTGTGACTTATGGCTCTTATATCATATTATATCAACTTTTAGACGGAATATAAAATATTACATGATCTTTCTGTAGAGTTCTTTGAGTTCTTCTACATTAGTATCTCTTGGGTTACCTGGGCAGCAAGCATCTGCAAATGCATCAGCTGCAAGAACATCAAGATCTTCTTCCTTGATTTTATCATTTTTAGCCGGGATACCTACATCCTCAGAGAGCTTCTTAACTGCATCGATAGCAGCTTTTCTATATTCAGCCTGAGACATATTGTCTACGCCTTCAACACCCATAGCTCTAGCAATCTCTCTATATCTCTCACCTGTGAATTCCTGATTGTATTCCATTACGATAGGAAGCATCATAGCACAAGCAACACCGTGTGGTGTGTCATAATGAGCACCAAGTGTATGAGCGATAGAATGAGCAATACCTAGACCTACGTTTGAGAATCCCATACCGGCAATGTACTGAGCAAGAGCCATTCCTTCACGGCCTTCCTTAGTATTAGCTACAGCACCACGAAGATTCTGAGAGATAAGTCTGATAGCTTCAAGATGGAACATATCTGTCATCTCCCAAGCAGCCTTAGTTGTATATCCTTCGATAGCATGTGTAAGAGCATCCATACCTGTAGCAGCTGTAAGGCCCTTAGGCATAGAAGACATCATCTCAGGATCGATGATAGCAACTTCCGGAATATCGTGCTCATCTACGCATACGAATTTACGCTCTTTTTCAAGATCTGTAATAACATAGTTGATTGTAACTTCTGCAGCTGTACCAGCTGTTGTTGGAACTGCAATTGTAGGAACCGCATGATTTTTAGTAGGAGCAACGCCCTCAAGAGAACGAACATCTGCAAACTCAGGGTTTGTAATGATGATACCGATAGCCTTAGCTGTATCCATTGATGAACCACCACCGATAGCTACGATAGAATCAGCACCACAATCCTTAAATGCCTTTACACCATCCTGTACGTTCTGGATTGTTGGATTTGGCTTAATATTTGAATAAATTGTATATGGAATCTTTGCTTCATCAAGAAGTGATGTAACCTTTCCTGTAACCCCAAACTTTACAAGATCTGGATCTGATGCAACAAAAATATGCTTAAATCCCTTTGTGTTAGCAACATTAACTATCTCTTTGATAGCCCCTGCCCCATGATAAGAAACTGTGTTAAGTACGATACGATTTGCCATTTTCAATCCTCCAAAATTATATAGTTTTACTGTGCACCAGCGCACAATTAAATTATAAAAAAACTTAAAATTTCAATCTACTTATTTTCCTAAAATCATATGCAATTTCGCCCATTTTCCTCCGAGCACTTTTTCATTGCGCAGGAAAAATGGCAGTAATATAATTTATTACATGAAATCAAGTTTAAATTCCCATGGAAATGAACTTAATAAAGAGATTTATACACTTGAGGAAATGTGTGATATTGTAGGTATATCTACTGCTACAGGTCTTAACTGGGTAAGGCTTGGTAAGATCAGGCCTTTGGGGACTGCAGATGGCCATTCACAGTATGTATTTGATAAAAACTATGTGCATCAGCTGGTAAAGGACATTGATCAGAATAAGAATACTGCACTCAAATCCCGCAGAAATAAGAAATTTGTATCAGGAAGCAATAACTACAAATCCTATATTGACGATAATTCACCAAATCAGGATATTGTTGATGCGATATTTGAAAACTGCCTCATAAATGGTTCCCAAGAAATTTCGGATACCGCTCTTGGTGATATACTCATGCATTATGCTCATCTGTTACTATCCAAACGCGGGGCAACTTCCAAGCTTAAGGAGCTGTTACTGTCAGACTTAAATGCTTGTTTTAAAAAAATGCCTAACAGCTCTGACAGGGCAGAGTCAATTGATAAGGCGCTTCTTCCAGATATAGCTTTCGTTCCACATGAGGACACTCTTGGATATATATACATTTCCCTGCAGAACCTCAGAAGACGCAAGGCTACAGGGGCATACTATACTCCAAATCGTATTGTAAAAAAGCTTATTTCCAAACTTGATATGACAGATAAAAAGCTTCTGGATCCATGCTGCGGATGCGGAAATTTTCTGTTGCAGATAGATGACAGCATAGAACTGGCAAATATCCATGCTTTTGACATTGATCCAGTTGGTATTGCCATCACTCGCATCAATCTAGCTCTAAAATATGGACTTACTAATATTGATGACTATGAAATTCTATGTTCAAACATAAAGAAGAAAGACTTTTTATCCTTTTCTTCAAAAGAAAAATATGATCTGATCCTGGGAAATCCGCCATGGGGTTACGATTTTACATCCCATCAGATTCTGAGTCTGTGCAAAAAATATGAATGTTGCAGTAAAAGATCTCATGAATCCTACGATCTGTTTTTAGAAAATTCCATCAGACACTTAAGTTCCTCCGGCTCCGTATCCTTCATACTGCCAGAGGCTATTCTTGATGTCAAAAATCATATAAAGATCCGCCGCTTCATTCTGGATAAGGCCTACATCAGCTCTTTATCCTATCTTGGAGAAGTATTCAGTAATGTGCAGTGTCCTAGCATCATTCTAAATCTTAGCCAAAATAAGCCTTCCAATATCCAGATTGAAAAAGATGGAACTGCTTTTTCTATAGACGCTTCAAGACCTATTGCTGCCTCTAATTTCAACATCTTAAGCACTGACAAGGAATACGAGATCCTTGCCAAAATGAACAACCTGCCAGGAATGTTTACTTTAAAGGGTAATTGCGATTTTGCCCTAGGCATCGTATCCGGCGGCAATAAGGGTCTGCTATATGACATACAGGTAGCCGGTTCAGAGCCTATCCTCAGAGGAAGTGATATCTCTGAATATAAATGCTCTGCTCCAAGAAAATACACCTATTACAAGCCTGAACTCTTCCAGCAGATAGCTCCGGAAAAAATGTATCACAATCCTGAAAAGCTCCTCTACAGGTTTATTGCTTCATATCCTGTTGTTGCAAGGGACACCAATGGCTACCTCACTCTCAACAGCTGCAATATCATGATTCCGCAAAAGAAAGACATCAGCGCAGAATATATCATGGCTGTCCTCAATAGCGATGCTGTAAGATTTTACTTCACTCACAGCTGGAAAACCCTTAAGATCCTGCGTTCTCACCTGGAAAGCATACCTATTCCAGATCCGGGCAATGACCAGGAAACCATCATCAGTCTTGTAAGAAAAATAGAAAAAAGCCCCAAACACGAATGTCTGGAGCTTTTGGCTGAATTGAATAATGTGATAAACAGACTATATGGTATTAGTTAATCCTTATTTATCAAAATTACATATATCAATGTTTGTAGTATTAATCTTAGAAAAAGAACCTTTTTTAACCACCTGTCATTCCACACTTATATTTCTAACATTAATATTCTTGCATCTCTTAAGGATTATTCCGCCAAATCCGTCAGTTGATCCATCATCATACCATGATTTTGCAAAATTCAAATCCTCTACTATCGGTTGCTTAATGTGTATATTTTCAAGACTTACATTATCAACATAATAGTCTTCACCTTCAAAGCCTCTAAATTCTATTGGATTACATGGTACCAGTATATTTTCCATTTCATGCAGATTCATTGAAGTTAATACCATATTCTTAAAAGATAAATTACTAAACTTTGGTGGATGAGCTGCTCCAATTCCATCATCATTATAAGGAACTGACAGAACCAATATTCTAGGAGCTATTACATCGCTTACATGTACGTCCTGGACATAGCCACCCCTCTTTGGAGTTCCCTTTATCTGTATGCCGTAAGCAGAATAGCTCAGATCACAGTCCCATATTCTGACATCTCTTACACCTCCGGACATTTCGCTTCCTATAGCCATTCCATGACCAAATCTGATTTCGCAATCAAATATCCTGATATGCTCTGTCGGACGATTTATTATATTACCTTCAGGATTCTTTCCAGATTTAATAGCAACGGAATCATCACCTGTATCAAAAACGCATGCAAATAACGTGCAGTTAGTAGATGAATCAGGATCCCAACCATCACCATTCCATATCTCTCTTGAGAACATACTGCAATTATCCATAACAATACTATCAGAATAAATCATATGTACATTCCACGCCGGACCATTTTCAAGATGCAGATTTGTAATTCTGATATTTTGACAGTTACTGATATTGATAAGTCTGCCTCTTGCTCTTCCCGGAATTGTATCATTGTTCTCATATTCTTTTACGCCATCTCCAAGTGCAGCTATTTTCTCCTTAAGTCTCTCCCTTTCAGATTCAATAATTGCTCTTGCAAGAGTTTTACCACCACCGGAGATTGTTCCACCGCCTCTTATTATTACATTTACGCAGTTATATCCATCATCATGATCAAGGTCTCCTAAATTCAACAGACTCTGATAGCATTCCATCTCATATCCTTCAAACCTGCTATGTATCTTAGGCAGATAGTCCTGAGGTTCCTGACTTCCCTGGAGTATTGCGCCCTCATCTAAGAATAGCTCCATATCACTATGAAGTTTCAAGCCTCCAGTAAGATATATTCCTTTTGGAAAATAAACAGTCTCACCCTTTTGACAATCATCAATTGCCATCTGAAGAGCCTTTGTATTAATTGTTGTACCATCTCCAACCGCGTTATATGGAGCTCTAGTCACATCTATCCTTTTTCTTTTCGAAAGCGTGCAGATCCTTTTCTGTAATGAAGCTATCTCAGATTCATTTCTGTAGCACTTAACATCAATCTGATATTCTTTTTCCGGACTTAGACCGGTTATATTATAATCTGTCTTCTCAGTCTCACCTATCAAATCGTTATCAGCATATATCTTATAAATGTTGCCCTTCTGAGCTTCTTCCGTTTTTTCCCAATAAACAGTTATACTATCTTCAGTCTGTAAACATTCCAATTTTTGCATTTTGCATGACCTCCAATCATTTCAAAATGAGCCTTCATCTATTTATAGCTTATAAAAACAATTTTCCTTTTTCTAATCTTAATAGTTACAAAATATAGCAATTCCGACCATGATACAAATGAAAAAAGCAAGAACTCAATGCCAATTGGCAGTTCTCGCTTTTACTTTACATTCTTTAAAATCTATTCCTCATACCATACACATCTTATTGAATATATTCTTTTCCCATAATCGCTCAATTTAGTATAGCCATCCATTAATGGATCCATGCATATATATTCACCATCTTCTGCGCCTACGATAAGTACAAAATGATGATAGCTGAAAAGAGATTTTCTATGAACTTTTACTATCGGATAATGCCCGGCAGACAGGCATTCATCAATATAATCAACACTGAGATCACTGTAAACTGTAACTTCAAACCCAGGTATCTCATCCAGTTCTCCCCATTGCATATTACCTGCGCTATCGAATACACCTTTTTCAGATAGGAGATCCACAAGTTCTGCTGGAGTTAATGCCCTGTCCGTTTCAGAAACAGCAGTGGCTATACAAGTTGTAATACATCCTGATGATTCCATCGTATATTTCGAATCGCCCAGATGGATATCCTTCCAGCTTTCATCATCCTGTCGGTAACTAACTATTTTGTCTGATACAGGATGCTCAACACTACACTTGACGTTAATGCCTCCACGATTCTTTACGACCTGAGACATGGCAATTATGCCAAGCAGCGCTATCAATGTTATAAATACTAATAAAATCTTACGTTTTTTCATACCCATAATTATTTTAATGCTTCTCCATCCCCGTGTTTCAATGTCAGCCTATATGTCCGTTTCACCTGTTATATATGAACCACTACTATAACTTCTTCCTCAGCCACCACCGGAACTAACTTCATAACTATAATAACTATCTTATTTATCTGGTTTTTCTCCATACTTGGGTCATAATGCTCCAATAAACATCGATATCACTATCTTCAAGATTGTATATGGCATCTTTACCTCCCAAAAATAAAGGAATCTTGTACCCGGCACATCTGTAATAACTTGGTTTTTCTGAATTCAATAAATATTCTTTATAGAAATCCGATGCCAAACAAGCATCAGCATTTTCAACAACCTCCTTATCAAAGAATTGCTCTAATGTAGATGGAATCCTTAATACATCATGTGTTCCTATTTCAAACATAAGTATTTTTAATTGTTTGCCGCCTCTTAAATCTATTGCAAAAAAACTTCCCAACCAATCGTATGCAAAAAGTTTATACATACCTTTAAAATCAGGAAAAGCATCATCAATCATGCTGCTCCATTTTTTTAAATCAGATTCTTTAATTATTCTTATTATTCCATTTCCAAATTCCATTCCGCCAAGCTGATTAAGAATATCTGAATATAAATCATCCGTTTCAATGAATTCATTTTTTACATTAAAATGCTTTAAAAAGTTATCCATATTAATACCTTTGAGAGGGGAGAGGTTGGTGGTGCTAAAGTATTGACATATCATTCTATAATACACAAATTCAGAGAACCAAATTTTTCTGACTCCATTATAACTTTAAAGTTCTCTGATATAATTAAATAACTAAATGCTACTGATTCAATATCATCAGCATTATCAATAATTGATTGTAATTTACACTTTATAACAGGTAAATCATAATTATCCCAAATTACATAATAATCTTTTGATGAATCAACATAATTATCAAGCTCAAGGTAACTAACTTTGTTTTTTTGCAATTTTGAATCATTCCAATTAATACGTCCTGATGAATAAAACGGAATTGAACCTGAAAATCTATCAATTAATAGTTTGCATTCATCATCAGAAATAATCTGTATTTCATCTATCTTTTTTACAAATTCCATAAATAGATTATTATGTTGCCATTTATAAAGCTTAATTTGTTCATTTTGCTTCCTTTTCAAGTATTCATATCTTTTTTTTGCGTCTTCATTCATTATTCATCTCTCTAATTCCATGAATCAATAATTATTCATATATTTTTTATTTATTGGTGTTACTATTCAGTCACTCAAATCAACCAAATTAGAAAAATAACTCAGGCTCTCAGTTTTACTTTTTTCATCGACCGAGGGTACAAAAAGAGCCTTCTTTTACCAATATTATCAGATGGTTCTTTAGAAGCAATGTCTTCACTTTTAAATATCACTTTCCATCAAATCTTACGTTTAAATCTGGATCGTACAAAAAACACCCATACTCAAGCATAATATCTATTATTTTATTCAACTCCCCATATGTTAAACTGTAGCAATCAAAACGCACAATCTGGTCGGTAATAAATACATCAAAGGCTGCCTTGCCATTTTCATATTGAAAATTATTATTGCAAACCCAATCTTTAAACTCTGATGATATCCTTTTCCTAATGTCATCAGAAGGTATTGTGTCTATAAATTCTACATGTTGTCCACTAAGTAGCGTGTCATAGATTTCAGAGTAATTATTTGATATACTATTTTGCTTCCAAAAAGCTAATTCTTTTCCCATTGTGTATCCTCTTCAAAATTATTATTCTCAAATCTTACAAGTGCATATTCAAATGCAGACTTATTCCTTTTCAATTTATCTTCATATATTTCAAAAACTTCTCTAACTCGTTTTTTGTCTTTTAAAATAGTCAATGCTAGCAGTGACCATTCATGTCTAAATGTTGAACCATAGATGGTTCTTGGGTCCTTTATCTTCAATAATTCATAATATTTATCAATTGTATCTATTGCTGCCAATTCAGGAATCGCGTACTCCCTAACTTTACATGTAACATCTTCTGCAACAGCTGTTATATCCGTATTTACGTCTATGTAAAAACCATAGGCCTTATCCCCATTCACAAAATAATCCATATTGAATGCAATTGTCGAAAAACCAGGTCTTTTTCTTCCCGTAATAGTCTCTAATACTTCATTAATGCATTTATAGTTCGCACTAATTATAACGTAAATATGAAATCTTTCTTCTCCCCTTACCTTTGTTTTAGCCAAAGATATCTTTTCTTCACACTCTCCTACTTTCTTTTTGTATTTAAAAAGTCCTCTCCTTTTAAATCCAAATTCCGATAAAGAATTTGTTAACATTTCATCCAACTTTTTTCTTGAAAATTTATATCTATCATTTCTCTTTCATATCCATTCTTTATTATTTTTACTCAATATAAACATTTCCATTGCTTCCGTCCTTTAGAAATAGCAAGAACTCATCCGATATGGTAACTGATAGTCAAAACAACGCCTCCATCCATAGACTGGCTGGCTATATGCATTTCATTGTCACTAGCGATGGTAAAGTTTTTAGGACCTTCATCATTAAGATTTATTGTTCCATCCGGATTTTTCTCAATGAGTCCACCTGATGAACTAAGGATCACATCATCTTCGCTGATTCTTTTTACAGTTAATTTATAATATCCGTCATCAAATATAACATCACCTTTTTTTACATCCACATATTCAGTAGTGACTTCATTGGGTTCAGCCTGGACATCTGACCAGTAATATCTGGTCACTGTAATAACAGGCGTCCCATCTATGTTCGCAGACTTACTAAAATATCCAACAAATGAATCAAACAGAATAGCTGTTGTAAAAATGCTAATGACCGTAATTATCACTATTGCAATTTTCTTAAACGTCCCCTTTATCATTACAATTTCTCCGTTACAATGAGTTTTTGTGTTAAATAGTAAAAAGGAGACTCGACAACAGAATCTCCTTTTTACTTATGGATTTCAATAAATAATGGACTGTATGGGATTAATATCTGCTATAAGAACCAAATCCAGATATCAGGCTTATAAGGCCTATGATTGCAAGTATCGGAAGTGCGATATACACCAATCCGCCAAACACCATAACAACCAGTACTATTGGCAAGAACACAAGATACAAAGCAACTTTGAAGATGCTCCAGGTTGCTTTAAAAGCAAAAGCTGCCATCTTGCCAAACACCATAAAGAAAAGGACTAAAAATAGTATTGATAACATGATAATCACCATCCTTTCGTAGAACCATTGTTATCAAATGTTTGTTACTTATTATTATCATTCTATATTTTTGTGATGATCAAATATACCTATACTTTAGAGAAAAGCAGCCATATATTTCCTTCTTTGCGCGAAATAAAAAGAGTCACTGGGGACGTATCAAATTGACTCATTGGGCACAATGAGTCAATTTGATACGTCCCCGGTGACTCTTTCCTTAGCCATTTATAAGAGCTTTTCAACTTCTTGAATCTGCTCTTTTGTAGTTGCCCAGCTTGTAGCGAAGCGTACAACTGTGTGAGTATCATCATACTTTTCCCAGAAACCTACTGTTACCTGATTCTGGAGCTTTTTGAGCTTTTCATTTTCAATGACTACGAAGATCTGGTTGGTAGGATTTTCGATAGCAAATTTATATCCTTTATCCTTCAGAATCTGACGCAGTTCATCAGCTCTTTCTATAGCATTTTTGCTGATTTCA
This sequence comes from Butyrivibrio sp., assembly GCA_015056495.1. Classification (GTDB taxonomy): domain Bacteria; phylum Bacillota; class Clostridia; order Lachnospirales; family Lachnospiraceae; genus Butyrivibrio. The sequence goes on from SVGC01000011.1 coordinate 17,924, forward strand.
AAATACAGATCATCTGTAAATAATGCATCAAACTGGATTCCAAGAAGTCTGCCCTTGGCAAGAAGTGCTCCATGCTGCTTGATGCTGGTAAGGAAATGCTTTGGAGTATTGCCCTGTGTAAACACAACAGCCTCTCCACAGAGAGCGCCTACCTTAGTTCCGCCGATGTAGAAGACATCGCATAATCTTGCAAGTTCAGGAAGTGTCAGATCACAGCCTGTGCTCATAAGGCCATAGCCCAGTCTTGCTCCGTCTACGAATAGAGTCATCTTGAATTCTTTACATACAGCATAGATTTCTTCAAGTTCTTTTTTGCTATATAAAGTTCCATATTCTGTCGGATAAGAGATATAGACCATTCCAGGGAATACCATATGCTCATGGTTCTCATCTCCATAAAAAGTCTCGCAATAATTTCTTACATCGCTTGCTTTGAGCTTTCCGTCATATCCAGGTACTGTCAGGACTTCATGACCATTAAACTCTACAGCTCCTGCCTCATGGGCGCTGATATGACCAGTAACAGCTGAGATTGCGCCTTCATACTTGGCAAGCATAGTATCGACTATGATCTCATTAGTCTGAGTTCCACCTGTTAAGAACCACACGTCAGCATCAGGCATTTCAACTGCCTTTTTGATTTTTTCTTTTGCCTCATCGCAATAATGATCTGAGCCATATCCAGGAAGCTGCTCCAGATTGGTCTCTACAAAGCGCTGCAGGATCTTCTCGTGCGCGCCTTCAGTGTAATCGCTTGAAAAAGATAACATTTTTACTCCTCCATAACTCTTTTTTCTATCTCATCCCCCTAAACACTCTCACATTTTCAAGTGTGATAGTCCTTCTCTGATAGCTCTGCCATCAGGCGTAGCTGCAAGACCTCCCATTCCAGTCTCCTTGATTGACGGATTCATGCCACGTCCTATACTCTTCATGGCATCGATCACCTGATCAGGATCTATCTTGCTATATATTCCTGCCATAGCCATGTCTGAACTGGTTACAGCATTGACAGAACCTATGACATTTCGCTTGACGCATGGAACCTCTACAAGACCTGCCACCGGATCACAGGCAAGCCCAAGGAGTCCCTTAAGCGCCAGAGCTGCTGCATTGCATATCTGTTTATTATCTCCGCCTTGTAAATAGGCCAGAGCACCTGCTGCCATGGCAGATGCAGAACCAATTTCAGCCTGACAGCCACCCTCAGCGCCTGACAATGACGCTCTACAGGCTATAACGCCGCCAATACCTGCTGCCACATACAGAGCCTTAGTCATCTCATCATCATCAAGGCCATCTTTTTCCTGAAAACTGATAAGACAAGCCGGAACCACGCCGCAGGAACCTGCCGTTGGCGCTGCCACGATTCTCTTCATGCAGGCATTGGATTCACTGATTCTGAGCGCTTTCTCCATGACCATACCACAGAAATCGCCGCACAAGAGCTTACCTTCAAGGCGTCTGTCATGCACCTTGGCTGCTTCACCGCCTACAAGACCGCTGGTACTCTTAATCTTCTCATCATACTTATCATTAGAGGATTTCATGGCAAGATACAGATTTTTCATCATGTTAAAATGATCTGCCAAATCAATGTTCTGCTCCTTGGCATCCTCTTTTTGCACTGCTTCCCAAAAGGATAGCCCCTGAGAGTCGCAAACAGTGCATATATCCAAAAGTGACTTATACATCGAAAAATCTCCTAAAAAACAAATTATACATGCAACTGAATTTAACCACATTGTAAAACCCACAAATAAGCCAACTCCAACTGCATTGCAGAACCTGCAAATAAGCTAACTTCAGCTGCATTGCAAAAGGCCATCATAAATAAATTACATATCATTTAAACTGTAATATGTAACCTTATCCACGCCGTCCATAGCTCTAAGGCTCTCCAGGGCTACCGGCCATACCTCCTGGTCTGTCTCAATGACCATGACTGCATTGCCTCCGCGGCCTGACCTGTGAAGCTGCATAGTTGCAATATTTATGGATCTGTTCTGCAACATATCAGACACTTTTGCTACAAGTCCAGGTTTATCCTGATTGTAGATGATAAGAGTTGGATACTCTCCGCTAAAATCAGCCACCTGGCCATCAATCTCACTGACATTTATTCTGCCTCCGCCAACAGAAGCTGCTACGACTTCCAGCTCTTTACCGTTTACTCCCTTTAATATCAGCTTGACGGTGTTGGGATGAACTTCTCCCAGATCTATCTCTGAAAAAGAAAACTCAAGTCCTTTTTGCTGTGCTATCTCAAAGCTGTGAGGAATATTCTCATCATCCACTGCCATTCCAAGAAGTCCGGCAACTATTGCCTTGTCTGTTCCATGTCCCTTGCCAGTTGCCCAAAAAGACCCATGGAAATATATATCTGCATACTTTACAGGCTCACCAAGTAATTTCCTGCAGACATTGCCGATTCTGACAGCCCCTGCCGTGTGCGAACTTGAAGGTCCTACCATAGTTGGACCAACTATATCAAATAAATTCATAAACTGTTACGTTCCTTCATACCACCTATATCGTTTTTAATTCACGCCATGTGTATCACTCTGGCAAAATCAAAATGATCCTCAGATCTTGATGCAATAAGAAGCGGCCTGCTGCCTCTGTTTTCCTTGATGTAATCAAGAACCTTGCCACACTGCTCCTCATCCAGGTACATAAAAGGTTCATCCATTACAAGAAAATCTGCCGGTATCACAAAGGATCTTACTATCTCCACAAGCTTTCTCTCTGCGTCAGTAAGCTCACTAACAGGGAGCTTCAACTTTTCAGCAGGGATAAATTTCTCCAGCTCCTCAATAACTCTGCCCTTGGAAGCTCTTCTATAGACCTTTCTCACGTTCCAGATGGCATTTTTACGAGGTACCAACTGGCCTTCCTGAGATACATATCCGCTATGAAGTGTAGGATACTTATAATCTCCCATCCTGTGAACGCCGCCACCATCAGGCTTTACAAGTCCCATGAAGACTTTGAGGATAGTGGTCTTTCCACAACCTTCCGGTCCCACCAGAGCATAGCATCTATTATCTTCGATATTCAGATTAAAGTGTTCAATGACTATTTTGCCATTGTATTCTTTTGTTATATCTTCAAGTATTATAGTCATCAGTTATCACTCCGTGAAGTCAGCATCAATTGCTACATTAAATTTATATTCTGCATATTTCTTCTCAATAGCTTCAAGCACTTTTCCACGAAGAGTATCTCTGTCTTTTTCATCAAGAGAGATAACAAGGTCAAATCTGATCATGTTTCTCTCTTTATCAAGATAAAAACCATGCACGCCGCGGACATTCTTAAATCCCAGTGCTATTGTCCTGATATCATTCTGAATATTCTGGATATCTTTATCCAAGGTATTATGTGAGTATACACCGATTGCAGTCATATATACACCGCATTCATCATAGATTTTGTCAGTGACCTTTCTGATAAGGACATCCATCTGAGCTGCTGTATATGTATCAGGAATCTCAATATGGATAGAGCCAATGAATCTGTCCGGTCCATAGTTATTGAGTACCAGGTCATATGCTCCATTTACATCAGGAAAAGAAGTGGCAATCCCCTTGATCTCTCTGACAAGATCCAGAGACGCCTTTTCGCCAAGGAGCTTGGATATAGTATCACCCAGCATCTCAAAGCCTGATTTGATGATGACAATAGAGATGATTGCACCAAGCCATGCTTCCAGAGATATTCCTGCTAAAAGATATACTATAGCAGCTACAAGGGTTGCTGCTGATATGACAGAATCAAGTTTAGCATCTTCCCCGGAATTGACAAGAGAATCTGAATTGACCTTATCTCCAACCTTTTTTACATACATTCCAAGAAGCAGCTTTACAACTACAGCTACAGCAATAATGATCAGTCCCACTGTACTGTATTCCGGAAGTTCCGGATGAATGATCTTCTTGATAGACTCTTCAAGTGATGTCAGTCCTGCATACAATACAATGACAGCAATCACCATAGCGCTCAGATACTCTATCCTACCATATCCAAACGGGTGCTTTCTATCAGGATCCTTGCCTGCAAGTTTGGTTCCAACTATTGTAATTATTGAAGAAGCTGCATCAGAGATGTTGTTGATAGCATCAAGTACCACAGCAATAGAATTGGACAAAATACCAATTATAGCCTTAAAGCTTGCAAGTAACACATTGGCAACTATCCCCAATATGCTGGTTCTTACAATGATTACATCTCTGCCTGCATTTTCCTGTTCAATATCTTTAGGTATCAAACTCATGTCTCAGAATCCTCTCTTTCTTCTATCAAGTGCACAACCTTTGTACAACTCGCTTAAACTCACATATATATACAGATACTATTTATTATACATCCGCCATATGATGAAAGAAACGCTAAAAATAAAAAGAAAACAAGTCATGTACTTGACCAATGCAGTTATGCTATGCTAACATTTCATCCAAGAGTGTAGCAGCAATGCGTAAGTCCGTCTTACAAATGGCTTGCTATGCTCTTTTTTAGTACATTATCATAGAAAGGAGTACAATTTTTTAATGAAAAAAACCGAATCGTTGATGGCATTATTGCTTGTGATTTTAATGGTTACAGGGTGTTTATTTCATCCACTGGAAGCATACTATAATATTATAAGATGCATTCATAGCGTGGCGGCATTAGCTTTAGTAGTATGTGTTATTATTCATGTTAAGAATAGGAGGACTCAATGGAAGAATTATTTAAAAGAGTAAGTATTAGAAAATATCAGGATAAACCTGTGGAAAAAGAAAAGATTGAACAGATTTTAAAAGCGGCCATGGCAGCGCCTTCAGCTGGAAATCAGCAGCCTTGGGAATTTTATGTGGTAACAGATAAAGAGAAGATAAAGGCTCTTTCTGAGTGCAGTCCCTATTCTAGCTGTGCAAAGAATGCACCTGTTGTATTGGTTCCTTGCTATCGCACCGAGGGACTTATGTTCCCTGAGTTTGACACAATTGATTTAGCAATTGCAACAGAAAACGCCTGGCTAGAAGTTGATTCATTGGGACTTGGTGGAGTATGGCTGGCACTTGCACCAATTGCAGATAGAATAGAAAAAGCAGATGCGGTTCTTGGCATTGGTGATGAGCTTCATGCATATGCACTTCTTCCATTTGGATATCCAGCAGAGTCGCGAGCTCAGCAGGATAGATATGATGAGTCTAGAGTTCATTGGGTTGAATAAATATAGCTATATCAGTTTTTAGAAAAATATAATAAGCCGAACGGCAAAGTGACTCTGGATACTTTGCCATTCGGCTTATTATCTTAAATACTAGCATCAGTTGCAATTATCAAGCATAGCTTTCATAATCTCCGGATACTTGACTTCGCCGCTTCTGCGATCGATGAGACCGAACAGCTCTCCGTTGCCGCTGAACTGACCATTATCCCACCAAACAAATGTAAGTCCGCAGGATCTGGCTTTTGCAGTATAGTATGATGCCCAGTCTACGCGGGACTGAAGATTGCCGTTTTTATCTACGCAGCCGCCTTCTCCAATAAGTACAGGTACACCCTGACTTACATATTTACTGTATATCTTGTCCATGAAATAATCGATATCCTTGGTACTTGTGTAGGATGAAGCTGTGAAATTGTCTATTCCAGGGCTCTCAAGGGCAAAGTTATAAGGTGTATATGCATGGATTGATAATATGATCTTATTATCAGCACTGTCTGTAGGAATTACAAATCCATCATTTAGTACTCCGTCAGGACTTGCGCAATAGCCAGGGCACATAAGGTATCTCTCAGCATTATTTCCGCCGGATGCCCTTACAACATCAACAAATTTCTGATTGAGCTCATTGATGATCGCAATAGCCTCTTGGCAATCCTCATTATTTGGATCGATCCACCATTCATTGTTATGTCCTACAAGTCTTGGCTCATTCATTCCTTCAAAAATAAGCTTTTCATCATAATCTTTAAATCTGTCTGCCACCTGAGTCCAGATTTTTTCAATATACTCAAGAGACTGCTGCTTGTGCTCAGCATCAGGATATAATCCCTCTGCCTCAGGATGATTGTCGTGATGGATATCCACGATCACAAACATTCCTTCCTCAACAGCATAATCTACAACTTCCTGAACACGATCAAGCCAGGCCTGATTGATATTTAGATCATCATCTACATGATTGTGCCAGCTCACCGGTATTCTGATGGTCTCAAAACCATTTTCATGAACAGCACTGATAAACTCTTTAGTAACCTTAGGATTGCCCCAGGCTGTCTCTATAGTAAGATCATCAGACACACCTGAATCAACATAAGAATCAAATGTATTACCAAGGTTGTAACCAAGCTTCATATCCTGGATAAAAGCTATAGCCTCATTATCAGGCAGATCCTTGGCTGTCAGATCAATCTCCGGGTAAACTATTTCGGTACTCATACCATCTTCCTCCTTAGCCTCAGTACTATCACTGTCAGCTGCATTACTTGCATCTTCTGCGTTCTTGCTCTCACCTTCAACAGCCGCATTACTTGCTTCTGTCTCTGATGACTCTTTAGAACTGTCATCGCTCATGCTCTGCTGCGTTCCTGCATCAGTGGCATCTGTGCCTTTTTCTGAAGCACATCCAGCAAGAACCATACTCATAGCAAGTACCACACTCACAATTTTTTTCTTCATACTATTCTCCATTTCTTCGGCTGATCAATCCTTAGTATTGATTTCAGGTCCAAGGAAGCCTTTACACCAAGGTGTCTTGACACTCTTAACAAGGATCCTCTCAAGAGCAATTCCTTCATCTATAAACTTCACAGCAATCTGGTTAATGCCTTTTTTGCCATGTACTGTAATAGACTTTCTGTGCTCTCCATCGAAAATACCCTGTGACCAGCTGTAGTTACTATTGTCACCGCCTACAAAAGATTCATCGATAGTATTTATTATACTCTCATCTCTGCCGTTCCACAGCACTCCAAGCTTTAATGTATTTCTTGAACTTATAGGGTTAGAAGGTGCGATTACAAAAGTAAGTGTGTAATCACCTTCCTCAAACAGCTCTACATCATATGTAACGTCATTTTTGTATTCAATAGTGTTCTTTAATGCCTTTACTCCGCAGCTATACTTTCCAAAAGGCTTGATGACTGTCATCTCACGAGATGCATCACCATTACAGCCTGTAAACTCATCTGCTTCTATGGCAAGACCGATATCATCTCCAATAACAGGCAGTGTCCTTACATCTTCAAAAGGAGTCGGGAATACAGGAGTTGTAACATATCTCAGCCATTCATCAGGAACAACCGGCACCTGATGCTTAAGTGCATCAAAGCCCTGCTGATAAGCTGCTGCAAGCACCTGCATGTTAACTTTTTTATTTCCTGCGATCACTGTAAATGATCCTTCCAAATAAGCTACCTGGCCTTCTCCAGCCTCTTTGCGAAGTGCTTCTCTATCTATTGATACTGTAACTGTGCAGATACTATCAAGCTCTTCTCCATGTTTGGAAACAGGGAGACTTCCACTTGTAACATCAATGTTTATCCAATCTTTGGACAGACCTTCTATCTTCCATTCAAGCTCTACATTTCCACCATTTTCAATAACAAAAGACTGACTGTTTACGTTTGGCTTTATGAACTCAAAAAGAGAAAGTGTCTTTCTTGTCCAGTCTCCGCCCATGGAATATTTACCTGTTGCAGGCACATATACTATCATTCTGTGCTTATCAGCAGGCCAAACAAAAGTCCTTGTAGGATACTGGTTTTCTTCTTCGTTCCAGTATCTGAAGCCCACATGCTGAGATAACATTATCTTGTCCCATTTGCCATTTTCAACTTCGTGGTACTTCTTAATGAGATTTTTCTCTATTCTTATGCACTTGGCAATTTCTTCAGCGTAATGATTGGCAACAGGTCTTCCCATCTCAGCAAAAGCCTTATTGAATCCGGCTGTGATCATCATTTCATAATGGTTGGCAATGATCCTTGAAGGGAAAACAACAAGTTCATAAATTGCTGAGCTGATCTCATTATGCTTTTCCCTGGCAACATAGAGTTCAAGATCATCAGCCATCTTTTTTATCTTATTTACTCTTGTGTATATGCGCTTTGCTTCGCCGTAAGCTGCATAATTCAGTGTCGTAGGATACAGGCATTCTGGCTTTCTGATACTGCTTAAATATGTGTAGGAATCAAGAAGCTCTTTTATTTCTTCAAGCTTTTCTTCCGGGAGGAAGTTGCCAAACTGCTCTTTTGTCCAACTCTGTAAAAATCTCTGATATGGCTTTTGGGTGTGGATACTGTATTTATCATAGTCATAGGCAAGGTCAAAAAAGTATGATATTGGAAGCTCGAGAGGCTTAAGATCACCTACATTTACGATCCATATATCTCTTACGCCCTTGTCATAGGCTTCACTCATCTGCTCGCATACCTTTGGAATATAGGTGCTGTTCACCCATTCATAGGAAACAGGATCGCCGTGGTAATCGAAATGATAATACATACCAAAACCACCCTTGTGGCTCTCACCATCATCAGGAAGTCTTCTCATGTTACCCTGATTATCCTCGCAGAGCATCAGAGTGATGCCATCAAGACCATCCCATTCTTTGAGGCCTTCTGTTTCTTTATCTCCAAAATAGTACTTCTCAACTTCTTTATAAATAGCCAGCATAAGAGGTACATTTTCTGCCTCATCACCGTACACTTCACTGATAAGCTTTCTCTGTGTCTCAATAACTTCTTTAAGATAATCTATGTTTTCCTTCAGTGTGGCGTTTCTACCAAGCACCTCGCTGTCACGCTCGCCACGCATACCTACAGTGATGATATTTTCAAAAGGAGCATTACGCTTAAGGCCATCTCTCCAATAATTTGTCAGGCCTTCCTTGTTTTTGTCAAAATTCCAGGCATTACCATAAATAGAATCCTCGCCTCTTACAAGGTCCCATTCCTCACTATGTCTTGAACATGGCTCATGGTGGGAGTTACTCATGACAATACCATATTCATCTGCAAGCTCTGCGCTTAAAAGTCCCGGACCATCCAGTGAAAAGTTGGATGTCCACATGGCAGGCCACAGATAGTTGCCCTTTAATCTCAGGATCAGTTCAAAAATGTTGTCATACATCTTGGCTGTAAAACCGCCATAATGCTGGAATGTCCAGTTACCAAAGCTTGGCCACTCGTCATTAATGAACAATCCTCTGTATTTTACAGAAGGCTGTCTGGAAATAAAGCAGTCGCCATCTGTTATTACGAGTTCATTCTTTTTGGCAGGCTTTACATCAGCCATATTTACCCATGGAGAAACTCCCATGAGTTCTGACAGGTGGAACAGTCCATAGATAGTTCCTCTCTTATCACTACCGGCAATTACCAACACATTTTTGCCTGATTCAGCTTTTTTCAGAACAAAAGCATAAGCCTCTCTTCTGGAAGAAAGAGTCTCGATCTCTTCCTGTGAAAGAGGGCTGGCATTACCCAGAGAAAGAGTTGTTACATAAATTGCATTTGTTTTTACCTTAAATGCACCTGTATAGTTGTCTACACCAAAGGCTCCCGGCTTGATTCCAAGAACATTATTTACATCTTCTCTGACCTTATCTATTACTCTTTTTACGCCAGGAAAAGCATTATTATCAAAATAAAATCCTAAATTGTCCCCTAAACTGATTTTGTATTCCATATCCGCTCCATTTTATTTGCCTAAGCATTTTTATCTTAAACTATTATATCCATACATATTTATCTAAACTTCCTATATATTGCTTCAAGCTATTCATGGCTTGCTTAAATTTATAGTTAATATATTATCGCCAAACCGTTATCATTCGTGAGAAACCGCTATTTTTCGTTATATAAAATCTCGATTAAAAACCTTATCAATAATTGCTATATTTTTTAGTGCTTTTATCCATAAAACGTCATGTGTTTTTTCATAATTGCACATGATAAGATGTATCTTGTCGATAGGAAAGCCTTGTGAGAGAAGGCTCTTATCATGGGAGGTATGAGTTATGGCATTGGCTAGGCAGGAGTTAAATTCTGAAATCAACAATTTGATCAATGGGGATTACAAAGGCGATAGAAATATCACTGAAGGTAAAGAAATTGTTCAATATCAGAATGATTCTACATTAAGGATCTGGTACAACGATGTAAATGAGGTTTATGCTCCACATTGGCACGATGCAATAGAGATCATCATGCCTGTAGAAGGCTGGTATGACATTACTATTTCTAACGAAGAATTTCAGGTAAACCCTGGTGAGATCCTTCTAGTTCCATCAGGTGCTCTTCACAGTATCAAATCACCTGAAAACGGTTCAAGATTTATCTTTTTATTTGATGTACATTTTTTAGATAAGCTCAAGAGCTTCTCTTCTATAACATCAATAATCGGTAAGCCTATCCATATCAAAAAAGAGGACTACCTTCCTGTATATGATGATATGTATGACTTATTTGTCCAGATCAGGACAGAGTATTTTTCTGACAGCGATTTTTCAGATATCAATATCTACTCTCATCTGCTGAGCTTTTTTGCTTTGCTGGGCAAATACCGTGTTTCCAACATGGAAATGTCAACAAACAGAGTATACAAGCAGAAAGAGTACATTGAGAAATTCAACAATATTCTAAAATATATAGATACACATTATATGGAAAGCCTTAGCCTTGAAAAGATTGCTTATCAGTCAGGCTTTAGCAAATTCCATTTTTCAAGATTATTTAAGCAGTACACTAACTTTACTTTTAATGAATACTTAACATACCGTAGGATCAAAGCTGCTTCAGATCTGCTTGCCAAGCCGGATCTCTCTATCACAGAGATATCACTTTCAGTAGGCTTCTCAAGTATATCAACATTTAACAGAATCTTTAGGCAGTCCAACAACTGTACTCCATCGGAGTATAGACGCAAACACGACCCGCTCAAGAGGTTGTGACTACCAACAGCGCAGTAAAGGTTATAACCCCTCATAAATTATAGCCTTTGTTGTATATTATTCCTCACTTCCCTAAGTGAGCAAAAAGGCAATGCCGGTTTAATCAGAGAGAACCGACATTGCCTATTCTTTTTGTTCTGCTAAGTGACTGGAGCGAGCTGTTAGCGAGTGAACAGTAACGAAGTTTGAATCAGTGATATTTGGCAGCTTCCTGGATACGGCGGTCAAGTTCTGTCTGCATTGCCTGCAAGAAGTCTTCCGGATGGCAGGCGTAGTAGGCACTCATGTACGCTTCCCAGGCTGAATCAAAATCGCTTGCCATAACTACTTGAGGAAGATACTCATGCTTGATCTCTCCCATCATGGTCCAGGCAAGACCACCGGCACTTTTATTGGTAAGAGTGTTTGAGTAAGTATATAATGGGAACCAATCACCCGGAGACTCGTTGGAACCCAGCATCTCCACGTAAGTCTTGACACCATATGCATCAAAACACTCCTTTAAGCTATCGCTAAGACCATCATAAAACTCGTAGGGCTGGTTGCTTGGCATGGTTGCATTGATGCCATCATCACTGATCCCGAGCCATTGAGGAAAATAGCTATAATTACATATATGTGAAACCTTGTATACGCTATTAGTTACGTTATTTCGCTGCTCTTCGGTTCTATAAAATATTCCATCGTCGCCTACATTGTAATCAACGCCTTCCACGCCCCAGAATCGCAGATTGTGAATTTCCGGGCTCAAAAGATCATCTACAAACTGCAGAGCTTTTTCTATATCACTGCAATCCTTTGTAATAGCCAGTCCTGAGGATACATTCAAAACATCCCCCGCTGTATGCCACTGATTCTGCACATCTCTTGAGATGGTGATAGGAAGAGGAACATATTGACAGCCCTGCTCATCAAGGCCAGTCTGCTTCATTGCATCCTCAACTGAATATGCAAAATTCCACCACTGATCTACCATTCCAAGGACACGCCCTGTAGAGAGCTTGGAAATATACTCATCATAGGTCTGGGTAAAAGATTCCGCGTCAATTATACCTTTTGCATACTCTTCGTTTAGTTTCTTAAAATATTCTTTGGCTGTGTCAGTGACATTATAATCAATCACTGTCAGCGTATCCGGATCAACTATCACAGAGCCGTCATTTGGATAACCATCCAGAAATTCAGGAGCATTTTCCAGACAGTAATATCTCCAGTCTTCGCAAAGAATAGTATATGGAATAACTGCAGTGCCATCTTCCATTACCGGATTGGCAGCACTATATCTTTCCAGCAGGTCAAAATACTCATCCAGAGTCCTGATCTCCGGATAACCTGCCCATTTGAGCACTCTTGCCTGTATCCAGAACGCTTCATCATTGTGGATACATTCAGACTCTCCCTCTTTGATATTTTGGAACTGCGGGATCCAATATATATGGCCATCCTCCTGCCTCAGCTGATCCCACTCCTGCTCTGACATAAAATTCCTTATATTTGGATAATCATCAAAATATTCATCAATTGGTATAAGAGCTCCTGCTTCGTATAACAGATATGAAGAACTTCCTCCGTCAACAAAATCCGGATAATTTTCCCGGACGATCATTGTACTGATGGCTTCCTGCACTGTCTGGCCGGAGAGCCAGCTCTCTTTTACACGGACTCCGGTCTTTTCAGCTATTATATTCTGAATATCATTGTCCTTATTAAGCTCTATTCCAGGTACAGCAAAAAAGGCTGAAAACTCTGTGATCTCACTAACATCTGGTTCATCTTCATTTTTGCCTTGGCAGGATGAAACACTTCCAAGCATGACCAAACTTAACATAATGGCAACTATTTTTTTATACATATCAATTCCCCGCTTATGCAACTTCCCTGTGACTTATCCGCTACTCCCAATTGATCTTAATTCTGCTTTCTGTATCTGACCGGTGTGCATCCTTTGATTGTAATAAATTTATTTACAAAATAATCAACATCCTTATAACCTACTGCTTCTGCGATCTCGTATGTCTTCATATCTGTAGTAAGAAGGAGCGATACAGCTTTTTCTATACGGTAATTGTTCAGATAATCCTTAAAGGAACATCCATATTTTTTGTGAAAAAGCTGTCCCAGATAAGCGCTATTGATGAAGTACTTATCCCCAAGATATTTCAGCGTCAGGTTGTTCATGTAATTATTTTTTATCTCTTTTTCAACATCTCCAAGAGCACCTTTACATACATTTTTCCTAAGCTGCGCCAGGTACTCTGCATATTCAAGTGCAAATCGTTTGAGATGTTCCTTACTACCTCTATTAAATTCTGAAGCAACCGTCTTTTCACTTATGATCCTAAGTATCTCTTCCTGATTGATGTCATCATCCTGATTGGAAGCAAGGTTGATCAGCTGAAATACAATGTAGCTAATGTTGATATCCATGAAATCACTTGAAAGATCAGCATTTTTGATATCTTCATAGAGTTTCTCAATAGTTTCATCTATCTTGTCAGCATTGTTTTCTTCAATAGAACTGATAAATGCATCAATAGATGGCTTTAAGATAAAGATGCCTTCCTTTCCTGCATTTCCCGGATTTTCATCATAGATATAAATATTTTTCTGCTCTTTAAATCCGCTAAGATATCGGAGCTTGCAGGCTGTACCGTAAGACTTGGAAATATCCTTGATACCATTTACTTTTTTACCTACAAACATTTCGATCCTGCAATAGACATTACTGTTGATGTAATCCTGAAGCTTGTCAAAATACTCTTTTTCAGAGATCCCAAAACGTTCTGACAGAGCGCTTGTATACACAAGGCCTACATCAAAGATCTTGTCGTGACCTGACGGATCAAAAACGCAATTGACATAATCATCTCCAAGGAAGGTCCTGAGGGACTGGTAAACCTTTCGCTGCAAGGCTCTCTTATCAACATCATCCTGTTCCTGATCATCCTCGCTTTCGATGGAGCGAGCCTGGATCTCAATGTATCTCACATTTTCAGCACTTCCAAGTCTCTTTGTAACGCCTCTGAGATTGACATCATCATATTTGCCCTTGATGACTGCGATGAGATCGCGCTCGTAAAAAGCGTCCTCCATCTCCCTGCTGATAGCTGTATCAGTAGTCTCTTTGGCATGCTCCGCTTTAACTTCCCTGAGTATCTCAAGCAGGACATTTTTGTCTACAGGCTTTAATATATACCTCTTGCAATCGTATTTGATTGCTGTCTGGGCAAAAGCAAAATCAGCATAGCCGCTGCTTATGACAAAGCTGGCGTCAGTAACGTCGTTTTCGCGTATATTTTGAAGAAGCTCAAGTCCTGACATGATAGGCATTTTGATATCAGCTATTATCAGATCAACACTGTTTTCTCTCAAAAAATCCAAAGCTTCCTGTCCGTTTGAAGCACTGCCTGCTATTTCAAAGCCTTCACTTTTCCAGTCAATAAGGGCTTTCAAGCCCTGAACGATATGTGGTTCATCGTCAACGATCAATACTCTTAACATATGTGCAATCCTTTTTAGATAGTCATTCTTGTAGTTATAATAGTTCCAATGCCCTGCTCTGAAGATACATCAAATACTACTTTTGAATCTGTATACATCTTGAGCCTTATGCAGGCATTGATGATACCGACTCTGGATCTGTTCTTTAGCATCTCGATATCAGCATTGTTCATGTTGTCGCACAGAGCCTGTGCCTCTTCTTCATCCATGCCTATACCGGTATCTTCAACTTCTACATACAATTCGCTGTCTTTGACATAGACACGTACAAATACCCAGCCCTTGGTAGATTTAGGCTCAATGCCATGTATGCAGGCGTTTTCAACAAAAGTAACAATGGAGAGTTTCGGTATCTTGAGGTTCTCAGCCTCTTTTTCCACCTCAATATTATAAGACAGGCGATTTCCAAATCTGTAGCTCTGAAGCTCAAGATATGAATGAACAAAATTCATCTCATCGCTTACTGCAACTACGTCTGAATTCCATTCAACGTACTGTCTCTGGATAACTGCAAGATTCTCTATCATCCTGGCAGTCTCATCCTCATGCTTGATGATGCTATGCATTCGGATACTTTCCAGTGCATTAAACAAAAAATGCGGATTTATCTGGCTCTGCAATGCAAGCAGCTCTGCTTTTTGCCTGGCAACAGTGGATTCCGTCTCCCTGATCTGCTGCTTATAAACTGTATCAATAAGGTTATTGATACGAAGAGCCATATTATTGTATCGCTGGGAAAGAGTTGCTATCTCATCCTCTCCCTCTACGTCTGGCACGAGATCCAGATGTTCCTGCGTGCTGTTTAACACTACGTTACTGAGTGTCAGCAGTCTGTTAGTAAATATAGTCTTAAAGACAATTATTCCGATCAGCGGCAGTATCATGCTGACTGCTATAAGTACTATCAAAACATAATTATATTTTTGGATACTTCTATAAAAGGTATCTTCGCCATCCAGGATATTGATGCTCATTTCGCAGCCGTACAGATTCACAGGTCTGCTATAGGCTACCATGGACTCATCAGCACATTTCTTAAAAACGCTTACCTCGTTATCTGCAATATCGTTGGACAAAATAACTTTGCCATCAGAAACAACTTCAAACTTGACTGTCTCCTGCATTCCGGTAAGGGCTGACAGTTCACTGATGAGATATTCATAATCATATTCAAAGACCAGTATCTTGTTGATATTGGAGCTCGGATAATAATCAAGATTTCTTATCATGTATATATGTTTGCGGCTGTCATGGGAATAGATATTGTCGTTATAATACCCAAACCATAGCAGTTTATTTTTGCCGGATTCCAGAAAAGTTCTGTACCAAACAGAATCTATCTGCTTGTCCAGTGGCTGTATACCGCCACCACCGACTATTGTTGGGTTATCCGTATAGAAAGTAAAACTGCAATTCTCCAGAGTAGCAAATCCCCAAAGAGTTGAAGTCTTCTTAAGTTCCTGATATGCTGTGTAATATTCCAGGCCGCTAGAATATTCAGTATTTAAGAAATTATATATACCTCTGTTAAGATATACAGATTCGACCATCTCATCTATAGTTGCAAAATTTCCTGAGAGCGCATAGTCTACGGCTACTGCAAGGTTCTCATAAGAAGTCATTTTCTCTTTTTTCTCAGCATTATACGTAATACTTGCAATAAGTCCATCTACAACAAACAGCGGAAATATAACGCAAATAAGATAAAACAGTATTATTTTTTTCCTGACACTAAGCGAATAAAGCTTATTTACTATTTTCTTTCTCATCAATCCCCGCCACATAACACTTTTTTTAGCTTCATACATTATACCAAAAAATGAGTCACTGGGGACGTATCAAATTGACTCATTGTGCACAATGTATTAATTTGATACGTCCCCGGTGACTCCTTTATTCAGTTGGGGCTTCCTCCTGTGGTTCATCTTGTTCGTCTGAACTTGGTTCAGATAGGGCATCCAGGACCTGCTCAGAGGTGGTATTATCCGGTTCTGGCGTGCCTGAAGGTTCCTCTGGAGCTTGCTCTGAAATATATACAGCATCTAATTCTGATTCGGATCCGGATAAATCTTCAACGGTCAGCTCCAGGACTTCATTGTCTGCGACTATTTCTACATTGGTAGAGGAAGCATCCTCTTGTGCTGCTTCTATTACAGAGTTTTCTTCCTGTTCCTGATCTGACGCGGTGCTTGTTTCAGGGATGTTCTCAAGTTCTTGTTCATTTTCTGTTGTAGATTCTTTTTCTTCAGGAGAATTAGAATCTTCACGAACAGGATCGCATGACTCTTCGGATGATGCTTCGTTTCCTGCAGCGGCAACAGCAGCATCATCGAGTTCTTCGGTAGTCACTTCTACGCTGCCTTGCTCATCAGGTATTTTTGCTGCCTGCGCTGTTTTATCAGAGTCCTGCGCATCAGGGTCTGTCTCATCTGTAGGATCAGAGGCCGGCTCTTGTTCATCGGAACTGATGATTCCAGTCTCTGAAGTGCCACCACCTTGAAGGGCATGATTTTTGTCAACTGTAGAATACTCGTTGTCATCATCATCGGTCATGATATATACAGTTTGTTCCTGATCAAGCAGGCTCTTGTATAGCTGAGCAGGGTTTGTATCTGCAAAATCCAGTAGAACAGATCCATTTGCTATACCCTCATCTGAAGAGGAATTATGAAGGTAATTTAATAGGGTTGCACAAAATTGAAGGGAGTCAGTATCTTCTATTCCCGAACTGTCTGTAATGAATTTTTCTGCAAAATCAGACGTACTGTTATATTCAGAGTTGGAAACTTCCTGTATTAATTGATCCAGAGTTTTACCATTATGCAATTGTTCAAGCATATAATTTTCCCCGGCAAGTATGATAGAGCTATCTACTCTTTCACCAATTACTGCATCCCCATATCCTGCTGCTTTGGCAGATAGATAGCCAAGATATATGCTCGCAAGATATCCGGTTATATATTCTGCTTCAGTACTGTTTTCACCCAATCGCATTTTATTTGAACTATCACTATAGGATTCTTTCAATACTTCTGCAGTAAAATTATCATAAGTCTCACTTCCATTGTCATTGTCGTAGCCATATTTTCTATAAATTGTTCTATTCCTATACTGAAATGTGTTATCCACAGAAGATGCAATTCCTTCAACAAACCATGCTGGATATTCTACACCCTCAGAATTATCAGAATTTATACTGTATGTACCATCAGTTTCGTTGTATTGGAGTCCTGTCATTCCTGTACGGGTATAGTCATCCATAAAGGCATGCATCATCTCATGAACCAATGTATTATCAAGTTCCGAATAATTCTTCTCGTCAAATACATATGGATTTTCTGAATCATCTTCTGTTTCTACGTACAAATAGCTGGCATTTATGATCACTCTGTAGGCTAATGTACCATCAGTATCCGTTTGACTGGATACGGCAGCAATGGCTTCATCATCGATATCATATTTGATTTCAAATCCTATTTTCTCTCCAAGCTCACCATTCGAAGCCGCCGTTTTATAAGCCGGGTACTTGGAAACCAATAGATTTACTGCTTCCGGTTCAAGCGTTTTTTTGACCCACATTATCAGAGCTGCCAGATTATCAACTCCAATAACATCAACTGCATGAGTTGACGAGTGATTATACGCAACTTCTATATTATCAAGATCAGACAAGCCTGATTCAGGAGGTGATGTTTCATTGTCAGTAGGCGGAGTCAGATGCGGTCCGGAGTCTATTGGATTAGTCTCAGGATGCGCGCCATCCGGATCGATTATTTTATTGCCCGTATCAGAATTTATTGTCTGATCAGGCGTTGAAACTGCCTCTGAATCTGTGTTATTTTCCTGATCAGGATAATTGATCTTTATTTTATTTGAATTTGGTAAAAAAGTAGAAATGTATAGATAGCCTGCTCTAGGAACTGCCAGTGTAGCTACACCGCTTTTTTTCATGAGCTCTACTACAAAATCAGGCATTTCTATGTTATATTCAGCGTTTTCATCTGAAAAAATAAAAGAATATCCTTCAGGAAGATAAAAAACAAAAATCGGATAACTTCTGATAATATCATTGATCTCTATGGCAACATGAACCACATCACCATCTTTATTGACCCAGATAACCGGTATATTCCATCTGAAACCATTATCAGTAACAACTGTTGCTGTATTATCTAACAGATGTCCATGGCGAGGTTCTTCGAGATCAACTATTTTCAGTGAATTTACTAAAACAGTATTTTGTTCGCTGCCATTGCCTGCAGCTTTTTTGGTACTCCATTCTGTATCCTGAAGTTCTTTGATTATCCTGGCTGAATCAGCCGCTTCAATAGGTGCAGCTGACGCAGTCATCACATTAAAATGCACAGTAAAAAGAATAATACATGTAATAAAACATATAACTCTTATATATGCCTTTTTATTCATGGAAACTACCCCTTAATTCTGATATATAACACACATATATTATCGGCTTTTAAAGCATCAGACTGTAGTTTCTATGTAATAAAAAATTACTCAAAAGAACAAATGAGTCACTAGGGAGTCACTGGGGACGTATCAAATTGACTCATTGCGTACAATTTTTTATGAGCACAAATAGAAATCCGCACTGGCTGCGGATTTCGTGAGAACATGATTCAAGAGGCAAATAGGCTCTGCGACGAAGTCGCCTTTAAATAGCCTATTTGCATATTTTTGTCACAAAGTGACAAAAATGAGTCAATTTGATACGTCCCCGGTGACTCCTTTATTTACTCTACAACACCAAAACCTAATATTGTGAAGCTCTTATTCTCATCGCCTGCTGCCATCTTGATCTCAACATGACGAAGTTTACTCTCAGTATCATTTAAGATGATGAGCGGATTGCAATGTGTCCAGCCGTTGAGGTGTGGATCGATTGTTCTCACAAACTCTCCATCAACGAATACATCTGCTTTTCCAACGTTAGGATCTGCAGAGTCCTTATTGATCACAAGGAGTCTCTTGGCAGTTATATCCATCTTGAAAGGCTTCTGCAAAGCGCCGTGTTTTGCAGCGTTGAACTTCCAGTTATATGGGAACTGGGCTGTGCCTTCAATATCAAGATTCATCTCAGCTCTCTGAAGGTCAGCATCTGTTTCATCAAAATCGCCTTCATCGATTACAGCTTCCACAGGTTTATCCTTTTTATCAAAGAGCATTACATCTTCAAAGTCGATTCCTTTTGGAGATACTACTTTTGAATAATCTGTATCCTCTGCAGACAGTGTAGCTGCCATGTCCTTCATAAGCTGTTCTATGCACATAGCCATGACTGTGTGGCCAGTATTAGTCGGATGGAAAACATCATAGAAATACTGTGCCTTGGTGATGACTCTACCTGTCTCTTTGGTCTTGTAGAACTGTTCTGTAACGCAGCTCTTAAGGCTGACCATAGGAAGATCATAGGCTTCTCCAACTGGAGAGAGTCTCTCTTCAAGGTTGTAATCATTGGCAAATACTGAGAATAACAGTAATACTGCAGGATTATTTTTGCCCTTGAGGATCTTTCTGATAAGGCTTTCGTAGCATACGCCCTTGGTCTCATCACCTTCGTCATTAACTGCAAATTCTACAATTACTACGTCAGGATCGATCTCTCCATTATTTCTTACATCTCTGTCATAGCGTAACATTCCGAGTTCTGAAGGTGTACCACCAACACCAGCCTTGACATAGTGGATATTGTCACCATCACCTGCAAGTTTTTTGAAGGCTTTAAATGCCTTGTAGGCGTAACATTCTGTATTGATAGGTGCAGCGCCGGCGCCCTGAGTGATAGAGCCACCAATAAAGGCTACGTAAGTATCTTTTCCATCTTTTGCTTTCTGCAAAGCCTTGTTAAATCTATAGGTATTACCTACCTGTGTAACGCTTTGTTTTACATACTCAGCAAATACAGGACTTGTAAGGTCACATGGTGCATCCTCATCCTGTTTTGGTGCTGTATAGCCATCATTAAGATATATTTTCACACAGCTGCGGGCAGTAAAACCTGATTCATCATATTCAAATCTGATCTGTCCAACTTCTTTATCTTCTTCGGTAAGGTCTATCTGTGACAGGTCAAGGCAGTGCTCAGAGCCATCACATTTAACAGGCATCTCAAGCATTGTTCCGCCGCCCAAGGTATCATTTTTGCCATAGAACTGGAAAACAAAATTACATACTTTATCTCTATCGCAGCCTTCAATAGTTACGCCAATACTATGGACCAGTTTCTTAAAGCCGCTGGCTGTTCGCAGCATATCTATGATGCTTTCATCTGTAAGATTACCTACAAACTTACTGGCTTCAATAAGTCTGCCGCCATCAAGATATATTGGTGTTAAGCCTTTTCCGTCAGGAGTAGGAAATGCAAACATTTCCTTGTCTTTTGTTAAGTAATAAAAATCTCGATTTTTCTCAGGATCCCTAGGTGCTACAGGTCCGCGCATTGCTAATTACCTCTTTTCTATCTAATGTATGAACCCCGCCTGTAAGCGGGGTCATGATTTCGTTATGTTTTCTTACGAAAGCCGCAGCTAGTGCGGATTTCTGTTTTGATATCACAGGAATACATACTTTTGTAATTACAACTCTACAGCTATTTCGTGTGACTTCTGACCTGTTAATTCTTCACTTCTTGAATCCGGTCCTGCAAAGCCAACAAAGATCTGGCCCTTGTGTCCGTCATAGACTCTTTCGCCTTCTTCATTAACTACTGTAAATGAAGACTTATTTATATTGAAGCTAACTGTCTTGGTCTCGCCCTTTTTAAGTTCTATTCTCATAAAGTCAGCAAGGTGAGGATTTGGAACCTCAAGCTCTGAATCAGTTGTCTTTACATAGAGCTGAAGTACATCCTTAAGGTCGTGGTCGCCTTCATTGGCTATTGTTACCTGAACCTTGGCTGTATCTGAATCAGCAAAATCCTTTACAAGCTTAGCTTCTTTTACCACTGACTTGGAGTAGTTAAGTCCAAATCCAAATGGGAAGAGTACTTTGTTATCGTCTTCAATAAATCTGTAGGTTCTGCCCTTCATGCTATAGTCTGTAAAGTCAGGCAGATCTTCGAGCTGGTTGTAAATTGTAACAGGAAGTTTTCCTGATGGAGACTCTTTTCCAAAGAGTATCTGAGCAATGCTCTTGCCGCCCATGCCGCCCGGATACCAGGTCTGAAGTACAGCATTGCAATGTTCGTTGGCATATCTAAGGTCCATAGCACTACCTGTCATGACAAGGAGGATCACTGGCTTGCCTGTAGCTACAACTGCTTCAAAGAGAACTCTCTGGCTCTCAGGGAAATCAAGTGTGGTCTTGTCACCAGATGCATAGGAGTTACCTGTATCGCCCTCTTCTCCTTCAAGTGTCTCATCAAGTCCGAGGCAAAGGATAGTAAGGTCTGTATTTTCAGCAGCAATAACTGCTTCAGTTACTCTGTCATTGGCTTTAGCAAGGTTCTCTTCTCTATCTTTAAAGAGATGCGCACCTTTTGCATAGTGTACGCTGATGTCCTCACCAGCTTCATCAATGATTCCTTCAAGTACTGTCACATGTCTGCTTGGAGTACCATGATAGTTACCGATGAGAGCTGCTCTGCTGTCAGCATTTGGTCCAATAACAGCAATGCTCTTGTATTTGGACTTATCAAGAGGCAGGATATTGTCATTTTTAAGAAGGACAACGCTTTCAAGAGCTGCTCTATCTGCAAGTGCTCTATGCTCCTTAGTATCGATATCCTTAAATCCGAGACCATCCCATTCGTTTTTTTCAAACATGCCCAGCATGAATCTTGTTGTGAAGAGTCTGATGCAGGCTGTTTTTACAAGGTTGTCATCAATAAGCCCCTTCTTCTTGGCTGAGATGATCTTCTGGTATGTGCATCCGCAGTTAACATCACAACCAGCTTCCAGTGCCAGTTTGACACTTCTCTCAGGAGTCTTGGTGACCATGTGATTTTCATGGAAATCTCTTATTGCCCAGCAGTCAGATACGTAATGTCCCTGGAATCCCCATGTATCTCTTAGGACTTCTTTCATCAGGTACATATGACCGCAACATGGCTCTCCGTTTGTTCTATTGTAAGCACCCATAACTGCTTCAACTTCACCCTCTTTTACACAAGCTTCAAAAGCAGGCAGGTATGTTTCATACATTTCTTTTTTGCTTACCTTGGCATCAAAAGAGTGACGCATTGCTTCAGGACCTGAGTGAACAGCAAAGTGTTTTGCGCAGGCTGCAGCAAGCATAGTCTTGGATTTACCCTGTATTCCTTTGATAAAAGGAACTGCCATCTTGGAAATATGTACAGGATCTTCGCCATAGGTCTCCTGTCCTCTTCCCCAACGTGGGTCTCTAAAGAGGTTTACATTAGGTGACCAGATAGTAAGTCCCTTATAAATATCTCTATCTCCGTGCTTGGAACTCTCGTTATATCTGGCTCTTGCTTCAACAGCTATGCAGTTACCAATCTCCTCCATAAGCTCTGTGTCAAAAGTTGCGCCAAGTCCTATAGACTGTGGAAATACAGTAGCGGTTCCACTGCGGGCAAGTCCATGAAGGCCTTCATTCCACCAGTTGTACTCAGGAATACCAAGTCTCTCAATAGCCGGAGCATCATAACGCAGCTGAGATGCCATCTCATCAAAGGTCATCTTGGCTACAAGTTCTTCAGCTTTTTTTCTAGCTTCTTCTCTTTTCATCTCTCTATTTACCAACTTTCTATTTCAAAAAATAAGTATCAATCTTATTGGTAAATTTTACGTCAATATGGGATATTTCTTCTATTCATATCCACACATTCACTTCTCATATATTGCTAAAAGTAATGGATTATTTTTGGATTTCGACCAAAGCTCACAAGAAAAACAATTTTAAAAATGCATGTATTCTTGTGACTTCAAATAGAAAACCGCACTGGCTGCGGGTTTCGTAAGAAAATGATACAAGAGGAAAACAAGCCCTGCAGCGAAGCTGCCTTTAGATGGCTTGTTTTCAGGATTTTTGACATAAAATGGCAAAAATCTATCAAATATAATATATTTATTAATGCTAAAAATAATACATATGCATATATTTTAATAACCTATAGATGGAGTAACCGATAATGATTTACTGGATAATTGCAACATTATGTGCCTTTTTTGTAAAAGGCCTGAGCGGCTTTGCCAACACTCTTGTTTTTACATCAATACTGAGCTATGGAACCGCCAATATAAACATATCCCCAGTGGAACTGATTCTCGGATATCCTACTAATCTGATAATTAGCTGGAAAGAGCGCAAGCAAATAGATCCAAAGATCTGTATACCATTGTCTATAATGGTGATCGTTGGATCTGTCGCAGGAGTTATTTTCTTAAAAAAAGCTGATATCAGACTGGTCAAGATAATATTTGGAATTCTGGTGATAATAGTAGGCATAGAGATGCTTCTTAGGGAATTATCAAAAAAAGAAGCTCGAAAATCCAAAGTCCTGTTGACTATAATAGGTGTGTTATCCGGCTTTTTGTGCGGACTCTATGGCGTGGGTGCTCTGCTTGGAGCATATATTGGCAGGACAACTCATGATGCCAATGCATTCAAAGCCAATATATGTACAGTCTTTATTGTAGAAAATACATTCAGGATAATCATATATAGCATATATGGAATCATCACTATCGCTTCGCTGAAAAAAGCTCTTATCCTGTCCCCATTTATGTTGGCTGGTCTCTTTGCAGGTATGTGCTGCGCCAATAGAATAAATGATAGAACAGTCAAAAAGATTGTCATTATTTTATTGATAATATCCGGGATATCATTGATTCTTTTGAATATTTAATAAATCGGCAACGTAAAAAGGTGATCGTAAGACCACCTTTTATCTTTTCTTATAAAGAACAAGTTCCGGATTGGCACCTTCGGCCTCATAGGTGCATACCAGGATAAAATCCATACTTGCAAGGACTCCAAAGCATCTGTCTCCGCCAAACTCTGATTCAAGCTGGTTGCCAAGATATGTCACATTATCATCCAGAAATTTTACCTTGGCTCCGCGTGGAAGTGGATATTCTAGATTGACATAGCTTCCTACAAGTGAATTTAATTTTTCTACCTTTGGAAGTCCTTCTATATGCAGCTCATTGATCTCATCTATCAGCTGCTTCTTGAATGCTTCAAACTGCCCGTCATCACTAAGCTCTTCATATCTTTTCCAATAATCAAGTTTAGGCAATTCCTGCCTCAGATATTCGCGGGCCTGTTCCTCAGTAAAGTTCTCATTGACCATATTGGGAATGCAAACTTCAATAAGGTCATCCATATTACTGTATGCGTATGTTCCATCGGCATAACACCATTTACAGTAATCTTCATTAAGAGAGCCGTCTTTATTTCTCGCTATGATGGAGTCTTCAAGAGGCATACCACAGCACTGGCATATCAGTTTACGTGGTGAACCCAGTAAAGTGTTTATCGAAACATTATAAAGATTAGACAATAACTTCAAAGTCTCAGTATTTGGAACTGTATCTCCATTTTCCCATCTGGAAACAGCCTGCCTTGTCACGAAGACCTTTTCTGCAAGGTCATCCTGCGACAGATTGTTTTTGGTTCTAAGCTCGTATAAAACATCTTTCGTATTCATGTGAGTCCCTCCTCTTGATATTAGTGTATTACAGAGGCACTAATATTGCACGCAACTTGCTGTTGCCCCGATAATTTTTGTTTTCTCGTTACCGGAGCGAGCTGTTAGCGAGTTAACAGTATCTTTCTCTGCAGAGCATATATTTTTATTTCAATCATATTGGCTTACCTTTATAATTGAAAAAAATTGTAAAAGTGACTAAATCAACCTTTTCTTCTCGTATTAGTCACATAAAGCTTTCATTCTGCTTTGCTTTGATGCTGTAAAATTGACTAATTCATGCTTTAGCGCTATTCTTAGTCACTTTTTTGACTCAATTCTACAACATTTCACTTCAATACTCTAAGATAAAATGACTAAATAAGACAAAAATCATCATCTTAGTGACTCTTGCATCATTAGAATCTTAAAAAAAAGTGACTAAATATCTGAATTCTTGAAGATTTAGTCAAAAGTTAAAAAATTTTACCATTTACATTTTATAAAAACTGTTGCCATTTATCATGTTATAAGTTATAGTAAAATCAATTAAGAAAACGTTTTCCTATCGAGTTGATCTATGTATTAACAAGACACATAGATAGGATAAATAAATCAAAGCTTTTGCTGTAGTGATGTAATGATATAGTTGGCAAAGCTTACCTTTGGCATCTACATCATGTATTGTTTTTCAAAGAATGAGGTATCTTATGAACTTAAGTGCAATTTACCACAGAATGTCAGAACAATATTGTTATAGTCTCGATGAGGATAGATTGATCATCAACATCAAAACTGGTTATGACGTTGATAAGATCTATATAGTATATGGCGATCCGTATGAAGCCGGGATCATGGGCGGCGCTGAGAAATGGAGCGGAGATCGTGAGGAGATATATTTTAAGAAACGTCTCAAAGACCATATCTGGTGGACTACTACTCTCATGCCTAAATATAAGAGATGTAAGTACTATTTTGAGATTCATTCAAAAGATGAGTGCATGTACTATTTTGAAGACGGCTTCTATACTGAGGATGAGATGAATCAGGATGGAAAGACGCTTTCTTACTTTATCATGCCCTGGATGAATCCTGCTGATGTATGCACTACACCTTCATGGGTCAATGATACTGTCTGGTATCAGATATTCCCAGAGAGATTCTGCAATGGCGATCCTTCAATTGATCCGGAGAATGTAAAGCCATGGCAGTCAGGAAAAGTAGGCATGCACGATTTTTATGGCGGTGATATCAAAGGTATCAGAGATAAGATTCCATATCTGAAAGACCTTGGTATTACTGGTATATACCTTAATCCTGTTTTTGAGTCAACAACTAACCATAAATATAATACGAGAAACTATAAATTAGTGGATCCGCATTTTGGCACCAATGAAGAACTGCGTGCACTGGTTGATGAAGCTCATGCTGCCGGAATCAGAGTCATGCTGGATGCTGTTTTTAACCATACAGGCTATGACCATCCAATGTGGCTGGACGTATTGGAAAAAGGTCAGGAATCAAAGTATGCCCAGTGGTACATGGTCAACAAATGGCCAATTGAAAGAGGCCGCGATACCAGAGATGGCAGGTACTACTCTTTTGCTTTTGCAGAGTATATGCCAAAGCTAAATACCAATAATCCTGAAGTGCAGGACTATCTATTAGATATCATCAAGTTCTGGATTGACACTTTTGATATAGACGGTCTGAGATTTGACGTTGGAAATGAAGTATCCCACTCATTCCTTAAGGCCATCAGATATATGACCAAGAGGATCAAAAACGATTTTTACCTGCTTGGAGAAATATGGCATGACTCAATATCATGGCTCCTTGGAGATGAATATGATTCAGTCATGAACTACCCTCTGACAACTGCGATTGCAGATTTCTGGGTTTACAAAAACAGAGACAGACAAAGCTTTGAGTACGACATAAACAGATGCTTTACCATGTACTATTCACAGGTCAATGATGTTCTCTTTAACCTGCTGGACTCACATGATACGAATCGATTGTTTGATAAATGCCATAAAAACATAGACATTTTTTACCAGCAACTAGCTGTACTATTTACCATGCCTGGAAGTCCTTGCATCTACTATGGTACAGAGGTTGCTCTTGATGGAGGCTATGATCCCGACTGCCGCAGGTGCATGCCTTGGTCAGACATTGATGCCGGAAAGCTTGACGACAAACTCTCAGAAATGAAGAGCCTCATCAGCATGCGCAAAACCATCCAGGCCTGCAAGAGCAGAAACTTCCATTTTCCAAATGATATAGCCAAAGACCGTGTTATCTCCTATTTGAAAATAGGTGATAACGAAAGCCTGCAGGTCTATCTCAATTGTGAGAATGAGGAAGTAGAAATACCTCTTCCAGAAACCTATGAAGTCATTTTCTCTAGAAAATGGAGCCAAGAAGATGACACCAAGGGAACTCTGGCTCAAAACGGAGTTCTTATCATAAAACTTCCATAAAATACAGTCATATTTCAGATGGCAGTGTTTGGCTGCCATCTGGTGAGTACCTGGTGAGTCACCGGGGACGTATCAGTTTGACTCATTGTGCGCAATGAGTCACTGGGGACGTATCAAATCGACTCATTGTACACAATGAGTCATTTTGATACGTCCCCAGTGACTCACCATAAATCTTTTATGCCAATTCCATGGTCAGTTCTTGCATTAGTTCATGCACAGATACTATCTCCTTGACCTTGTCTACATTACTTCCGCAAAAGATAAGGCCTTCATCAAGATTTCCTTTTACTGCATTTATAAGGGCTCTGGTAATACAATATGGCGCATCCTTGACATTGCAGGTCTTTATGCATTGATAGCACTTGGTGATTCTGGAATTGCCAGCTTCTTTTTGCCTGATAAACTCATTTCGAATAGCACGGCCTGGCATTCCAACCGGGCTGTCGATTATCTGGATATCACTGCTCGTTGCCTTTACATAAGCTTTTTTAAAAGCCTCTGATGCATCGCACTCGTGAGTAGCAACAAAACGTGTCGCCATCTGAACACCGTCTGCGCCTAGTTCCATAAATTTCTTAATGTCTTTTCCATCCCATACTCCGCCTGCTGCTATGACCGGAATTTCTTTTCCGGTCTCTTTTTCAAGGTCACGTACGTAGGAAACTACTTCAGAAGTTATCTCTTCCAGTTGAGGCTTCCTGTCGTCTTCTGCAAATAATTCATCCCGCTTAAATCCCAAGTGTCCGCCGGCTTTGGGACCTTCAATTACGATCATATCCGGAATGTAGTTGTATTTTTTCCGCCAGGTCTTAACTATTAGCTGGCAGCAACGAAGTGATGATACTATCGGAGCAATTTTTGTTTTGCTGCCAATTATGTACTCAGGCAGATTTAGCGGAATCCCGGCTCCTGATATGATAAGGTCTATGCCCTGTTTTACAAATTCTTTGACCAGTTCAGCATAATCTGTCATTGCTACCATGATGTTGGCTGCTATTATCTTATCCTTACCGGCTATCTCTCTGGCTTTTTCAATTTCTGTCCTGATTGCCCTCAGGTTAGCTTCTTTAGGATTGGTCTCAAAATCAGGCTCCTGATACCCTATATCTGCAGCAGATAGTACACCTATTCCGCCTTCAGCACTGACCGCTCCTGCGAGCCTGTGAAGTGACACCCCTACTCCCATTCCACCTTGGATAATAGGATACTTGCAATATTTATCTCCTATTTGAATTCCCTTGATCATCTTTTTCTCCTCCTCAGATCCTCATGATCCTTCTTTGAATTTCCTTTTTTAGCTGATGAAAAAGTAATTACTAGAGCATGTAGTTTTGATTACTACATTTAACGGTATTATAAAACTCATCTTGTGATATTGCAAGTTTTTTAATTAAATTATTTTAACGAGTCACAGGGGACGTATCAAATTGACTCATTGTGCACAATGAGTCAATTTGATACGTCCCCTGTGACTCCCCTAGGGTCATTAAAAAAACAGCAGGCTATTAAAGCCTGCTGCAAAATTTTTCTTTCTACATCTCTTCAATTCTATCTATGCATTCATTGACAATACCTTCAATATCTGCCCCAACCACGTCAAGTCCAACAGCCTGAAGCTTCTCACAGTCCTGAATACCATAGAAATTTTGGGCAAGAGATTTTATGTATCCATATCCAAACTCTTCAGGGACAAAGGCTCCTCCTGCTGTTGTAACATAGTAAAGCTTTTTGGCATTACAAAGAGACTTCGGATATCCTTCATCTGTATACTCAAAGGTTATGCCTAAAACATTGATGTGCTCAACATACTGTTTAAGTGAAGCCGGGAACGACAAGTCATAATAAGGGGCTGCGATCACAATTATATCTGCCTTAGCAAAATTCTTTGCAAGACTGAAATACTCATCTGAGAAGTTGCCTCTTGCAATACAATCATCTCTATATTCAAGAAACTTTTCATCTGTTTTGGGAAAAGAAATATCTTCAAGCTTTACTTCCAGGATTTCTTCATCCCTATTTCCATCAGATTCCTTTTTCCTAAGACTTTCTATAAGCTTATCAGCAATTCGTTTAGTCCTTGAATTCTTCTTTACACAAGCATTTACAAATAGAATCATTATGTACCCCGCTTAATTTATATAATAAATAAGAGTTGTCTGAAAAATGACCCCTTAACCCCGTCCCCTAGGGTCATTTTGCTACCCAGTAGTCAAGGTCCATGTTGCCCTTAAGAGTGAAACACAAGTCTGTGACAGTGTTGATATTTTTCATATCACCTGAGAAACTCATGTATTTACCATATGTGTTGTCAACCTTGATAGTACCAAGAAGATTGCCGTCTGGAGTATTTTCTTTAACTTCAATAAGTCCATCATCTTCTGAATATGCAGTAAATGAAATAGATGAAAGTCCTTTGGAGAAATCTACTCCTTTGACAATGATATATGCATCATCTTCAACATCAGTAACTACAGCTGTACCGTTTTCGTTGCCTTCAACCTTTATGCCTGACTGAGTAAAGATAGTCTCAGCCTGAACTGTTTCGTATGGGTTAATGTAACTAACCTGCTCAACGCCATGAAGACTTGCTGTTACAGGGCAGATCTCACCATCTTTTACTGTTATAGGATCGATATGTGTAGTTCTGTAGCCAAGGCTCTTACCGACTTCTCTTGTTTCTACAGTTCTTGTATGGTAAGCAATATAGTACTTACCTTTAAATTCAAATATAAAGTGATGGTTATTACCATTTGATCCAGGGAAAAATTCACCAGGGTTCTTTAATACTTCACCCTTGTATGTGAATGGTCCCATAGGAGAATTACTTGTCATATACTGAATGGCGCCATTATTGAATCCATCCTTGCAGTTAAAGTTAGAGCAATATGAGTAAAAATATGTATCTCCGATCTTATTGATACCTGAATCTTCAAACATGTATGGAGAGTCAATCGTTGCAGCTTCTCCAACAGTGCTTATCATATCATCTCCAAGCTTTATTACTCTTGCAGTCATAGGATGAGCTTCCTGTCCCTGAGGAACGCCGCCTCCAAAGTACAGATATGCACTTCCATCCTCATCTACAAGTACTGCAGGATCAAACATCCAGAGTACACCCTGGCATCCTGGAGTAGCTCCTGTAAGGAGTGGTCCGCCAACAGGATCCTGCCATGGACCAAGTGGGCTGTCTGATGTAACAACGCCAATTCCATTTCCGCTATTAGCAAAATATAAGAAAAACTGGTCCTTACCATCAATTTTTTTACAAGCAATACAAGGTGCCCATGAATTATTAGACCACTTTGCAGCTCCATTTTTTCCTGCAATATTAAAGCTGCCATGGTCAGTCCAGTTGACCATATCCTTAGAAGAATAACAATTCAATGAAGTTATCTTGCTATAAGTGTTTTCATTATCTCCTCTAAATTCCTGTGAATCATTTGTAGTATAAATATAAATTGTATCGTCATACACAATTACACCAGGATCAGCACCATAACTCTGTGTCACCAGCGGATTGTTCTCATTCCTATTCTTAACATAACTAACATTCTTAACCATAAAAAGTACCCCTTTAAAAAATCTAACAATGCCCTCATTCTACCATTAACCTCCCTCTCCATCTTATTACAAATTGCACTCTACTCTTCAAATCTTGCTCATTCTTTTTCGAAGTCGCCGGCGATCTTGAAGACGTCGTCTCTGGCTTTTAGGAAGGCGTCAACTACAAGGGGATCGAAATGGGTGCCGCCTTCTTCTTCGATGATGGACATGGCTTTCTCGTAGGAGAAAGCTTCTTTATAGACACGCTTGGAGACAAGGGCGTCAAATACATCGGCTATGGCCATGATGCGGGCTGAGAGTGGGATCTCTTCGCCTTTGAGACCCTCCGGGTAGCCCGTGCCATCCCAGCGCTCGTGATGATAGCCGGCAATGTATTTGGCCTCCTCAAGGTAATCTGCATCCTGAAGGGTGTCGATTGCCCGCTCTATGACACGTCTTCCTTCTATAGTGTGAGTCTTCATGATCTCAAACTCTTCAGGGCTAAGCTTGCCGGGCTTATTCAGGATCGCGTCCGGGATAGCTATTTTGCCTATGTCATGAAGTGGGGCTGAACGGACTATGTTTCTTATAAAATCGTCTGTAAGACTCTGAGTGTAAAAGCCAAGTTCGCGCATTTTTTCTGCTGTGACACGGACGTATTCAGCAGTCTTTCGTACATGCAGACCTGTTGCCTGATCTCTGTTTTCAACCATGTCAGCAAGTACCATAACAAGACTGGTCTGCATGTTCTCGATCTGCTCAACCTTGTGCTTGTTGGATTCAAAAAATCTGGTACTCTCTTCTGTTGCTCTCAGAAAGGCATGATATAGACCTTCTATCTCATCGCTGGTCTGTATATCAAGCATGGAGAGCTTTTTATAATTAAGCTTTCTTGCATATTCATCCTTGTAATCAAAATTGTAGGCTGTGTATGCAATAGCATTTATTGGCATGATCAGATGGAATCTTGCAAGCCACAGGCCTACTGCCAGTATCAAAAACAGGAAGCCTGAAATGATACTTATGAGCTTGATAAAGAACACTCTATCATAGACTACAAGATGCCTCATGGACATATCTAAGCCTACATAGCATACACATTCACCAGCCTGATTAATTACAGGCTTATAAACTGTGAGATATTTTCCATAGGAAGTATCCGTAATGATCGGAGGTATCTCCCCTCCACTTAAAAGATCTGGGATATATTCAAAAAATCCCTTATCAAAAGGATCTACGCTTCCAAAATTTTCATACAGCACTCTCTCATAATCTACATCAAAAACAACATGACATCCGTCAGGCAAAATCTTTACCGCATAGATGTACTCTGCTTCAGGTGTGGATTGTAAAAGATTAAAGAGCATGTTGGCTGTATTGTCATAGCTCTCAAAATCCCTTCCCTCACTTAGGTACATCTCAATATCATCCGGATTGATGGAAGATACCGCAATATTTACAAGGCTTTCTGCAAGCTCTATATGTCTGTCTTCTGTATACTGCTTGAAAAGAACGATACACACAGTTGAACAGATTATGGCAATTGCAATTGATACAGTTCCAAGAACTACAACGATCTTCTTTTTCAATGGCCAGGCATAATGATTGGATTTAAAAAACTTTCTTTCATCATCTTCAGTAATAGGTTTCTGCAGCCACAGTACAAGCTCAAATTTGCTCCATATTTTCTTTGGAAGAACAAATAGGCACAGGCTGACAAAGGTAGCGCACAAAAGTTTATCAACAAAATCAAAAATAAAATTAACCAGATACCAGGCAATGAAATCACTTAATCCCAGTTTTTGTAAGAACTGCACAGGAACAGTATTAAATCTGTTTAATTCAAAGCCAATCATTCTCCAATATAAAATACCGCCTACTCCGCCTGCCACAAGCGAGATGACTGCGATGTAGATCATTATTTTTTTTAATTTGCTCATATTTGTTTTTCTGAAAAAAACAACAGTGAATATGGCGATGAATATATTCAGAATTCCAAAATACACAGAATTGGAATTAAAAAAATACATGGTGAGATTGGTTGCAAGAGCAACAGTAATTCCCGGCAGCATTCCTCCAAGAACGCCCACCAGCATTGTTCCTGCACTGTCCAGATAGAATGGAAGTCCATAGATATTATTAGCAATCCTTCCACCAATATTTATGAGATAGCCAAAGATCATGAGCACTACAGGCAAAATGAACTTATTCTTGTTAGAGACATTTGTATCTATTTTTTTGGATGAAGCAGATGCGATATTATTTATCGCATCCCCTTCAGTATTATTGTGTATTTCATTTTTGTGCTTCAAAATAGCCATAAATTATCCCCTATTCAATCCTTACTCTTGAATACATTTGTTGAAATTTATCTCAAGAGTATCCCACAAGCACTACTGCTGATTTCCTGAAAAAACATCTTCGATGGCCTTTTCCAGATCTTCCATAGTGATAGGTTTTAAAAGATATCCCGCAGGTTTTAGACCAATTACAGCTTCTATATGCTCTCTGTCGCTTACTCCTGTCAAAAAAATCACCGGTATATCAGCAATCTCAGCATCTGCCCTGATCATTTCCAGAGTCTGGCGGCCGTCACAGACAGGCATCTCATAGTCAAGCAGTATTACATCAGGTCTTCTTTTGCCAATGGCCGAAATTGCTTTCATACCGGAATTAGCTATGCTGACATTATATGTATCTTCAAGTGCCATCTTCAGATTTCGTAGAGTAAGGGCATCATCATCAACCACCAGCACATTTTTCATATCGCCTACAGGTTCGGCTTTTTCTTCAACTACTACTTCCTGGGCAGTTTCAAGTTTATGATTGAGCATCTCCAGTACCAATGCATTGTCTATTGGCCTGATGAGATTGTCTACCTGAACATCCTTGCAGAAGAACTGGAAGTTCTCATATTCTCCCTGGGTTCCTATTGTAACGATAGGCGTATTCGGATATTCATTTTGCAATAAAAGAAAAATAGAATTATCAAATTCATACACACCTATAAGCAGGATAACAACTATATCCGGTTCAAGCACTTTGATCATAGCAAGGGTGTTTTCAGTGTTTTCCAGACACACCTGCACTCTGAAATAGTTTTGCAGGTAGTCACTCAAATTTTTCATGACATCATTCATTCTTCCCATGAGAAGTAGTTTTTTCATGATCACACCATCCTATTTTTTCAAATATTATTTTGCATCTCTTTAATGATCTTTTTGGTCAGACCCTCATCCAGTCCCTTGACTGCGCCGCCAAGTTTAGGTATCAGCGCATCTACAACCGGATTAAATGTATAGCCTTTCATCTTGTCCATTACTTCATCAGCTGTATCAATATCCAGATCTTCTATGGCTGTTGTTAGTACTATTGCCATAGCATTTAGCATTGCCTTGTCGCCCTTGATCTTTTTCGATGAAGCAACATCGGAATTTATAGCTTCTATTCTGTCAAAACCAAGTCCAAAGACTCCTACCAGCTTATCCGTGTATGATCTCCATTCTTTAATGAAGCCCGGATGCATGGACATTATCAGATCATAGTCATAGTCTTTTGCTGCAAATTCCAATATCTTGGCTGTTCCTGCCAGTGGAACTATACCAATCGTAGCTGTGGAGCTCTTCATGGAATGTACCTGTATGCGATATGACTTAAAAGCGTTCTCAGCGTCAACAGATAATTTGCCATTTTTATCTGAATTCATTTTGTATTCATAGGCAGAGTCTTTGAGTTCATTGTACATTGCGTCCAATCTGTCAGCATGAAGATCAATTGTTTCATAGAAGGATTGAACTGCCATTCTGAGGATATCCCTGTCAGGAATATGTATCCAGGCATATTTCCAATCAAGCCCCTCCACTTCAGGAAGATCAGCACTGACTGCAAGGAAAGCTTTTTCGCTCTGATCCCTGTGTGACTTTTGTTTATCAGCTCGACCTTTTTTGACCAGTTCTTTTGGAAGGTTATTTCTAAGAACTGCTTTCAGATCTTCTATGGATATAGGCTTACCTAAAAATCCGTCAAAACCCAGTCCTGTGTAATACTCAAGCGCACCGGCTGTGGCATTGGCAGTAAGAGCATAGATTGGCACATTTTTGCATTTATCCATCTGCCTCAGACGCTTCATTGTCTCTATACCATCCATTTCAGGCATCATATGATCCATAAAGATAAAATCATAATGCTGCCACTCGGCCAGGGCAATTGCTTCTGCACCACTTGCTGCTTCTGATACCTGTACTTTGGTTGGTTTCAACAGGCTTCTGAATACTTTTCTATTCATTGCATTATCGTCTACCACCAGAACACTTGCATTTTCTGCAGTAAATTCATTGGAAATGTCACATTTCTGCTCCATGATAAGTGTCTTATAATTGAACACTCCCATAGGTGAAGAATCTACAACCTTTTGCTCAAGATCAAAGAAAAATTTAGATCCTGTGCCGTAAATACTGTTTACTTCAAGGCTACTGCCCATAAGGTTCAGTAGCTGGACAGTGATATTGATCCCAAGTCCTGTTCCTTCTATCTGACGGTTTTTATCTTCTTCTATTCTTTCAAAAGCTTCGAACAGCTTGGAGATATCCTCCTGCTTGATACCGATACCTGTGTCTTCAACTTCCACATGAAGTACGCATATATCTCCTTTTACCTCTCCGTCAAATCTCAGGGTTACAGAACCTGTAATGGTATATTTGACAGCATTGGTAAGTATATTGGTCACGATCTGCCTGATACGGACATCATCTCCATAAAGGGTTCTTGGGAGATTAGGGTTGACCTCTACATTAAGCTTTAAATCCTTGGCCTGTGCCCTTGGCATGATCATATTTACAAGGTTATGTACCAGTTCTGAGAGATTGTACTCAACAGGAACAATGTTCATCTTGCCTGATTCTATCTTGGAAGAATCCAGGATATCATTGATCAGGGCTAAAAGAGCTGTTCCTGCATTATAGATATCAGTTGCATATCCTAATATGTCAGCGTCATTGCTCTCTCTCAATATCATCTCATCCATACCAAGAACTGCATTTATAGGAGTTCTGATCTCGTGAGACATCTGGGCAAGGAATTGAGATTTGGCTTTGTTGGCATTTTCTGCATCTTCCTTGGCTGCTCTGATCTGTTCATACTGACTATTGATGATAGCCATATTTCCCATTTTGGCTACAAGCCATGCAACAAATCCTAAAAACAGAGATATTACTACGAACAGATATACTTTATAGTATGTATGTTCATAGAGCTTGGCATCCTTATGGATCATAAAGGTTGATTCTTTTTTGACATATTTACCTGAATAATCCAAAACCTGAATATACAATTTATGGTCACCATAAGACAGATTGGAATAATAGATCGTTTCAAGCTCTGACTGTCTGCAGGTAATGCCTTCCTCTTCATCCATCTGAATATGCACAAGAGGATCAGAGATCGCATAGTTCAGGATAGCCGGGGTGATCTGCACCTGTCCCAGTCCTGCTGGTATCTCATAGTAACCATTATAGATATCGGCAGGAACTCCATCCTTGGTCACACTCTTTAACACGATCTGATAGTGCTGGTCAAAATCTTCATATTTGGACAGATCCAGCACAAGTATTCCACCGGTTCCGCACAGGTAGAACTTCTGACCTTCGACAGCGTTAAAAGAGTTGGAATTGAGCGCTTTGACAAGTCCTCTCTTATTATTCAGCAATGAGTAGGTATACTCTTCTTCATCATTTATAAGGTCATCTTCATTGACAACAAATATTCCCGCACTGGAAGTGATGTAGGCCATGTGGTCATTGGTAATATATATGTCATAGTTATTGGTGTAAGGAAAATTATTTAATTTCCTGACATCACCACCATCAGGATGATAGTAAAGTCCGTTACTTCCAACGTAGAGTACGCCGCCTTTACATGGCACTATCCTAAGGATAACCTGGCTTTGAAGACCATTCTCTGGTCCTATATGCTTTTTTATCCAGCCATCGTTGATGTCATATACTCCGCCTCCATCAGTACCGATCCTGACAGTGCCATCCTCAAGTTCCACAGCACATAAGACCTTGGTAACAGAGAGCCCCTGAGCTTTTCCAATAGTCTTGACTATAACATTGCCCTTGATATAATTTACACCATCTGCTGAGCAGGCCAGTATCCTTCCATCGCTGAGCTCCATGGTAAAACGGAATCTGTTTCCCAGTGCTTTACTTGTACTGTCATTAAATATTGTCCTCTGGCCTTCACTGTCTATCCTGACAAGTCCATCTCCTCCGCTAAGACTTATCCACAGATTTCCTTTAGAATCCTTGCCTATATGTCTTACTGTCTGTTCTTCATATAACGAAAGGACATCGTCCTGGACTACCTTCATCTTGACCATATCTATCTTGACTACGCCGTTGTCTGTTCCTGCATATAAATAATTGCCATCAAGCAAAACAGAATAAACTACTGCGTCCGGTAACCCCACCTTGGAAAACAGCTCAACAAAAGGGTTATAGGATAGCTTTAAAATTCCCTGCTTATTTGAAGAAAACCAAATGTTGCCCTGAGCATCCTCCAATACGTTAGAGATGGAGGAATCAAAATCATCTCGGCTCAGGTTCTGCATTTTGCCTTCCAGATCTACAAAGCCAAATCCGTTGTGACATGCGACAAAGTAACCACCATATTTACTTACATAGGTTATCTCATCCATGTCTGCAAGCCCGGCAGTATATACAGATGACACCTTCACGAAGCCTTTTTTGGTGTAACGGAGTATCTCAAGATAATCTCCATCAGTACCTAGAAGGAAATTTTTGTTTCCCTCATATCCTACTGCATTATAGACATATTTTTTCCATTCACATTTTCTGGTACTAATGATCTCATCATTTTGTATCAAAAATAATGTTCCATCTCCGGATATTCCGCTTATCATGTCTTCATCCACACTGGTAAGACATTTTACATAGGTGATATCCTCAAATTCTTCATAGCTCTTTACAAGTTTATCTTCCAAAATCTCTTCCGGAGGCTCACCTATACTATGCTCATCAACGGGCTGCTCCTGGTATATAACATCGTTTTCTGTAAAAATATTGCTGATAACAGCCGCATCTATCTTGCAGAGATACGTTGCAGTAGCCACATATATATTGCCAAGACCATCTTCACAGATATCCTGGATTGAATTAGAAGCCAGTCCATCTAGGGCAGAAAAAAATCTTATTTTGCCTGAATATGGATCATAGCATGCTACACCTACATCATTGGTACCAATCCACAAATAGTCCCTGCTATCAGAATAAAGTGTTATTACGTTGGTTATACGATCATCAATATATACTTTTTCAAAAGAATCACCATTGTACTGATACAATCCGGAAAAGGAACCTGCCCATACATATCCGTTGGCAGCCTGCACAATAGCATTTATCTCTGCTGAATCAAGACCATCGTCATAATCATAATGAAGTGAAGAATAATCTGACATAAAATCCGGTGTATCTGCTGCCAGCGCCTTGGCAGGAATGATAAGGCTCATTACAGATGCCGCCAAAATAGTACAAAACCACAAACTGCTCTTATCTATCATTCCATCCCTTGTCTGATCTGCTTCTTGTCTGGAATCAAGATCAAGGTATACGCCCTGTTTCCTGAACAAGGTTATACATCCATATAACAGCATAACTGTAACAATTTTATCCGGGATATTTATAAGAAGTTCGCCAGCAATACAACATACTGTTTTCTGGTTGATGATCTGTGAGAGCATCTCTACAAGAGCATCTCCCCACAGATTACCCACCATACCATCATGTATGATAAGATTGATAGGCGTAGATATTATAGTCATAACGATTCCGGCAAGGACACTGGAACCCACGACTCTGAATGAATCAAACCGATCCCTTTTATGCAAAAAGATACCAACGACTACCGCACCACCAATGTTGATAAATGCATATAACATATAGATCGGATTCTGAAAATTGATCAATACAACGGAAATGGCACCTACAAAAGAACCTGCTATAGGTCCAAGTAAGATTGAAACCAGAAATGTACCGATACAATCCATATATAAAGGGATAGAATAACTTGACGCTATTCCGAATCCCACTATATTCAAGATAATTCCTATAAAAATAAGCGCAATGCTACGCTTGTTTATTGAAAACAAGTGCTTTTTCATCAAACTCCCCTCGATGAATTTTATATGATTCCTAAAGCCTCTTTAGCCAAAGCGTCTGCCATGTCATTGTATTTATCTCCTGAATGGCCTTTTACTTTGACGAAATTGACTTTTACAAGCTCTTTAATGCTATCATAATATTCCTTATATGCAATAGTGCCTTCCTTATTGGCTTTCCAATCACCCAGACACCAAAAAGCTATTCCTGCATAGTCATAATAGATAGTTATTTCTTTAAGGCCCTCTTCCACAGCATAAGCCATTGCTGCCTGAGCACCTTTTATTTCACCGGCAACATTTCTCATGGAAGCAAGATCTTTATCATCAAATTTCTTATTAAAGGTATATTCCTTGGAATCCCTTAAAATGACCATTCCATAGGAAAATTCTTTGGTTGCTATGTTATAACTGCCATCGACATAGGCTATAACACCATTTGTATTATCTATTTTTACTTCGTTTCCGTCTCCGATATATGCAAGAGCCTCCTCTTTAGTCTTAAAGCTCTTGTACTGAGCGCCGGAGAAACCGTCAACATTCTTTTTACATTCATCCCAGGTATTGAATATCCCTTTTTTTTTACCTTTTCTAACTGCGTAATATTTCTGAGGCATTTATATTTTTCCTTTGTCCATTTTGCAATAAGTGTCTGCAGTGCTTATCATAACAGCGGTGCAACCAGTCTTAATATGTACTGGTACAGCATTACACGACGTTTATCAGTATGTCTGTAAGCTTCTGTGACTTCATGACATTCTTTAAAAGTCGCTTCAAAATCTTGTCTGATATCTTTAATGATCTCTGAATCATACATCCAGACACCATTTTCAAAATGATGATAAAAGCTTCGGTAGTCAAGATTGATAGTACCGCAGGTAGCCATCTTATCATCACAAATACACATTTTAGCATGACAAAAGCCCGGAGTATATTCATAAATCCTTACTCCGCTCTGACACAACGCAGAATAATATGATTTGGTCATATTATTTACAGCTTTTTTATCCGGAATACCTGGTGTTATGATCCTGACATCCACTCCCCTCTTGGCTGCAAGAGTAAATGCATTGATCATCTCATCATCTATTATAAGATAAGGAGTCATAAAATAAATATATTCATTGGCAGAACCTAACAGATTAAGGTAAACGTTTTCTCCAACATTTTCATGATCAAGAGGACTGTCAGCATAGGGCTGTATAAAACCATGATATCCCATAGGCTCACATTCAGAGAAAAATCTCTCAGCGTTTTTATCATCTTTATCCGTTGCACGTATGGCATTCCACATCTCAAGAAAAACAGCTGTAAGAGTATGAACAGCCTCTCCCTCAAGCCTTACGCCTGTATCTTTCCATTCACCATAAGGATGCTTATAGCCAAAATACTCATCTGCCAGGTTATAACCTCCGGTATAGCCAATGCGCCCATCTATAACTGTTATCTTACGATGATCTCTATTATTCAGAAAGACATTCACCAGAGGAAAAACAGGATTAAAACATCTGCAATGGATGCCCTTTTCTTCCATGCGATTCACAAAATCCCTATTGATAAAGCCTATACTGCCTACATCATCATAAAACAGTCTTACCTCAACGCCTTCCTGTGCTTTTCTGGCAAGAACTTCTTCTATCCTTTCAAATGCCTCAGACACTTCTATAGCATGGTATTCCATGAATATAAAGCTCTTGGCATTGTTCAGATCTTCAAGCTGTGCCTCAAGACCTGCAAGCGCATTGGAATAATATCTCATTGATGTATTATTATAAACAGGAAACCCAGTATAGGAAAAAAGATAACTTGACTGGCTGTATGCTGTCATATCTTTAGCTTTCAGCTCTTCTGCCACAGCTTTATCCTGAGGGATGATCTGAAAAAGGGCTGTATCTATTTTTTCAAATCGTCTTCTCATGTTCTTGGTGGAACCTGAAAGACCAACTGAAAAATACAATATCATTCCTAATATAGGAAAAATACCGATCAGGATCATCCATGGCATCTTAAGCGCCGCATTCATCTGCTTGCCATAGATCTGGATGATCAAAAGCAGTGCCACTATCCTGACGACATTATCAAATATTGTAAAAGATCTTCCAGCAATAACAATAAGATTATATATCCATATAACGTTAACAATGACCGCAATACCTGCAAATATAAGTCTCTTGACGCCATTGCCCACATATGTCTTTTTCTCAGTTGTAAGCTTAGAATATCCCATATAACCTCCGCTTCATCTATTGTTTAGTTATGCGTTTTATTATATTATCCTTCTTTTCCTAATAATACACAATGAAAAAAGCCTCTAGAGAACTACGTGTTTTCTCTAGAGGCTTAAATTCTCTATCTAAAGATTGATCAATCTTTACCTGTTACCTTATGGATAGCTATATTCATAGCTCTCTTAAGAGCATATGG
The DNA here is from genome assembly GCA_015056495.1 of Butyrivibrio sp. Lineage (GTDB taxonomy): Bacteria > Bacillota > Clostridia > Lachnospirales > Lachnospiraceae > Butyrivibrio. The sequence goes on from SVGC01000011.1 coordinate 59,612, forward strand.
ACCTACAGCCTTGAGCTTGTCTTCAGACTTGTACATATCTGAGCCATGAGGTATATCTCTTGAGAGATGAATGGCATCAAATTCACATCTTGTTGTACACAATCCGCATCCGATACAACGGTTAACATCAACTGTTGTTGCACCGCATCCAAGACAACGGTTAGCTTCAGCCTTAACCTGCTCTTCTGTGAGGCACAGACGAAGATCTTCAAATGTCTTAGTAGCTACGCCAGCCTTCTTACCTGGGATCTGACGCTTAGCGTTATCAAACTCTTCAACTTCGATGTTGTCTTTATCAAGTTCGATGAACTTTCTAAGATCTCTTGCTAGAGTAAGTGAGTTACCAGGATGTACGAATCTGTTGATAGATACCATACCTTCACGACCTGCAGCAATAGCATCGATTGCAAATCTAGGTCCTGTATAAACGTCACCACCTACAAAGATGTCAGGCTCAGCTGTCTGATATGTTACAGGATCAGCCTTAGCTGTCATATTGCGGTTGAGTTCAACCTTAGTTCCCTTAAGGAGGTCACCCCATTCAATTGACTGACCAATTGAAAGAAGGATATTCTCACAAGGAATAGTAATTGTATCATTCTCATCATACTGAGGATTGAATCTGCCATCAGCATCCTTAACTGATGTACACTTCTTGAATACAATACCTTTAACCTTGCCATTTTCAACAAGGATCTCCTTTGGTCCCCATCCGTTCTTAACTTCGATGCCTTCTTCTTTTGCTTCCTCAACTTCATCTGGAGCTGCAGGCATCTCTTTTTCGCTTTCAAGACAGAGCATTGTTACCTTGCTGCTCTCGCATCTTACAGCTGTTCTGGCTACGTCTACTGCAACGTTACCACCACCGACTACAACTGTGTCGCCTGTAAGTCTGATGCTTGTATCAAGGTTAACCTTTCTTAAGAAATCTACACCTGTCTGTACTCCAATAGCGTCTTCTCCAGGAACACCTGTCTTTCTGCCGCCCTGAGCACCGATAGCAATGTAGAATGCCTTGTAGCCTTCTGCACGGAGCTGGTCAAGAGTGATATCCTTACCAACTTCTACGCTTGTCTTAAATTCAACACCCATCTGACGGATAACTTCAATTTCAGCATCTACTACTGACTTTTCAAGTCTGTAGCTTGGGATACCGTTCATGAGCATACCGCCCGGTCTCTTCTCTTTTTCAAATACTGTTACAGGATAGCCTTCTTTTCTAAGGTAATATGCTGCTGAAAGTCCTGCAGGACCTGCACCTATTACAGCTATCTTCTGGTCAAAGAACTTACCTTCACCATTCTCACAAAGAGGTATGTATCTTGTCTCTTTGTTAAGGTCAAGTGAAGCGATGTATTTCTTGATCTCATCAATAGCAAGAGGCTGATCGATAGTTCCTCTTGTACATGCATCCTCACATCTGCGGTTACATACAGCACCACAAACTGCCGGGAATGGGTTGTCCTGTTTGATGAGCTTTAATGCATCTTCATATCTGCCTTCTGCTGCCATCTTGATGTATCCCTGGATAGCAAGGTGAGCAGGACAAGCAGTCTTACAAGGAGCTGTACCTGTATCATAACAGTTGATCTTGGCATCATCTCTATAATTGTAGTTCCACTTTGTTGCAGGCCACTTCTTGTGATCAGGAAGTTCTGTAAGTGGATATTTAACTTCGCCATTCTTTGTGCAGAGCTTCTGTCCAAGCTTAGCAGCACCTACAGGACATACCTCTACGCACTTACCGCAGGCTACGCACTTATCCTTTTCAACATGTGCACGATATGCAGATGCTGAAAGGTTTGGAGTATTGTACAGCTGAGAGGTTCTAAGAGCATTACATACACCAGGAGCACAGTTACAGATAGCAACTATCTTCTCTTCTCCATCGATGTTGGTAATCTGATGAACATAACCATGTCTCTCAGCTCTCTCAAGGATCTCAAGTACTTCTTCGTAAGAAATGTATCTTCCAACATTTCTGTCAACACAGTATTCAGCCATATCGCCTACGCCGATACAGTACTCGCCTTCAATCTCACCAGAGCCTTCGCCACGCATTCTCTGCTGTTTACGGCAGCTACACTGACCTACTGAATACTTATCATATTTATTTAACCAATGTGAAATGTGTTCTACTGATACTGACTTATTTTCAAGATCAATAGCCTTCTCAACAGGTATTACGTGCATACCTACACCGCCGCCACCTGGTGGTACCATCTGAGTAATACCTGCAAGCGGGATCTGTGTCATAAGGTTGAAGAATGTTGCTACTTCAGGATGCTCGTCAGTAAGCTTGTCACTCATCATCATGAACTCAGCAGAACCTGGCACAAAAATAGGAAGGTTATATTCCTTATGGTGATCTGCTTCTGTAGATCTTGTTGTCTCAACAATACCGATCATTACAAGAGAATCTGCCATCTTCTGAGCTTCTTCTACAGACATATTGTTCATCTGAGCAAGCTGCTCGATAGAATAAGGTACTCTTGTTTTCTTAAAGTTAAGGCAGAACTTTACCTGCTCTTTGTTAAGAACATGATCAAGACACCAATACTCAGGGTCTCTGTTGTTCATTGTCTTCTTGAGCTTCTTTTTGATTCTGTCTGTGATTAGTGTTGCCAATTCGAGAACCAGCTGTTCTTTTTCAGGGTCTGGTGCTACATAGTTTGGATCCTGCCAATAATCATTTTCATTGATCATTGGATCGCCGATTTTCCATTCCATAAATAAAATCTCCTACTCTTTATTTCATTAATATATTACATGCCAACAAGCAGGTGCCACCCTGCTCATTAAATAAAAAGAATATTTGTCATAATATATTCTTTTATTTTCGTAAGATAATTATATATTTTTATTGAATATTAATCAAATTTTAAGTGATTTTTTATATTTTTTGTTAGTTTCCTACAAAAAATATCTTGTGAAAAATCTAACGGACAACAATCATTATTAAAGATTGCCAATAATATGGTAGAAACCATGGTTTTACGGAAACTATTTTTGTGACTATTTCAAAATCTTATTGACTATCGGTCAGTAAGCAGATACTAACCCCTACAACCCACATAAATAAAAGGAAACGCAAATATACATCAAAAGTTTACTTTGTTTTTTCCTGCTTTACATGAGATATATACTCCTTATAGCCGTCTCTGCTAGTGTTCTTAACAAAATAAAGTGCCTGATCTGCATTTTTATATAACTGTTCAAATGTATCTCCATCTTCAGGATATCTGGCACTTCCAATACTAACAGTAACAGCAACCGAGTTGCCTTTTTCATCCGAATAAACAAGTCTGGACTTTTCATTGATCTGTCTTGCCTTTGAACGTGCTGTATCTTTGTTGTGGAGGCTTGGACAAAATACCATGAACTCATCACCGCCCAGTCTTCCTACAACGTCATTGGCTCTAAAGCTGCTCATGAGTATTACTGCTATATCCTGAAGGACCTGGTCGCCAACGGAATGTCCCAAAGTATCATTGACATCCTTGAAATGATCAAGATCCAATAAGTACATAGTTGCTCCTATTTCACTGCTCATAGGCTTTTCGATGAATTCTGCAATCTTCTCATTTATACCGGCTCTGTTAGGTATGCCTGTAAGGGGATCAGTTGTAGCCTTGGCACTATACTTTCTTTTTTCCTCACTTGCCAGTGCATAATTAAAGATCAGTATCATGATTACTAAAAGGACGACAATAACTGCCACATATTCTATGAGCTTAGTCATAAGCGTCGAAAAACTATTCTGGGAGTTCTCTACTACCAGATACCACCCAATATAGTCTATGTAACGGCTCATGACATAACCATTTTCACCCCAGTACTCTGTAGGTTGAGTCAGATTGTCTGAAAACTCAATACTGATAGACGTTTCCAGATTGGTATCTTCTGAATCAACTACCATTTCTCCATCTGTATCAAGAAAATATATGGTCACCCCATAATCCTCTTCATACTCTTTTAGCATATCTACAACGTCGGTCATAATATAACCAACGCCGCATACACCAATAAAATCACCATTTTCGTCATATACTTTTCTGTCTATGAATATTGTCCATTCATATTTATTGAACTCATCGGTATTAACATCAGTAGCCATTGCCATTTCACTATTGATAAAAGAGTAATACCATTTGTCTACTGTGCCGTTTTCTTCACTTATGATCTTTACAAAGCCATCACTTCTATAGTATTCACTGGTATCATATAAGACAAAAAATGCTGTAGACCATTCATTTACAGAGCTTATAGAATTAAGATATGAGGATAATTCTTCTTCAAACTCTTCATCAGAAATATCATTCCTGCTTTTTATCAGGTCAATGAGCATAGGATCAGTGCTCATGGTCTTGGCAACCTGAATGGGTCCAAGAAATTCACTGTTTATAGAATCATACAGTCCATCAAATATCAATTCCGTAGTCTTTTTCTGATCGTCTTTAAAAAGGGAATCATAAAGAAGGCCCGCAGAAGCAGACACTATAACGATCGTAATAATGACCATTATAATGTTATATCTGACAGTTCGATTTTCTCCAAGAGATTTGATAAATTCGCGCATTTTCTTCGTCTCCAGGGTACATCAGCAATCCTCGCTTGCTGCGGAAATAAATATAAAGGATTTAAGATTACCTAATCTACGTTCATTTTATCATGGGAATTTAAAAAAAAATCATTTTTTATCGTTTTTTCAGAAAACTATTACACTTTTATATGATAAAATATATAATATGAAAACGACAAATTTAAATTTTCCAAAAATAATAGTAATTATATCCGGAATACTGTATGGCATATTCATGTTCCTTGGCCTGACAGGAAAAGATTTCTTATCGCAAATCACTCTGACCGTATTGATATGTCTTTTTATTGTGGCAATCATTTCAATGCTAGGCAGAATAACGGATCTGCGCTTTTATTTTGTCATATATATCTTTTCCGAGACCATCTGGCTGTTAAGTAACTTATCCTGGACAGTGGATACCTATGCCAGAAAGATAGACCCTTTGGGTGATCCTTTCTTTGCCATACCATCCTTCCTGTTCCTTGTAATGCAGACAATTGCCATTGGATATCTTACTCTCGCAAAATATACCAGTTGGAACAGATATAGTTTCAGCAGTAAATACTTTTTAGTCCTATTCCTGTCTATACTGCTGACAAACCGTTTAAGCTCTGTTCCTCATAATCCTACTTCAGGTGATGCTTTTCAATTCATAACTCTTGTATGCATAATGTTTATTTTTGCCAATATTTTTACCATTGCCATATCTATTCATGAGGCTGCAAGATATCCTTCATTTATCCTGTATGTACTCGGATATTATGCTATGATCTTCGGTAATTACATGTATCTTGTCAGCGAAACAAGTGTACTGGCAGTCCATAATCATGCTATACCGCTGATAATAATAACCGGCGGCAATTACCTTTTAGTACTATCTTTTTACTTTGAAGATCATTATCCATGGCTTTCATTTACGATTGACGAAAAAGATATTGATTTTAATAAAAAACTATATATATTTGCCGGCGTTATAGTGATGGTAATCTTTGATCTCCTGTTCCTTTTCCATATAGTAGAATCAAAAACTGCTATGGTCGCATCCCTTATCGGGCTGATATTTATATTCCTGGTGAGCGAGCAGCATTCGAGAATGCTGACAGAGCAATTGTATGTTCAGAAAAAAGCTGAAAATGATCACTTGGAAAAATTAGTAGAAAGAAGGACCAACGCTCTTAGGATTGCAAATCAGCAATTGGCTGAAGCAGTAATAACCGACTCTCTTACAGGACTCTATAACCGCTGTGAATACATGAACCAGATACATAGACGTATAGATGAAAATAACACCACTCCTGTCTCCATAATTTGTGCCAATATACATAACTTCAAGCACTACAACGTAGAATATGGATATGCTACCGGTGATGTGATCCTTGGAGAGATTGGTAAGAGACTCCTGACTATGGATGGTGATCGTTTTAAATCCTTCAGGATAGACGGTAACGAGTTCCTGATAATGACCTGGGGTGAATATGAAAAAGCTGAAATAGAAGAACTTCTAAGATATATCCGCCACCTGATAGAAGAACCTATCATAGATGGCAAACAGATATACAAGTTGGATGTTACCCTCAGTTATGCCATGTATCCTCAGGATATTGATAAACTGGATCAGCTCCTTGGCTTTGCAGAAACATCCCTTTTAAAAGCTAAAAACAATTTATAAATCTTTTTTCATATGTAATTCTTCAAAAAAATGGTTTTGCTAACGTATATATCGCATATATATGGCTTGCTACTATATTGCGAATAATTTATTATAATGATTATATTTGGTGATGATCTTCGCCAAATATAATCATTTTTTTGTTCAAAAAAATAGGAGGTTGTTATGAGAAAAAAGAATACGGGAGACATTCCAAGATATACTGAAAAAAATGTCCCAAAATTAATTGCTATTGTGGCAATAGCCATAGTAGTACTAGGCATTATAAGTTCAAGTTTCTATAGGGTAACTGAACAGGAAAATGCAGTTGTAACTATGTTTGGTCAGGTGATCAGAACTGATACTGCTGGTTTATACTTTAAGATTCCGGGTATCCAGCAGGTACATATGGTTGACATCACTACTCACGGAACCGGCATTGGTTATACTGTATCTGATTCAGGTCAGAACATTCCGGATGACAGCAACAGCGTCATGATCACATCAGATTTCAATCTGCTTGATATCGATTTTTATCTGGAATATAAGGTTTCTGATCCGGTTGCCTATCTCTATAGCTCAAATGCACCAGAGGCAATACTTAAGAATATTGCATTGTCAAGCATCAGATCAACGGTTGTTAATTATACTGTAGATGAAGCTATGACTACCGGAAAAGGTCAGATCCAGGCTGAAGTAAAAGAGGCTATGGTACAGGAACTGACAAAGCACAATATCGGTCTTCAGGTAGTAAATATCACTGTTCAGGATTCTGAACCACCTACAGAAGAAATCATTCAGGCATTTAAGGCCGTTGAAACTGCAAAGCAGGGTGCAGACACAGCCAAGAATAATGCTCTCCAGTACCAGAACGAAAAGCTCCCTCAGGCTGAGGCTGAAGCCGACAGGATCCTGCAGAATGCAGAAGCACAGAAGGCATCAAGAATAGCTGAAGCTGAAGGTCAGGTTGCAAGATTTAATCAGATGTATGAGCAGTACAAGCTGTATCCTCTCATCACCAAGAAGCGTCTGTTCTATGAGACAATGGAAGACATTCTTCCAGAGCTAAAGGTCATCATCACTGATGGTAATACTCAGACACTCTACCCTATCGAGAGTTTTTCTGATTATGAAGTACCAAGCTCATCAAGCTCTACAAGCACTTCAGAAGGAAGCAACTAAAGAGCCAGACACAAAATGGCAGAATGGAGAAGCAAATGAAAAAGACAATTGTAAAAACGATCATTGGTATTATTGCTTTTGCAGTAATCGTGATCCTGTTCAATTCTTTATATGTAGTTAATTACAACAATTATGTGATTGTTCAGCAGTTTGGACGTATCGTTGATATCAAGTCCACTCCTGGTCTGAACATAAAGGTTCCTTTTATCCAGAACACTACTTCTATCTATTATGGAAACAGAATCTACGATATTCCTACAAGTGATGTTATCACTAAGGATAAAAAGAGTATGATCGCAGATGATTATGTTATCTGGAGAGTTACAGATGCCAAGAAGTATTATCAGACACTTGGTGCTCAGGCTCCAAGAGCTGAGGAGCGTATCGAGGCAGCTGTGTACAATGCAACTAAGAACACTATTTCAAGCATGACTCAGGACGAAGTGATCGCTGCAAGAGGTGCTAATCTCACAGAGATCATCACTAAAGAATCCAATTCAGATATCAGTGACTATGGTATTGAGGTCCTTACAGCTGAGATCAAAGCCCTGGATCTTCCAGACGACAACAAGACTGCTGTATACGAGAGAATGATCTCTGAACGAAACAACATTGCTGCTGGCTACACAGCTCAAGGTGAGGCTGCTGCCCAGAAGATCAGGAACGAAACAGACAAGCAGGTAACAGTAACAAAAGCCAACGCTGAAAAGGAAGCTGAAGTGATCATCGCCGAAGGTGAAGCTGAGTATATGAAGATTCTCTCCGACGCCTACAACGACGAAGACAAAGCTGACTTCTACAACTACATCAGAAGTCTCGATGCCCTGAAAGCATCCTTAAGCGGCGGTGACAAGACTCTCCTTCTTGACAAGGATTCAGAGCTTGCACGAATCTTATATGGTAACTACTAATTATTAGTTTTTACATACAATAATATAGTCGAGATGTTTTAAAGCATCTCGACTGGCTAATACAAATGTAGCTCCTATCATCTCAGGCTGATTCATGTAATCAAATACATGAATAAGACTAAGATGATGGGAGCTATTTTATTGAACAGGAAATTGCTTCGGAATACCGCCCGGCGCGAAAGCGTTTATACAAGCAATTGCAGAAGTTCGTCTCTATTGATAGCAGTACTTGATATACCCTCGGCAGAGAGGATATCATCAGCAAGCTTCTTTTTAGCTTCCTGCATTTCAATGATCTTCTCTTCTATTGTATCTTTGACTATAATCCGGTACACAGTAACAACTGATTTTTGTCCTATGCGGTGAGCTCTGTCTGTAGCCTGATTCTGTGCTGCCACGTTCCACCAAGGATCGTAGTGAATGACTACATCTGCACCGGTGAGGTTGAGACCTGTTCCACCGGCTTTTAAGGAAATCAGGAATATTGGTATGTCATTCTGATTAAATTCTGATACCAGTTCCAGACGCTTTTCTTTTGGCGTAGCACCGGTAATCTTGTAATAAGGTATTTCCATTTTCTTTAGGTCTTCTTCCAAGAGTTCAAGCATTGAAGTGAACTGTGAGAATATCAACGCTTTATGTCCACCATCAATCAGTGACTCTATCAGTTCCATACAGCTCTGCCTCTTGGCTGACTCTCCATCATAATCCTCAAAGCACAAAGATGGATCACAACAGATCTGTCGTATTCTTGTAAGCTCAGATAATACCTGAAGCTTATTCTTGGAGAAATCAGAATCACTCTGGCTCTCAAGAAGTTTCTTCATCTTAACAACCTGACCGTCATAGAGTTTTCTCTGCTTATCCTCCATAACTGCAACTCTGGTCTCTTCAAGTTTATCCGGTAGGTCTGTAAGAACATCTCCTTTAAGTCTTCTAAGAATAAATGGCGCTACCATCTTGCGGAGCATCTCTACTGTCTCAGCATCTGACTGCCTGACAATCTTGGTTTCATAGCTCTCTCTGAAATCCTCGTAGCTATATAAAAATCCTGGCATAAGATAATCGAAAATACTCCAAAGCTCGCTAAGTCTGTTCTCAATAGGTGTTCCGGTCAATGCAAATTTTGTTTTTGCGTTAATTACTTTTACAGCCTTTGCAGCTGCTGTATTATGATTCTTAATATACTGAGCTTCATCAATTATCTGGAATCTAAAGCTCTTATCTTCATACAGGTCGATATCTCTTTTTAACAGATCATAGGAGGTTACTATAACGTCCTTTTCTCCGCAGGATAAAATTGCCTTTTTTCTTGCAGAAGCGGTTCCGGATATCAGCTCCACATCAAGGTCTGGCGCAAACTTCTTTAATTCCTCTCCCCAGTTATATACGAGGGATGCCGGGCATACTATAATTGATGTTTTTGTTTCTTTCAGAGCATTTGCAAGCTCATTACTTTTCTTTTTAGCTTTTGTTACTGTTTGCTCTGCTTCTATAGCCTTCTCATCTTGTCCTTCAAGCTTTACCGCCAGCAAAATAGCAATTGTCTGAAGTGTCTTACCAAGTCCCATTTCGTCGGCAAGTATTCCGCCAAATCCGTATTTATCAAGGGTACGTAGCCATCTGTATCCATTCTTCTGATATTTTCTAAGTACATGCTTTAAATTATCCGGCAGTTCAAAGTCAGCATCATCTACAGTCTTAAATTCTTTTATCAAAGACTTAAAGTGAGAATCTCTTTCTGTATATATATCCTGAGATTTCTCCATCATCTTATCCAAATATAATGCCCTGTAAGCAGGAATATGCATCTTGCCTTTGACAAAGTCAGCCGGCTTGATGTGGAGCGTCTCCATCATCTGGGCAAGTCGCTCTACTGCTTCATTTCCATCAAGTTTAAAGAAATCTCCATTTTTAAGCCTGATAAATCTACGCTTAAGATTGTAATGAAACAATATATCTAGCAGTTCTTCTCTGGAAATATCATCTGAGGTAATTTCAAGATCCATGATACCGCTATCAACGGATATTCCCATGGAAAACTGTGCTCTGTTTATAACATTTATTCTCTTAAATCTGTCGGTAACTCTGACTTCAGATATTTCCATCAGTTCCTGAAGGCCATGATCAAGAAGTTCATATATGCCTTCATCATCTTTTTCTCCAACAAGGATATCCTGATCAGCATAATAGTCCGGAATGTACTTCACAATCCTGCTAAGAAGGTTGGTCTCATCAATCCTGCTCCTGAAAGGCAAAATAGACTTAAAGGCAGTTGACGCTTCAAACCAGTCAGTAACATTAAACCTCTGAATGCCATAATTAACAGTCGGTTTACACAAAACCTTACCATCCACAAGATCAAGAAAACACATAAATTCCGGAGCAGGCGGAATATAACGAAGCATCTCATCATGATCATACTCAGTTATATCAACAATCTTTTTCAATTTAGGCAGTGTTTCCCTGTAGAATTTTGCCAGATGATTTCTACCAATCCTGACATCTATTTTTCCAGCTGAAGCAGCTGTCCAAAGTGGCATAAGTTGCTCAGCCTTTACAGAATCAACTCTATATAAGATACCACTATCAAAATAATAGTAGTTATTGTGTCCTTTAATAAGCTCAGGAACATCACCGGATAAACTTACACCTTGAACTATTCCCCTGGTTTTTTCAACCATTTTCTTTACTTCAAGTTTCAGGTCAAGATTGCCTTCAACACATTTCAAAATACCCTTTCCAATCTTCTCTTTATCCTCACCCAGCCATTCATATTCAACACTATCATCCTGACTGGCACATTCGAAAAAGTCATCCAAATATGAACCAAATAAAAGTATCTTATCCTTTATTTCTTTTATCTCATTTTCCGTATAGTACCATGAAGACTTCTTGATAGATGTTCTACTAGACATGTAGTCCATTTGCCTTGTATCTGCCATAATGATATCTCTGATATAATCAGCCCACATTCTGGATTTATCATCCAAAATATCGTAGCCGATATTAATCACTGCCTTGGTTCCAAATTGCATATCTTCATGAGATAGGAGTGTGTCTAAGAATTCATTTAGATCTTTTATCTTGTATAACTTCTTATCTCCGGCTTTGAAGGTCACTACCATAGAATCGCCCTTTATTGTAAGGCTTGGTACGATTTTAAAATTCTTTTCAATGCTCTTCTTTTCCATATCTTCAGAAAATAAAGCTGAAAGCATGGAATATCCTTCCATATTGGTCGCATCAACATTACTACCTTTTTTCAGGACTTCCTGTATCTTCATGATAGATGCTACTATATGAGAGCATATTGTCACTCCAAGAATTGATTTAGTATCTCTATATTTAAAGCAGGTATAATTGCTACAATTAGTAGAGATAACCCTGTCTGAAATAAACTTTAAGGTAACACGATGTTTTGCCAGAAACTTTTTATCATATTCGTTCTCAACAAACACAGAGCATTCTGCATCTCCTACCAGTTCCTGCCTGCCTTGAAAATTGATATATCCATACTGTAGATGCTCAACCTTGACTCTATCAGACTTAATAAATTCCTGCGCATCTTTTATGGTTCTTTCATCCACATGCAGACCATTTAAGAAATTGTCATAATTAAAATAACAATACTCCTCTGACTTATAATCATAATCATCTGCTTCTGCTAAAATCTCTTCTTCCTTAGCCCATAGCTCATTTATCTGATCAAGATCAAAGGAAAACTTTTCCTTCTCTAAGAGATCATCCTCTCTAAGTTTAGCCTCTTTCAATGTAGGTTTCGGAACACTTCTGTCAACTTTTCCCATATACTCTCCCATCTATTCTCATGTCATATATACAATCCCCAAGATTACTAGCTCATAACAGATTTTATTATAAAAAAAGAACCGGCCCTAAATCAAGCCAGTCCCTTATTTAATCCAATTATTTATAATAACAAATATCACTTTTGAGTAGTTGATGCTGATGATGCGCTATCAGCGCTTGTGGCAGATGCTCCGGCAGCCGAGCTGTCAGCGGTTGAAGCCTCAGTAGATTGATTCTCTTCAAAAGTTGTAGTCAGGTTGCCACTTGTGATCTGCTCATTCATCCATGCCAAATGCGTTGTGAAATATGCCTTATCAGTTGCAATTTCATTTTCAATCGATACATATGCTCCGCCCCAGCGTTTCTTATCAAGCTGGCGGCTCTTGTTGATGGCTGCGCCATAAGAAGCTTTTAATGAATCAAGCTGGGCAAAGATATCTGCCTGAAGTGAAGCTGATACCTCGTTCCATTTTGCAATATAGGCATTGGCAAAAGTCTCATTCTTAAGAAGCTGATTATAAGGCAGATAAGTAACGTCATGCTGTTCTGACCAGCTGCTTGTGTGCATAAATGCGGAATCAAAATCCCACAATGGTCCCATTTTAATCAGGTCTGTGCTGGCAGAACTGTATTTATAAAAATAGATATTTGAACCAGATGGATCTCCCTGTCCAAGGATATCTCTGGCAAGGAGCCAGCTTGACCAGGACGTTGCATCCACAATGCTCCAGAGAGAACTACTTCCGGAATTTGTATAGTTTTCAACTTTTTGCATCAGAGATTTTAATGAGGCTACTTTTGAATCACTACTTGATTTTACTTCCGGATATTTTAATGTATACGCAAGGTACTGAGCCTGACCTGATGTGCGGAAATATACATCTTCATTCCACCAGTAGGCGTCATTTTCAAACAGATATCCACTGTCTGAGATGTTGACCCTGTTTGAACCTTCTTCTACAGCTTCTGTCAGGATATATAATCCCTGCCAGTCGCCGTTGATCTCAACATTGACAAAAGTCATGGAAGGAGTCCATTCCATACCAACTTTTCTTGAAACAATGTCACCGATATAAGTATTTAAATTTGTTCCTGTATTTAAAAGTATCCAAGTCTTATCGGCATAGGCAGAGCCTCTTCCAAGTAAGTCTGCTTTTGCTGAAAGCTTGATCTTGTATGACTTCTTTTCTTTTTCAACTGCACTGGTATTGCCTCTTACCTTGAACTTCATCTCATACTGACCGGCTGCAGCTCCGCTTCCTGAGATAGTCATGTTGCCACTTACGTATTCAGCATCAGTGATAGTTGCTCCAGCAAGGCCGCTTGGTGCATTTACTACTTCATAGGTAGGAAGTGCACCATCTTCTGTTGTTATCTGTATAAGAGGAAGTGCAGGCCTCTCACTTGCTGATACTGTGAGCTTATTAGCAGATGTTGTTTTAGATGCCGTGCTGTCTGATATTGCATTTTTATCTGCACTGCTGGATGATGTAGCTGCATCTGATGAAGTAGACTGGTCTGTAGCTACAGACTTGGCACCTGCTGCCTTTACATTAATTCCGGCACCTGTAACAAACAAAGCCGCGCATAGTACAGCTCCTATTATTTTCACAAAACACTTATTTATCATTATTTAATCCCATACTCCTTGTTCATGATCTTTTATCCGAATCTATAAAACGATACAGATAAAATCTCTACTATAATGACATTCACATGCGTTAATGTCAATTTATAAATGAACAAAAAACTCCCTATTTACATTTGAATCACTCTATCATAGCAACACAAATGTAAATATGGAGTTTATATTTTTTCACATTAAAATCCTTTATTTTTTAAATCTGAAACCAGCTGCACATAAAATTCGCGAACATCAAATCCATCAATGTTTTCTCTGTTAAGATCAATCATATCGCCGTGAGATATTCCTCTTCCGCTTTTTGGCTCAAGGAATATAAAGTTCTGTCCCCATGGAAAAGACTTCTCGCCAACAAGACCGTCATTTCTGCCATCAAACAGTTTTACCAGATGATAGGAGAAATTAAGCGGGAACTTGCCATCCGAAGCCTTTGGCATATATGATCCAACGCTCTGATAATATACTTTTGGAGAATCCGGAGTCCTTAAGTTGAAGTTCTCACAGGCTTCATGAGTAAGGTCTGTAACAGCTTCGATGAAATTAGGATTGCTATCTCCGAGTTTATGCAGCGTATTATTATAGGTGGCCGCCACAGTATCTTTTACTCCCTGCCCTATTTTGCCAAGCAGATAATCAGCAAACTCACAGCCTCTATGAGGAGTATTGATAGTGGTAAGACTGGCAACCATGTCTTCAACGCCATATCTGGCAATAGCGGCGCGGCTATCAAGACCTCCCTTGGAGTGGGCTATGATATTAACTTTCTCACAGCCTGTCTCTAATACTATCTGCCTGATCCTGGCCGCAATCTCAGCGCCGCACTCTTCTACTGATGCAGCAGACTGCTGATTGCCAAAATACACTTTTGCACCATTATAGATCAGCTCATCTGAAATTCGTCCCCAGTAATTTAAGAAAGCCGGCTTGAAATCTCTAAAGAAAACTCCATGTACCATAAGGATTGGATATCTAGTGCGACAGACCTGCTGATAGTATCTGTTTGAATTTAACAGGATCTTATTGGTCTCAAAATCAACTTCCTGCTCTGCTGTCTTGATCATTCTGGCGATAATACCCAGATTGATAGGAAAAAGCCAAGCCAGGATATAAGCAATTGTCTTACTCTTAATACTTACCTGAGTCGATGAGAACATAACTTTGATCATGCCTGCGAAATATACTATCGACATGGAACAAACTGCAAGCAGTGCAGTAACTATAAGAGCTACAACGCCTGAAGCAGTTGTTCCGTTACGTATAGCCTGGATAAAAAAGAAAAACCATACCACACATATGATTATAGATAAAGTCCTGTATGCTCTGAGCACCTTGGCGCCTTTATAACAGTTTTTGAGTTTGCTATATTCAGGTTTGTTTAATACAGCTGTCTGATCTTTAGTAAGAGTCATTTGGAATCCCCCGAGAAAAATAATCAATATGGCTGTATTATATATCTATTTAGAATACGAATACATACCTTTTTGGGAGAATTAACACTTATGTAAATTGTATATTACTAACTGGTTCTCCTCAAACCACCGACTCCCTGTGATAATCCGTTACATCCGACTGCAGTTTGTTGTAAAGTGCTTCAACAGAAGCTCTGTCAGACAAAGTCTTAAGCTCTGCATCAGTCATTCCAATGAGTTCCAGGAACTCAACCTTGCCATTAGGTGTATCGATAGTTTCAACTGTAGGATCCTTGATTGTGATAAATCCAGTCAGATTTGACTTTCTATATGCATCAATGCCCTCTGTCTGTCCGGTGTAAATATATTCAAAAGGCAAGAACTGCTCTCCTTTTTTAAATACCATTCTGGCAACCATCTGTAGAATACCACAAATGCACCTTATCTCAGCTTCTTCGTCTTCAAACTGATTCTTCTTGAGCTTAAAGGTCAGCTCATAGCCGTAGCCACTAATCTCAGGATCTTCACATTCCTTTTCATATATCTCAGTAAGCCCGAAGGATACAAAGTGCCAGAAATCACCGCCATCGTAAACACTGATACCATCGAGCGGGTCATCTCCACCCAAGATCCATTTAATAATTGTTCCATAGTGTTTAGGATTATTCTGTCCTGGATATACCCTCAAAAACTCTTTCTCAATAGCATCCCAACCGACAGCTTCTACCTCTTCGGCTTGTTGCACCTGAGTCTGCTCGGCCTTTGGTTCTTCTTTCAGTTTGCCTTTTTTTAATAACTTATCAAATATTCCCATAACACTCCTCCTGTTCTATTTAATCAAATTAAGCGACCGGAAGTTAAAGTGTGCGATAGTATGGGCAAATATTCTCGTAATGCCCATCCTTCATCCTAAACCCGCCAGGGATTGTTCCAAGTTGTACAAAGCCAAGTCTCTCATATAAATGTCTTGCATGAATGTTGCTCTCAACTACAGCATTGAACTGTAATACTCTAAATCCGATATCTTTCGCTTTAAGCAGACAATCACTTACAAGTTTTTCTCCGATATGCTGCCCTCTACACTTAAACTTTACCGCATAGCTCGCGTTGCAAATATGCCCGCATCTGCCAACATTATTAGGATGCAATATATATAAGCCGACTATCCGGCCATCATCTTCTGCCACACCGGTATAACTCTGTGATTCAAAGAATTCTTTCCCTGACACAGGATCAAGAAAGTCTTCCTTCGGAAAAGCTATTCCATCTTCAACAACCTCATTCCAGATGTCTATCATCTGCTGGAGGTCTTTTTCCTCATACTTTCTAATTATCATTTTAGATACACCTCGTCCCATGACGAGGTGGTAATCTCCCAGCCATTATAAAAGGTGCTCCATGTATTTGGATGTCACTACGGAGGGGAGGTGACGCTCATGACGGACTACGAAATCTTGATGATTATGCTAACTGTGTTAGCATTGCTTTTTACAGCTTGTGGTTTCTTACTGGCGTTGCTTAGCTTTCTCGATAAGAGAAACGACAAGTGAAAAAAATAAAGCCTCTCTCGTCTGCAACCGAAAGAGGCGGCTCTCACTGAGAGCAAAAATCATATAATCGGGAGCATCCACTTTGGAGTGGGTGCTTTCTTTATCTATAATATAACATCATTAGCAATCATATTCAATGACTTTTAGAGTTACCTTTACCTTATTTCCACATAATGCTAAAATTGAATTATAGTCAAAATACTGACAATATAAGGCACTCAGGGGACGTTTCAAAATGAAAGTTGCGATTATTTCTGACATTCACATTGATATCAATGAGAAATCAAAAGTAGATCAATATATCAAAGACTGGTACAAGGAGCTGGTAGCTGCAAAAGAGGCTGAAGCTCTGATAATTGCTGGCGATATATCTGAAGATGTGCAAAAGACAATAGCTTATGTAAAAGAGCTGGAAGAAGCCGCTAATGCTCCTGTATACTACGTTCCTGGAAATCATGACATGTGGAACAGGGATAAAAAATACGAAAGCAATGATGCTATCTATGATCTCTTTTTACAGGATCCGCATTGTCTCTCTGGTAAAAAGGTAGAATTGGGCGACCATGTGGTAATTGGTGATATAGGCTGGTATGACTATAGTTACGCCAATACTGAGAAGTTTACAAAGGAAGAATTTGATTCCATGACTACTCTTGGTCGTACCTGGCAGGATAAGTATTTTAACACCTGGACCGATGACAATCAGGCCAAGTCTGATCAATTCAATGCAGCTTTTAAGAAGGCTTTGGATGAAACTGCTGCCCTGGGCAAGAATATCTGCTTTGTTACTCACATGATAAATCATGATGCATTTTCTGTTCCAGACGGAACCAATAAATTCTGCTTTTTTAATGCATATCTTGGGAACAGGACTCTGCAGCAGATACTCACTGATAATGCCTATGTAGACTACAGCATCAGCGGTCATATACACTTTAGGAAGGACGCTGTAGATGCCGGCAAGAAATGGCTCTGCAGATGCCTCGGATACGATAGTGAATGGCCTCTCTTCCATCCCGAGGAGGAATTTAGGGATAAAGATAACGATGTTTTGTGGCACATAAAAGATGCTGCTGAAATAATTGAACTGTGAAACGATGAAGCAGTGAG
The DNA here is from genome assembly GCA_015056495.1 of Butyrivibrio sp. Lineage (GTDB taxonomy): Bacteria > Bacillota > Clostridia > Lachnospirales > Lachnospiraceae > Butyrivibrio. The sequence continues at coordinate 77,456 of SVGC01000011.1, forward strand.
TCACCGGGGACGTATCAGAATGACTCATTGCACACAATGAGTCAAATTGATACGTCCCCAGTGACTCACTTTTACATATTTTTGTACTTTTATATTTTTGTATTCGTATAATAATTTGTAAGGTCTTAAACATGTAACAAATCCACATAATAGATGTTTTTTTGTTCTGCATGTTTAAGATCCTACACTGATCAGGAGGACATAATGAAATTAAAAACAGTTGTGGGATTATCTATATTGATGTTTGCAACAAGCTTTTTACATCCGGCATCAATAGCCCATGCCACTGAAAGCATTGACATTGCTGGATCTGAAAGCGCGCAGGCAGATGCGGAGAGTGAGGATATTGTAACCTCCATTCTCAATACCAATGCTATAACACTAGGAACTGATGAAGTATATCAGCTTGAATTGACTGAGGATTTCAAAAACACCATTGAAAAAGAAATTCAGGCGAACGGGGAAAGTAGTGATGACAATTCTGAGAATGAGCAGGAAAACATTTTTTCCTGGACCTCTTCAAATGACAAGATCGCTACAGTAGATGAAAATGGTCTGATCCATGCTATTTCAAGCGGAACAGTTATTATATCAATAAGTGATGATTCTGGAGTGATCATCGATAGCTGCACCGTAAATGTAATTGTGAAGATCAATAATATCGCCCTTGATGATCAGTTGTTACTGTTAAAGACCGGGCAGGAAAAACAACTTGTCGCATCAATTGTTCCTCTTGATGCTTATGATACAAAGATTTACAGCTACGAAAGTAGCGACGAGCAAATAGTTACAGTGTCTGAAGATGGTCTTATCACTGCTGTTTCAGAGGGTTGTGCAACTATCACTGTTCATGCAGCTGATGATAAGACGAGAGAATGCTGTGTCGTTGTCTTTCCTGATGGCGATCTGCAGGCTCTTTCTCAGACAACTGAGAACTGGACTTATAAGCAGTTCTATCAGGCTCTTGATAATTTAAAAAATGTTGAATCGCCTTGGGATAAGGTGATCTGTATTGGAGACAGTGTTACAGAAGGCATTCAGGCAGGACCTTCCAAGTCTGAATGGATCCCTAATTATCCTATGGCCATGTCACATTTTCTTGATGCAGATGTGATCAACTGCGGAATAGGCGGCTCAGGTATTTGGAGCCGCAGTAATCTTCCATTATTAAACTATACTGATAGATTTGAACCGGCAGATGCCGTATTTATCATGGCAGGCTATAATGACTGGTTCTATGGTACTCAGTGTCCTATGGGCGATACGGCTACAGAATACACTTTTACTTATGATCTGAATGTATTTTATGACAAGATTGCTGAGATATATCCGGATTCAGATATATTTGTAATATTACCACCAACACCACATGCCCATTCAGGATACGAACCTTACTATGATTTTTCATGGATACGCGCTGTTGAGCACGATCTGGCAGATTCACATAATTTCTATGTGATCAATCTTCCTGCCGAGGATATCTTAAATGGTGCTGAAGAAGATACCTGGAAGACATTTTTCTCAGATGGCGTTCATCTAAATGATTATGGTTATACAGTCCTTGGCACCATCATTACTGACAAGGCTATTCAAATAAAAGAAAACGAACAATAACAACTCCATACCACACATATCCTTTCACTAAAACGCCCCGGTGGTGCTATTTTGCACTACCGGGGCGGCTCTTTTTATGGGAATGCATTGAATTTTTTACAGTGTTAGTCTGCCTTCCATCTCATCATAATTTACAATATATTGTTTACCATTTTTAAGCTTGATGATCACATCTCCATAGCTGCCGGTTCCTGCACTGTCTGTGGTCTTGATAGAATCAATGGCAAATATCTCTTCATCTGTAAAATCTTCGGCACTCTCTTTTGTGATCACCTGAGAGACCATGATATATGGCTCACTGGCGTCATAGAGGTTATCAAGACTTGTAATGCCATAGATAACGATAGAATCCTCTGAATCAGGGTTGGTGCCGTGGGTCTTTATAAGGTCGATGCCTTTCCATCCATAGTAGATGGTCATTGCCATCTGTTTATCATTGCCAAGACTGTCTTTTCCCTTTAGGATGATAGCCTTATTTCCATGGCCATCTTCTTTTTGGATTATCTCAGTTCCGTTATCAGGGAAGCCATAGGAACCAAGTGTAAACTGGATAGGTCTTCTGAAGGTTCTGTGCTTATCCACTCTGATAATGCCGTTTTCAATAGGGAAATCTGCAGCGTTTATTCCGTAGAGCCAGCAATTTTCAGTATTTTCATTGTAATCAAAATATGCCCTTCTGTATAAGACACCGTCTTTTTCGCCTGCCCAGAACATGGCATTAACATTCAATACCCTTTCGGAAAAGAGTTCTTTTACAACATACTGCTGTGATTCAACATCGCCTGTCTGGATGAGCACCTTTTTATCTTCATCTGGCGCTTTACTCTCATCAACTATGCCCATGGCCTTTGCTTTTATACTGATCTCTTTTTGATCAAAAACAGGTGTAGACTCCCATGGATATTTTGAGTTATAGCTTAGCTTGCAATAGTTCCAAAGTGTGTGTTTATCATTTTCTGATCTGGTAAATTTAGCTGACCTGAGGATTGTCTCTCCATTAGCACTATGATTTGTATAGCACAGTCCAGGTCCATTTAGCGTGTACTCTTGTACCTCGCCATTTTTTAGGGTATCCCAGCATCCATTGTTCTCTTTTGCAGTCCAGAATGGATGATCAGCAGGCAGGTGCAGGCACAGGAATGCCTTGCCAAACCAGAATGGTGATTCAGCGCAGGAATAGCCCTGAACAAGTGGCATGAACTGCTTGTAAAAACCAAGAGTAGGCACACCATCTATAAATGTATCTTCTCTTCCCAAAAACTGCATTAGTGAGCCGGAAGATATACGTCTAGCAAGTCCCGGGTCTGCTGTTGAATGTCTCAGGAACATGTTTCCGTCAAAGGCACTAGTCGCGGCATTCCTATAGATTCCGCTTCTACCCCACATATTGGTCCATCCATCCTTGTCAAAAAAGCCGTCATAGGTCTTCATGAGTTCGTTTGAACGATTTTCAAACAGGGCTGCCATCTCAGGTTCGTTATCATATCCATACCAGACATTCCAAAGTGGTGCATACACATTGAAAGCCCAACAGGAATAGTAATCAAAACCGTAGCCATCCCTATACCAACCATCCCCAACGTAATAGCTGAGGATAGCCTGCGCATGGTCACGCATGATGTTCTTATCGATTTCATAGCCTTCCATATGCAGGAATGCAAGATCAAGCATGTTGAACAGGCGCCAGTTCTGAGGTACAGTAGGTGCCTTGGCAAAGCTCATAAGGAAATTGGCGATAACGTCTTTTTCCTCTTTAGTATAGGTATTCCATATTTCTTCTTTGCTGATCCACAGGCAGATTACAAGAGCGCAGGTCTCTACTGTCTGCTGGAATGGCCTATAAGGGTCAGCCCAGTCTGTAGACTCCTGCAGTTCTTCATAGGTGCCGGCACAGCACTTATCACCGCTGGTGCAGGTCCTGAGAACCTGATTTTTGTAATAATCCTTAAGTTTATAGCCACCCGCTTCTATCTCAGGATTGCAATGTATAAGAGGCGCAGCAATAAAAAATGTTCTTGTGAGGCCTTCAAATATTTCTGCTTTTTCTTCAGCAATTCTATTTTTAGGATTACCATTTTTATGAGGATAGGATATCTCATCCTCAGTTCTGGGGATTACGACAGGATCCTGAAAATCTTTAATATGCTTAAAGATTCCTTCCATGATATACTCCCCAGCTTCGATCCAGCTCTGTCTGGTAAGGCCAGTGTATGGGCTAAGATCATGATCAAGTGTTTTTGGTTTAAAACTCATCTCTTTTGCCCTCGTTTATTTTCCCCAGATAAATAATTCCTTACCTGTTAATTTCCATATAGCTTCAATATAGTAGTAATCACCATAAATGATTGCAAACTCATGTCTCTTGTCATGATATGCTGCAGTGCATTTCTCAACTATATTGTCTTTGTCATCTGTAAAATCGCAGCGCTCATTAGTAAGGGTCTCAAGCAGTCTGATTGCTGCATTATGATATTTCTCTTTAAGCTCACCATCACAGAATTTCTCAAGCTCAAGTAAGCCGCAGGCTGCAATAGCTGCAGCAGTAGAATCTTCCCATGCCGGCTCAGCTGGCTGTCTGAAATCTACAGGGATAAGTCCATTTTCAGGAATTTCTGAGATAAAATAGTCTGCAACCTTTTTGGATGTTTCAAGATACTGTTCCTCACCAGTATGAATGTAGCTTAATGCAAATCCGTAAATAGCCCAAGTCTGACCTCTTGTCCATGATGATCCGTGCCCATAGCCCTGACCACCAATAGAGTCAATAAAGTGTCCATCCATTGGATCAAACTGAACAATGTGGCAGGCACTTCCATCTTCTCTGATGAAATATTTCATAGCAGTATTGGCGTGAAGCTTGGCCACATGCAGATACTTTGGATCATCAGTTGCTTTATATGCCCAGTACAAAAGTGGCAGGTTCATCATACAGTCTATAATAGCTATTCCTGCTCTATTACCGCTATCATCCGGATTCCAAGCCTTGATAAAATTGCCGACAGGATTAAATCTGCCGCACATATTATCTGCTGCAAGTATCAATCTGTTGAAACTTTTTTTATCACCATTTAACTTATAATTAGCAAAACTTGTTGGAAGCCATCTGAATCCACTATCATGATCCATCCATGCACTATTCATGAGGACTTCATCCATCTTATCTTCTGTATCTCTTGCCACATCAGCAAAAATATCTTTGTGAGTGGCATTATAGAGCTGCCAGCCCATGCCTCCCCAGAAGCCATTGGTCCACCAGCCGATTCGATCTGACCAGTCATCAAATCGTCCATTTTCATCAGTATTATAAGGAACCTTATTCCTGTTTCTCTCGAATACTTTCTCTTCTTTGGCAATTATTTTGTCTGCAATCTCCAGAGCCCATGCCTTTTCATCTTTTACCATACCTCTCTCCTTTGTAACCCTCGTGATTTTCATCGATTCACATCTCATGGACGTAAATAGCATTATCTGTACAACAATAATAATACTACTTATAGGATCTTAGTTCTTGTATTTTTGTATATTGAATATTGAATATCTGCAACTATTGAAACATTTTCTCACAATCTGCTATATATGTAGACTGCGACAATTCATCCGTCATTATATTTTCGTTACTCCAATGGCAGCCAGTCTAAGACTTTTTTGATCTGACTATCCCAGAAATCCCAGTCGTGACCATAGTCTTCCTCGTCCCATGTTACTTTAAGACCTTTGGTTCTAAGGAAATCACGAAATGCTATATTCGCTAGCATCAGATCATCCTTGGTACCGCATGCCATATACAGTTCAGGAATCTTGTGTCCATCTGAAAGCATCTCATCAACTGCCACGTAAGGATTCCTGTTAGTCTTGGAAGCTTTCTCAATATTATCAAATAATCCATTATTAGCTTCCTCAGATGTATTCTCAAAAATATGGACCGCAGCTGATAACCCTGCCACATAACTGAAAGTATCTGAATAAACTATTCCATTACGAAGTGCTCCAAAGCCTCCCATTGACAGACCGGCTATAAAAGTATCTTCCCTCTTATCGGAAAGAGGAAACATGCGTCTTGTCACTTCCACCAGTTCTTCTCCTATAAATCTTCCATAATCATTCCATGGTGTTCTTGAATTAAGATAAAAAGCATTATCTCCAGATGGCATCACAACAGCCAGATTCTTTTCCTCTGCCCATCTCTGAATACGTGTCTGGCTCACCCAGTCTGTGTAATTGCCCAGTAACCCATGAAGCAGGTACAAAGTCTTATACTTGTGCTCGTTTCCATTCAGATAAGTATTTGCTCCCGCATCAAATCTATCCACTGGAAGTATCACATTGAGCGGAACTTCTCTAAATAATGCCTTTGATAAATAGTTTACTTGAATTAGTGCCATACCAAATCCTCCCTAAGATTTTATTTACCTGTTTTCAATTATATCCGATTTAATTGTATGCGTCACTAGGCAACACGGAAATGCCCCTATGTCCCCGTCCACCGGAGTCATAGGGGCATTTTTTATAACAAAGAATGTCGCTTGCGACATTCTCGCGCCGAGCGCGGTTGCATTTATGCAACATTTACCTATCGCGCGAATGCGCATCCTTAGCGGAGCGTTTTTTATATCATAGGAAAGCAATTTCCTATGATATAAAAAAATGTACCTTCCGTGCTGCTCCAGTCATCGCTATCAGTCAAGACCCCGACGGGGCAAGTTTCAAGTCAATGAAACAGCAGGGAAGGTACATTTTCTTACGAACTTACGAACTTACGAAACCCGCTACTGATGCGGATTTCGTAAGATACCTTTTGTTCCTTACACCTTAGTTATCGTCATATATATGAATATATATTAGCCCTATTTATGGTTAGAAAGAAAATCTGATGCAGAAATGGAAAAACCAGAAGCTTCCCATTCATCATACAATTCATACATTTCATGAGCTGTACGCTCTTCTTTATCAAATCCAAGCTGTTTCCATGCTTTTGAAAAAGCAGCCTTGTTTGGATCAGAAGATACTCCACCATTAATTCCAGTTAAAATCTCATCACTTAAAGGTTTCTTATCCATTGTTCCCACCTCATTTCTTTTTTTCAATCATGCATATTCAAGGACTTTGTCATTCTTTGATCAGATATCCTTCATGCAGCCACATACAGTGCACTTTCCTCTCGCACCTGAGTAAACTATGAACCGAGTCTGCTTTTTGCAATTGTCGCAGTAACAAGTTACTGTAGGATTACCAGAGCCACTCCCCATCGCAGCGTTTACTCCAAAGAGCTCGTCATCTGATAAAGCAGCTTTCTTTCTGTTAGCATCAAACTTAACTACAGAACTATTCTCCAGATCCTCTGGCGAATACTTTTCCAAAGTCTCGTTAATAAGAGAAGCTAACTTTTCGTTATTTGCAAATTTTTGATAATCAAATAATTGTCTTAATTTCTTTTCCATAGTTTTTTACTCCTTTGATTATTTATACGAATGATTCTTTCAAAAGAGCCAATTTATGATCAATAGTCTCTTAAAAAATTTCAATCCAGCAAAAAAGTCTTAAATCTGCCCTGCAAGTAATCCCTTTAACTGTTCCAGAGCGGCCTTATGATGCATCTTACAGCTATTGTAAGATATTCCCATCTTCTCAGCAGTTTCCTTCAAGGTATAATCCCCATAATAAGACAGGATAATGATACTTCTATCCTTTTCTGACAGTTTTGCAAGGGCATCTGCCAGGATATCAAGTGTATCATCACCCATATTTTCTTCATAAGAAGGCTCTGCCTCTCCAAGCGTATCAAGCTCCAGGGGCAGGCTCTCATGGTTAACCCTATAAAAATCTATTACTTTATTGTGTGCAATGGTATATATCCAGGTAGAAATAGATGCCTTGGATTCATCAAATGTGTTAAGATTCTGCAGCACCTTGGTAAATACATCAGTATGTATATCCTCGGCATCCTGCAAATTAGATACTCTGGTCCTAATATAATTCAAAACCTTTTTATCATACTCTCTGTAAATCTGTTCGTAATCGTACATATACGAGCCCCCTCAGGTTCATAAAATTGTCACAACCATATTCTATCACGGATTCACGGAATTTTGGGAATAAATTTATGCCCAAATTCAAACTTACCTTTATGCGCAGCCAATTTTTCAGTCGCCCAGTAGGGAGGGACTTACATAGAATTAAAAAAAGGTGCAGGCAAAATGCCTGCACCTTAAAAATCAATTATATAAATTAATACTGAGCATTAACTGTCTCAAGGAGTGTGTTGAATGCTGTCTCAGCATCTGTCTTGTTGAGGATGAGCTCTTCAAGAGTTGAGTTAACCTGGCTTCTTACTGCTGTTGTTGCATCGAATGTAGGTGTTACAAAGAGGTAATCCTTCTCTTCATATGCAGCAGCTGCTGTGATGTCAGATTCCATGAATGCCTTGTACTCTTCTGTCTCATAAGCTGACTCTCTTACTGGAAGGTATCCTGTAGCGATAGCCCACTCTGTTGTTGCTTCTGTAGAAGTAAGGAATTTCATGTATTCCCAAGTTGCAAGCTGCTTGTTAGCATCCTGTGTGAACATAACAAGGTTTGTTCCAGCTGCATAAGCTGCATTTTCCTTGTTTCCAGGAACTGGAGCAACACCAAGTTCCCAACCTGAAGATGTATCAATGTATGATGCACCAGCACTTGAACCGATATAGCTTGCGATCTGTCCGTTTGAAAGGATTGTTGAGAAATACTCACCATCAGCAGGAAGTGAAGCATAACCATTGTTGTAAAGGTTCATGATGTACTCGATTGCTTCCTTACCTTCTTCTGAATCAAATCCAGCACCTGTCTCTGTAAGGTATGTGCCACCGTTCTGGCGGATTGTAGCTTCTACAAAACCAGCTCTGTCATCAACACCAAAAGCTGGGATGTTCTTCTCAGCAAGAACCTTTTCGCCTACTGCTTCAAGCTCTTCCCATGTTGTAGGAGCTTCAAGACCAAGTTCATCAAACATTGTCTTGTTGTAGAAAAGAACGTATGCACTCTTATTGAATGGAAGTCCGTGGATGAAACCGAACTCGCTTGTCTCTTCTCTGTAGCTTTCAAGAATGTCTTCATAGTTATCAAAATCTGTAGCGATGAAGTCATCAAGAGGTACTACCATATCGATATACTCTGTAAGGTAGTTGTTGTATGCCTGAGCCATATCTGGAAGTGTTCCAGCTGCAGCACTTGCCATAAGTTTTGTCTCAAGATCTGAATATTTACCCTGATTTACAAGAGTAACTGTGATTCCGTACTCGTTTGTGCTATTGAACTCATCTGTAAGAGCTGTAAGCTCCTCTTCAAGAGCACCTGACATTGCATGCCAGAAAGTGATTTCTGTAGCTTCAATGTTCTTCTCAGCTGTTGCTGTCTCAGAAGAAGCTTCAGTTGTAGCCTCAGTTGTAGCCTCCTGTGTAGCAGCTTCAGATGTCTCTGTAGCAGGCTCAGCAGTTGTCTCAGTTGTGCTGCTTGAGCATCCAGCGAGCATGCTTGTAGCCATAGCTGCTGTCAGAATTGTTGCACCAATTCTCTTCATTTCCATAATACTTTTTCCTCCTAAATGTTCGGCTAATGCCGCATTCACATTGTATCTATAGTTAATGGGAAATCCCATCAAACTATCAAAAAATAACTCCCAAAACTGACTTCTAAATGAAGCACGAAGACAATTCTTTTAAACAGACAAATTAATATTCAGGATAATATGATCATCATCCCTTAAGGCCACTACGTGTAACACCCTCAATAATATATTTTCTAAGGAACAGATAAATAATAATGATAGGCATAACCAGTATGCATGATGCAGCCATGATAAGCTCATAAGAAGCACCTGCTTCTGTCTGGAACTGAACAAGTCCTGTAGAAAGAACTCTCATCTCGTCAGAGTTAGTAACAAGGAGAGGCCACAGGAATGAATTCCAGCTACTGATAATGTTCAGGATAGCAATTGTAATAATAGCCTGCTTGTTCATTGGCACCATGATTTTGATCATGTACTTGAAATCGCTACACTTATCTACCTTGGCAGCAAGATAAAGAGCATCAGGTACCTGCATGAAAAACTGTGTCAAAAGGTAAATATAGAAGACACTTGAAATCCAAGGAATGATCATAGCCTGATAAGTGTCGATCCATTTTAATTTAGTGATTGTAATATAGTTAGTGATGATAAGCATTTCACCAGGAATCATAAGTGTTGACAAAAACAGTGAGAACACAAGCTTCTTTCCCGGGAAATTAAGTCTTGAAAACGCAAATGCTGAAAGAATAGTTGTTACAATAACACCGCATGTACTGCAGAGTGTTATTATAACAGTATTAAGAAGATATCTTGCAAATGGAGCTGTATTCCAAGCCTTAACATAGTTTGACCACTGTGGCACCGCTGGGAAAAATGTAGGTGGTGCCATAACGATCTCACTTGAAGTCTTAAGTGAAGACAGGATCATCCATACAAATGGAAGGATTGTAAATAATGCTCCAAGAGTAAGAATTAAATATTTTATGATCGAACCAATTATTTTTTTGATCTTAGTTGATGTTTTATTCATAACTTTATCCGTTTCTCTTTAAGTAATACTAAACAATATTAACTGTTTTTGTTTTTAACAAGTCTGCTGATACCTCTCTGGAGCATTGTGAGTCCTAAGATGATAAGGAACAATACTACAGCGGCTGCAGCTGCTACACCATAGTTGAAGTTGTTATAGAACTGATCGTAAATGTAATAAACAACTGTTATAGCGCTATTAGCAGGACCTGCACTTCCCTTAAACAGAGAGAATACTTCGTTATAAACCTTAAATGCACTGATAATACCCATGATAAATGCATAAGCAATCATTGGAGCAATACCAGGTACTGTGATTCTGAAAAATACACGCCAAGCTGGTGTTGAATCAACCTTGGCTGCATCATAAACATCTTTTGAGATAGTCTGAAGACCAGCAAGGAATATCAGAATATCAAACGCCATACTCTTCCAAATACTGAAAATGATAAGTGCCGGAAGAGAATACTGTGTCTCATTGAGCCATCCGATAGGGCTAATACCAAACAATCCAAGGAAATAGTTTAAAAGTCCATACTGGCTGTTGTAGATCCATCTCCAAACAATACCGATAGCAATAACGCTGGTAACGTATGGAAGGAAGTATACTGTCTGGAACAGTCCCTTTAATTTGCCGGAGTTATTGATAAGAACGGCAATTATAAGTGAAAATGTAATTGAAAGAGGCACAACGAATACAACATAAATTGATGTATTGCGAATAGCCTTAAGGAAATACTTATCTGTAAACAGTTCCTGGTAGTTACCAAGACCAAAAGCTGTTCCTGTTCCCTTGATAAGGCTGTAGTTCTCAGAAAAACTCATGAGAATAGCTCTTATAAGAGGATACAGTGTAAATACACACATGATCAAAACTGAAGGTAAAATATATATCCAACCTTTAACACTCTTTTTTTCCATGATTCAAACCCCAATTAAAACTTTCCAATCATTATGTCATTAGCATCAAACAGCATAAGCTGATCATATCTGACATTAAGTCTGATCTCATCACCAGTTTCAATCTGAAGCTCAGAATGAGCAAGTGTACGGATGTCTTTGCCTGCGACATCAAAGTGGATCAGAAGGTCACGGCCTGTCATTCTAACAGCCTTAACCTTAAATGTATTGCCGCCTTCTTCTACGATCTTGAAGCTCTCTGGACGGATACCAGCTGTGTACTTGCCATCAGCAACTGAAACACCTTCACGAAGGCAGATGTCACCAGCCATTATACGACCACCCTTGACCTCAACATCAAGAAGGTTGATCTCTGGAGTACCCAGGAATGAAGCAACAAATTTATTAACAGGATTAAGATACATGTTCTGTGGAACCTCATACTGCTGAACCACACCAGTCTTCATAACTGCGATCTTATCAGAGATACTCATAGCCTCTTCCTGATCGTGTGTAACGAAGATTGTTGTGATACCAACTTCCTGCTGGATACGTCTGATTTCTTCTCTTGTCTCTACACGAAGCTTGGCATCAAGGTTTGATAATGGCTCATCAAGAAGAAGAACTTCTGGCTTTTTAACAAGGGCTCTTGCAATGGCAACACGCTGCTGCTGACCACCTGAAAGAGCTGATGGTCTACGCTTCATAAGATTCTCAATCTGAACGAGCTTAGCCATCTCATAAGCCATCTCTCTTGCTTCCTGTTTCTTAACCTTACGGTTGATCAATGGGAATGTAATATTATCTTCAACTGTCATATGAGGATATAATGCATAGTTCTGGAATACCAGACCAATCTCTCTATCTTCAGGAGCGACCTTTGTCACATCCTTATCTCCGAAAAAGATATGTCCACTTGTAGACTCAGTTAAGCCTGCAAGCATGAATAATGTAGTTGACTTACCGCAACCTGAAGGTCCCAGTAATCCTACGAGTTTACCATCTTCTACAGTCAATGTCATGTTATCAACTGCTTTAAAGTCACCATAAGCTTTTGTAAGATTCTCAATTCGTATTTCCATCTTATAACCTCAAATAATATTGTAGTTGCTCAATTATCGTTTCTATTATACCAAAATATCATTTATTAAAAAATAATAAAATGACAGAGCCTTATAATACTATAATAATTGATAAAAAAAATCAATGTTTTTCTTTGATTTTCAATGGACTTTTCTTTCGTTTTTCGTCCCTAAAATCATCAAAAAACATTGATTTATATAATAGAATCAGCTTTAACTATTTAAATTAATAATACTTTAACTCTTTATTTTCACCTATCATACCAGGATAAGCTCCCTGATCGACTAGACCCTTTTGTTCAGGATGGACAACCAGCCACTTGTTTCGCATGAATAATATCTTTTTCTCAGGGTCATCAACCACTTCTCTCTCAGGAAGAGGTGTATTAGTGCCCCTTGGAAGGATAACTACAGCCTTGAAGCCATCGTCACTTACTGTACAAGGTGAAAAATGAAGTGTAGTCTGGAACAGCTCAATAGCACATCCCTGTGGAACATAGAATACCTGAGCTTTATCTGCATGATATGAAAGAGCATCATTATTATCAACCTTCATATCCCATGTATGTCCTAAAACAAGCATGAAATCAGTTACAGCAATATTGATCTCGCTGCCCTTGTGGTATTCAAATCCATTATAGGTTTTATTTCTACCATTGCAGTAACCTATCTGAATATCCATTCCTCCATAAAGAGCATTCTTAACTGTTGTAGTAACAGGATCAGTTTCCATATGTGCAACTGAAGGCACATAAATGTTGCCTTCTGCAGGAATCTCCGTATTACCCTTCATGTAATTTATTAAATTGTCAAAATTGTAGCCTGTAAGGACACGACCGTAAGACTTAAACTCTGTGTCTGCTACCGGTAAAATCCTTAAATCATTCGCCATATTTACTTTTGCTAATGTATCTCCCATGCCATACTCCTCTCTAAGATATAGGCAGATCAGTCAGCGATATCTTCCTCAGGATCGCCTTTTTCTGCATCTTCTTCACCTATTCCTGCCATAAATTCTTCCATATCAGCCTTTTCAATTGTATTGAGCTGTTCATCTGTAGGTTCCTCTATCTCAGCTACTCTGGTAGCCTGATTTGTTATGATTCCTTCAAACAGATTTCTTATCTCACGGGCATTGGCAAAATTGTCATCCTTATGCTCGACCTTATAACCAATGATCCTGTCAATACATTCTCTGGCTTCATCACTTAACAGATAACCATATTTACTGCAGTTCATATCAAATATCCTGATAAGTTCTTCAACTGAATAATCAGGGAAATTGATATACTTGTTAAATCTTGACTTCAGACCAGGGTTACTTGAGATAAATTTCTCCATAGGCTCTGTATACCCGGCAACGATCACAATAAAATCGTCTCTGTTGTCTTCCATCGCCTTCAGGATAGTATCTATAGCTTCCTGTCCAAAATCATTGCCCTCCTTGGCCAAGGTGTATGCTTCATCAATAAAGAGAATGCCACCCATTGCTTCCTGGATCTTTTCCTGAGTCTTGGTTGCAGTCTGTCCCACAAATCCTGCCACAAGACCGGATCTATCCACTTCCACAAGCTGTCCTTTAGATAAAATACCGATTTCCTTATACAGTTTGGCTAATATTCTTGCAATAGTAGTTTTACCTGTACCCGGATTACCATTAAAAACAAGGTGAAGTGACACCGGAACTGTCTTATTACCCTTATCCTTACGGAGTTTCTGAACTTTAACAAAGCTTACAAGTTCTTTTACATCCTCTTTGATATTATCAAGGCCTATAAGTTCATCCAGCTGCTCCATGCCTGATTTCTCAGGCTCTGCATCAGCAACTGCCTCTGCAGCCTCCTGGCTTGCCTGCTCTTTGGCATCCTGAACATTGTCATCAGCCTGACTGCCAGCACTGCTGTCACTATCAGCAGCACTTGTCTTATTATTCCATGTGCTGTTGATAGTCAGCTGATCCAGTTCATCCAGAGCTTCAGTAGCTTTTTTAAGCGCCTCCGGTATTTCATCTTTTTTCTGTACAGAGTAGTCTGCCCCCGCGTTGTCAAGCTTATCAGCCATCTTTCTAAGATCATCTGACATCATACTTTCTCTGTACTTATCTGCATTGGTTCCAAAAAAATCTTTTGCAACTTCATCCAGAATGTTATCAAACCCCGCCATAACATCCTCCAAAATTAAACATTTATTTCAGCTTTTTCTCCAAGTATGTCCTTATTTGCCTCAAGAATAGGAGCAACTACCTCACTGATAAACTTCTCAACCTGATGTACACTGCATCCTATATATTTAGAAGGATCCATTGATTTCTGAAGCTGCTCAAGAGTAAGGTGGAATGCAGGATCAGCAGCAATAAGTTCAAGAAGGTTGTTGTCTTTACCCTCTACCTTAACTGTCTTTCCGGCTTCCATAGACAATTCACGGATCCTCTCATGAAGTTCCTGTCTGTCTCCACCTGCTTTTACAGCATCCATCATGATATTCTCAGTAGCCATAAATGGAAGCTCTGCCATCATGTGCTTCTCAATAACCTTAGGATATACAACAAGTCCGTCAACTACATTCAGACACAGATCAAGGATACCATCTGTTGCAAGGAATCCTTCAGGAATTGACAATCTCTTATTGGCAGAATCATCAAGTGTACGCTCAAACCACTGTGAGCACTCTGTGATAGCAGGATTTAATGTATCAACGATCACATATCTTGAAAGAGAACAGATACGCTCACTTCTCATAGGATTGCGCTTATAAGCCATAGCTGATGAACCGATCTGGCTCTTTTCAAATGGCTCTTCTACCTCTTTAAGGTGCTGTAAAAGTCTGATATCTGTTGCCATCTTGGTGGCTGTAGATGCGATTCCGGCAAGAACATTGCTCACCTTCATATCGATCTTACGGCTGTATGTCTGTCCTGAAACAGCCATGCAGTTCTTAAATCCCATTTTTTCAGCAATCATTGGATCAAGCTTGTCAACCTTGGTAAGGTCTCCATCAAAAAGCTCAAGGAAAGAAGCCTGAGTACCTGTTGTACCCTTTGATCCAAGAAGTTTCATATTATCAAGTACATAATCGAGATCTTCAAGATCAATAACAAAATCCTGGAGCCAGAGAGTTGCTCTCTTACCAACTGTAGTAGGCTGTGCAGGCTGGAAATGTGTAAATCCAAGTGTAGGCTGTGCCTTATATTTCTCAGCAAAATTAGAAAGCTCAGCAATAACATTGACCAGCTTTCTACGAACAAGTTTTAAAGCTTCAGTCATTATTATAACATCTGTGTTGTCTCCTACATAGCAGCTTGTTGCGCCAAGATGGATGATGCCTTTTGCCTTAGGACACTGTACACCATAAGCATATACGTGGCTCATTACATCATGACGAACTTCCTTTTCTCTTGCTCTGGCAACATCATAATTTATGTCATCCTGATGCTCTTTTAATTCATCGATCTGCTCCTGAGTAATATTAAGTCCAAGTTCCTTCTCAACTTCTGCAAGGGCGATCCAGAGCTTTCTCCAGGTTCTGAACTTCATATCCTGTGAAAAAATGTACTGCATTTCCTTACTTGCATATCTTTCTGATAATGGGCTGCTGTAGCGATCTGTACTCATTTTATTTCTCCTTCAAAAATGTTTTATCTTAAAATTATCATTACTCCTCAAACTCGCCTCGGATGTCTTCTTCCGGCGGATCAAGTGGATATTTTCCGGTAAAGCAACCGGTACATATCTTGAATTTATCATCAACCAGTTCCGGCAATCTGTTAAGCTGCAGATAACCAAGAGAATCAGCTCCTATGATCTTGCGGATATCCTCAACCGAATGATTATAAGCTATAAGCTGCTCTCTTGCAGGGACATCTATTCCAAAGTAACATGGCCATAAAAATGGCGGTGAGCTTACTCTCATGTGGACTTCTTTTGCTCCTGCTTCCCTGAGCATATTGATGATCCTGTCAGAAGTAGTTCCTCTTACAATGGAATCATCTATCATGATGACTCTCTTGCCTTTGACTGCTTCTCTTAAAGGATTCAATTTGACCTGTACGCTGCTCTCACGGCTCTTCTGTCCCGGTTTGATAAAGGTTCTGCCTATATAACCATTTTTGACAAAGGCCTGACCATATGGAATTCCTGATTCCATCGAATATCCAAGTGCTGCCACGTTACCTGATTCAGGTACGCCTACTACAAGGTCTGCGTCAACAGGTGAATCCATAGCAAGAAATCTTCCTGCCTTGATCCTGGCATTATAAACACTCACTTCATCAATGATACTATCCGGTCTTGAAAAATAGATATACTCAAAAATACAATGTCCATGCTTATTATGATCGATGCACCTGCTGGTATCAGATTTGATGCCAAATTCAGGCGAAATAGTAACTACCTCTCCCGGAAGTACATCTCTTATAAACTCTGCTCCAATAGTATCAAGAGCACAAGATTCACTTGCGAGAACATAGCAATTATCTCTTTTACCTATACATAATGGTTTAAAACCGAATGGATCACGTGCGCCGATAAGTTTACGTGGAGACATGACAACAAGTGCGTAAGCACCTTTGATCTTGTCCATGGCGCGTCCGACTGCTTCTTCAACAGTATTAGATACCAGCCTCTGACGGGCTATATAATATGCGATAACTTCAGAATCAATAGTTGTTTGGAAAATAGCGCCTGTATAAGCCAGTTCTTCCCTAAGCTCTACAGCGTTGATAAGATTGCCGTTATGAGCCATGCCCAAGGTACCCTTGACATAGTTCAAAACAAGCGGTTGTGCATTTTCTCTGGTACTGCTGCCGGCAGTGGAATATCGCACATGTCCCACACCGATATTGCCCTTTAAGCTCTCGATCCTGTCATGGTCAAAAGCCTCATTAACAAGCCCCATATCTTTATGAGCCTGTACTTTGCCTTTAGGGCCATAGGTCTCGCTTACTGCAATACCGCAGCTCTCCTGTCCTCGATGTTGCAACGCCAAAAGCCCATAGTAAATAGAGCTGGCAACATCGCCGTCATCGAAGTCATACATGCCAAAGACTCCGCACTCTTCCCCTAGTTTGTCACTAACAGTGTTTTTGAATCTTTCTGCCACTTGGTAAAAATCCTCCATACCCAAATGCCTTTATCAGCAATTGAACAGTAACATCCTAACACTATTCTTATACCTCTGACAATAATTTTTTACATATAATATGGAAAAATGAGTCACTGGGGACGTATCAAATTGACTCATTGCACGCAATGAGTCAATCTGATACGTCCCCAGTGACTCCCAAGTGGCTCGTTAACTCATAGGATATTTTTCTTCATAGCGAGACACCATATCCAGTATCTCGTTGGTATATTCAGGATACTCTTTTGCAAGAAGTTCTATTTCCGCTTTGGCGCCTCCTGCAACCACATCCCTGTTGTAATCCATTCTCTTTCTCAAGGACTGTCTCTGGACCACAAGATCCCGTCTGATCTTTTCAGCATCTTCCGGCTTGAAAATAGCTGAAAGCTGATGGATCCAAATCTCCGGATCGTTGATGCGCAGTCTTCTAAGTAACTGCATCAGCTGTTTCTGACTACTGTCAAGGTTCTTTTCTGTTGCCTTAAACTGCTCTCTCTGCTCCCTTTCCTGCAAAAATCTGTCATGGAGGTCGTCCAGTTCATCAGAATCATTGACGCCATACTTAAGGCACATGTAGTCCAAAAGATTCTTATTGTTTACATATCTTATCTTTACTGTGTTTTGAAGTTGGATAAGTCTTGAAATAGTATTGTTGGTAGTCTTTAGTTCAAGCTGTGCCGAATTGTTCTTGCTATACAAAACTGTTACACATACTGCTGCCAAAAGCACTGCCACCATGTAACCATATATCACGTTCAAGCCCAGTACCTGTCCCATAAGAAACAATGCCACAAGAACAAATCCAAAAGTCACAGTGCATACCACCATAAGCCTTCTGGTATTAACGATAGTGTTTTCAAGCTCTTCCTTACTATAGACATAGGCCTGATGTTCATTATCGATCCTTCTGAGATCATTTTTGATCTTCTTATGGTATTCCTCTGCGTCCCTAAGCTTTTTAGTAGCGCTTTTGACTTCCTTGTGGAATCTGTCCATGCGCTCAAACTCAGCTTCTGTCATGCGGGTATGCCTATTCATAAAGGCCTCTCGCTGATTCTGGCTATCAAGCACCTTGGCCGCCTGAGATTCCAGCTCTTTTCTCTGTTCCGGAGGAAGTTCCTGAATCTCTTCAAGATCCCTAAGGTGTGAAGTGACATCTTTATATTCCTGTTCAAGACTCTCAAGGGCTTTGGCCGCTTCCGCCATCTGCTGCAGACAGTTTTCTACGTATTCTCTTCGCTGCAACGCATCATCTAAATTGATATTGCCCTTGGTATAGGAGACATCATCCCAAGTCTCAGTATTGTCATTTTTCTCCAGCGCAGATACCCAGTCTTCAAAACGGTTCTCAGGAACATCGTTCCAATTGCCATATTCTCTGCTGGATACCTCGTGCTCCTTTGGCTCACTGTCAAAACTTTTTTTGATAAAATCAAATATCCCCATAAGCTCCCCTCATAATTGCAGGTTCATATCCCCCGCCAGCTTCATGAATTTTCTTTTATCTATTTCCGTTATCAGCAGTAATGCTTCTATAATCACTTTTCAGCTCTGCTGCTATCTTATCCAGTTGTTCGTAATACTCTGCCATCTTGGACTCACTCTTAAATACAGCCATGGTCCTGAGTATGTGGTTATCTCTTCCTGATGCATACAGGTCATTAGCTTCATCCAGTCTCTGCTCAAGCTTAAGTGACTGCTGCATGGCATCAGGATTTTCACTGATAAATGACAGATACTCCTGCTCAGTCATCATCATCCTGTTAGCTGCAAGATAAGCTATATAGGACTCCTCCTGATGATCATCCTGATATGCTGCCATGAACATCTCTGCCGCCTTGGTAAAAGCAAACATATTGGCATAAATGATCCCGGCGTTCTGTTCTATTACTGCCCTTAGGTGGGCATCTATCTCTGAAACATGCTCTAATAGGTAATTGTATTCCCTGATAGCAAGTCCGTATTTTTTATTTTGCAAAAGATAATCCGCTCTGGCCATACGTTTGTCTACGACATTCATATTGCCGTTGGCTTTTAATACTTCTTCTGTCTTTTCGATCTCTTCAGGTGTATTGTATCTGACGTACTCCAGGATTGTTCCTGCAAAAGCTGCTGCCGATACTTTCCTTGCCAGCATGGTACGCAGTTCATCAGATAACTTCTCAAGCTTTAGTTCTCTTCCGATCCAGTCAACCAGCGCCTCATCAAAAGAATCTATATCCAAAAGAAAGGCACTCTGAACGATCGAATAACACAGCTCTTCGATAGAATATATATTTTTCCCTATTTTTTCCATAAAATACGGAGTCTGCGCATAAGCTCCGGTACATAGGATCATCTTACTCATTCGGCTCTCCATAACACATTGCTGTTAAATATTAAATTCCTGAGTCCAGCTCTTATCCAGTGCTTTGAATATCTCACCAAATCCCAGATCTTCTATGTGGATCCTTACCCTGTTAACAGAAGTCAGATCAACTGTTATACGAAGTCTGGTAGTCCTTGGCGGTCTCTTTTCAAGGCCATCAAGAACAATAGAAACGGTACTCAGCTCTCCTCCTGTTACCGGAGTTATCTGAATATCGATTATATTGCCGCTTTCAAGTATAGTCTCCAGCTGGCAGCTGGCTTCATACCAGTTAACACCTGCATCAAGAAGGGCATGATACACTTCTGTACCCTGCTTTTTGAGCATCAGTCCCAGATTCGCCTTTAGCTTGTCTTCTCCAAGAAAAACGTATTTAGAATCTATCTGAGAAGGATTGATACGCTCCCTTGCAGCAATGCTGGCACCCTTACTGAACAGGTTGTTGCCCTGAAATACTCTTCTGGTCCTGCACATATACTCAAGGGATTTCTTCATCCAGGCATCCTTAAATCCATCTCCCAGCAAAAAGATGGAAGTTACAATGCAATTTTCGCAATTTTCCTGCATTATCTTATAAAAATTCTCATCAAGCTCTTCCAACACTCTGCTTCTGGAGCTGTCGACTGGCACAGCCTTATCCGGCAAGGCCATCTCGTCATATTGCTTGCTGTTTATGGTAATGACGATAGGTCTTGTATTATGATTTAAAGATAGCTTGTATACTGTCATATCGCCATATCCATAATCGCAGGCTATAACATCCCTGATCATGAGCTCTTCCGGCTGATACATCATATAGTAGTAAAAGCTCTCTTCATGGCTCTGATAATATACTTTGACATCCTTCAGATCCAGACCGCTCATTACAAGATTGAGAACTTTGACCATGCGGTTGTCCAGGTTTTTGGTAGTGACCATGATCGCATCTACCAGGTTGATGGACATCTCCATAGACAAAAGAGACAGTGTCCTTTTTACAAATAATGTAAGAAGCGCGATAGGATCATACTCCATTCCGTCCACATCAACCATCTGACCTTCTCTTGCAAGAGTCACCAGGTTGGTCACTGCCACTCCGTCATCTTCTGAAATATGCTTAACAGCTTCTTTGCCATAAAACCACTGATTGACATCATGCCTCTTACACAGAACTGTAGGTATGTTGTAGAGTTCCGCCCCTGCAAGTATTGACAGAGTCTCCGGCATATCTGAATCTGAGGCAAGAAAACTGATCTGCGAGACCTCATCTCCCAGATCATATCCTAATACAAATCGTTTTGAATTCTTGCCAGCAAATAACATTTTAATCCTCTTTATCCAAGCTCTTAAAAAGCTTTGATGCTAAATAATTCTTTTTATAATACTCATCAAGGAGCTTATCCACTGTCTCATAATCTTGCAGAGTCTTGGCTATCATAATGTCATTGATAAGGCCGTATCTGCTTGCAGCGCTGTTCTGCATGATATCGCTGTTGGATATGGTTCCACTCTCTGTGGGTTTGTCTTTTCCCCCGTCATTATTATTTTCAGTAATATAGAACTGCATCTTTTCCCCAAAAAACAGCACAAATGCAGCCACATATATACCGTCATACATCTCCGTCATATCGATACTGTTGTATTCCAGGTTGTCACCTTCATCAGTATCCATGGTGTAATGAAGAACACACCTTATTCCCGGCGTTGTCCTGTATTCCAGCATTGTCTTATCCAGATACTCCTGCATCTTGGGCAGCATATCAATGTACTCATGATAAAACGGGAAGTACAGGTTCTTGGCCGTCAGGTCTTTCAGGAACTGCCTGATAATATCCTCATTCGGTTCAAAGCTTCCTGTATTTTCTGCGTAATATCTAAGATATGCCATCTTGCATACAGGTAATAGAGGAGTATTATTTTCAGCCGCCATCTCTATACGTTCAAAGATATAGTCACCGGTAACAGCATTTTTAACAAAGCTGTCATAGGCATTTTGAGCAAGGAACGCCATTTCAATATCAAACTTTGGCCCTGCTTTGACATATTCCCTGAATATATCTATTCTTTCACCTATAAAGGAACCGCTGTAAAGCATCTGCACCAGCATTTTTTCCACAAAAGCATAGGTGTCTATTCCATAGGCACTGGCTGCGCGCCATATATCACGCATTTCTTTGACTGTGCCTTCAAAATATCTGACCAGATAAGCAATGAGCTGCTCATCATTCTTGCCTTTGGTAAAGGCATAATGTGCAATGGTAACTTCTTCGTAATCGCCCCGGCACAGATCTCTGTCAAGAAGTCTTCCGTATAGCCTTACTATTGTTTTGGCATCAACACCATAGGTTCCAAAGCGTTTAAGCCATTCAAGAGCTCTGTCATATATTCCGGTCAGGACCATGAGCTCCAGGATTTCATTACGTTCACCGGTCTTTAACTTCTGAGGATCGATATCATTGATATACTCAGTAAGCTGTCTGATGAAATCATTGTCGTAATAGAATCTGATAAGGTTGTTCCTGATATCATCCCTGCAGGACTGTCTTACAAGGCTTGACGTTGCCAGTTCTCTGTATCTGCCAACATTTTCCATGGTAATTGAGTAAGCACTCTTACCAAGCTCGCATAAGAACAGCTCCAGGCTCTCCTGTCCCTTCTGGATATAAGGTGTAGCATAGGATGCCAGATTGCCGGCTATCATAAGCCTGTTCATCTCATAGGTCATACCTACGCAGTATCTGTCACCTTTTTTGTCACTGATAACAATGGAAAAATCTGAGCCAAAGATAGGCACATAGGCTTTGCCATTGCTAAGTGGATATTCGATCTCCTGTTCGCATTTATCATAGATAACTATGATCCGTGAAGCATCTTTATTATTTACTACGATCTCATTGGTATATAGTACAGACAGGACCTTGGCGCAGTTGGATGCATCCACCATCTGTCTGGTAAGCATATTCATATACAGATAACCCAGGTCTTCATTGATCCTGCCCTTGTCGATCTGGCTCATGACAAAGCGTTCTATCTGAGGTCTGTAGGTCTCATACAATTCAGGATATGAGTCCCTGTTTTCATGCATGTATCTGTAAAGAATAGCATTTTTTTCATAATCCAGATCACTCTGATATGAGAAATACATAAGGACCATGCGGGATATCTCACATGGGAGTCTGCCCTCTTCATCAGTGTAGATGGCCATCATGTAGTATTCATAGAGCCTCGTGATACGCAGCTGCCTCTCAACACCTTTGGAATACCACTCAAAAGCCTCATGATCCACAATATTGCCTTTTATCAAAAGAAGACATATAGCTTCCAGCGCCTGGTCTGTAGCTTTTACTTCATAGCAGGCCTTTAATACTCTATAAAGGTGCATGTCATAATTTTTTTCTTTGGCTGCCAGATATATTACCTGGTCTATCAGTGACTGGGATAAAAGCTTCTTGCGAATGCCATATTCCAGTACAAACAGCTCAAATTTGCCAAGTCTTGTAAGTAGTGTAGGTGACTTAATAAGGAGCTGGAGAGCTTCAAGGTAGATGATCGGGCTCCTTGCTCCTGCATCAAACTGAGTCTGGAGCATAAGCCATTTTCTAGGCATGCTTGAAGAGTAGTTCTCTGAAACATATAAAAGAAGCCATGCTATACGCCAGTTATCCGGATTTTTCTCGAAATAGTTCTCCATTCGAGCTGCTATATCGTTAACGTACAGTTCTTCTCTACTGCACAGAGTGGTCAGATAGAGGTAATAGCAATACAGCGTATCTCCACCATAGCCTTCCTCTTCAATAGCTGGTCTGACCTTGTCCAATATCCATTTGCCTTCATTTACTCTGTCTGCAGTTATTAGATACTGGGCGTTGTACAGCTTATAAACGATATTGGTGTCATCTATAGCTGTAAGCCTTGTGATCAGACGGCCTGTCTCAGCCAGCCAGGCTTTAGAATTGATCTTTTTGCATCTAAAAGATTCATAGACCTTCATAAGCTTGACTACAAGTTCTTTCTGCTCCTGATATCCGGCAGAAGGTGCATGGATACTATAATCAGAGGAAACCGTCACCGGAATCCTTATTGTTGTATATATATTTTTGAAAATAATGCTTCCGTAATTGATACCTGCATGTAACTTGTCAGGATCAACCTGAAAATGGAAATAACAAGAATTCCCCAAAAAGTCGCTGTCTGTAAGCCTTTTTCTGTCAGTTGATAAAAAGTCTCCGTCCAGCTCTATGTCTAAAAAGGTATAACCCCAGCCATTTCTATTTATAGTAAGAATATGATCTGCAGTTCCACCTCTTGGTATATCAATATGAATGTTTGCCTGGTCTGGTACATACTCAATGATATTTTTCTTGTTTACAGCAAGTAAAAACTCTTCAACGCTCAGCTGGGAGCCTTCATTGTATACCAGTCCCCTGTAGATGCTCTCGTACTGTTTGTCATTACCTTCAAATATTCCTGCAAACTCAGGAGAATAAAAGAGTTTCACCGCCTCGTCCCAATTGGTCTTGGCAAGGTTGGCAAAATGGAACAGATTCTTAACATCACCATAGGTAGATGAAATATTGCCGGCAGATATACTAACCACAAATGGCAACATATATTCTCCCTGATTGGATATGATACGGAAATCGCCCTGCACCACATCTCCACCTGAGAGGCCTAAAGAGTCAAATCTATATGCAATATCATAATTGGAACCGCTAAAAGAAGTTGTTAGAACCTGCATTCTGAGTTCAGTTGAAGAAACCATCCCTTCAACCAGTCGACCCTTTGGAGCACTGATAGTAAATGTTCCTTCTGCATTTTCTCCACTACTGAGAGTCAATTCAAGCTTAGGAACTGAAAAATCCAGATTTCTGTCCTCATATTGAAATTGTCCTCGAATTAACTTGTCAACTGTTCTCTTCAACTTTAAAATACCCCAAAACTCTTTTTTCCAGTAAAAACAATACCTTATTCTATTATATCATAAAGAAAACCCTAAAAACACTCCAAAAGTAGAAGCCTTCTACTTTTGAAGTGTTGAAGTGTTGATACAATAGTTTTTAATTAGAATTCACGGCTTTTAATATTGCCTCTTCCAGTTTGGCAAGATCGATAGGCTTGGCTGCATGGCCGTTCATGCCTGCTCTAAAGCACTTCTCAATGTCATCAGTGTAGGAGTTGGCTGATACGGCTACGATTGGAACGGAGGCTGCATCAGGTCTGTCCATCTTTCTTATCACATCTGTTGCTTCATAGCCATTCCTGTTTGGCATCATCAGATCCATGAGGATGATGTCGTAGTATCCAACCTCTGAAGCTTCAAACATCTGATCCGCAATGACTCCATCTGCTGCATGCTCGCAGGAAGCGCCATCAAATTCAAGCATATCTATAAGTATTTCTGCATTAACCTCATTATCCTCGACCACAAGTATCTTGAGATTCTTGATATCTGTACGCAGTTCTTTTTGAACTTCATTTAGAACGCCAGTAGCTTCGTTTTCTTTTCCATCATTGCCTTTTTCAGTTATCCATATTGATTCTTCGCTATTAACTGCAACAGCATTTTCAATACATTTTAACTTCAGTCTGATAGTAACAGTGGTACCTATATCCGGAGTACTTTCTGCAGAAATAGTACCACCCATTACGTCGATGATGCTCTTGGCTATCATGATACTCATGCCCTTGTGCTTCATCTTTTCAGGAGAATTGGTAATGTCTACAGAGAAAGGCTCAAAGAGATTGTCAAGGGTATCCTTATCCATTCCAAAGCCATCGTCTGCCACGCTGATCCTCAGTTCCTGTAAGCCATCTACAATTGGTCCCTCACCTGTTACATTGACCCATACATGACCACCCTCTCTATTGTACTGAACTGCATTGGAGAGGATACTCTTCAGGATCTGTACCAGCTTGCCGCTATCTCCCATGAACATCTCCGTATGGAGATTATGCTTTTTGGCCTCAATAGTAAGGCCTAGGTTCTTGGCAGTAAACTCAATAGCACTGATAGCTTCTCCGATAGCCTCAGAGATGCTAAATTCATTGATATCCAGCATAGTTTCGCCGCTGGCATTTTTACTCATCTCAAGAAGATTATTTACAAGACCCAGCATATCCTTATAAGAGAGGTCAAGCTTGTCAGCGTATTCTTTAACTTTATATTTGTTATCAATATTCTTTTGCAAAAGAGCTATATAGCCGCCCAGAGCATTCATAGGTGTCCTGAAAATGTGAGACATATTTACAAGGAACTGGCTCTTTGTAGCATTGGCATTTTGAGCTGCTTCAAGGAGATCCTGCATTTCTTTTTCTTTTTTGATCTCATCAGTCTTATCAAGAAATGCCATTACACATTTATTGCTCATCTCAGGAATATTACTTCTAAGAATTCCCAAGTCAAATATTCTTTCTTCTCCGGTGATGTAATTTCTGAAAATAATGTTCTTGTTACGATAGCCACCACTTTCAATATTGCCTGCATTTAAGATAAAATCTCTGTCCTCCTGCTTCACCACGCAGTCCTTATAAGACATATAATTCTCTTTTAATTTGTCCGGTTCAATACCAAATGCCCAGTGTACACTCTCAGTCACATAGTCCAGCTTTCCGGTATTAATGTCGTACATTGCAATGGCATTATTGTTATGAGCTACGAGAGAATTAAAACCTGCTTCGCGGTACTTGATCTCATTTTCACGATGTTTTTTCTCTATGATGGTATACTCGACCAAAAGCAATAATACTATAAGTATCAGTACTGAGAATACGATTGCCTGCATTACTGAACTTGCCAGCTGTCCATTATCAAGATTGAGGTCAGTATTGACCTTATCAGCCAGTACCACCAGCTGCAGATTATCAAATCCAACAGGCAAAAATATCAGATAGTACTCAACATCATTTAAATATATTTCTTCAACCCGGTTCTCCAGCTTCTTCATGGAAGCTTCGAATACCATCATATTGGTATCAGTAAAAACAGCATCAGCCAGCATCTCATATATGTTGGTATCTTCTATGTCTTCTGTAAAAGAGTCAAACATGATCCTGCCGGAATCACTGTCAACAACATACAGATTACATGACTGTGCATACTCACCATCAGAAAGGAGGGTCTTCATCTCAGTCTCCGGATAAGATACGCCTATGGCAGTATATTCAAAGTTTCTATAGGTACCCTCGATAGGCATGATGTACAGCGTCTCCATCTCGCCTGTCTGAGGTGATTCATCGGAGGTTATTATAAATTTCCCTGTAAAAGCTGCTCCATATATTTCTGATTTATCTTTTGTGGAAGTGCCTTTAAATCCATCATAAGTAAGAACCTTGTCATTATTGATAAAATAAAATGTAGTGAAGTTCCAGATTTCTTTTTCTTTTTCTATATATTGGCAGAACTCATCATCATCATAATCTCCCTGAGAAAGCACATACTTCCAGCCATCCATCAGTCTTTCATTTTGTTCAATGCTTGCATCAATATTGGAGGTAACAAGGGCAAAAAGACTCCATAAAGTATACTGTTTAGCTTCATACAGTACTTTTCTTTTATATGACCCTGTAATCGCCGCAACAATCACGGTCAAGGCTATTCCTATACATACTGATATCAGTATCCTTTTATGCTCTTTAAACATAAAATGCACCTCACCAAACAACTATCGCAATTATGATGCTGGAAACAAGTCATCTTTCCGCCTAAAAATATCCACCTTTATCATATCAAAATATTTGCGCATTATCCCATATTTTATACTTTTATTTCGTATTTTTAATAATTCCTTCAAACTTAAAAAAGAATAAGCCCTGTAGCATTTGCTACAAGGCTTTTTCTCAATAGCTTTATTTTGTTAAAAGAAGCATGATGTCGTTACTGCGCTGGATGAATTTTGTCATTGCGTCTGCTTCAAGTGGTGCATTCTGAAGTTTTGCAAGATCATAGAGCTGTTCGCAGATCATCTCTGTATTTTCACCATCACCATTTTCCATTATATACTGTACAAGTGGGTGGTTGGCATTAAGTACAAGAGTCTGTCCGTCATCGGCAAATCCTGGCATTCCCATGCCGCCGATCTGGTACATCTTCATCATATCCTGCATACGTCTGCTCTCTTCTGAGATTGTGAGGATTGATGCAACCTTCTTGTCTTTGATCTTCTGGATCTTAACGGCAAGCTTGTCATTGCCGACAGCTTTCTTCATCTTATCAGCAATCTTTGTTGCTGTTTCTTCAAATTCCTTTTCTGCCTTCTTAGAAGTCTTGGACTTGAATGTATCTGTAAGGTCAGCATCTATTCTCTGGAACTTGATATCCTCATTCTTAGATTCGAGCTGCTGCATAAATGGAACATCAATGCTGTGGTTCAGGATGAATGCGTCCATCTTCTGAGCCTTGAACATGTTGATGTACTGGCTCTGCTGCTGTTCATCTGTAACATAATAGATGATCCTTGGCTCTTTATCTTTTTCATCATCTTTCTTATCTTTATCTTTATTTTCTGATGAGTTAACTGAATTGCCATCTGCATCTACTACTTCTGCATCGACCTTCTCACCATTTTCGTCTGTTGCCTTCTCTGCAGCTTCTTCTGCTTCCTTGTTGATCTGAAGAGCTTCAGGAAGTGTCAGATACTTGCCATCAAGGTTCTTGAAGAGGATGTAATCATGCATCTTTTCACAGAACTTGTCATCCTTGAGACAACCATATTTAATGAATGGGCTGATGTCATCCCAGTATTTATCATAGTTTTCTTTATCTGTCTTGCACAGACCAGCAAGCTTGTCTGCTACCTTTTTGCTGATGTAATCTGAGATCTTCTTTACAAATCCGTCGTTCTGAAGAGCACTTCTTGATACGTTCAGAGGAAGGTCAGGACAATCGATCACACCCTTAAGGAGCATCAGGAATTCAGGAATAACTTCCTTGATATTATCAGCTATGAATACCTGGTTGTTATAGAGCTTGATAGTTCCTTCGATTGACTCATACTCAGCATTGATCTTAGGGAAGTACAGAATACCCTTAAGATTGAAAGGATAGTCCATGTTCAGGTGGATCCAGAACAATGGTTCCTTGTAATCATGGAATACTGTTCTATAGAAATCAAGGTATTCTTCTTTTGTACAATCATTAGGAGTCTTAGCCCAAAGAGGATGAGTATCATTTAACAGCTCTGGTCTCTTTCTGATCTTGAGCTTTGCCTCTTCTTCCTTGACCTCTTCTCCTTCTTTAGCTTCTTTCTTTTCAGCAGGGATCTCTTCGATGACTACATCGCTATCCTTCTTTTCAGATACTTTGATAGTCTCTGTATCCTGCTCATTTTCTCTTGAAAGATATATCTCATAAGGCATGAATCCGCAATACTTCTTAATTACTTCTCTTGCCTTGTATTCATTACAGAACTCAACGCAGTCTTCTGAAACATGCATTGTAATTGTTGTACCAACTTCAGTCTTGGTACCGTCTTCCATCTCAAATTCAGAACCACCGTCACATGACCAGTGAACTGGTGTTGATCCTTCCTTATATGACAGAGTATCGATCTCTACTACATCTGCGATCATGAATGTTGAATAGAAACCAAGTCCGAAATGTCCAATGATCTGGTCATCGCTGGCCTTATCCTTGTACTTTTCAAGGAAGTCTGTTGCTCCTGAAAATGCTACCTGGTTGATGTACTCTTCTACTTCCTGAGCAGTCATACCGATACCATTATCTGTTACTTTAATTGTTCTCTCTTTATCATTAAGTTCAACTTTAACCTGTGGAACAAAATCATCTGCAAGTGCATAATCACCCATTGCATCAAGTTTTCTGATCTTTGTTATAGCATCACAAGCGTTTGAAATAACCTCTCTGTAAAAAATATCGTGGTCAGAATACAGCCACTTTTTGATAATAGGGAACATGTTCTCACTATTAATTGACAAATTACCTCTTTTTGCTGCCATTTGAATCACTCCTTTGCTTATTGTGATAATCCCACTAGAACAAAGTTTAATTCTATTTTGAACAAAAGTCAATAAAAAATTAGCACTCATTTAAAATGAGTGCTAACAACAAATCTTATTCAAAATATTTTTCATACACTTCAAAGAATGTGTCTGTGGTAATATCATCGCCCTTTGGAAGTGTTACCTGTTCCCAGAGCTTGGAATTAATATCTCTGGATATCTTGGAAGCAAATTCATCGTAATGTTCACTGAACACCTGGGTACGTCTCATTTCAACGATCTTGACTTTATTTGCTTCTGTTTCTTCACGATTAAAAGTACTTATACACTTGATGATGTTATAACCATCAGAGTTTTCCACAATTCCGCTCACTTCACCTGTTCCAAGATTAAAAGCAGCCTCTTCGTAAGCACTGTCTTTTTCTCCCTTACCAAATGAAATAGTAGATTCATCCGCTTCATTATATTCATCCATCAGAGTCTCAAAGCTGGCACCATCATTGATCTGAGCCAGTACTTCGGTGGCTTTGGAATAAGCTTCTGCTTTGTCCGTGGCAGACATTTCAACCCTCTGTCCATTTTCATCAAGGGTGTATGTCTTGATAAGTATCTGCTCAACTGTGATGGTTCTTGCTTCATCATCACTTATCTCAGGATTGATGTCTTTGATGATGTACTCATACACTTTGTTGGCCAGAGCGTACTCTGAATAGAGACTTGTAATGGTCTCCTGGGAGACATTGTCCATGGCCTCTATTTCAGCATCTGTCAGAGAGGAAAAATATTCTTCTCCGGCTTTAGATGCTTTCTCCAGCTCTTCATCACTCAGTGTCACTTCATTCATCTGAGCCAGCAGATCCATAGTCTTGACCTGAGCAATTGAGGAAAGTGCCTTTTCCTTGAGCCTATCCTCAAGAGTAGTATCTCCATCCAGCTCCACATCCCATATCTGGCTTCCAAGGGAATTCTCATACTCATTCTGCATATTGACCAGGTACACCATTACCTCAGACAATGAGCATGAGGAGTCCTCAATCCTGAACACTTCCTTTGCTCCAAAGCCTGTGGTAAATACTATTTTGGTATTATCTGATAAACCGCACCCGGTCAACAATACTGCAATTAAAATGAATGAAAAAATTTTTTTCATAAATATCCTTTATGACAAGCTCTTAAGGATACTGCGGGCAACGCTTATACCATTAGCACTTGCCTGCTGAAGACCTCTTGTGATCCCAGCTCCATCGCCGATTGCTCTAAGTCCCTTGATGCTTGTTTCGAAGTCTTTATTTACAATAACTTTATTAGAATAGAACTTTACTTCTACACCATATAATAAAGTCTCATCTGATGCAAGTCCCGGAGTAACCTTATCAAGAGCCTGTATCATCTCATCCAGATCCACCATGATCCTGTGTGGGAATACCAGTGACAGATCTCCAGGTACTGCGTCCTTAAGTGTAGGGATCAGGTTATTTCTGCAGAGTCTCTCTTCTGTTGTTCTTCTGCCTCTCTTAAAATCGCCATAGGTCTGAACAAGGATCTTGCCACCGCAGAGCATGTTGGACAACTCAGCAATCTTTTTACCATACTCAATAGGAGTCTTAAATGGCTTAGTGAAGTTCTTTGAAACAAGGAGTGCAAAATTGGTATTGTGAGTCTTGAACTCTTTTCCCTTATATGCATGTCCGTTAACTACTGCAAGTCCATTCTCATAGTATTCAGTAGCAACTTCACCTGAAGGGTTGGTACAGAATGTTCTTACCTTGTCATCAAAGGTCTTGGTGTGATAGATGAGCTTAGCCTCATAGAGGTTCTCATTGAGGAACTGCATAACCTCATCTCTTGCCTCTACTCTGACACCGATATCTACTGTACCAGGCTTAGTCTCGATCCCGATTTCTTCGCACTTGCTTCTAAACCAGTCAGCGCCTTCACGACCAACAGCACTTACAATTTCAGTAGCTGTGTATACTTCACCTTTGTCTGTCTTAACGCCTGTAGCAACACCGTCCTCAACAATGATCTCATCAACCATTGTGTTAAAGATGAGGTCTACTCCTTCATCCATAAGGTGCTGCTGAAGTTTAGAGTAGATCTTGTATCCTTCCTCAGTTCCAAGATGTCTGATTGGACACTCAACCAGCTTGAGGTTGGCATTGATAGCTTTTCTACGGATCTCACGGATCTCTTTTTCCTTGTCTACTCCGTATACGTTAGTATCTGCACCAAATTTTAAATAGATATCATCAGATTCCTTGATAAGAGCTGATGCTTCATCATATCCAAGGATGTCAGGAAGTGTTCCACCTACATCAGGTGACAGTGAGAGCTTACCATCAGAGAAAGCTCCTGCGCCGGCAAAGCCTGTAGTGATAGAACATGGCTTACAGCCAACACACTGCTTAGTCACACGCTTAGGGCACTGTCTCTTTTCAATAGAACGTCCCTTTTCTATTATCAATACCTTAAGATCAGGTCTCTTTTCCTTAAGTTCATAAGCACAGAAAATACCGCCAGGGCCTGCACCAATTATTATTACATCATATTTATTATTCATAACAAATCTCCATTCTTGAACATAAAAAGGCCATATCCTACAAAACAGATCATGATGCAAAGTAAGATATGGCCTAAAACTCTATTTATAAGGTCAATGCCGTTATTAGGGAAAGTATAAAGTATAAGATAAGCAAAATAGGAAGTATAGCAAGACATGCTCTGGCAAAGCTTACTTTACTCTTCTTATCTTTGCTGAAAAATCCCCACATAATAAGCAATATAATATTTGCAACTGGAATCAGAAGCAATAAAAGAGTCTTGAACCAATCCATAAAAGTCATAGGTTCATTGAGATCAGGTTGCTGGAACTGCTGATTGTACTGAGCATAAGGTCCGGCATTGTATCCATTGCCAAAAGAACCTACCGGCTGGCCATATACTGCCTGCATTCCCTGATCTACTGGTTGCGGTCCCATTGCAGCATTCTGATAATACTGTGGCTGCTGGATCTGCTGGTCATAATTCATCTGTCCTGCAGTCTGAGTCTGCTGGTAGCCTCCTGTATATGACGCATTATTACCTGCCACATAAGAAGCAGCCTCAATTTTATTTCCGCAATTTGGGCAAAAAACTGTTCCATCAGGAATAGCATTACCGCATCTATTACAAATACCCATCTAAAATATCCCCTTTAATCAAAACTATTTTTCTCTCGGATCCAGAACAAAGAATGTTGCTTGCTTTTATAGCAACTTACGGATCCACACAGTTAATAGTTTACTCCCAGAGCGTGCAGGTCTGCAACCACTTGTTCATAAGACTTGTACACGATTCCATGCATACCAAGCTCTTTTGCTGCAACAATGTTTTTCTCTGTATCATCGATAAATACACACTCTTCAGGTTTCAGATCATATCTGGACATAAGCAATTTGTAGATAGCCGGATCAGGCTTGATCACATGATCCTTGTAGCTGAGGATTCCACCATCAACATGATCCAAAAAGCTCATTGCCTCTGGATTTGGATCCTTGGCATAGCTGGAAAAATTGGATAATACAAGAACTCTGTAGCCTGCTGCCTTCACTGACTCTATCCAAGGAATAGCTTCCTCTTTCTTGGTAACAATGCCCTTAAGGTCAGTAAATACATTTCTGATCTCAGTCTCTATCTCAGGATCTGCTGCCACAAATCCGTCAACGATTTCTTTAAGTGATTTATTGCCTATATCGAACTCATCCCAGGCATCACGATTTTCACATGATGCCTTGCCGATTCTGGCTGACATTTCTTCGTCATAACCGCCATGAGTTCTGATAAATTCTTTCCACTCAAAATTAACAAGTACATTGCCGATGTCGAAAATGACCGTTTTGATCTGACCATCAGGAATGATACGCCCCTCTGCATCATGTGGCTTATCTGATTCCATTGCGTCAAGAGAAGCAATATTGTGTCTGCCGGTTATAGAACTGTATGCCCATAAAAACAGCCAGAGAACGATCGGAACTGCTATTGTCGCTCCAACGCAGGCAAAAAAGACGTTCTGTGTTCCAGGTCTGCCAAGTATGGCCTCTATCAGAAGCACAACATACATTGCCACCAACACGATTATTCCTATCCATGCTGCAATTTGTTTAACTGTTAATTTATTTTTCATTTAGATAAAGCACTCTTTCTGTAAATAATATCGCTTCTGCTTGGTCCATTAGAAACCATTGTGATAGGATATCCAATCTCTTTTTCAATGAATTCAATGTACTTTCTGCAGTTCTCAGGAAGCTCTTCGTAAGTCTTGATACCTCTGATATCGCATTTCCATCCTGGAAGTGTCTCATATACAGGCTTAGCTTTCTTGAGAAGATGTGTAACAGGGAATTCCTTAGTTACTTCGCCGTCAATTTCATAGCCAACGCATACAGGAATTTCATCCAAATAGCCGAGTACATCAAGAACAGTGAATGCTACATCTGTAGCGCCCTGTAATCTGCAACCATATTTGCTGGCAACGCAGTCATACCAACCCATACGACGAGGGCGGCCTGTTGTAGCGCCATATTCGCCACCGTCTCCACCTCTGCGTCTAAGTTCATCTGCTTCGTCTCCGAATATCTCTGAAACAAATTCACCTGCACCTACAGCTGATGAATATGCTTTATTTACAACTACGATCTGTTTTATCTCATAAGGAGCAATACCTGCGCCAATTGCGCCGTATGCTGCAAGTGTTGATGAAGATGTAACCATAGGATAGATTCCATGATCAGGATCCTTCATAGTACCAAGCTGACCTTCAAGAAGGATAGTCTTGCCTTCCTTGATAGCCTTGTCAAGGAACAGAGCTGTGTCTGCAACGAAAGGCTTAACCATTTCTCTGTACTCGTGAAGAGTCTCAAGAAGCTGTGCAGGATCGATTGGATCCTTGTGGTAGAGGTTCTCAAGAAGGATGTTCTTCTGAACAAGTACTCTTTCAACCTTTTCCTTTAACAGGTCTTCATCGAAAAGTTCATTTACCTGAAAACCGATCTTGGCATATTTATCTGAATAAAATGGTGCAATACCTGATTTAGTTGAACCAAATGACTTACCACCAAGTCTCTCCTCTTCATACTGATCAAAGAGAACGTGATAAGGCATAACGATCTGACATCTGTCTGAGATCAGAAGGTTAGGCATTGGAACACCTTTCTCTGTTATAGACTTAACTTCATTAAAAAGAACAGGAATATTCAGCGCAACGCCATTACCGATAATATTTGTAATGTGCTGATGAAAAACACCAGATGGAAGTGTGTGAAGTGCAAACTTACCATAATCATTTACTATTGTGTGACCTGCATTTGCACCACCCTGGAAACGGATTACGACATCAGCCTGATCGGCCATCATGTCTGTGATCTTACCCTTTCCTTCATCTCCCCAGTTAGCGCCTACTACTGCTTTAACCATTTTATTTCCTCCAAAAAAAGAATCAGAACCACCGGCTTAGCCGGTGGTTTGTTCTGGCCCTATAAGGGCCTGTTACCGGCACTGAGTCTAAAGACTC
>SVGC01000055.1 GCA_015056495.1 Butyrivibrio sp.
ACTCCATTTACAACTCCAACTACATATTTCATGATAATTACACAATGCCCCCTTATTGTGCACAAATAGTATAGCACATATGTTCACGCAGAACAAGTGTTTGTTTTCTGAACTTACTTGTGTTGAGTATTATTATCGCAAATTCATATACTATTCTGTTTTCAGAAGTTCCATCATACACAAACTTATGAGTTTTATACTGTGCTGATTCCGGTATTCCAGCTGCTTCTTTTGCTTGTCTAAAAGCTTGTTTTATTGAAGTTTTAGGTGTACTACTTCCACCCTGGATAGCTTCTATATATTATATTTTATTATCCGTTCATATTATTCATCGTAATTAAGATGGGATATTATCTTATTTTCACTCCAGCGTTTAAAAATCTTAATTATTTCTGCCAGTTTTGTTTGGTCTCCAACGCCTATATATTTTCCGTTTTCAACCTTGCAGTTCATCCAATCCTCATCCGAATTATCAATATTGATAGTGGCAAAAGATAGATTCTCTAAAACCATTTCTAAAATATCTATCTCTACAAGCCAACCAGTTCTTTTTCCTCAATTCTAAAATCTCTTTTCATTTTTTACATAAATCCAATCATATTAGATATGCAATCAGATTAATCCTTTCTCTAAGTTTCTCTGAGTTATTATTTCTTTAGTCTCCTATTTATCTTATTTTTTCTATCATCAAATTTAAAATAGTGAAATTTATAAGCCTGCCAGTAATATAAAAACCAGCAGGCTTACCATTCAATCATATATTTACTTACAATTCATACCACTGAACCTCATTTGTTAATTCTTTTGTTCTGTAAAAGAATTCAACTATATCTATCGCCTGATTTATAGTAATGACAAATTGTTTTTCTATCTCAATTTTTTCCGTTGGTGTATTGGTATAGAAAATACACATCTCTCCACTATTATCATTTCCTATAGCCTGAATTCCAGGTTCCCCTGCTTTCTCAAAGTATTGTACATGAGCGTTTTCACCGTTCACAGATACACATAAACATGGATATAGTTCTTCTTGCATTCCAATCCAAAATTCATTTACTTGGTCGTTTACCCTCTTTGACAATACATTTTTTATTTCATTCTCATCATTAATTTCATCTACACCTAAAAAATGTTCTACTCTCATTAGAATTCTTCCGTTTCAATAAATTCCTTTTTACATTAAAATAGTTTTTTACATTTACTTAAAAAGATAAGGAATTCCTTCCCATGCCAAAGTAGGTATCTTATCAATATCTTTAAAAAACATATAAATCACCTGATTATCTCCCCAGATACCAAAATCCGGTTTTTTAGTCATAACTGTAACATGATAGAAGCCATCTTCGATCATAAGAGATTGCTCTTCCGGAACTATAGCACTCCATTCTGATAGCCAGAGAACATCTATAATATTTACCTTTCCACCTTTTATCTCTATCGCCAGCCTTATGGCAATTGGATATTCTGCCAACATTTTTTCTGAAGGATATCCATATCTTATCTTAATAACAAAATCTCCGGAACTACCTGTATTAAAACCAATAATATCGCCTTTAGCTAAATGCTCCGCCACTTTAATCGGAGTGCTAAACTCCTTTGAAAAAAAGTCTTCCCCTTCATCACAGGTAATGGCATTTTCAGAATATAATACAATTCCGGCTCCATCAGTTGATAATTTAAAATCGTAATCAACAAACTTATTTTCCATTCTCCATCTCCAAAATCTGCAGCTTTAAATACTCCACTTTATCAGCAAATCGTTTGGGATTATCATTTTTAACGTCTTCTAGTAACGCTAAAATGCTATTTTTCTCCGATTCATCTAACGAACGAACTGTATTGATATACATCGTATAATACTCTGGACTATTAATTATTCTTTTATTCAAAGTCATAGCCCACTCATGCGCTTCC
Source organism: Butyrivibrio sp. (assembly GCA_015056495.1). GTDB lineage: Bacteria > Bacillota > Clostridia > Lachnospirales > Lachnospiraceae > Butyrivibrio. The sequence continues at coordinate 1,915 of SVGC01000055.1, forward strand.
TTCATTTTCGGTGTACATACCGCAATCTTATTTAAATAAGCTTCCCCTCTCATATCCTCAATCATATGAATCAGTCCAAACATTACCTCATAGTCTTCGGTATCATCCCCAAAAACTTCACTAAGAGAATCAATGTCTTCTACTGACAAATCGTTTTGTAATTCTCGTAATGCAGCTTCGAATTCTATACATTCTTCATTTGTGCTTAGCTTTTTTGTAGCTAATAGCTTATTTATACACTCTCTTTTATCCATTTTTTATCTTCTTTTTATTTTAGCAATTAATTCCTCTGCTTCAGCCATCTTTTTTACTAATTCTTCATTGTAATCAGCCAAACTGTCATAAAAAAACTTAACGCTCCCCCTGATTACTACTTTATTGAGATTACCTTTACGACATTCATCCAATGACTCTTGATAGTTCTTTAATATTTTCTTGTATACTCCAGTACGCTTACTCCTAGAATTAATTTCTTTCTCTAGTAGCTCTATTACCTCAATAATTTTACATTCTAGATCTTTCTCGCTCATTTTAGCCTTCTCCTATATCCAGGATCTCTCCAATTTGGATCATAATCTTGAGGTACCAAAATCTGATCTGCACCTCATGTAAGTACTTCTCCAGTAGGTTCAACCTGTGGAGCAACCGTACCAATATTCAGCTTACCTGTCCTTATGCAATACTAGAAAATATCATCGTTCAATCTTCAATAAATCTGTGTATTCGCCAAATTCTGGATACGCATCCCAGTTGGATTTAACATCAACAACGTCTTCCCTTTCCTCACACATTCCGCTTAAAGCATCGCGTTTGGACATTGCTAATCTTCCATCTTCAGAAAAATTGTAAATCATTTCAGTTTCTAATCCTTCTGGTCCATAGTCATAGTAATATGCAGCCTTTAAGAAAAGCTTTCTACTTAAAGTAACAAAATCATATGTAAGAAACATATCCCCATCAAAAAATCTTACTATAATATGATTACTAGAAAAATCAATCACATATCTTATCTCATCATGTTCTTTGATGAGTGCAGTATAATCCTTTCTAGCTTCATGAAGCTTTTTTGCATCTTCTAAACTAATTTCATCAATAATACGTTTCTTAGCATTCCACCATTTTTTTTCGTATACTATTTCTATCAATTATATACCTTCCCATATATGTATTTTTCACAATACATCTTGCCCTCTTCCATGTATTTCTTGCATCCCCAGCATTGTCGCCAAACTTTAGGCTTAACTACACCTTGCAGAATAGCGCGTTTAGCACTGGAAATTTCAATATCTGGTTGCTTTTCACCAGTCATTATCAATAGGCTAAACTTTTTTTCTCCCATTCATTTTTATCAAAATCATACTCAAACTTATAATCAACCCTTCCATATTGATCTGCATATGTAGGATCTGCCATGCATACCACTCCCAAACCTGTAACATCGATGAATCGTTCATATACATATCCTGCAGGAGCCTGAATCTCACCTATATGATTTGCTTCTAAGTCATAAGTAAAAATAGCATTATCATCAGTGATAACATAAATTCTATTTTCTAATATTGTTACCCCTTTGATACTATTATGTTTAATTTCCTGTTCTCGACTTGCTGTAAATATTACTAGTTCCCCATTCCTGTCATATTTGCATATTTCCTTACCAGAAAATGACAAATAGTAATATTCAAAGCCCCCTTTATGATACACTTCCAATCGAACGTAGTCCTTAGTAGTATATGCAAACTCAATCCCTTCAATATGAAACTCAACGCTTTCTCCATTGTAGGTCCATTCAACCTTAGAATTTGTGTATTCTATATCCATAGTATCCTTCCTGCTTTATACTTCATTTTCAAAAATCATTTTTGGTATTGATACTCAGTTACTACATACTCGCCATACGACATAGTTTGTTTAACCACATTACCATACTCATCATATTCATATGTTATTACAGCAGTATCATCTTTTGCTTCAATGATATTGCCGTACTCATCATATGTATATTCTGTTTCAGATATGGTATATTTGTTGCTGTCATATAGATTATAGTTTTTGGCATATACTTGATCGTCGAGTAGACAGTCTCGACACTCCTTTCTAAGAAAAGTGAAAGGCTTGCCTACTGCCCCTCACAGAACCGTACGTGCAGTTTTCCCGCATACGGCTCTTCAAATCGACATCGGTTTCCAATTCCAAATATCAGTAGTCAGATGCGGTTCGGAAACGTAGTAGTCCCAAACTCTTCGAAACTTATCATATCTGAATTTACCCTTTTGGTCTCTACGGTTTAGCATTCTGTAAGTGGCATACATGACGTAATTCCAGAATACCTGAATCGAATGATAGTTCCCACTGACGCCATAATAATTGTAATGTCCTGCTAACGATAAGTTTATCAGTCGCATCGTATCTGCGACTGGAGCCGTTAGCCTAGCCCTGAGCCACGCTTTAACTGTTTGTTTCTTGATTTTCATTTTCTTCTTACTGGTTCTCACACCGAGACGATATTTTCCTCCTCTTGTGGTAGTGTTGAAGAATGTAAAACCCAGAAAATCAAAGTCTTCTTTAGTACCCTTAAACCGACCGATAGGAAGTATTCTGGTTTTGTCCTCTGCTACTTCCAATCCAAACCTGGTAAGCCGTTCGCGCAAGCTGTTTAACGTACGTCTTGCTTCATCTTCGTACTGGAAAAGGAAGAGAATGTCATCTGCGTACCTGATGTAGTATACCTCGCCTTTGCACACTCTTTTGACTACAATCTCATACCACTGGTCAAGGACGTAGTGCAGATATACATTGGCTAACACAGGAGATATTTGTCCGCCTTGTGGTGTACCTCGGTCGCTTTCTTTTCTTTCTGTACCTTCCATGATGCCAGCTTTAAGGAATCTGGATATATATCGCAGAAAGTTCTTATCAGCTATATCATGCTCCAGAAATTTCATCAGCCATTTCTGGTCAAGGTTATCAAAGAATCCCTTGATGTCAGCATCCAATACATAATTGACTTTCTTTGTCATGATTGTTTGGTTGATGTACTGCACCACATCATGCGCCCCTCTATTCGGTCTGAATCCATAGGAGCAGTTCAGAAACCTTGGTTCATATATGTCATTCAATATCTCTGCCATGACACTTTGAACCAACCTATCTTCATACGCAGGTATTCCAAGTGGTCTTTGTTTGCCGTTAGGTTTTGGAATATATGTCCTTCTGACAGGCTGCGGTATGTATTTAAACCTTTTCATCCTGTCAATCAGGTCTTTTATGTTCTCATCAAGACTGATTCCATATGTTTCCTTTGTTTCCCCATCGACACCAACTGCCTTTCCAGTTTTCTGTTTCTGATGTGCCATCTTTAAGCTATCTTTGTTGATGCGGTTAATAAGGGTAGTCAGTTTATCGTATTTCTCGGACTGATACCTTATCCCCTTCAGTTCATGTTCCACGCTCTTTGTAGACCTCCTGTGCCTTGCGTGCTTCACCTCTGGTGATTGTTGATTTGTCAGCCCCTTCACTCCACCTGCTTTCACAGATTTCATCACTACTATGAGCTGATCCGACTTCTGACAATCCATAGTCCGCGCTCCGTTTACAAGACTTCGCTTGGAGTTACCGTTTGCCACAACAGAGATTGTCAGACCTCCCAGGTACGCTTGAATTATCATTGTGTGCTCGCCACGCTCTTGGACCCCGACGGAACCTACCAGTCCTTGCGATAGCGGACTAGTATTGCTGTCTGCTGTGAATGGGAACACATCGACTTCCGCACTTTATACTTACGGGGCTGAATTGCTTCACGCTTTCGCATTGCAGCTCTCACACTCCATTGCCTACGCTTAAACCTAACCTCACGGTTTCGGCTCCAAGGCTATGTACCGGCTGTTCGCTAAACTTTACCGGAGCAGGACTTTCACCTACTTATATTTCAAACGCCGAACTGGCGCACCCCATACCAGTTATATCTGTATTCATAATTCAATTGATCATTGTAATAGCCTGTCCTAAGTGATAGCGTACCATCTTCACGATATTTACTCTCTATGACATATACATTAGAATCAGATCCATCGTCCAGCGTATCTGTCTCCTTTATGCAATTACCATCTGAATCATATTCATATTCTACAAAATAGTGTATACCTTGATCTTCATATTCTTTTGAAATCAAGTTTCCGAGTGTATCATATTTATTTATATATTCACAAATAATGTCTGAATTATAGGTCTTAGTAGAAATATTTCCATGGTCATCATATGTATATTCAGTAGTGCCATCATCAGCCGTAACAGTTTTCAGCTTTCCATCATCATAATATTCAAAAGTATTGGAAAAAACTAACGTTCCATCTTCTGTATAAACAGATTCTGTCTTACTAATAATAATCGGACTAGTAGGACTATCCAGAAATGATAGCTTTTCCCCTAATTCCTCTTCCTCGTCTACTTCTTCATTTTCTACTGTTTCTTCAGAGCTACTTACATTAGTGCTATCTACACTAATACTATCCGCTGTATTCGAAACATCTGACACCGCTTCAATTGATGAAACCACATCAGTAGAGCTATTAGTTATGTCATCTACTTCAGCACTATTACATGCTGTTAAACATATGCCCATTACTATGATAAATCCCAACAATGTATTCTTTTTCATACCAATTCCCATCTCTTAATGCATTGTTAACAGATACCTTCTTTATCAAAGCTTGTCATACTCTCGATGTTACCACCCGGAAGGTATGAGCAATCCTGTCTTACTCCGTTTGGAAGGAGCTTTTCTATAAGTCTTCCGAGCTCGTCGTAGGAATAGGATGTATGCTCATTGGAGGTTTCATCAATTCCCTTTGTTGTGATAGATGAGAGCTTTCTTGACTGTGTATAGATATAGAGAGATTCGTTTCAAAAATGATTTGTCTTTATTATAACTTTGTCAAGTTCGTTATAGTCCCTTATGCGAAAAGGGTGGCAACTCGCTTAACATAAAATATATTCATGTAATTGTTAATTCAATCCTCCGTTCCAAAGAGCGATGTAGCATACTTTATCATCCTCGTCATAGGCAACCGCTATTCCATATTCAAGTTCATCCTTATCGATATATTCATAAGTCGGCAGTTTTATTATTTCACCATTCTCATTACACATATAATTGTCTGATATTCCACATTTTTTTGAATTTCGTAATGATTTTTCAACTATCGCTTTACTAGTACCTATGGTGATATTTTTATTCCCAAAACTGTACTCATTAGTACAAAATTGAATTCTCGAAAATCTAATCCTTCCATTTGATTGTTTCAAATATATTACGACAAAATCACTATAATAATCATATATGACCATTCCATCTTCCGAAATCAGCTCTTTAACTAAAGAGTCTTTATTGGCATCATAATAATTTCCGTACTTTTCCACCAAACTATAATCAACTGTTTTAATATAGTCTAATGACTCGTTATAACAAATCAAGATACCAGCGAAAAATACCACAATAACTACTATCACCATAAGCATTTTTTTCATCTTATACCTTCCTACATTTATTCATCACAATTTTTATCGTATCCCTTATACATTATTAATCCATAAGGATCTTCTCTATCAGGATATCCAAACTCATCAATCAGCATTCTAAAATGTGTTTGCGTATTAGATAAGTGTGGCGCCCATCCGAGATTAAACAAATTTGTATACCATGCCCATTTGTAGCCTACCATAACACTTCCATCCCACGCATAAACATAATTTCCATCTCCTATAAGACCTGCAAATTCTGAAGCTGGATTCGCACCGTTTATTTCTAAGGCATCAACATGTCCTCTATTACACGAAACCAGATTCAAAGTTCCAACATTTTTAGAATCTAAACTATCAAAAGTTGCTGCAACATTGCCTCCTGCATAATTTTTCCATCATATGTCATTGCATCAGTTGTTGCATAATTTCCTTCTGATCCAAAATTAATACCCCTCTCATTTCCATGACTATAAATATATACCGTATCTACACTATCTGGCATATTAGCTGCATCAAAAGTGAATGTCTTTGTTATTGTGCCATTCTCAATAATACTTGTCTGATTACCGCGATTATCGTAATTATAGACTTTCCTTTCTGTATCGCTTACTGATTCAAGAAGTCTGTCCAGAGCATCATAATTATTCTTAGTCGTAAAGCCGTTTTCTACAAGTGTCCTTCTGTTTCCATAAAATTGTGCATCACAGACACTTAGTTTATCTAGCCTTCTCAACTACCGCATATTCAGTATTGGGAATGTATGTAACGATAACTTCATCTCCTGCACTTATTCCATCTTCAGCCCAAGCAATTTTAAAATTTTTTTCCTTATCTTCAAATCTAACTTTAAGCGATTTTGACAATCCCATCAGGCCTCCATTATAAACCTCATGTTTCGCTACACCCGTCTCTACAACGTAACTGTTAGCTTCAATTACTTTTTTATCTTTTATCATTGGCATGTAGTTCTCAAAAAACATATCAACAAGCAACACAGTAACTCCGAGCCTAATCAACAGCTTAGCCCAAGGTGTTTTCCTCAAGAAATCAGACTGATTCAAATAGGAATTATTAAACCAAAGGAAGATTACTATTATTATATGTGATATAAAAAGAAAAGCATAAAAATAAAATTTTGTATTAAAGTAATGCTGATAATCCATTATTTATCTACCTTCTTATCAGTTGCCATAATGCTGCCAACGATCAGTAGCCCACACAACACCATAGTTTTCAATAATTGAAGATTCTCCATTAATACCAAATGCTGCTCGACCAAAAATTAGCAGCAAAATACCAAATGCCCCCGCTATAAAGGCAAGGCATAATAAAATGCCTAAAATATAATCTCTCTTTTTCATAGTTCCTCCCATTACCAAACTGGCATAATGCCAGTATTAACCGAGTATTTATTGAATCTTTTCCAGTAGGTATTTCCAAGTATCCTTATATAATAAGGTTTTGCCTGGCTCTCTTGTGCCCCCAAAGTACCCCTTCTTGGTACTGCTATCGATAAATGTCACTTGAAAAGAGCCTCCGCTTGTATACCCCTTATCAAGCGCAAGCACTCCCTCCAAATGCTCCATAATCCTGTCGTCTACAGTATTTACCTTGACTACAAACAAGACTCTTCCTGCTTTATACTTCTTTTTCAAATCAGCGCAATGTGACATCAGGCTTTTGTATAAGGCGCTATACTCATCAAAAGATAAGTCTGGCACTAGAAGAATTTTTCCTAGCAGACCTCTTTTGATGATAAATGCCTTTTTGCCTTCTACATTGACTTCTTCTCCTGGCATCATCCAGTTTGGGTTTGTAAGAAGCGGGGTAGCGTTATAGTTGTCTATTGCATAATTTTCAGTGTTAAGGTTACTCATGGACATAATCCCTTCCTAATGTTCTATTTTCTCAAACAACTTATCTAGCCATCGCCCATACCAACATAATAGATTTGTCATTCATGTGATACCTTAACCATGCTTGAACAACTGTATCTATAGGACGCACCTCTAATACTCGCTTATCACGTTTTATTTCCACTTTCCAAGTATCATAACTTACCTTACCACCCTCTTCATTTAATATAATCTCTGTCAACAATGCTGCCATTCCCAGCCATAATTCATATATTTCTTGCTGCTTATCATATGAATCATCTGCTTCTCGATTCTCCCATAGAATTTCATCTATATGCTTTAACTGTTCTTCTCTAGATCCATTGCCTAAAACATGATAAGTTTTATCATACTTATCAACCAATTCTTTTCTATGTTCTTTAAAATACTGTTTTCTTTCTAGTGTTTCAAATGTATCCTCCTTTTCTTCCAACATATTTTTCAATAAATCAAATCCATATTCTTCAATAAAATTAGAGAAAAATTTCATTAATTCGAAAAAATCTTCATCTGTATCAGCTGTCCAATACTCTCTATTAGCATACTCTGCTAATACACTGCCTATCTCTTTTACTCCATTTCCTTTGGCAGAAGACCAAAATATCAACTTGTATTCATTGCTAAATATTGTATGCTGCTGAACATACACATTTTGCTCTACAGAATTGACTGTCCTACCAAATGTCCACACTACTCCTTGTTCTTTACGTATATAACCAAATCCTTGTTTTTCAAGAGTCTTTCCTATTGTATCTTTAATTATTTTTGTTTTATTCATAAAGAAATCCTTTCATTTTTATGCTATTCAAAACATTTTTGAAATGATGACACCATTCTACGATATCCATCATAAAACAAAATAACTCCTAAAGCATCAAACGCGATAGCAAAACCATCATTTATCATTAATACACCTGTTACGTCGTCTATCCATAATGGGGCACTAGCAGTAAAGCAAAATACACCCATCGTCATTTCAGTAATGTTGACTCATTGTTTTCCCTTACTATTGTTGTCTTCTTGAAAAGAGCTTCCTTCTGCTCTGCAAATATCAACAGAAGGAAGCTCTTACTTGCCAAATATTTTCTCCACTTCAACTTTCGGCTTTTCGAAGGTAGCATATTTCATATATACCATATAATAGTGTATCTTATGTTTCAAATTCATTTAGCTTATTAACTACTAGTTCATTAATAGCATCCCTCAACCATAGCCAAACATTATCATATTCTTTTCTTTTTTCCCAACCCGCCGAAGCAAAGTCATGTATAATAAAAACTTTTTCTCCTTGCCCTACTTCCAAACAAGCAATGTCATCATTGTCATCCCTCCTAGCAAAAGGAATAAGTTTTCTCTCTGGATATCTTTGTTTCAGCCCATTTATTCTAATTTCAAATCCATCTTCAGGGTATAGATACCAATATTCAAAATTTTTAAGTTCTAAATTAATAAAGTCCTTAAAACAATTTGGATATTCATAATTCTTATAATACTTGCTTATATCGTACATATTTCTTCTCCTTCCATAACAACATCAATAGTGTCTCCTACCCATCCATTTTTTTCATGTTAGAAATTATTTCCGAGGATCCATTAATAGAGCTTTGACTATATCTTATTTCGCTTGGATTAATTGTTTCTGTAGCATTATCATAATTTATTGCTCTTTCTGGAATACCTACAGAGTTTGCATTTTCAGTACAATAATCTATAATCTGCTGTTCCCCTGTATATGGATGATAGCCAAATGCTATATCAAAGATGCTTCCCTGCATATATGCATCCGCAGCCTCGGCATATGTATCGGATAGGCTATGATTTGATACTCCAAAGTAATTCTCTAGTGTATTTTTTACTACTGGGTATGTTGTTCCTCCTATCGCTGCTGATCCGGATTGTAATCCAGCTGCCCCACTCCAAGATGCTGCTGTATAACTCTCCATAGAAGACATATGGCCTGAAAGCACATCTCCACATAATTGCATTCCAAATCCAATAGTTGCGCCTACAGGATTTGACATGAAGGCCATAGTAGTAAGCGCTGCATTTGTTGTGCCTCTATTAAATTCATCAACAAAACTTCCTCCATTGCATAATCAATTCCTGTTGCTGTTCCTGCCGCGACGCAACCTCCAGCTACAACACATCCCATCGTAGTTGCCGCTGCTGCAATGGATGGAGCTGCCGCTCCACAAGTAGCTACTGTAGCAGCAACTGCGACGACTACTGTTCCAACAGCTATTGCTGTCTGAATTTCCTGTTTGTAGTCATCACACCAATTCTCAGCTTTTTCAACTGCACTAGTAACACCATTTTTGATATCAGACCAAGACGGCCACAATCCATTATAATCAGCATATACGGTAGGATTATTTAAACAGTAGATGTAGTGATTGATTGTATCAGGTAGTGTTATTATACCTCTTATTCTATCTTCACCAGTGAATCTTCCTGCCTGAGTGTCATAGCTTCTTGCCTGTGCATAGTATAGACCGTTCTCTTCCTCGCGGTAGCCTGTGAAAGCAAATGGTTGGATGATGTTGCCTTCTCTTGTAAAGCCTTGGCTATGTTTGAGTTCTGATGTTCTACGTCTCTTTCCTGTGGTAGGATCAAGTATGTTTCCAAATGGATCATAAGCATATGGATTATATGCTGCTCCATCTGTGCCTGTAAGGTACATGGTACTTCCAAGTTCATCCAGCTGATAGAAGTTTTTTGTTCCTTCCCTTTCAAAGCTTACTACATTGTCATCATAGGTAAATGATGTTGTATAGCCGTTAATACTCTGAGCAAGAAGGTTGTAATGGTCTCTTGTTATATCTGTAATGTATCTTACTTCTTCTAATCCGCTCTTCTTACTGATACGTTGTCCAAAGTAGTTATAGGCGATAGTGGTTCAACACTCTGCATGATAGTCTCTGTCGTACCGTCCTCTTTTGTTCTATCAACTTCTACTTCCTGCAAGATCCTGGGAATCACATCTTGAGGTTCCCCCTCTGCCAGTACTGTCAGAACATTTTCTCTTGTATGATTCTGCAAAAAGAGCTTTATCTCCCTCTCTACCCAAGTTGATAAGCAAGTACTCTTTGAGCACAGCACAATAAGATATTCCGAGTTCAAAAGAGCTTCCTCAATTGTGCCAGATAGATTACTGGTAATCGGAAGCTCATCCTTATCTCTAAATATATGTTCAATCCTCTTGTACCCTATCTTTTTCTGAAGTTTTCTCGGAATATGGTAATGTTCCAAATCCTTTTCTATCTGAGCTGCTATCTTATTGTCCTGCTCAGCATGTTTATATGAAATGAATGCGTTATAATGTTGCCCCATTGGTTCCCCTTATATTGTTGTCTTCTTGAAAAGAGCTTCCTTCTGCTCTACAAATATCAACAGAAGGAAGCTCTTACTTGGTTCATCCATTAAGTTAAGAAAACTACCTACCATTGGTGACTGGCACTTTTCATTGAAGAATCTGTGAATTGGAGAAAACCTAATTAGATTTTTATTCTATATATCTGCTTAATACTGCGTAAAAATCATTTACTAACATGTTTTTTCGCTGTTATTGGAATATTCTGAATAGCATAGAAACGATAGCCATTTAAACTATTTTTTTCTCTTTAGCATACTCTAATATTTCATCTTTCAATTGATTTTTATAAACCGAAGTAGAAAAAGGAATCTGTATACCGTCATCTCCATCATCATATTCTGGATACAAAATAAAATTTTCTCTATCTATTTTTAAAATGATAAACTCATTACCCTCATACTCTCCTTTTCTTACCTCATATGAATCTACAAAACTCAATATAGCATCCACCTGATCTTTTGAATTAATTTCCGCTTGTAAAAATTTTTTTAATACTTCCATTTTCTTTTTCCTTCCTATAATTTCAAGCTCATGTTTCAATATTTATGAGCTTTTATATGTATTGACATACCTCTTCATAATCAATAATAACAATAGTACCATGTACTGAAAAGCAGATTTAAACTTGCACTGATAAAGCATCCTCTTGTTTACTTTCACCTCATAACACAATATATGCCAGTTAATTATATTAAAAATTTATAGGATAAGCACTAAGCATCCCACCATCACTTGAAAGAACTATTTTAATAAATGATTCTCCCTTTGTTCCTACTGTTTTACCGGCATCTATTATTATTTCATAGCTCGCATTTCCAGCTTTAGTTATCCCGTTATCTGTAATTGAAACTATATCACCATTCCTCATAGCATCCTTTAAAATCATTTCTGCTTCCTGTTTTGACGATGCTAAAAACTTATTATAATTGCCTCCCGAATTAGCAAGATGTTTATTCTTAACATAAGCATCCTCAACATTATAATTATCATATACTTCTTTTCCTTCTTTATAAACAGGGTCTGACTCTTTTCCTGAATCAGAATGTGAATGGTTTGAATCATCATCTGACCCGTTTTCATAATTTGTACCACTATTCATCAAAATGGTTGGTTCCTGCGGAGTCAACGCAGGAACATATTCCCAAGGCTGTAGCAGTTCTGGGGTTAGAACATTTCCATTTGGAACAACATCGATTAGCGTTTCTTCCTGCGGCATTGCATATGGTGCTTCAATAGTTGGTGTCTGTACATCACCTTTCGGTATTATGTCTATTGACGGCTCATTACTATCAAATCTTGGAAAAGTGTCCCATAAACTTGGTACTGACACAGGCTGTGGACACATGATTGTGTTAACTGTATATACGTATCCACAATATATACCCAATATAATAATTCCAAATTCTACTAAAGCTAAAGCTGCTTCTTTACCATTTCTATCAACATACTGTCTGGGATCATTAAAACAGTATATATAGTGATTTATTGAATCCGGACAATTAATATATCCTCTGACACAATCTTCACCGGTAAACCTTCCTGACATAGGATCATAATTTCTAGCCTGTGCATAATATAAATTACTCTCCTCTTCCTGGTATCCAGTGAATGCAAATGGCTGAGTTATATTATTCTGTTTATTATACCATCTCTGTATTTTTCCTGTGTATGGATCGATCCTGTTTCCAAATGAATCATAAGCATAAGGGTTATAGGCTGCTCCATCTGTGCCTGTAAGGTACATGGTACTTCCAAGTTCATCAAGCTGATAGAAGTTTCTTGTTCCTTCCCTTTCAAAGCTTACTACATTGTCATCATATGTAAATGATGTTGTCTGCTCGTTTATGCTCTGAGCAAGGAGGTTGTAATGATCTCTTGTTATGTCTGTAAGGTATCTTACTTCCTCGATGTCTGTTTTTTTACTGATGCGCTGTCCGGAGTAGTTATAGGCATAGCTTACTGTCTGGATATCAGCTTCTGTATTTCTTATAACCGTCTTTTCAAGGAGGTTCTGCATGTTATAGGAGTAGCTCTTTGTAAGCACTTCTTTCTCATACTCTGCTGTAAGGTTTCCTCTTCTGTCATAACCATAGGTTGTAACAACTGGATCAATTCCGCTTATTACTTCACTATTATGACTATTTCTTGATACTTCCTTCTTGATAAGCCTGTCGAGGGCATCATAGGAATAAGTAGTCTCAATGCCTTCTGATATTTCTTTCGTTCTGTTTCCGAAAGCATCATATGAATATGCACTCTGAACGCTACCGTTTCTTGTACTTTCTGTTAGTCTTCCAAGATCATCATAGCTATAAGCGTAGGTTCCGCTTATGTTCTCTAAATCTCTTCTCTGCCTTGTTATGCTTGTTCTGTTACCTTTTTCATTATAGGTATACTCATACTTATCAAGGATTCCCTTACTGTCAGTACTTATAAGGCTCTTTAAAAGTCCACCAGGATAATAGTCATAGGTTGTTCCTGTTCCGTTAGGGAAGATTCTTTCCTTAAGATGTCCATTGACATCGTAAGTGTAGTTTATGGTATCTGTCTTTCCATCCTTGATATCCCTTAGTGCTTTAAGTCTACCAAGGCTATCATAAACATACTCAGCTCTCTTTCCGTCAGGATAGATGACTGCTGTTTTCTCGCCATTTGGACCATACTCGTAAGATACCTTTTCTCCATCAGGATTTGTTACTGATATGCATCTTCCAAGATTATCAGACTCTATCTTGGTTAGTCCAAGATGATCTTCCACTTCCTGTAAGATACTAAGGGCATCATATTTTAGGCGTACACTATGTCCATCGGCGTAGCTTATTCCTGTTATATTTCCGGCATTATCCCTTGTGAAGATGGTCTCATTTCCGTCACGGTCTGTCTGACTTGCAAGCTCGCCTTTTTCATCGTAAGTATAAATGGTCTTCTGACCAAGAGCATCTGTTTCTGAGATGAGCTTTCCTGAAAGGTCATGTTCGAAAGTTGTTACATGGCCTTTTCTATCAATTGAAGGGAATGCAGACTCATCTCGGTTGATAAAGTTCTCTTCTAATGTATCAGTCTCTACATCCTCATCTCCAAATCTCTCAATCTTTGAAAGCAGGTCAAGCTCGTTATAAGTATACTCTGTCTTGTTTCCAAGAGCATCGGTGACACTCTTTATCTTGCCGGTTCCTGTATATGTAAATCTTGTAATGCTTCCACAGTCATCTGTCTGTGCTACTCTTCCCATTGGATCATAGCTGTACTTTATGACTCTGCCATTTGAGCCAGTAACTGTGCTGGTTCTTCCGGCTTTGTCATAGGAATACTCAATGGAAAGGCCATCTGTCTCAGTCTGTTTCTTTAATCTTCCACAGTCATCATATTCGAAGGTATTTACAATTATTTCATCTGTGTCTGCTGTAAGTTCATTTGTAGCAGCTTTCTTTGTAACCTTTACAAGCTTTCCACCTTCATAGTGGTTTTCTGTAACTACTCCTATTGGATCTGTTGTTGTCTTTAGATTTCCACATACATCATAGGTATAGGTTGTTATATTTCCTTCTGAATCTGTGGTACTGATAAGTCTTCCCATGCTGTCATAACTATTCTCTGTCTTTGAACCGTTTGCATAGGTTACAGTAATGACGTTTCCATTTTTGTCATATGTATAGGCGGTTGTATTTCCTTCTCCGTCTGTTTCTGTCTTTATTCTGCCGAGCTTGTCATAGGTGTAAGAAGTCTGGATGGTTACATCCTTTTGTCCATCCTCTGTCGTTGTTAATGAACCGACTGTAATAACATTTCCTGCCTTATCATGACTATAAGCTGTCTTTCTTCCCATAGGATCTGTTACACAGATCATGTTTCCAAGAAGGTCGTAAGTATAGTGTATCTCTCCGCCATTTGGAAGAGTGATACTATCTTCTTTCCATGAGCTGTTATAGGTTATCCTTGTGGTATGGTCTTCCTCATCTGTATAGAAGGCTGGTTTACC
>SVGC01000012.1 GCA_015056495.1 Butyrivibrio sp.
AGGCCGTGTATAGGAGCACATGCACGTTGTCTACGTTGATTAGTCTGGATGCAGAACTTCACGCTGAGGCGTGATGTTTCGGTGCCAGACCGTATATGTAGTCAATGAGTTCATACTTCAGAAAAACGGGTATGGAAGCACGCGACTTTAGTCGTGTGAGGCTTCACAGAGGATACAAGGTAATAATTCCGAAAGGCACCAATTCTACTTTCGACAATGATTACATGGATAGAGAAACTACCTACAAGTATTACAACGATATGATGTGGCCGGAAAGATTTGCAAGCTGCATCTCTGTTGATGATGCAATTAAGATGATAGAGGATTTGTGATGAAGCTGGATAACATAGAATGGCTCTTTTTTGATGTTGGCTCTACTTTGGTAAGCGAGGAAAAGCCATTTTTACATAGACTACACGAAATTGCTGATACTGTTAATGAACCTTTTGATGCGATACAGAATAAGGTTACTCAGCTTTATAAGGAAAAGAAAAAGGGAGAACAAGTACTGATTCAGGAATACGGAATAGAAAGACCTCGCTGGAGAAGTGAAGAGGAGGAATTGTTTCCGGAGTCATATGATTGCCTTGAGCGATTGAGTAAGAAATATAAAATTGGAGTCATTGCTAATCAGCTTCCGGGAACAGCAGCCAGATTAGAAAAGCATGGTGTTTTAAAGTTCATAGATATTGTCATTGCTTCTGCAGAAGAAGGATTAGAGAAACCGGACAGGAGAATATTTGAGCTTGCTTTATCAAGAGCTAGTTGTAAGCCTGAGAATGCAGTCATGATCGGAGATAGGGTTGATAATGACATAATACCTGCTAAGAAAATAGGTATGAAGACTGTTCGTGTGAAGCAAGGGATGTGGAAATACTGGGATGCTCTTGGCGAAGAGGAACAGGCAGATTTTGAGGTGGATGATCTGAACGCGGTAATAGAGCTGTTTGGATTTTTAGCATAATTAAAATGGATAGGAATAATACATAATGAATATAAAAAATAAAGACATTACTATAAGAAATGCAGAAAAAACTGATTGTGAGCAGCTTGCTATATGGTGGAATGATGGTAAGGTTATGGCACATGCAGGCTTTCCTAACGGGCTTGGGACTACTGCAGATGAGATCCGGAATCAGATATCAAGTGACATGGACGAGACAAAGCGAAGGCTCATCATAGATTATAAAGGTAGTTCTATAGGAGAGATGAGTTATTACAACATGGGCGAAAATATTGCTGAAATTGGCATCAAGATCTGTGACAGCTTATATCAGGAAAAGGGATTAGGCAAAAAGATACTTAGCATGCTTATTGGCGAGTTATTTGCAAGAGGATATAAGAAGATTATTCTTGATACCAATTTAAATAACAAAAGAGCTCAGCATGTCTACGAGACTTTGGGTTTTAGCAAGGTTAGAGAAAATATAGATTCATGGACAAACCAGGTTGGAGAAATTCAGTCTTCAGTGGATTATGAACTGATACCGGAAAACTTTGTAGATTTTACATGACTATTTTTGGCAACAATGCGTCAATTGAACTTTATAGAGGAACTGACCTAAAAATAGACAAAGTTGTCTAATGGAAAAAACGGCATTTTCTCGCTTTATGTCGTGTACTGATCAGGCAACTTTTTATATTCTGTGAGTGAGAGGAGGAGCAAATGGATTCACAGAAGATAGGAACATTCTTACGCGAACTACGTAAGGAAAAAAACTTAACCCAGGAGCAACTTGCTGAAATATTAGGAGTGTCAGGGAGAACTGTATCAAGATGGGAGACAGGATCAAATATGCCTGATCTTGCTATAATGATAGAACTCGCTGATTACTATGATATTGACATTAAAGAGCTCCTTAATGGAGAAAGGAAAAGCGAGATGGATAAAGAATTAAAAGAAACATTGAAAACTGTAGCTGATTACACTGATATTCAGAAACAGGAAGCGGTAAAAGCAAGCAGTTATGGTTTTATTGCAGTTTTTATGGTATGTGCAGCTGCAATTTTGGTTCAATTGGTAACGTATGCTGACATGAGACTGGTAATTGGAGAAACTGCAGCTATATTAGCCGGAGGCATTATATATCTGACGCTTGTTGTCAGAGCAGGTGCATGGAACGGCTCAAAGAAGGAGTCGGAGGTCATAAGTAGGGATCTTCTTGTCAGTGCAGTTACTTCATTGGTATTTACAGTACCATTTTTCTTTATAGCGCTTAGATATTCTGTAAGAAATGAATTTCAGCTCTCCATTGCTTTCTTTGGTATCATTTTTATTATATCTTTTGTTGTACTTAGGGCTTTAGCGGCTATTTCATCCAGGCACAAAAAATGATGTATTGTCGTATGAGAGCGGAGATGCATTATGACATTTGACGATGAAAAAGATTATATCATGCGCATCATTAAAGAGATGGTAAGGGTACTTTTTTCATTGATGCTAGGTAAAAAGTATGTTGCAGTAGAGATGGAGCGTGATAATGGCTATGAAGTTTCCGGGAGAAAACTTGCTGAGCTTTTTGAAATGATAGATTGCGGAGAGATAAATAAAGCTGAAAATCTCCTTTTGGAATCTATTGATTATTCTGATAAGAATAGCATTGCTGCTGCGGCAATGTTCTATCAGTATTTATCTGAGAAGGGGGAAGAGTTCCTTATAGAGCATGATTTCTCCAGGGAAGAAGTGCTTGATGGAATAAGCCGCTTAATGCGACAGGCAGGCTATGCTGATGTTATCGATATTGTAGAAGGTACTGTTATTACTTGAAATGTTTTGTAATTAGGAAAAACAAATAAAAGTGGTATAACTATATTTACATTTTATTCAGTATTCAAGTGGACCATCAACAAACGAAAGTGGGTCAGAAATTGGACCAGAAAAGAAGGTGAGTCCGCAAGGCTCCGTTCCATGCGGGTTCTGAGATGCCAATTTGGCATCTCAAATATATTATTTAATCAGTTTGTGGAGGAGTATGAACATAAGAAGAATGAGCGAATCAGATCTAATGAGCTTATATGGGACATTATCTGATCCGGTTGTAATGAAATATATAGAGGAACCATATACACTTGAGAGAACAAAAGAATTCCTTCATAGAGCCGGTCTATCTGAACCACCGCTTGTTTATACGGCAGAGGATGAAACAGGAAATTATATTGGCTATGTAATTTATCATGATTATGAACAGAATACTGTGGAGCTAGGTTGGATCCTGGATAAATCAGCATGGGGAAAAGGCTATGCAAGCAAATTAACGGAAGAACTGATAAAGAGAGCCAAGCTGGACGGAAAGAACGCAGTTATTGAATGCAATCCTGAACAACAGATAACAAAGCATATCGCTGAGAAGTTTGGCTTTATTTATGAAGGAAATGTTGATGGATGTGATGTATTTAGGTTTAGGTGTAACAGGATAATCGATGATGACTTAGTTCTGACTCCATACTATAGAAACGATGCAGAATCATTTCCTTGGTACCAAGATTTAGGTGTTTGTAAACAAGTTGACAATATTGATCATGCTTATGATATTGAAACACTACATGCTATGTATGATTATCTTAGTGCGCATGGTAACTGCTATTACATACAATACCAGGGAAAACTTGTGGGAGATGTATCTCTTAGGGATAATGCAGAAATCGCAATAGTGGTGTGCAAGGAGTACCAGAATAGGCATATTGGCAGAAAATGCATACTTGATATGATAGAGCTTGCTAAGGAGAAAGGGATGGATAAGGTGAAAGCCAATATCTATTCATTTAATACTCAGAGCCAGAAGACGTTTCAGTCAATTGGATTTATAAAAACTGATGAAGAGTGGTATGCATATGCTATAGATACATGAAGAATAAGAAATAATAATAGTTTAATAAAGCGTGAGCTGTAAGAATTTTTGTGCAAAGAATTCATCAGTATTTGAAAGGCGCAGGAAAGTTCGATCCCGGTCGCCGGCAGTAATAGACATAAGAGAAGCATGCATTTGTGCTTCTCTTCTTTTTTTGTATGAAGTAGAATAATACTCATAAAATGCTTTCTGAGCTAAGGAGACTGAGGAAAAAGATACAGAAAGGATAGCTTAAATGTATAAATGTAGAGTGGTTTATGATGAATGGAAGTCAATGATCAAAAAGCATAGAGAAGGTTCCTTTGAAAATTCTTCTGATTTTAAGGGCTATGTTGGACTTCTCTCAATAGAAGAGGTATCTCAAAAACAGGAATGGAAATATAAGGATGAAACAATAACTGTTTGTGATAATGGTTACAAGTGGCTGACTATAATGCCCAAAGATGACTATTACTGCATTACTGTCATGATGGACAGTGATTACAATATAAAAGTAAGCTATATAGATATGATCGATAGTCAGGGGATTGACGATGATGGCGTTCCATTCTTTTATGACTGCTATCTTGATCTTGTGGTATATCCGGATGGATATGTGAAAGTAGATGACAGGGATGAATTGGACGAAGCTCTTCAAAATGGAGATATAAGTAAAGAACAATACGACAGGGCTCTGCAAACAGCTGAAAAGTTGAGACAAACATTCTTTCGCGACTATGATAAATTTATAAGGTTTGTAGATGGAAGACTAAAGCTCATCACTAATACTGATAATACGAAATATCTCAGGTAAAAGAGCTTCTTAGGAATAATGAAACAAAAGATGGAGTCTCTATTTTGGCAATCCTTTTTGCATTACAGTTTTATGAGTATTGACCTTGCCCTAAGGGCATGCTTTATCCTTTTAGGTGAAAAAAATATGCAAAGGGGAAGCTATGAACAGAAAAGATATATTAGGGAATGAAATTAAGTCTGAGTGTGTAGGATGCGCAATTGTGCGTGGCGAGGTGAAACTTCCTGGGGGAATAATTTATGATGGGGAGTCGATTATTCTTGCCGCAGATCCTGAGATTCCAATTCCCGGTTTTCTAATAATTACAAGTAAAAGACACATTCAGTCTTTTGCGGAATTAACTGTAGACGAGAGAGCTGAGATAGGAAATACAATAGCAATTGCAGAAAGAGCTATAAAGGATCTGAAAATTGCTGAAACTGTTACATTGGTGCAGGAAGAACGCTCCAAGCACTTTCATATATGGATTTTTCCTAATCAGGAGTGGATGCTGGAAAAATACGGATATGGTTTGCAGTATCTCCGTGATATCAATGCTTTTGCCAAAGATAATGCTTCTGATGCGGATATTGAGAATGTGATAAGGACTGCCGAAGAAATCAAGAAATACATAGAAAGCGAAGACAAACATGACTAAAATCATTCCAATAAAAGAGCTAAAAATAAAAGAAGCTGTAGCAAGAGAGCTTCCTAAGGATATTGAAGAAGGAGTACAAGTTTACTGGAATGAACTTACAGCAAAGTACCCGGGGATGTTTAATGGGGCACTATATTCTGTAATCAATATGGAAAATGATGACGGCATAGTCACAATAACCTGTGAGCCCTCAGATTATGCTCATTACAAATACAGTGAGATCAAGAACATTGGAGAGTATGCATGTAGAAGTACGTATGCCGGTTGCATATTAGTTTCATCTGACAAAAAGCTGTTTGTTTCGCTAAATGGCGTAGGTTCAGAGTTTGTAGGAAAAATCCAGGCGATAGGTGGAGTTATGGACCCTTCTGACAGGTTTATTGGTGGCGCCATACGTGAGGATGGCAGTACAGATAATAACAAGTTATCACCTTTAGTGACAGCATTTCGAGAGCTTGAAGAAGAGGTTGGAAAGGAAATCAGGGATAGCGTTACTGATATTGGCAAATCATATCTTGTCACTAATGACAATAAGTATGGCTTTCCATTTGTTTTTTATTCAAGCTTTGATTCAGAAACTATCCTATATGCCTTTGATTCTTTTAAGAAGGAGACCGGTAGTAATGAGGTTGATAGACTAATTTCTTTTGGAAAAGATGATACGGCTGAACTTGAGAAATATGAATCCGGACAAGATATTGGTGTAGTGGATCTTTTGAAAATCATTATGGTGGAATTGTAAAAGAAGAAATTGAAGATTACTTGTCTTTATCTCTATAAAATGGATAAATAAAGACAAATAATAATTATGTTATGCATATTTGGGGCTTATTTTATGCAGGCACTATATTCTGCAAAAGTGGTACAAAAGAGAAGCAAGGCCGGCGAAGCCCCTTTCTCTGCGGGGTTGCGAGACCAATAAAAGTTCGATTCCGGTCGCCGGCAGTAAGAGAGAAGCAGTGATGCTCCTCTTTTTTGTTCATTTATCTTGCTGAGTCATTTTATTAAAGTATTCTAATAACCTTTTTTCTAAGGATTTATCCTTCTTTAGAGAGTTTACAAATGAAAAGAGTTCTGGGTCTTCAGATGAAGAAATTGTTATTACACTGGGAGATGGATCATCTGTTAAGCCATAAAGATAGTCAGAAGTAGTGTTAAACGTTGATGCTATGAAACACACTGTTTGGAATGATGGCTCCCTTTGCCCATTTTCATAACGCCCGTAACCCATTGCGGACATGTTGAGTTTTCTTGCTGCTTCAGCTTTGTTCATACCTAATTGTTCACGAATTTTGATCATTCTTTCAGCTTTGAATTTCATATGTACCTCATTTCACTATTGACAAGTAACCATTGGTTATGTATTATACAATAACCGATGGTTATATTATAGCCTATATTATTCATTTAGCAAGGAGGAATAAAAATGGGATGTTGGATGATTGGAGCAGGTGAATTAGAGCTAATTCCTGTGCCAGATGAGACATTGATCAAGGAGTACATAAAGTTTTCAAATAGAATCAATCCATATGAAAAAAAGGATGAAAACTTTCCAAATCCATGGTTTTTTAATGAGGATAATCGATTAGAATCGATAGCTGGTAAATTTGCGGAACCTTCTGTCTGGTATGACTACATAAAGAACTTTTTTGAGGCGCTAGGTTATAAACTGGTTGGTGAAAAGCAAATAGTGGGCGAATGTGACCCTGGAGTAAATTTCTGGGAATTGAATGATATTCAGTACAAGAAATACAAAAAGTGGAAAGAGAGGATTCAGGATTATGAATTGCAAGCATAAAAATGTGCAATGAAATTTCTATGAATTATCTCTTTATATTCTTGACTTAAGGTTTTGGTTACAATACTATAATCTTAACAGCGGACACTTGAGGTTCGTTTGAACGTTGAAATCAAAGAGGGTTCTGGAACGCTTTCTTTGATGGAGTTCTAGGTGGGTTCGATAAATAACCACAAACCAGATAGGATTATCCGAAAGAAAATTATCTTAAAGACCTTGTAGCCAATACAAGGTCTTTATTTTTTGGAGATACAATGGGAGTATTAGAATCTTTAAGCTCATATGACAAACTGCTAAATACGGAATATCTTATAAAAATAGGCCGTAAAGGAAAGGCTGGCGTTCTTTGCCTGGTTTTTGACAAGGTTGATTGGTTCCACACGATGGGATTGCATTATCTGAAGGATCTTGAATTCTTAAACGTACATGGAGCTCAAACAGAATCTTTATATTATGAAATCATCGCAGGAACCTATGAAAATGTTGACTTTGAAAAATCAATGTATTATACAGATGAAATGGAATCAAGGGTAGAGCTTTTCGGACAGCTTGCGGACATAATAGAAAAGCTGGACAACCAAGAGTACAGCTTTTTTGGTTTTAGTAAAAAGAAGTGTCCTTGGACAAGTATCAATGCAGATTATCTGATAAACAATCATGAGAAATTTGAAAATCTTATGCTATATAAGAAAAGTGATAATTTGGCAGGTATAATATTTATCAGTGAAATGTCTATCTTTTCTTCTGAGGCAAGCATGAATGACTACACAGTTGGACAGACACAGTATACAGTTCTTAAGGTTGAAAAACGCGACAAAGTTACAGGGGCTATGACACCTGTATTTACGCATAGAAACTATAAGGAATAAAGTAGTTTGAGAACATTTGTTGCATATCAATAACTAGGTTCAAAAGTGGGGTCAGAAAATAAAGTGAGACCGCCAACCTCCTTTCCATCAGTGTTTGCAAGACGCAGGAAAGTTCAATCCCGGTCGCCGGCAGTAAACATTAGAGAATCGTAATTATGAGGTTCTCTTTTTTGATGCCATCTTGTACTATTGAAGAGTGTACATACTTGTTAGGATGGGAGAAGATTTAATTATGGTTATACATCCAATTGAACCAATATATGATAAGAATTCGAAGATTCTTATTCTAGGGAGCTTTCCCTCTGTTAAATCAAGAGAAGAAGGTTTTTTCTATGGACATAAGCAGAATAGATTTTGGAAGGTTGTTTCTGAAGTATTTGAAGAGGGAGAGCCAGTGACAATTGAGGAGAAGAAAGCTTTTTTGATAAGGAACAAGATTGCATTATGGGATGTGATACACTCTTGCGATATTGTAGGATCGTCGGACTCCAGCATCACTAATGTAGTGCCGAACGACTTAAGCCTTATCTTAAACACAGCGGATATTAAGGCAATATATGTCAATGGTAAAACGGCATATAAGTATTATAGAAAGTATACAGAGCCTGTGACTAAAAGACCTGCAATATGCCTTCCTTCGACTAGCCCTGCCAATGCCGCATGGAATATGGAAAAGCTTCTGAAAGAGTGGAAGTGCATAAAATGAATATAAAAAGTATTGACCTTGCCCTTGGGGCAGCCCTTACCATTAAGTAAGCACAGAATGAAATACGTACGTATAAGGTGTTTTACTTAGTTCATAAAATTGTTTTTACCTAAAAGGAGGGCAGCAGTATGAAAGAAAAAATGACATCCGGAGAAATAGCAAAGCAGGCAGGAGTATCAACGAAGGCGCTTCGTGTTTATGACGAAAAGGGGCTTCTTAAGCCTGTTGGGCTATCTGAAGGAAATTACAAACTCTATGATAAAAGCTCATTAATTATTCTTGAAAAGATCATTGCACTTAAGCATATAGGATTTAGTCTTGAAGAAATAAAGGAAAGTCTTGAGAATGATGATCAGAGTTCCATAAGAGAAATCCTTGAAAAGCAGCTTGAAATGATGAATCAGAAAATATATGAGCTTCAAAAGTCTGCGAAGTGCATCAAATCGGCACTGGCAAGATTTGATGAGAATCCGGACTGGGACGATATCGCTGACATCATCAAGAAGATGGAGATGAGTCAGGGTGCGGACGAGAGAAGATGGTACGCTGAATCCCATGCGGCAGATGGAATTGAGTGGTACGAGAAGATTTTTAATTCTCTATCCTTTGAGGAAAATGATACTGTTCTTGACCTAGGTTGCAGTTATGGCTTGTTATGGAGAAAGAACTGGGAACGCATTCCTGATAATTTCAATGTGGAAGGCGTAGACATACACGGAAACTGGGCTGATGATCTATATAGGTATCTTGAAGACAACCGCAAGACACTTCCTGAAGGCTCTGATATTCAGGTGATTTTCAGTAATCTGGAAAAAGATGAGACTTGGGAAAAGATAAGAGAGAAGAAGTATTCAAAGATTATAGCGCATTATCTTTTATCTTATCTGCATGATGATGCATTTTTTATCAAGAATGTGGCACAGGTGCTTGCGCCTGGTGGAATGTTTTCAGTTAATCACTATGGTGAAGCGGTTAAGGAATATGATTTTTGGGAAAAGTGTTTAACTGAAGCGGGACTTGATATTTCTTTTGCTCATAAAAAGAGAGATGAGAGAAGGCAGGCAGACGTAGAGTTTGAAGCGCTTTTATCAGAGAATTTCGACAGAGTAGAAAAGATAGCGCTTCCGGGACCACTTGTATTTGATAATGCAGGTGCTCTTTTTGACAGAGTGCTGAAAAAGTATCCAGAAGGCGGAAAATACCTTGAGGATAACAGGGAGAAAATTGAGAAATATTTTGATAGTGCTTTGCTTGGTGACGGACCTGTTACTGTGGATATGGACAGTGTGTTCTATCACTGTTTTAAGTGACATGTGAGCTAAATGTCAACTACCCATTACCTTTAGGTGATGGGTAGCTGACAGGTTAGTAATAGAGCGGCTCACATTTTACTCAACAAGTTGTCCATAGAAGAGCAGTTCCGGAGAATCACTATTTGTCAGGATCATGTATTTAAATGGTTCATCCGCAGTAAATTCTTTTACGTCATTTATTTCTTCACAAGCTGTTTCCATCATAATTGCTGTAGCAGCAGCGGCTTCTATTCCATCCTCGTCTACTTTGATCTTGGTTTTCTGAATTATATCAGAGATAAAAAATTGTGAATCATCACTCATGAGAGAAAAGTCTGCATCTGATGTAAAGGCTGCCTCAGCACCGCGGGCTATACAGAAGTCGACTAGCTGACTTTCTGACAGAGAAGTTTCTGTTTCAAACTTTGGAATCGTAACAGCAACTTCTTCATAGGCTGCTTCAGACATTTTTTCTATCACGTTATCAACATCACCTAAGATAAAGACAGCGTTTATACCGCCTTTCATTGGAAGGATGATAAATTTGCCATTTTCATCTTCGTAATATCTGAAAGAATCCTGCAGGTGCATGAAGTCTTTTTTTACGGTATCTCCTGAGAGTGTTTTGAAATCACCTTCCTGTGTGGCGTATTCTTCAAATGCTGTACCCCAGGCTGTGCGCAGGTACAGAGTATTTACAAGAACAAGATCTGAAGGCGACAGATCACTACTGATGGACGGGATAAGGCCATTAGTATTTTCGTTGATCCAGTTATTAATTGCGTCTGTGATCTCGTCTCCTGAGACATTTTCTGCAGCTGCGTTAAAGTTTTGCAATACATATTCTATGTAATCATTGGAGAGTTCGCCGCTGAAGCTGGTATTCTTCCAAATAGAGTTTTCCAGAGAGAAGGCACCATCTGGTTCTGAATCGGAATCTGAATAGTATTCGCTGTTTTCTTTATAATCTTCCTGAGCCTGCTTTAGCCATTCATTATAATTATCAACAGAAGCAGAGACGCTGTTATACCAAATTAACAGTTCGTCCATGCTATTAAATCCCATTGCCTTTAGCAGTTCATCCTTGGTATCATTATCAGCGCCGGACACAGCAAGTGCCAGAGCTGCTCTTAATGATGTAGGAGATACCATATAGTTTTTGTCTTCAAAGCCAGTTTGTTCAATAAAATCGATCAGTGAATCGTTAAAGTCCATGCTTGCATCTAAAGCAGGTAATTCAGCAATCTGTGTAGAATTATTTGTAGTGCTTTGAACTGGAACGGAGCTTTCTTTGCCTGATGAAGCTGTCTCTGAGCTTACCGGCTTTTCTGAAATTCCACATCCTGTAGTTAAATTTGTTACAACTAGTAATGATAATATAGTAGATATTATTTTCTTTTTCATATTGATCTCCCTCTCTATTATTGTTTTATGAATGTTCTCCAGATTCCTTCATCAGGGTCTACACATACAACCAGAGTATTTTCATCCCAGACAAAGAATTTGGTTTTTGAGGATGCGTTAAAGTTCTGCTGCATATCCTCTGAAGGCTCGCCATCAGTGTATGACGTGGTCTTAAGTAAATTATCTTCCAGGATCTCACCAATAAACTCTTCTCCAGAATCTTTGTAAATTGCTCCATCATACATGATCATTGCAGCGTAGTCAGATTCAGCAGATTCTACCTCGGCTTCTTCAGTAGCGGTTTCTTGCTCAGTTTCTGCCTCAGCTTCTCCAGTAGCAGTTTTTTGCTCAGTTTCTCCCTCGGCTTCTTCTATAGCAGCTTCTTCTGCGTCTTCTGGAGTTGCACTGAGTGTCGTGATTTCAGAAGTCTCATCTGTAGATTCATAGTAAGGAGCCTGGTATAGATTCTTAAAGAGTATTCCAGCTACTACAAGCAAGAAAATACTTGCTGCAGCCATGTAGTACCTCTGGAAACGAACTATTTTACTCTTAGGTGAAACAGCTTTATCAGCATCCTTAATATACTTGGGATCAATGCCACCTATGGCATCTAATAGATCATGTTCGTTCATATAGTGAATCCTCCCTCGACAAGATGTTTTTTCAGCTTTTCTCTCAGCCTGAAAAGAGTGGTCTTGACTTTACTCTGTGGAAGAGAGTATTTTGCACATATTTCATTTACGGAATCAAAGTACCAGTACCTTCTGACGAAGATGTTTCGTTGTTCTGCTGTGCAGGACTTCAGAAAATTGTTGATAAGATCTGTTAGTTCTTTTGCATCCATTTCCTGTGAAATATCTTTGACTCCAGGGATACATTCCTGCATTTCGTCAGTAAGTTCGCAGTACAAGGCAGATCTTTTTTGCCTGCCTTCATAACGAAGTCTGTCTATGGCCAGATGACGGACTATTTTTCCAATAAATGCAAAAAGGTAAGTCCTTGGCTCATTAGGTGGTATCAGGTTCCAGGTCTTGAGATATGCATCATTTTCGCATTCCTCAGAAGATTCTATGTCTGATAGCACGTTTTGGGCGATCCGTCTGAGTTTGCTTCCGTATTTCTGAGATGTATGCAGTATAGCTGATTCATCTCTGACTAAGTAGAGCTCTACAATCTGTGAGTCATCCATGAAGATGATTCCTCCCTTTCTTTTTAAGGCCTTCACTATATATAGCGACATTAATGATAGCATGGTTACATTTTTCAAAAAATATTTTTATTACAGGTTTACTATACGCCAATTCGCACGATAGAAAGCGTTTTGATAAATAAAAGTCGAAATTGCACAATATTGAAATGAAAATGAATTGTTGAGAATGTGAATAATTTATAAAATTTACAGGTAAGAAAAAATATTCATTGTCACAAATTAATGAATTTCATGCGTTTATAAGATTTGTTTGGTTAAAATGCAATTATTTTGAGGGGGATAATTGCATTTTATTGCAAAAATGATACAAATGATCGTTTTTGCATAGAAAATAAATCGTCAAAAGAAAAAGCGTAGTAGAATGGACTACTGGCTGGGGCGTGAAAGACAAATATGTGACGCAATGGGAGGAGGAAATAACATAATGGGGAAATATCGCAACAGCGATGATTTTCGCAGCATCGTAAGAGGCAGCAGAAAATCAGGCAAGCGACATAATATTGTTCTTAGAACAGTTACGTTTGCCACAAGTATTTCCATGACGCTTTCAAGCGTCTTTGTCGGCCCATCTGTTACAGCGTATGCAACATCAACAGATGAAGCTTCTTTAGAAGAGACAAGTATTGTTTCTTCAAGTTCTGCAAGTACCGAAACTACAAATAATGCCACAGAAGGCACATCAGACAGCGCAGCATCAGGAGCTGCCAATGAATCATCCACTGGTTCTTCAATAGAAGAAACTACTGAGAACAATTCATCCAGTTCAAACGCAGGATCAGTTGAAAATTCTGCGGATGCTTCAAATTCAGGAAGCTCTGATTCTTCAGATGCAGCAAGCTCAGCTAGTTCTGATGAGAGTGCAGATGCGGCAAGTTCAGCTTCTTCAGCAGATGCTGAACAGCTTCTTAAGGCATCTCTTTTTGCTACAGAGTCAAAAGACATGGCTATTGAGCAGGGAGAAGATGGCTATGAGAACTTTACTGAAGACACAGTTATAGCTGATTTCAAATTTGGTACTGACAATGATGTTACTTCAGAGTCAGTATACTCAGAGGAAAAAGGCTATGGATTTAGCGATGTTGACTATAATACTGATCCTGTAGGATGGGTAAGCAGCGTATATTATCCACGTGTAGCCAATGTCACAAGTGCAAGCGCAAGCAATGTATCAGATGAAAGCTCATATGTAGCTGTTAAGAGTAAGGTATGGACAGAAACAGAGTCATCAGGATATGGCGTTTATACTTATGAAAATACATCAACATTTGATGTAGATCTGTATAATGCGGATTATCAGGTTGAAGTAACTCTTACTAACCCGACAAGTTCAGATTATACAGCGTATCTTGAATCAGAAGACATTACACAGGCTTCTGGTATCACAGTTTCAGCAGGTTCTTCAGTTACAACAAGCTATGAGACCAACCTTGTTGATGGTCAGCTCAATTTGAAGTTCCTTGTTGCAAGTTCAGCAACAACAATTTCTGACGCAAGTGAGCAGAATGTATATCTTTCTGAAGTAAAGATCACACGTCTTAAGACACAGGATGCTGGTTCCAAGCCAACTATCTTCCTTGCTTCAGATTCAACAGTACAGACATATGATGATTACTATGACCCACAGACAGGTTGGGGCGAACTCCTTAGTGAGTGGTTTGGAGAGGCAGTAGAAGAGCGTGAAGCTGATAACTGCGATTACTCTCAGGCTCAGGTTTATGAAGCAGAAAATGTTATAGTTGAAAACCGTGCAATCGGTGGTCGTTCATCCAGCAGTTTCATTGCTGAAGGTAAACTTGAAGATCTTCTTGAAGATATCAAGCCTGGTGACTACCTCTTTATCCAGTGGGGTCACAATGATGCTACATATTCAAGACCTAACCGTTATGTAGCAAGCAGTGACTTTGGCAAATATATCATGCAGTATGTTGAAGCAGCATATCAGAGAGGTGCAACACCTGTACTGGTTACTCCTGTTTCAAGATATAGCTATACAACCAATGAAGATGGAACAGTTACATGGAAGAGTGATTTTGAGGCTTACCGTCAGGTAATGATCTCACTTGCTTCTGAATATGATCTTCCACTTATTGATCTGACAACACGTTCAGGAGATATATGTGAAGACTTTGGTGCTACAGGCGCTGAATCACTTTTCTTACATGTTGCAGCAGGCGAATATACGGGTGCCTATGCAGGGGGAGCAACAGATAACACACATCTTCAGTGGTATGGTGCATACAAGTTTTCACAGGCAGTAGCTCAGGGAATTCTTGATTTTGCTGACAGAGCAGAAAATGAATATGCCCTTAGCTTCAATGATCAGCTGGATTCTCTTGCTTCATTAGTTGTTATGAAGACAGCTACAGAGGCTCCTGCAAAGATTGAAAATCTTGAGACAACAAGTGTAGGTGCTACAAGTATTGCACTTGCATGGGATGGCGTTGATGCAGCTGAGATGTACTACATTTATCGTCAGGAACTTGAAGATGGACAGACTGTAGCAGATGTTGATTTTACAGATGCTACTAAGTATTCTGTTTCAACTAAGCCTTACTATTCAGATGCAGGATGTAATTCAGGAATTACATATGCATATGCAGTAGCAGGCTGGAACAGCTATGGTGTAGGTGAGTTATCAGACATAATCACAGTTTCAACAAAAGAGGCTGGACTTAAGTTTGACTTTAACTACAACAGTTCCAAGACAATGGATGGTTGGACAGGCGTAAATCAGAACCAGACCTATGATGCTACACTGGGTTATGGATGGATCACAGCTCCAAATAATGGTCGTGATCGTTCTGGAAATGGTAATGCAGATTCATCAGCTATGGCAGATGACTTCAACCTTGGTTCTGGAGAATTTGCAGTAGATCTTCCAAATGGTTCATATGAAGTAACAATTTATGCATGTGACCTCCTTTCAGGAACAAGTACTATCAAGGTATCATACACAGCAGAGGGAACTTCATTTGGTTCTATTGCAACCAAGCAGGCTCTTGGAAGCTGCACAGGTACAGTATCTGTAACAGATGGACAGCTCAATATCGTAGTTGGCGGAAGCAACTGCTATATCAATGGTCTTACTATCACAAGCCTTCTTACAGCTCCATCCAACCTTACTATTACAGAGCTTACTTTTGATGGTACCAAGGCTAACTTCCTTCTTTCATTTGGAACAGTTGATGATGCAGTAAGCTATACTGTATATCAGAAAGCAGAGAGTGATACAGATTACAGCGTTGCTAAGACATTCACAGCTCAGGAACTTATTGATTCTGAACTTGATTGCAGAGCAATGATCGCAGATCTGGGTGAGACATACAGTTACTACATGACATGTACTAACGCTGAGGGAACAGAATCTCCAGCAAGTAATGTAGTAACACAGTCTATGCTTGATCCAAATACAGAAGTACCATCAGCTCCTCAGAATGTTGTTTGCACAAGTCCTGAAGTTACAGCAACAGAGCTTCAGAACTATGTAACACTTGAATGGGATGCTAATGATTCTTCAGAAGGTGTTATCAAGTACATCATCTATCGTTCACAGAAAGCTGAGAGCGATAAGGCATTTAAGGAATTTGAAAAAGTTGGTGAATCAAAGACTACATCTTATACAGATGAAACAGTAAGCACAAATATTCACTACTATTATAAAGTTGCTGCACTTAATGCAGGTGGCATCGGAGAAATGTCTGATGTATGCATTACTCCTGTAGTAGGTAAGCTTGTTGCAGGTGGCCTTGAATCATATTCTTCAAGAGCTCTTGTAGCTATCAACCTTGCAGGTGATGCTGGTGCAGAGACCAAAGTTACAGCTACAGATTCTGAGGGCAATGAGATCACATCAGGTGTATACCTTAGCTGGAGAGCATTCGAAGGTGACCTTAACTCAGACAACAGTGTTAATACAACATTTACAGTTTATAGAAATGGAAGCGCAATTGCTTCAGGACTTAATGTTACAAACTGTATCGATGAAGGCGGAAGCGCTTCAGATACATATACAGTTGTTGGTTCTAATGACGCAGCACTTGGACTTTCAGCAGTAGAGACCAAGGTTTGGAATAATCAGTATCAGGAATTCCAGTTAAATAAGCCTGCAGATCAGACAATGCCAAGTGGCGGTACAGCAACATATACAGCTAATGATATGTCTGTTGGTGATCTTGATGGCGATGGAGAACTTGAACTTCTTGTTAAGTGGTATCCAAGCAATGCTCAGGATAACTCTAAGTCAGGCTATACAGGAACAACAATCATTGATGCATATGATATTGATTTTGCTACAGGCGCTGCAAGCCTTATGTGGAGAATTGACCTTGGTATCAATATCCGTTCAGGCGCACACTATACACAGTTCCAGGTATGGGATTATGACGCAGATGGCAAAGCAGAGATTGCTATAAAGACAGCTGATGGTACAACAACATACGATTCAAATCTTCAGGAAACTGGATTTGTAGGCGCATGCAGCATGGCTGATCTTGATACAGCTACAATTTCTACAGCAAATGATTACAGAAATTCTTCAGGTTATGTACTTGATGGCCCAGAATACTTCACAATGTTCAATGGTGAAGATGGAACAATCATTGATACAGTTGAGTATCTTCCAGGCAGAGGCAGCGTTTCAGCTTGGGGCGACAGCTATGGTAACAGAGTAGACAGATTCCTTTCAGGAACAGCTTACCTTAATGGAACAACTCCTTTTGCAGTATTCTGCAGAGGTTATTACACAAGAACATGCCTTACAGCTTATTACCTTTCAACAGCTGATGATGGCACACAGTCAATCGGTGTTTACTGGCAGTTTGATACTAATGATGCCGGTTCACAGTATGAAGGTCAGGGTAACCACGCACTTGCAGTAAATGATGTAGATGGCGATGGTTGCGATGAAATTACTTATGGTTCTCTTACAATTGATAACGATGGCTCAGTTCTTTACAGCACAGGACTTGGACATGGAGATGCAGAGCATGTAGGCGACTGGATCCCAAGCCGTGAAGGTCTTGAAGTAATGGATGTTCACGAACATGACAATGCTACATATCATGTTGAGATCCATGATGCAGAGACAGGTGAGATCATCACTGGTTACTACACAGGTAAAGATACAGGTCGTGGTATGGCAGCAGACATCGATCCTAGATATGATGGCGCTGAGTACTGGTCAATTGCAAATCCTGCTTATACAGGAAGCGATGAACCTTCATGGGATACAAGAACAGCTAATGTATTCTCATCACTTTCAGGAATTTATGATTCTTCAGATGCTACAGGCAGTGCAATGATCACTGTCAATGAAGGAGCAACTCCTGCAAGTAACTTCTCAATTTATTGGGATGGAGATCTCCTTGCTGAGATGCAGGATCATACATTTGATTCAGGAGCATATGTACCTCTTACAACAACTATTGAAAAATGGGATTACGAGAACGGATGTAATGTAAATCTCTTTGAATCTAGTCAGGTATTCACAAGTAACGGAACAAAGGGTAACCTTGGACTTGTTGCTGATATCCTTGGTGACTGGAGAGAAGAAATCATTGCAAGATGTTCAAGTGATAACAGCAAGATCAGAATTTATTCAACAACTATCCAGACAGATTATGTAATTCCTTGTCTGCTTACAGATCTTGCTTACAGAGAAGGTATTGCATGGCAGAACGTTGCATACAACCAGCCTGCACATACAAGCTACCTTATCTCTGAAGGACTTCTTACATCAGAAGTTGGATTTGGTGCTGTTGATTCTACATCAGTTGAGCTTCAGTTCACACCTGCAAGCGATGGAACAAGCTTTGGACATGCAGTTACAGGTTATGCAATCCTTCGCGCAGATGTAGACGCAGATGGTAATGTCGGTGAATATGAGATCATTGCTCAGAAAGACGTTAATGAGCTTGATACAGTATCAAAAGATGGATCTTCAGAAGATGAAGACGAGACTGTTACAGAGCCTGTTGATTACAAGTTTGACTTTGGTGCAGGCAATGTACAGGACGGATGGACACAGGTAACAGCTGCTACAGAGTATAGCGAGAGTCTTGGATATGGATTTACAGATGTTTCAAGTCTTGCAAACAAGACATATAAGACACTTGATAATGCTAATTCAGATCTCTATTATGACTGCGCACTTGCTTGGATCACAAATGGCACAGCAGAATTTGTAGTAGACGTTCCAAATGGAACATATGAAGTAACACAGTACATTTATAACGGTTCTGGAGCAGCTTACCAGAAACTTACAGCTGAAGGTGTAGAATTCTCAGACTTCAGACATGGTAGCACAGATCTTGTAACATATTCTGAGACACAGACTGTAGAAGTAACAGATGGCAAACTCAATCTTGTTAACGCTGTTACCAAGAAAAATTATTCAGCAATGTACTTCACAGGATATGAAATCAAGACTGCAAATTATGACGAAGCGCTTGCAGCATATGAAGCAGCTCAGAATAGTGAAAGCGCAAATGTGATTGATGCAGATACAGTATTCTCATATGTAGATGATACAGTATCAGGTAACACAACATATTCCTACAAGGTTGCAGCTATAGTTGATGGAAAGGTAAGCTTCAATTCACTTCCAGCTTCTATTCTTACAACAGTATCAATTGATACTATCGTAGCTGATGATCTTGAAAAGCTTACAAATCAGGAAATTGTTGAAGATACAGAAATAGCAGAAGGAAAGACAGTTGCTGACCTTCTTGCTGCAAACGTTGGAACAGTAACAGTAAAGGATACAGAGGGCGAAAAGCAGACAGTATCAGTATCATACGAAGCTGATGATGTAGATATCACAACAGTTGGTACATACACAGCTTATGCTTATGTAAGAGGTTATGCTTCTAATCCTATTGAAGTAACTGTTACAGTAGTAGCAAATAAGGCTACAGGATTTGCTACACCTGATCCAATTGAAGTGATCCAGGGTAATGAAGCAGTTCTTCCTGAAACAGTTGATATGACATTCCTTAATGGTTCTACAAAGGCCATTGCAGTAACATGGGATGTTACAGATCTTGATACAACAGTAGTTGGTACATACACAGTTCATGGTTCTGTAGAAGATGATCCTGATGTGGATGTAACAGTAGTAGTAAACGTAGTTGCTGACTATATCGTATCTGTAGCTGATAGCTATGCTAGTGTTAATATAGGTGAAAAAGATGTTATGTCAGTGCTTCCATCAACAGTATCTGCTACATATATGAGTGGCAAGGTTGTTGATGAAACAGTAGCATGGGATGTTACATCTATAGATGTAAGCACAGCAGGTACATACAATGTAACAGGTACTGTAGAAGGATTTAAGGGTTCAGCACTTCTTACAGTAACTGTTGAGTATCAGGCACTTTACAAGTTTGACTTTGGTATTTCAGCATCAGCTGGAACATCAGGCTGGACAACAGTAACAGTTAACCCTAAGAATGGCACAACTAAGCTTTCTGCTCTTGGTTCACTTTATACAGAATCTCAGGGATGGGGCTTTAGCGATGACGGACAGTATACTCAGGGACGTAAAGAGAGCTTCACATATGCTGGTACTCTTGAAGCAAGCGTTTACACAGACTTTGCACTTCCAGCAGGACAGGAATTCTGGGTTGATATCGAAAATGGTGTATACCAGGTAGAAATCCTTAGTAACTCTGTTTACAAGAGCAATGTAAAGGGTGCAGTTGAAGGCGTAAGCTACAATGTAGCAAATGCAGCAGGCACTTACACATGGCAGGTACTTTCAGATGTTGAAGTAACAGACGGCCAGATGACATTTACATTTGATTCATCAACAACAAGCCGTATGGGTGCTATTGTTATCCGTAAGATTTCAGCAGCTTCAACAAAAGAAGATCAGGAAGTAACAGGAACATCAAGCTACAGCCTGAGCCTTGCAAGAAATAACTATACATTAGATGCAGTAACAAGTGGTGATGGTGAGCTTACATATGCATCATCAGATGAAAACGTTGTTACAGTTGCAGAAGATGGTAGCCTCAACCTTGTTTCAACAGGTAATGCAGTAATTACAGTAACAGCATCTGAAACAGATACATACAACGAAGCTTCTAAGCTGATCAATGTTAAAGTCAATAAGTATTATGAAGTTGACACTGATGGTAATAAAGTATTCTACAAGTCAGCTAAAAAGACTGTAAGCAATGGCATGTACACAGACGTAGATGGAACCTATTACGTTAAGGGTGGCGTTGCAGTAACAGGTCTTGCAAGCTACTGGGCACAGACATATTACCTCAGCGAAGATGCAGATGATCTTGGTGTTATGGTTAAATCACAGTTCGTAACTGTTGACGGCAATACATATTACTTTGATGAAACAGGAAAAGCTCTCAAGGGCGTATTTGAAGTTGATGGTAAGTCATATTATGCAAACTCAAGCAAGCATGTTCAGACAGGTCTTGTAAGCAGATGGGCATCTCTGTACTACTATGATACAGAAAACTACGCTATGGTAACTGATTGCTTCAAGCTTGTAGAAGGCAATATGTACTACTTCACATCAAACGGATCAGCTGCAAAAGGCGTATTCACAGTTGATGGTGATGAGTATTATGCTGGTAGTGATCGTATCGTAGTAAGAGGTCTCGTAAGCAGATGGGCATCTCTGTATTACTATGATGAAGCTACATACAAGATGGTTAAAGGCTTTGTTGAGCTCACTGTAGACGGTGAGACAGTTCTTTATCATTTTGATGAAGAAACTGGAAGAGCATCAAAAGGCTGGTTCACTGTAGATGGTGTTAAGTATTATGCAAAAGATGGTGTTGTTCAGAAGGGCGATATTAAACTTTGGTTTGTAACATATCATCTTGATGAAGAGACAGGAGCTTTAGTAGATTGAGAACGGTTTTTGATGATTTTTTACAAAAAAAGCTATATGAATAGCAAGATAGTAATGCTATAATCATTTACTATCAAAACTATATAAAAAAGAGGTATCAGTTTCCGATATATAGGAGACTGATATCTCTTTTTCTTGAATTGGGAAATTAGTTCTCTATTTACGTAGCTCATCTTTATGCATTTTTATACATAAATCTTCAGAAGTTCAATTGTTTTTGTGAATATTTCTCGATTGTCTTTTGCAATTTAATGTGCTAAAATCTTTCATAAACGTACAAATGTCCGCGTGAGGAAAACACATGGAAGATATAAATACTTATTATGTTATCAAAAAACAGGCAGTACCAGAAGTACTGATAAAAGTAGTTGAGGCAAAGAGGCTTCTTGAATCCGGCAAGGTCAGGACCATCAATGAAGCAGTTGCAACTCTTGGCATTAGCCGGAGTTCTTTTTATAAATATAAAGATGATATACATGAGTTCCACGACAGTTTGCAGGGAACCACGTTGACTCTTAATTTCCAGATGGATGATGAACTGGGTCTTTTGTCAGATGTACTCAAGCTTATAGCTGAGTTTGGAGCTAATATTCTTACTATACATCAGTCAATTCCTCTTAATGGTGTTGCATCATTATCAATTAGTATACAGGTTTTACCTACTTCAGGTGATATGACAGAACTTATCAGCAGTATGGAGAGCAAAAAGGGGATTCATACAGTTCACATTACAGGTCGTAGTGCTGATTTTAGCTGATATTATATAAAAATAAAGTAAGTGGAGGCAGTAATGGTCAAGATAGCGGTATTAGGATATGGAACAGTTGGAAGTGGTGTTGTACAGGTAATAGATGATAACCACAACGAAGTAATGGCAAGTGCCGGAGAAGAAATTGAAGTTAAGTATATTCTTGATCTTCGTGATTTCCCAGGGGACAAGCATGAAGCTCAGGTTGTACATGACATAAATGTGATCCTTGATGATCCGGAAGTTACAGTTATATGTGAGACTATGGGTGGAATTGAGCCGGCATTTACTTTTGAAAAAAATGCTCTTGAAAAGGGCAAGAGTGTCTGCACTTCTAATAAGGAACTTGTTGCTGCTCATGGACCTGAACTGGTTGATCTTGCAAGAAAAAATGGTGTATCTTACCTTTTTGAAGCCAGTGTAGGTGGTGGTATTCCTGTTCTCAGAACATTGAATACTTCTCTTAAGCATGAAAAGATCGATTCAATCACTGGTATTTTAAATGGAACAACCAACTATATCTTGACCAAGATGGATAAGGAAGGTGCTGATTTTGATACAGTTCTTAAAGAAGCTCAGAATAAGGGATATGCTGAGCGCAATCCTGAGGCTGATATTGAAGGACATGATGCTTGTCGTAAGATAGCTATCTTATCTTCGCTTATGAGTGGAGAATATGTTGATTCCAACAAAGTGTATACAGAAGGAATAACACATATTTCTACAGAAGATTTTGCTTATGCTAAGGCAGCAGGCTATGCGATAAAGCTTCTTGGAAGAGCACAGAAAAAAGACGGTAAGTTTTACAGCATGGTAGCACCATTCATGATCCCTGTCAGCAATCCACTTGCATCTGTAAATGATGTATTTAACGCTATAAATGTTCATGGTAATATGCTTGGTGACGTTATGTTTTATGGACAGGGAGCCGGCAAAGAGGCTACTGCCAGTGCCGTTGTTGGTGATGTGATAGATATAGTAAGACACAACGGCCATATTAGTGTTAATATGACAGATAAAGAGGCTGATCTTACAGATCATGGCGAATATATCAGAAGCTTTTTTGTACGCGTAGCTGAAAGCGATAAGGCAGCTGCAATTGATGCTTTTGGAGAAGATGTAGAAGTTGTATCTACTAATGAAGTAAGTGGAGAATATGCATTCATATCCAAGAAGATGCCTGAGAAGGATTTTGCCAAGAAAAAAGAAAGTCTTGGTTGCATAAAGAATTATATCCGTCTGTTTTAATTGAAGAAAATCACATTATATATAGGAGTGTTTGATCATTATGAAAAAGGTAGTTAAATTTGGTGGTAGTTCTCTTGCCAGTGCAGAGCAGTTTAAGAAAGTCGGACAGATTATCAAAGCCGATGAAGATAGAAGATATGTAGTTCCATCTGCACCAGGAAAAAGAAATTCCAAGGATACTAAGGTTACAGACATGCTCTATGCCTGCTATGACCTTGCAGAAGCTGGAAAGGACTTTAGCAAAGAACTTGCCAAGATCAAGGCCAGATATGAAGAGATCATTTCAGGACTGAAATTGAAAGTATCTCTTGATGGTGAATTTAAGACTATTGAAAAGAATTTCAAGGATAAGGCAGGAAGCATGTATGCTGCATCCAGAGGTGAGTATCTCAATGGTATCCTTATGGCTGCATACCTTGGATATGAGTTTGTAGATTCAGCTACAGTAGTATGTTTTGATAAGCATGGCAATTTTGATGCTGAGAAGACTAATAAGCTCATGGCTAAAAAGCTTGAGAAGCTTCCTAAAGCTGTTATCCCAGGTTTCTACGGTGCTGATTCAGATGGAAAAGTTGTGACTTTCTCAAGAGGTGGTTCTGATATCACAGGTTCTATTGTTGCAAGAGCAATCAGAGCTGATGTTTACGAGAACTGGACTGATGTATCAGGCTTCCTTGTAGCTGATCCACGTATCATCGACAACCCGCCTGAAATCAATACTATTACATATACAGAACTTCGAGAGCTTGCATATATGGGAGCATCAGTTCTTCATGAAGATGCTATTTTCCCTGTAAGAAAAGAAGGTATTCCAATCAACATCAGAAATACCAACAAGCCGGAAGATGCTGGTACATGGATCGTTGAGTCTACAGCTAAGAAGTCTCAGTACACTATAACAGGTATTGCAGGTAAAAAAGGCTTCTGCTGTGTAAATATCCTTAAAGATCAGATGAACTCTGAGGTTGGATTTGTAAGAAAGGTTCTTCAGGCATTTGAAGATCAGAATATTTCTATCGAGCACGTTCCTTCAGGAATTGATACTATGACAGTATTTGTTTCTCAGGATGAGTTCATTGAGAAAGAGCAGGCTGTTGTATCAGAAATACACCGCCTTGCAAAGCCTGATATGCTTGAGATTGAATCAGATCTTGCACTTATCGCTGTTGTTGGTCGTGGTATGAAGAGTACACGTGGTACTGCAGGACGTATATTCTCTGCGCTTGCTCATGCCAGTGTCAATGTGCGCATGATCGATCAGGGTTCTTCAGAGCTTAATATCATCATTGGTGTTGAGACTCGCGACTTTGAGAAAGCTATCAGATCTATCTATACAATTTTTGTTGATACACAGCTGTAATGCTGAAAAACAGCATGTTGCTGAAATTGAAAAACAGAATCCGCTTTAGCGGTGAGAGAAAATAAAGCTCTGTGGCTTTAGTATGCTGTTTCATTCGAAAGTTGATTAAAGATGAATGAAACAGCGCACCAGGTCGCAGAGCTCTTTCTTTGTTCTAATAGCTCTTTAGCATATTCCGCTGAATTTCGAATAAAAATACTAAAATAAATTTTAAAATGGTCAAATAATTTAGAAAAAACTTTATTTGATTGAAATTGCATACAAAAATAGCAAAAAATGGGTTGCGTATTTTAGAATTTACTCATATAATTTAGAAGAACGTAAAATAATTTCAAAAAAAATAAAATGCCGGCTCATAAGACTGAGTCAAAGTCATATGGTGCCGGTAAATAATTATATGGAGTAAATAGACAATGAATGACGCAGATAAGAAGCTGAAATTTAATGAGCCGTGGATATTGCAGAGAGCGGATCCATATGTGGTTAAGGCAGACGATGGCTGGTATTACTTTACAGCTTCAGTTCCTGCATACGATAGAATAGTGCTCAGAAGAGCCAAGAGTCTTTATGAGCTTGCTACAGCTGAGGAACACACAATATGGACCA
The DNA here is from genome assembly GCA_015056495.1 of Butyrivibrio sp. Classification (GTDB taxonomy): domain Bacteria; phylum Bacillota; class Clostridia; order Lachnospirales; family Lachnospiraceae; genus Butyrivibrio. Next base: position 25,398 of record SVGC01000012.1, read on the forward strand.
AGCATGATGTAGGCGAAATGGGTAATCATATCTGGGCTCCTGAGATGCATTTTGTTCAGGGAAAATGGTACATATACTTTGGTGCCGGCTCTGCTGAGGACAAATGGGCAGAAAGACCTTACATACTTGAGTGTCAGGGAATGGACCCAATCAATGATGAATGGATCGAGCTTGGAAAGCCTGTAAGAGCAAAAGATGATGAGTTCTCATTTGAAGCTTTTTCATTGGATGCTACTGTATTTGAAAATAAGGGCAAGTGGTACTACGTATGGGCTGAAAAGGTTGGAGTAGGAAAGCAGATCTCCAATCTGTACATTGCAGAGATGTCCAGTCCTCATGAGCTGAAGACTGTTCAGGTATTGCTCACAACACCTGATTATGATTGGGAACGTATTGGATTCTGGGTCGATGAGGGACCAGCTGTGATCAAGCGAAATGGAAAGATTTTCCTGACTTTTTCATCAAGTGCCACAGGACCGGAGTATTGCATGGGTATGCTGGTAGCTGATGAAAATAGTGATCTTTTGGATCCAAAGTCCTGGGATAAGAGCAGATATCCTGTTCTGGAGTCTGATCCTGATAAAAAAATCTTTGGACCAGGACATAATTCATTTACACAGGATCTCGAAGGAAATGATATTCTCGTATTCCATGCAAGAACAGAATCTGAGATAGTTGGAGATCCATTATACAATCCTAATAGACATGCTATGCTCATGCCAATCAAATGGGATGAAAAAGGATATCCGGTATTTTCATTTGATAACGTATATGAATAATAAATGAATATATAGAGGGTGCGCTAGCGGTAGGCTCAGTGGCACCTTCTTTTGAATTATAAAAAGAAAAAACATCATGGAGAAGATTATGAAAACAAATTCACTTATATTGCATTTCCCTTTTGATGATCCTAAACAGCCGCTAAGAAATCTTGGTGACAATAACAACAGTTATGCAAAACTCTGTGGAAAGACAGAGCCTTTCATCGAAGAAAGATGTGGAAGAGTCGGAATTACTTTTGCAGGTGGAGAACATGGCTCGTCTTATATTGAACTGCCACAGGATATTCTTGCCAGCGCCAGTGATGATGATGGACTTACTATAACTGCATGGATATACCTGGACAAGGGTAACAGTATATGGGAAAGAATTGTGGATTTTGGCCATGGTGAAACAGGTCCATACATGTTCCTGACAAGAATGCTTCATGGAGAGTGCATGGATGGAAGTCCTCTGGGAGCTGATTCCAAATCCATCGTACCTGAAAATGAGTGGATACATGTGGCATTTACTGTTTTAGGTACCAAAGGCGGAACCCTTGGAAGTGCAGGACCTAGAATATATTTAAATGGTGAGCTTGTAGGTGATGGACTGATCTCTCAGACATCAAGTGGAGCGTACCTCACCCTCAGAAAGTGGTTTGAAAAGCTTCAAGAGACTGGCATGTATGACAAAAATTATATCGGTCATTCACAGTATGCCGCTGATGGTGATTTTGCAGGTACTATATCTGATTTTAAAATGTATAACACAGTTTTAACTGATGAAGAGATCATTGACCAGATGTGTGAGAGCCTGTCAGATGACGATATCCTCAAACTGGCTGCAGATAAGTTTTTAAAAGCTCCTTACATAATAATAACAAAAGATATTGAACTTGAAAAATCCTTGATGCAGGGCAAGGTTACTGTAAACTGGAGCAGTAGTGATAAGGATGCCATTGATGATGCAGGCGTATTGACTATTGATAAGAACGCAGATAAGGGTAAAAAAGTTACTCTTTCAGCAACTCTTAGCTGTGGGGATAAAACTGTAGTAAAGAATTTTGATATATCTGTAGTTCCTTCAGCTATTGCCCCTTATGAACTGAAGATCAATGCTGATAATAAGGTCCTTGATATCAGTAATACACTATATGGTCTGTTTTTTGAGGATATTAATCATTCTGCAGATGGCGGAATCTATGCGGAAATGATCCAGAACAGATCTTTTGAAGAGTTTGAGTACGAGATATATGATCACAGAAGCGGTGAGAATGGTACAAGTGCAGGTAGAAAGCATGATCCGCTTAAGTATTGGTTTGGAACATTAGACAAGGTAAGTGTTAAAAATGAAAATGGATTAAGAGATTTCTTTAATCTGACAGATAAAGATGCCAATGCTTACTATATCGAAGCTCAGGATGGCTGTGTACTAAGAAACAGAGGCTTTTGCGATAACAGAATGGAATGTGCAATGCCGTTAAAAAAAGGCGAAAAGTATGATTTTTCCATTTGGGCAAAAAGTAATGGTAAGGCAGTAGCTGCAGAGGAATCTAAGGCTCCTAAGATATTGGTCGATCTCCATAGTTCAGATGGAAGACCTATCAGTACAACAGGCAAGATAGAAGTAAGTAATGATGGTACTTGGAAAAAGTACGAGTTAAAAGGAATAGAGGCTATTGAAGAAGGAACAGGGTACATTGAGTTAAAGTTTGAGGGAACAATAGCAGTTGATATGGTTTCTCTTTTCCCTGAAAATGTGTGGGGCGTGGATATACAGAATTCTAATCCAAAGGCTCACAACAACTATATATGTAATTCTAACTACAGACTCAGGGCTGATCTGGTCAAGACTCTTGTAGATATGAAGCCAAAGTTCCTCAGATTTCCTGGAGGATGCATTTCAGAAGGATCCTACATCTGGGATAACGTGTATGACTGGAAAGACAGCGTTGGTCCTGTGGAAATCCGTAAAGAAAATTACAATGTCTGGGGATATACAATGACTCTTGGACTGGGGTATATGGAGTATTTCCAGCTTGCAGAAGATCTGGGAGCAGAGCCACTTCCTGTTATGGCTTGTGGTGTTCTCTGTCAGGCAAGGTCGGATTACGCCAACCCTGCAGGTGGCGCCCTGAGAGATAAGTATATTTCTAATTTTATCGATCTTATAGATTTTGCTATAGGCACAGATTTTAGTAATAAATGGGCTGCCATTAGAAGAGATATGGGACATCCGGAACCTTTTGGACTACATCTTCTTGGTGTGGGAAATGAAAACTGGGGACCAGAGTTCTATGCCAATTTTGAATTGTTTGAAAAAGCGATTACAGATCATATGAACAAGAATTATCCGGGCTATGATCTGACAATAGTATCTACTGCAGGCGCTCAGGCTGATGATGGTGCTTATCAGGATGGCTGGAGATATCTGGCTGGTTTTGAGACTGACAGTGCAAAAGTTGCATTTACTGATGGAATCACAAGTACAGAGCTTACAGAGCAGCAGTGGTACAAGTTTAAGCCAGATTACCTTGATACAATAGTGGATGAACACTATTACAGAGATAACAATTATCTGCTTGAAAATGTCGACAGATATACATATTACAATAGAACTTTCAACGGAAAGTGGGCAGACGAGGCTCACATGCCAAAGGTATTTGTTGGAGAGTATGCATCTAATGAGAAGAATACTCTTGCAGGTGCCATTGCTGAAGCTGCAACAATGATTGGATTTGAGAAGAACAGTGATGTTGTAAGGCTTGCTTCTACAGCTCCTTTATTTAACCAGCCTGCAGAGGATGGAACTTACAGATGGACCCCTGACTGCATATGGTTTGATCAGGAAAAAGTATGGTTAACTCCTACCTACCATATTCAGAAGCTATTTGCCTGCAATATTGGAACTGAGCTTGTTGATACAGATTATTATAAATATGTGGATGGAAATCTTGAAAAGCAGCGTGTTCATGGTGGAATACTGATAGAGGCAACTGGTGATGTGGATATTATTAGTGTAAAAGTGATATCTGCTGTGGATAATGCTTGTCTCTATGAGCATAATTTCAAGGATGGACTTGGAAATTTTGTGGCAAAGCCAGCAAATACAGGCGTTTGCAATATAACCTCTCAATGCCTTGAAATTAGAAGCGCGCAGGATTTTTGCCTCTACAATGTGAGCGGTGACTTCGAAAATGCAATTATCAAGCTTAAGGTCAGACGTATATCTAATGAAAGCGTCGTTAAAGCCGGACTTGGACTTAGGATTGAAAATGGCGTTTTTGCAAAAGAGACCATGGATGTCCATGAATATTGCATTGGAGATGTTAAGAACGGTTGCGGACTTAAAGTATATAAAAACGGCGTAGAAGGTTATGTACTTGGGGATTATTCAAGCAGCGTATATGCAAGTAATCTGAGACGAGCATATAAGGGCGAGGTTCCTGTAGGAGAAGAGCTGACCCTTACACTAGGTCTTGGCGGAGCTAATGGCGATACGCTAAACTGTTACTATGAAGCTGAAGGAAAAGAAGGAGTTCGTTTTGCTGAACTTACTACAAGACTTGATAGCTATGACAAAGAGCTTTTTTCCTCAGTAACAAAGGATGATAAATATATCTATATCAAACTGGTAAATGCAGGAAGAGATGAAAAGAAGGTCAAGGTCACTCTTGATGAAAATGGCGGACAAGTGTCCAACATGCGCAAGGCAGTTAAGAGTGTGCTTTCTGGCGATATCGATCTTGCACAGATGCCAAATATCAATACAAGAGAGAATAGCCCTATTGAGGTTATGAGTACGGATATTATGATAGGTTCTCAGTTTGAAATAGATATGCCGCCTGTATCAGTTATTGTTGTGAGAACAGAGGTATCAAAAACAGAGAAGGAGATATAAGACAATGGGAAAGAAAAAGATTGCCGCAATTGCTTTGGGGGCAATTGCTATTGCATCAATTGGAGGGACATTAGTTTACACAAATATGGATAAAATATTTCCGGAAGAAGTACCAACTGATTTTACTGTAAGTTATGATGGAATAGAAACAGGTAGTATCAAAGCATTTGCATCTGTTCATGATCCATCGATCATCAAAGATAACGGATTATTCTATATATTTGGAACTCACATGACAGCAGCTTACTCTGAAGACTTGAGGAAATGGACATATGCAGGTAATGGATATGTTGCATCTAACCAGGTATATGGAGACCTGTATCAGGATGAAGACGTTTTTGCCTATACAGGAAAAGGAGACAGCATCGTGCCAACAGATGATGGCGGCTGTCATCTATGGGCACCAGATGTTATTTATAACGAAGCAATGGGCAAATATGTAATGTACTATTGCACTTCAAGTACATGGAATGCATCAACCCTTGAATATGCAGTGTGTGACACTATTGATGGTACATATGAGTTCGCAGGCAATCTGATTTATTCAGGCTTAACGCCTGACACGCTGGAATATACAGATGTACTGGATTATGTTTCAGAGGATTATGCCAATGAGCATTATATCAAGGCTACAGGCGAGTACAATTATGATGAATACCCTAACGCCCTTGATCCGACTATTTTCTATGATAAAGACGGAAAAATGTGGATGGTATATGGTTCCTGGTCTGGAGGTATATTCCTTCTTGAAATTGATGAGACGACAGGACAAGTAATACATCCGGAGGCAGATCCAGATAACAACGTTGATGCATATTTTGGCAAAAAGCTTCTCGGAGGTGGACATAAATCAATAGAAGGACCATATATTATCTATGATCCTGACAGCGATTATTATTACCTGTTTGTATCCTATGGAACACTTACAAGTCAGGGTGGATATCAGATCAGAGTATTCAGATCAGAGACTGTAGATGGTGATTATGTTGATATGAATGGCCAGACACCTTTCAGCACCAGCGGAAATCATGCTTATTTTGGACTTAAACTATCCGGAAACTATAGACTGCCATCTCTGACTCAGGCATATATGGCTACAGGTCACAACTCTGCAATGATAGATGAGGATACAGGCAAAAAGTACATTGCTTATCATACAAGATTTGAAAATAATGGCGAAAATCATCAGCCTAGAGTAAAGCAGTACTTCCTAAATGAAGAAGGATGGCCTTGCATGCTCCCTTATGCCACAAGCGGTGAGACAATAACGGATGATATCAGTACTTCAGATGTCGTAGGAGAGTATTACGTTGTAAATCAGGGAACAGCAATAGATAATGAAATTGCAGAACCAATCAAGCTTGTATTGACAAAACGTGGTAAAGTATATGGTGAAGGTATCGAAGGTACCTGGACTCTTACTGAAGGATCTTATTATATGACGATAACATATGGAGATGTTACCTATAGTGGAATCTTCTGCAGACAGGAAGATGAGGCAGGAACTTCCGTGATGACATTTTCAGCAGTAGGAGCCAATACCAGCGTTTGGGGAGTAAAATACGAGGATTAAGTAATGGATAAACAAAAAAGATTTCATGCAACGGACATAGTTAAGAATCTGTTACAGTGGATAGTTGTTTCACTGCTGAGTTTTGTATATTGGGCAGCTCTGTTACTGGTATTTTCTCTTATATTGTTAAACGTCTGGCATGTAACTTTTGAAACTATAATGCATATTTCAGTTGTGTTGGCAACGATAACAGCAGTTATTTATGGTGCTGTACTGGTAAAAAGAAATCTATGATATCAAATTTAGAGTATTATAAGACATTCTATTATGTAGTAAAGACAGGCAGTATTACAGGTGCTGCGAACATATTAAGTGTTTCGCAGCCCGCTGTCAGTCAGGCCATACATCAGCTTGAGAGCAGTATCGGAGTAACTCTTTTTAATCGTTCATCCCGTGGTATCAAGCTTACGCAGGAAGGTGAGCTGCTGTATAGGTATGTATCAAGCGGATATGAGACAATAGAGCTTGGACAGCAGCGTCTTGAACAGATGCTGCATCTTGATGCCGGAGAAGTCAGGATAGGCGCCAGTGATATGACACTTCGATTTTTCCTGTTGCCATATCTTGAGAGGTTCCATGAGAAGTATCCTAATATCAAGGTAACAGTTACTAATGGTCCTACTCCTGAGACCATGAGATCTCTGATTGATGGAAAAATAGATTTCGGTGTTGTATCAACGCCTTTTGAAAAAAATCCCGGAATCGATGAGATACCTGTGCGAGAGATCCAGGATACATTTATTGCCGGAAGACGATTTACTCAGTACAAGAATAGAATGCTTGGTTTTGAAGAGCTTGAGCACCTCCCGCTTATTTTTCTGGAGGGTCAGACCAGTACCAGTAGTTACATGAGGGACTTTTTATTAAGAAACAATGTAGAGATACATCCGGAATTTGAGCTTGCCACAAGTGACATGATAGTGCAGTTTGCTCTTAGAAACCTGGGAGTAGGCTGTGTGGTAAGGGATTTTGCCAGTGAATATCTGGAAAGTGGCATCCTGTTTGAGCTTAGATTTAATAAGATCATACCTCATAGGAATTTCTGCGTTATAAAAGATAATACTCACGCTATGAGCATAGCTGCTACAAAACTTATTGAACTTATAGCAGATGATTAGTAAACAATAATGACAATCTTTATTAAAAATAGTAAAATCAATATGTTTGGTTTTACTATTTTTTTTGAACACTCAGCTAAGGGTAACAGGAAATTGTAATGGATTTATTTGAGTATGCACGTAGTAACAATATGAAAAAGGAATCTCCGCTTGCCGCAAGGATGAGGCCTGTAACACTTGAAGAAGTGGTGGGACAGCAGCACATCATTGGAAAAGACAAGCTTCTTTATCGTGCCATCAAGGCTGATAAACTCAGTTCGATCATCCTGTATGGACCTCCAGGAACAGGTAAGACTACCCTGGCAAAGGTTATAGCATGTACTACCAAAGCGGAATTTACACAGATAAATGCAACTGTTGCAGGAAAAAAGGATATGGAAGAGGTTGTACAAAAGGCCAAGGAAAATCTTGGAATGTACAACAAAAAGACAATTCTTTTTATTGATGAGATACATAGATTTAATAAGGGACAGCAGGATTATCTGCTTCCATTTGTAGAGGATGGTACAGTCATTCTCATTGGAGCTACCACTGAAAATCCATATTTTGAAGTAAACGGAGCTCTTTTATCAAGATCAGTTATTTTTGAATTAAAACCTCTTTCTGCTGATGATATCAAGCTCCTTATAGATAGAGCGGTTAATGATGAGCAGAAGGGTATGGGCTCATATAAAGTCAAGATTGATGATGAGGCCAAGGACTTTTTGGCAGATATGGCAGATGGTGATGCAAGGCATGCCCTTACTGCTATAGAGCTAGGTGTTCTTACTACACAGCGTAGTGAGGACGGTTTTATTCATATCACCAGAGAAGTGGCTATGGAATGTATTCAGAAAAAGGTAGCCCGATATGATAAAGATGGTGATAACCATTACGATACTATTTCAGCATTTATAAAGAGTATGAGAGGCTCTGATCCTGATGCTGCAGTTTATTATCTTGCAAGAATGCTTCAGGCAGGTGAAGATCCTAAATTTATTGCTCGTAGAATGATGGTATGCGCATCAGAAGATGTAGGTAATGCTGATCCGCAGGCGCTTCAGGTGGCTGTATCAGCATCTCTTGCAGCTGAGAGATTGGGACTGCCGGAGGCCAGGATTACTCTTGCACAGGCAGCAATATATATTGCTACAGCTCCAAAGAGCAATGCGTCAATATGCGCTATAGATGATGCCCTATCTGAGGTCAGATCATCCGGAAATCTGTCAATTCCGCCTCATTTACAGGATGCTCATTATAAATCAGCAGGTAAACTTGGGCACGGAATAGGCTATAAATATGCTCATGATTATCCTGATAATTATGTCGAGCAGCAGTATTTACCTTATGAGCTTAATGGAAAAGAGTTCTACAATCCTTCCGGAAATGGCTACGAGGTAAAGATTCATGACCATATGAAGGCACTTAAAAATAGAAATAAAAAGAGCGGGGACTAAATGAAGGTAGGGACAGGCAAAAAACACAGGCGCAGGAAGGCGCATAAGCAGAGTAAAAAATCGAAGATATTATTAGGCTTGGCAGGTATTTTAGGTGTAGTTGCCGTAGCCGTTGCTGTTGTAGCTGTTATATATTATGTTTTTGCTCCTCATGATGCTGAAAATAGCGATGTGTCAGATGACGCATCAACCGGAGCATCAATTGAAACAGCTGTAACTAAAGAAAAAGAATATATCAATAGCGGAACCATCACAGGGATCATCAGATCAGGAAGTACTGTGTCTGATACTTTGGGTGAAAGACCTGCAGAAGTGGAGCTTACAGAGGAAAATCAGGACTCTATTGCTACAATAACAAACGTTCTGATTACCACCGGAGGCATGGTAGACATAACAGTTGGATCAGAGGCTGTTCCTGCTAGTGATGACAAGTATTATTACATATTTGAAGAAGAGATATACGAAGATGGGATAACAGATGAAGATGAAGCTATCACTAAAGTATATAAAGATACTGATGTGACAGTTTCAGTTGCTCTGAATCATGGTAAATCTGACACAAGGCTTTATTCCAAGTTTGTAGTAGCAGTATTAAAAAACGGTAGTTATCAAACGGTAAGTAATGCCAAGTTTATTGAAAATCCTGGTGCAGTTGCGGGGTATAACTACAGTGGAATGCAGCAGTCTTCTATAAAAGGAATTCTGGTGGATCCACTCAGGGTATCTCAGCTGGCTGATCTTGGTGTTAATTATGCTACCTATAATATTCCATTGGCCAATATACTTACTACCAGTGGCGGTATAGAATATACATATTGCGGAGTGACTTATCACTTTAATTCCAGGATCATAAGTGATTACGATTATTTGTTCACATCTCTCAATAATATGGGAATCGATGTGGCAGCGATCATACTTGATAATGCATCCAGAACTACATTTGCAGAGTTTACACATCCGGATGCAAGGTCAGGCGGTTCATCACCATATTATATGTTTAATGCCAGTGATGAAAGCGGAGTAAAAGCCCTGGCGGCTGTAGGCTCTTTCCTGGCAAGCAGATATTCCGGTTCAGGACATGGTAAGGTAAGCATGTGGATCATTGGTAATGAGATCAATGCCAAAAAAGAGTATAACTGGATGAATTCAAGCAATCTCCAGACCTTTACCAAAGCCTATGCTGATTCTTTCAGAGTTTTTTACAATGCTATCAAGAGTGTCAACTCTGGTGCCAAGGTATACATGCCTCTTGACCAGCAGTGGGATAGAAATAAGGCAAATGCAGTAGATTTTGATGCAAGAGATTTTCTTGATTATTTTGCTTCTTATACAAATGAATATGGTAATTACGATTGGGGACTGGCAGAGCATCCGTATTCATATCCAAATGGAAATACAGCCTTTTGGAATGCTTCAACACTGGTAACACACAACTATGATACATCAATCCTGACCATGGACAATATTGATGTGCTTATAAGTTATATGAAGCAGGAGCCAATGCTTGATACTTCAGGAAATGTCAGATCTATAATACTTAGTGAGATTGGCTATTCATCAACTTCAGGAGAGACACTGCAGGCTGCAGCTCTCTGCTATGCATATCAGAAAATGGTGGATTGCGGATACATAGATGCTGTTATGTTTTCACGTCAGACTGATGCAGCTGATGAAATAGCAGCACTGGGACTTGCTCTTGGACTCCAGACAACAGGCGGAACCAAGAAATACGCGTACAACGTCTTTAAATATATGGATACAGATAAACGTGATGAATATGTATCTTTTGCTTATTCTATAGTGGGCAAGACCTTTTAAGGTCATGAGCATAGGGGGAATAATCTAGTACGAGGAGAATGAAAAAGATGACAAACGCAGAAAAAGCACTACAAATGCACGAACAGTGGAACGGAAAACTTGAAGTGATCTCTAAGGCAGCAGTAAAAAGCAGAGAAGACCTTGCTATAGCCTACACACCAGGTGTTGCAGAGCCATGTAAGCTCATAGCTGAGGATAAGGAGCTTGCTTACAAGTACACTATCAAGTCCAATACAATTGCAGTAGTATCTGACGGAAGTGCAGTCCTGGGACTTGGAAATATCGGACCATACGCTGCAATGCCAGTTATGGAAGGTAAAGCAGCATTATTCAAAGAGTTTGGAAATGTAAATGCTGTTCCGATCTGCCTTGATACTCAGGATACAGAAGAAATCATTACAGCTGTAAAGAATCTTGCACCAGGTTTTGGTGGTATTAACCTTGAAGATATTAGTGCACCAAGATGTTTTGAAATCGAAGAGCGTTTAAAGGCTATGCTTGATATTCCTGTTTTTCATGATGATCAGCATGGTACAGCAATAGTAGTTCTTGCAGGTATTATCAATGGACTTAAGGTAACAGGCAAGAAAAAAGAAGATTGTAAAGTAGTCATCAACGGTGCCGGAAGTGCAGGAATCGCTATTACCAAGCTCCTTCTGCGTTATGGCTTTAAGAACGTTATCATGTGTGATAAGGCTGGAATCATCAGCTCTGTGACAGAGAACCTTAACTGGATGCAGGAGGCAATGCTCAAAGAGACCAACCCTAATGATGAAAAGGGTAATCTGGCTGATGCATTAAAGGGTGCAGATATATTTGTAGGCGTCTCAGCGCCAGGTATTGTTTCAGAAGAAATGGTTGCTTCAATGAACCGCGATGCTATCATGTTTGCTATGGCCAACCCTGTTCCAGAAATCATGCCAGACCTTGCCAAAAAGGCAGGAGCAAGAGTTGTAGGTACAGGTAGATCAGATTTCCCTAATCAGGTCAACAACGTCCTTGTATTCCCTGGTATTTTCAAAGGTGCTCTTGAAGGACGCGCACGTCAGATCACAGAAGAAATGAAACTGGCAGCTGCCAATGCAATCGCAGATCTTATACCAGATGACCAGCTCAGCGATGTAAACATCCTTCCTGAGGCATTTGATCCAAGAGTTACAGAGGCAGTAGCACAGGCGGTTAAGGCACACATAGCTGACTGATCAGAAAATTAAAGATTTTTTGTTTTTATAATCAATAAATCATGTGCTAAAATAGCTTTAAATGTTTTTACTAGGAGTAAATACGCAAAAATGAGTTCACAATATTTACAGTTATACAAGATGATAGTTTTATATATGCTTGGTAAGTCTGACACGCAGCTTAGCAAGTCCCAGATATATGATTTTATCCTGGAAAAAGAGTACACTAATTTCCTTACTCTTCAGGAAGTTTTTTCAGAGCTGGCAGATTCAGGCCTGATCATTGAGAGAAACAGTGCCAATAGAACATATCTCGAGATGACAAGTGAAGGTAAGACTACTCTGGGCTATTTTGAAAATCGCATCAGTCCTTCTATAGTAGAAGAGATAAATGATTATTTTAAGAAGAATGGCGTGAAGCTTCGTAATGAATCTTCAATCAGAGCAGATTATTTTCAGGCTGGCGAGAATGACTATACTGTACATATGACTGCAAAGGAAAATGGCATTACATTAGTAGATATAAGTCTAAATACACCTTCTGAGGAAGCTGCCCAGGGTGTGTGTGATGCATGGCAGAAAAAGAACGCAGACATTTATGCTTACCTTGTGTCAGAACTTATGATGTACAATTATTAAATATGGTCTTAGAAAAGCAGATAGGCTCAATTCCAAATGTAGGGAATTGAGCCTATTTTTTGAGTCACTGGGGACGTATCAAATTGACTCATTGTGTGCAATGAGTCAATTTGATACGTCCCCGGTGACTCATTGATCATTTTTCTGATAATAAAAATATAAAAAAAATATTAAATTTTTTCCCTATGCTAAAGTTTATAAAAATAACTTCGATATAGAGAGTAAGAAATGATTAATTGACTTGAATCGCTAATTGTCTTGTAAATGCTGAAAAATAAGAGCAAAGACATAATGTAAAAACAAATAGTTAATTATTTATAGCCGGGCGAGGATGCCCGGAGAAAGACACATGGAGGTGAGAAAGAAATGGCTATGGAAGCAATCAGTAACAATTATAATAGTATCAAACCTTTAACTCAGAACTCGCAGACTCCAGATAGAGTTGTAGCATTTCCTTCTGAAGGAGAAGGAGATAAGGGTAATAATGATGTAAAATCCAATGTCCAGAACTCTAAAAATCTGAGTGCGGAATATATTCCTAACGAAGCTCCTAAGGTTTCCACAGAATCAGCTGCTGTGAGCAAGACAGCTGAAGACAATGAGGAATATATCAAGCAGGAAACAGAGAGAATCAAGAATGCAGTTTCAGAGATGAACAAGAAAATGATCAATACATCTGAAGCTGTATTTGGCATACATGAAGATACTAACCGCGTAACTATCAAGATTGTTGATAAGGAGACCAAGAAAGTCATAAAGGAACTGCCTCCTGAAAAAACACTTGATATGATTGCAAAAGCGTGGGAACTGGCAGGTCTCTTGGTTGATGAGAGACGATAAGTCATTATTACTAATCAAGGAGCTAGGGGATGGCTCGTATTATGCCCTAAAACCATAAAAAGGATGACTATTGCCAAGGTAGGCACGAGAAAAGGAGTGGCCTATGACTATAAGAATAACCGGTATGAATTCCGGACTTGATACAGAGAGCATAATTACTGAACTGGTAAAAACAAAACAGAATAAAGTAGACAAAATTAAAAGTGATCAGAAGAAACTGGAGAAAAAACAGGACAAATGGAAAGAACTTAATAGTAAAGTAGTGTCCTTCTATAAAGGCTCTCTGAGCACTATGCGTTTTGAAAGTGCATTTAACAAGAAGACAACTTCAGTTAGTAATAGTGATGCTGTATCTGTTGTTACCAGTTCCAATGCAATGAATTCTCAACAAACCCTGAATATTAAGACACTGGCAAAAAGCGGATATATTACAGGTGGAAAGGTAAGCAAGGCGGATGAAAGTACAATATCTATGACTGATACACTATCATCTCTTGGAGTTACAGCTTCCGGAACCATGCGTATCTATTTTGGAGCAAAAACGGACGACCCTACTAATAATGAATATGTAGATATAAATGTTTCCTCCGATGATACGATTCAGGGCTTCATAAACAAGATTAACAATGCTGAATCTGATAGTGGCTATAAAGTAAATGCAAGCTTTGATACAACCAATAACAGATTTTATCTCGCCAGTGCAGAAACAGGTGAAGCACAAAACTTCTTTTTAAATGAGACACCATACGGAACTACGACAGACACAGACGGCAATGTATACGCAACGGATGTAGATGGAGGCACATTCCTCTCACCGGGTGCACTTGCAATGCTGGGATTGTCAACCATGGCCGGTTGGTCCAACCTGACAAGCGATGAAGCATATATCAATGAGAGAGTTGCAACATATCAGGAAGGCAATGACGCAGAGATTGAGCTCAATGGAGTTACCTATACTAATAACAGCAATACATTTGAGATAAACGGACTTACAATAACCGCCAATCAGGTAGCTTCTGATGTTATATTAAACACTAAATATGACACCAGTGGTGTATACGACATGATTAAAAAGTTCGTTAGTGAGTATAATGAACTGATCAAAGAACTTGATACATTATACAATGCTGACAGTGCCGATGATTATGACATTCTGACTGCTGAGCAGGAAGAAGCCATGACAGATACTGAGATAGAAGAGTGGAATAACAAGATTGACGAAGGCTTGCTGTCAAAAGATGCTACAGTAGGCAAGATTCGCCAGGCTATGAAGAGCATTATGCTATCTACATATAGTCTTACAGATAAAAATGGCAACTCTCTAGTAGGTTCACTTTCAATGTTCGGAATTGCAACAGCAAGCTATTTTGCAACAGATGAAAATGAGAGAGGAGTGTACCATATAGACGGAGACCCTGATGACGATACAGTTTCTTCCCAGGAAGATAAACTGAGTGCATATATAGCATCAGATCCGGATATGGTAGCAGATTTCTTCAAGCAGCTTTCAGCTACCTTGTACAGTAAATTTGGAGATTTAATGAAATCAACAGATTTCAGCAGCTCTTTTACCATCTACGAAGATAAACTGATGAAAAAACAGTACAAAAGCTATGATTCACAGCTTGAAGACGCACAACAGGAGCTCACAGACCTTGAAGATTACTATTATGACAAATTCTCAGCGATGGAAACTGCATTGTCCAAGCTTGACAGCTCTTCTAGTGCACTTAGTGGTCTGACAGGCTGATGATAAACACTATTAAATATCTATAAATTGCAATAATTACATAATATATAACTATGGGAAATCCGATATAAGAAGTGTAAGGATTAATCATACCCATTATATAGATAAGGAGATCGATATTATGCCAGCTATGAACAATCCATATGCTAACAATCTATATGCTAAACAGCTTAATCAATATAACAGTAATAAAGTGCTGACAGCAAAACCTGAAGAACTGACTCTTATGCTGTACGATGGGGCTATTAAGTTTACCAACATAGCAATAATGGGACTGGAGAAAGGCGATTCCAGAAAATTTGAAACCTATCTTCTTAAGGTTGAAAATATTGTGGACTACCTGAATAATACCCTTGATATGAAATATCCTGTGGCAAAAGATTTTGAAAATGTATACAAGTACCTGTTGGGAAGACTTGTAGACGCAGATCTTCACAGAGATCGGGCTATGGACAATATGAATGAAGTCAATAAACACCTTCATACAATGAGAGACACCTGGAAAGAAGTAATGCAGTTGTCAAAGGGGTCTGCCAGGCAAAGCGCCACAGCTTAATTGATGCCATATTATTATAAGGCTTTGAAAAATGGTTATCGTTTTTCAAAGCCTTATTTTATGTTATACTAGAAATACAAAAGCGTTCACAATATAATGATATTTCGAGAGTAACAATTCATATATAGGGAGATACATTATGACAAGAACATACCTTGATATGATGATAAAAAGCTTAGATGAAAAAATAGAAATATTAACCAGAATATGTGAGCTCAATGCTGAACAAAAAAGCATATTATCCTCTGAGGAAGGGGTTGATCTTGAAGCCTTTCGCCAAAATGTAGATGAAAAAGGGATGCTGATAGAAAGAATTAATACATTAAACGATGGCTTTGATTCTCTGTATGACCATGTAAAAAAAGATTTGGAAGAGGATAAAAAGGCATTTTCTGAAGAAATAAAGAAAATGCAGAATCAGATCAGAGAAATAACCTCACTCAGTTCGACAATAAAAGCTGAGGAAGTAAGAAACAAAGCACTGGCAGAAAAATTCTTCAAAAATAAGCGTAGCGAAATACGTGCCAATCAAAAAGGAAATACAGCGGCCTATAATTATTTTGAGACAATGAGTAAGTCCGGAGTAATCATGCCGCAATTTATTGATAAGAAGAAGTAGATATTATTTACTTTAAAGATAAAGAAAATAATATATAGTATAAAAACAAATAAAAATATTCTACTATACGTAATTGAAATAAAATTTCGGAATTTCATTTATCATAAAAAGACATAAAAATTATATTTAAAAACATTTTTTGTTCCATAAAAATAAAAATCCAGACAGTCAGCAAACGCAGATATAGTCTGGATTTTTTGATAAAATATTTTTTATAAAAAAACCTGTCAAGTAAAAAAATAAAAAAAATTGTTAAAGAGACTAAAGTTTTGAAAATTCGTTTCGATATATTAGGTGTAAAGAAAAAAGTTCTCTCAGTAGAACTAATATTGAACACCATGGAGGGTGCAACGAGGACGCTCGTTAGTAAAGTGGAAGGATCCACACGCATAGTAACAAAGCGTAGCAAGCAATTAACGAGAAGAGGATATGCAAGGGTGCATTCCTACATGGAGGTTTAAATTATGGTAGTACAACACAATCTTCAAGCAATGAATTCTAACAGAATGTTAGGTATTACAACAGGTTCTCAGGCAAAATCCACAGAAAAATTATCATCCGGATACAAGATCAACAGAGCAGCTGATGATGCAGCAGGACTTTCAATTTCTGAAAAGATGCGTAAGCAGATGAGAGGTCTGGATCAGGCATCAACAAACGCAAGTGACGGTGTATCTGCAGTACAGACAGCTGAAGGTGCTCTGACTGAAGTACATGATATGCTTCAGAGAATGAACGAACTGGCAGTTCAGGCAGCGAACGGAACAAACAGCCAGTCAGATCGAATCTCTATCCAGAACGAAATAGATCAGCTCACAACTGAAATCGACCGTGTAGCACAGACTACAAAATTTAATGAAACATACCTCCTTAAGGGCGGATCAATTGAAACTGACCATTACATGGTAGGTCATGATGCCGGCCTTGAAGGAACTCTTACAGATACAGCTAAGGTAGCAACATTTAGAATCCCTGCTAAGTCACTCTACGCAGGACAGCAGATCAATATCGCCGGAAAAGTTTATACAATTGGTATGACAAGCGCATCAGCAGTTAGAGCAACTATCACATCAGCTCTTTCATCTGTAAAGATTGATGGCAAGTCATATACAATCGTTACAGGTTACGAGGCATATAACAATCTGGTATCAGTAGCCAATGCAGCAGGTGTTTATACTGCAGCAGATGCTCAGAAGATAGTTGGCGATACATCTTCAGTTGTAGCTAATGGTGTTACTTACAAGGCTATAGAAGATACAGCTAAGGATGGTATTGATGATACAGATTCTTCCATCATCACATCCGGTAAAGCTATCGACCTTATCATGAAGGCTCTTACACAGGCTAACCTTATTGGAACAGATTCCAATGGCGCCAATGTTGTTAATGTAACCTATGACAAATATGATAAAGCTACAGGAATTGCTACAAATACCGACGATCTTAATGCGGTATTTAATAGTACAACCAAGACAGGACTTATCTCCTTCAAGATTGATAAGGGTTATGCAACCATTAAGGATAAGCTCAATTTCAACCTTCACGTTGGTGCTGATGCAGATATGACCAACAAGATCAGCGTAGATATCAGCTCAATGACAGCAGCAGGTCTTGGAATCAAGGATCTGAACGTAGCAGATGACAGCGGAATAGCTGCAACATATGCAATCGATGCTATTGCAGATGCTATCCAGGGTGTATCAGATCAGAGATCAATGCTCGGTGCTATTCAGAACAGACTTGAACATACAATTAAGAACGTTGACAACGTAGTAGAGAATACAACAGCTGCTGAGTCACGTATCAGAGATACAGATATGGCTGAAGAGATGGTTGAATACAGTAAGAACAACATCCTTGCACAGGCAGGACAGAGTATGCTGGCTCAGGCTAACCAGAGTACACAGGGTGTTCTCTCACTCCTTCAGTAATCCAATAACAATATACAATATTTAACATAAAATTAAAGCTCCTGCGGGTACAAAAGCTTGCAGGAGCTTTCTAGGTCACGAAAACTTGCTAAATATGGGAACATTATGTTCAAGAATATATGATTTATTTAGTGCATAGTTCTATCAATGCGTCAATTTCTTTATCCTGCGGTTGCATGGCCTTTAACTGATTAAGGATATCTTGAGCCTGCTTATAACTGCCTGATTCAATCATAGCTTTGGCATTATTTTTAATCTGCCGTGACAGAATATCAAGCTCAGTTTCGGGAGCAGCATTTTTTATATTTTCAGCATACAGATGAGCATAATTTTGCAGAGCATCGTTTACCGGTGGATGAATTCCAATAGCTTCCTTGTATTTGGCTAAAGCTTCCTTATAATTGCCATCCTCTTCGAGAGCAAGAGCTTCATTAAGTACAAGAGCAACCCGGCAGCTCTTGGGCAGTATCTCGGTGCAGTCTGCAAGAACTTCTTCTTTATAAAAAGAAGAATAAAAACTTATCTGGGAATCGATAAAATTACACAGAAGTTCCCTTACGTCACCAAATTCACTGCTTTTACAGGATCTTCTAAAAACTTCTTCTGTTGTTCTCATGATAAAATACTGATATCGTATTCCGTTTTTAAAATCTTCCGAAAGGGGCAAGGAATAAAAATCAAATTCATTATCTGATGCATTTCTAGGCAAAACTGTACTGTTCATTATCTTCTCCAATCTGTCATCATCGGACTTCAGACACATATTATCAACACAGGTTGTCCAATACTCATAATTAAGTCCCTGAGCCATGTCCCATGCAGTTAATCCAAGATGCTTTACCTTTTTCATGTACTCTGTGGAATACAAGAGAAACTCATCATCTTTGGCTATGCCACGGCAGGCACAGGATGCAAGCTCTTCTTGAGACAAAGGCATAGAATCCTCAATATCAATGCTCAGCACCTTGAGATAATCGACATAGTAATTATCTATTTTATTAAAAGAAGAAATGCGGACAATGTTTTCAAAGGCCTTCTTGTCATTAAATTTATATCTATCGATAAGTTTTTTGATAAAATCCGAATACTCCGGATCCGGTGCAACCCCTTCATAATTTTTTAGCTGAGCAATGATCCTTGGTTGGAGATCCGGTCTGATCATCAGATATGTAAATATCTTGGAGTACCACAGATCAAAAGGTTCTGTAGCAATGTAGTCGATCAGATCAAACAATGTGTACTCATCAAACAAAAGCAGCCCCGGCCCCGAGAAATCAAGCTTATCAAAGTATTCGCATATCTGCGGCGTGTCTTTTCGAAGGATTCCTTCCTTAATCATAATCCAGTAAACAGCTGACATGTGCCTTGGGGCAAAAGTCTCTTCTGTTTTGTAATAGCTTTGCTCAGTGAGAGCAATCTCATCGTCTTTCAGTTGTTCATATAAGTCAAAATATTGTAAAGCTTCCTCTTTGGCAGCAGGATAATTATCAAGACGGGCATAGCATCTGCAGGCAGATTCGTGGAGAGCTGCCATGGTAAGAGGTGATAGCCTATGGTCGTGGAGCCCTTTTTGCACATAGCTTAGAGCACTTTCAAAATCATAAGTAAAATAATAAGCATCTATTATAGATATATAAAAGCTTCCAAGCTGTCTGTTTGAATATATATCATTAGTAGCTTTGAAATGAGTCAGTCCCTGCTCGCAAAATTCTATTGCCTTACCATATTCCTTAATGGAGACATATTCCTGAACAATCTGTAGCCACCAGCGCATTTCGTCAGGCTCTTCATCTATCATCTTAAATAAAAGAGGAAGATTTCGCTTTAAATGCTTATACTTGTCAGCCTCTTCTTTAAAAATATATCCGTAATGATGAACGTAGGATTTGACGGTGGTGTATTGACCATCAAAGGGATCCAGATACTCATGGATGCACCCCTTGAAATGCAGCCCCGGGACAATTTCCATCATGCGGGATACAGTATCATCGGTATATCTGTGACCATCCAGGTCTATGTAGTTACGCTGAATATACCAGCATCCTTGCACCAGCTTGTATTTACCAGAGGTAAAAAAATCTTCGATGTCCACTGTATCCTCAAACCATTCGTCATCATCCAGATACATAAACCACTTGCCACTGCATGCCTTAAGCCCGGCATTTCTGGCAGCAGCAAAGTCCTGTATCCAGGTGAATTTAACAATTTTATCAGTATATTCTTCTATAATGCTGCGCATTTCAGCATCGCAGCCTGTATCTACTATTACCAGCTCCGAACTTACAGCCTTGCGCAGAGCTGTAACGGAATCCAGACATTTTCTGATGGAATCCTTACGATTTGAAGTAAGCAGCGATATGGATAAAATGGGATTTTTCTTATTAAGGTAACACAGATTTGTCATGAAAACTCCTTTAAAGAAGTAAAATCTACAACAGTAACCCTAATTAAAGTATATAACATTGCGAAAAATAGTACAAAGCATACCTGAACAGATACTGCAATTAAGCGCATTCTTCTGAACAGCAACCGAATTATTTATAAAGGAATATAAACGAAATGTTCTCGGTATGATACAATTATATAAAGATTAAAAATAAATGGCAAAACGTATATGCAATATAAGGAATAACGCTATGACTAAGTTTCATACACAAGAATTAAATAACGCAGATCCAATACTGACCATTGCCCTGCTGGTGGGGAAGCCCAAAAACACCCTGCATAAATGTCTGGATAGCCTAAATACCCTTAGAGATAGCGTTCCAAGTGAACTGGTAATAGTAATGACAGAAGACATTCCCGGACTTTATGATGAACTTAGAAACTATACAGACAGAATATTTTCTTTTAAATGGATCGGCGATTTCTCTGCAGCCAGAAACGAGTGCCTGCGCCATGCAAGAGGCAAATGGTTCATGTATCTGGATGATGATGAATGGTTTGAAGATACTGCGGAGATTGAAGATTTTTTTAACTCGGGAAAATACAGAAAATATGATGCCTGTTGGTATATCCAAAGGAATTATCACGAGGCTGAAGGGATCACATACTCAGATGATTATGTATCCAGAATGCGCCAAATTGTGCCGAACCTGCGTTTTGAAAGCACTATACATGAGTATATGACACCATTTTCCGATAACTACTGTTATGTACATTCATACGTACACCATTACGGATATGTCTATGACAACGACGAAGTCAAGTACAAACATTACTACCGAAATATTACATTATTGAAAAAGATGCTAATCAAAGAACCCGGCAATCTGCGCTGGTGGATTCATATCCTGCAGGAGTACTGGTCCGTAAAGGAATATGGCAAATTGCAGGATTTCTGTAAGCAGTTCTTTGACAATTTCAAACATGTGTCCAAAGAATTAATTGGACAAGATATTGCGTCTTTTTACCTGGCGATGATGGAGTCCTGCTACAACCAATATGATTATCAGAGTTCAATTGAATGGGGAAAAAAAGCCCTTGAAGACGGTAGACTCTACGAACTGGGCAGAGCGACAGTATATGAGGCTCTGGCAAGAAATTACATTGCTATAGAGGATTACGAAAACGTAACAGAATATAGCAAAAAATATTTTGATTTATATGAATTTATGAAAAACAGAGAAAAGGATATTGTCGCTCAGGCCGGATTCCTTATTGATGAGACTTTTGAGAGAAAATACTATGAAGAGGTCTGCTGGTTCATGGTCAAAGTAGCCATGAAAAATAGAAATAACAATGAACTGAAAAAAATCCTCTGCAGAATTGAATGGGAGGATGAATATTTGTATGTATCTGATGATGAAGTGATTACAGACCTTTTAAAGTATATGGCTGCATCAGAAAATGAGGAATGGTTTGCGGATATAGCAGATAAGATAATTCTCAGAAATATATACACCCAAAAGGTTGTAGATATTGCCAAGGAATATGAAAACACAGAAGAAGTACTGTTCGATAATCTAGGACAGCTACTTATACAGACGCGCAGCAGACATTATTATGTAGATTATTTAAGAATCCTATATGACCGGGGAGATGAGACTTCATTTACCAACGTGGCTTTTTCTGATCCGGAGCTGTTAACACTTAATGGTACATTTTGGAAAAAAGTACAGGATAGCCATATAGATTATGAAAAAGTTTTAAGCGCAATAAGCTTTGACAACTGGCAAAAAAAGGTAGAAAACTATTGTACCGGCACACGAGTAGAAACTTCAAAATATAGAGTATCAAAAAAATTTTAAAATTTTTTTCAAAAAGGGGTTAAGTTTTATGATTTGACTCCGATATAGAAGTTGTAAAGAAACAATTCTTTTACATTCTTCCCATATTTCTTATGGGAAAAAAGGTAGGCTTATAGGATGGTACCGCTTGTAAGCTGAGAATTAAGTTGAAAATGGCGAAAGCCAATTGTGTATCAGGTCAAAAGACCTACACCCATTCACAAGGAAGTGGATGTGTAATTAAATGGAGGTAAAAATATGGTAGTACAACACAATTTACAGGCGATGAACTCTAACAGAATGTTAGGCATCACAACAGGTTCACAGGCAAAGTCAACTGAGAAGTTATCATCTGGTTATAAGATTAACCGTGCAGCAGATGACGCAGCTGGACTTTCAATTTCTGAAAAAATGCGTAAGCAGATCAGAGGTCTTACACAGGCTTCTACAAACGCTGATGATGGTGTATCAGCAGTTCAGACAGCTGAAGGTGCGTTGACAGAAGTTCATGATATGTTACAGAGAATGAACGAACTGGCAGTACAGGCAGCAAACGGCACTAACAGTGCTAATGATCGTCAATCTATCCAGAACGAAATTGAACAGTTGACAACAGAGATCGACCGTGTTGCTGAGACAACAAAGTTCAACGAGACTTATCTTCTTAAGGGTGGTTCCAATACTACTACAAGATACATGACAGGTCACGATGCAGGTCTTGACGGAACTCTTATAGATACAGCTAAGGTTGCATCTTTCAAGATTACAAAGTCATCTCTGCAGGCTGGTAAGCAGGTTACTATCGGCGGTAAGACATATACAATCGGTATGTCAAGCGCAGCAGCAGTTCAGAAGGTAGTTAAGGACACAACAATGTCTTCACTTAAGATTGATGGCAAGACATACACAATCGCCAGTGATTACAGTGCATATCAGAGTACAACAGTTGCTAATGCAGCAGGTGTTTACACAGCAGAAGATGCTGCTAAACTTGTAGCAGCAGGATCAACAGTTGTTGAAAATGGTGTATCTTACAAGGCTATGGAAGATTCAACAAGTGACGGTGTTGATGATACAGATTCAAGCTTCATCACATCCGGATATGCAGCAAAGCTTATACTTAATGAACTTAAAGCTGCTAATGACATTGGTGCTGATTCCGATAAGCTATCAACAGTAACTAACAAGGATACTGATACAGTAAATGATCTTACAAAGATCTTCTCATCAAGTGATACAGGTCTTATTACATTCAGGATTGACAAAGGTCAGGCTAAGATCTATGATAAGCTTTCATTCGGTCTCCATGTTGGTGCTGACGCTGATATGACCAACAAGATCAACGTTGATGTAAGTGCTATGACAGCTGCAGGACTTGGTATTAAGGGTCTTAACGTTACTGATGATACAGGTAAGGCTGCAACATATGCAATCGATGCTATAGCAGATGCTATCCAGGTTGTATCTGATCAGAGATCTGCACTCGGTGCTGTTCAGAACAGACTTGAACACACAATTAAGAACGTAGACAACGTAGTTGAGAATACAACAGCTGCTGAGTCTCGTATCCGTGATACAGATATTGCTGAAGAAATGGTTACATACAGTAAGAATAACATTCTTGCTCAGGCAGGTCAGTCAATGCTTGCACAGGCTAACCAGAGTACTCAGGGAGCTCTGTCACTTCTCGGATAATCTCGTTAGAGGGATTTAAAAAAACATTTTAAATAACTAAACTACCTAAGGGAGAGAACTAAGCGCTTAGTTCTCTCCCTTTTTGGGTGCGTTCGATAAAAGGATATATGATAGCATACAAATCCAGTTGTTGTATGAATATCGCTAAAAAGATAAAATGAAATTGAGATATTGATAATATAAAGCTATAATTAAGTTATAATGACAGGGATAAAGTCTCTTTTGACTTGTACATTGTAATATGGAACATTAATAGCATGCAACCGGAGAAGAGTATGAGGCAGTATAAGAAAAACAAATGCATTAAACTACTGAATTCCCTAAATAAAGCTCATGGAGAAATAATGAGCTACATACTGCACAAAAACATGGACGAGGCGGCAGCTCTTATAGCCAAATGCCAGCAGGCAGCCATTACTATCGGTACCATGCTTGAAGAAGCAGGAGATGAGAGTAAGGGGGCAGTCAGCGTACTTGAACAATACTGCGAAGAACTCTATTTGCTTCATAGCAGCATTGCAAATGGTGAAAAATTCAGTACCAACAGTGTCCAGAAAAGCCTATCAAAAATATTGGAAAAAGCAGCCTCAAAAATCAGAAACGATATATCGACAGAGCTTGAAGTGCTTTTTTTACCTTATAAAGCAGCCATGTGGGACAGCCTTGAATCTGTATGGGAGAAATACAACGCTATGCCGAGCTGTAATGCCAGCGTAGTGCCAATCCCATATTTTGACAGAGATGAAAAAGGCGAACTCAAAGATATGCATTATGAGGCTGAACTGTATCCGGCAAACGTTCAGGTAATTTCATACAGTGAATATGATTTTGAAGGTATTCATCCGGATAAGATATTCATCCACAATCCATATGATGACATGAATTATGTTACATCCGTTCATCCCTTCTTTTACACCGAAAACATTAAAAAGTTCACGGATGAACTTGTATATATCCCCTATTTTGTTCTGGGGGAGCCAAGAGATCCCTATAATGAGAAATATCTGGAAAGCATGGAGCACTTTGTACTTGTACCCGGAGTAAAAAATGCTGATAAAGTAATCGTCCAGTCTGAAAAGATGAAACAGGCCTATGTAAACGTTCTGACTAAGTATTACACGGATCATGATAGAAAATATTGGGAGAAAAAAATTGAGGGTTCAGGCTCTCCTAAATTAGAGAGGGTAAATAACCTTAAAGCAGAAGATTATGAGATTCCGGATGAATGGAAAAATAAAATATATGATTCAGACGGAAAGCGCAAAAAAATAATTTTTTACAATACCAGTGTTGCAGCCATGCTGAAACATCCGGAAGAAATGATGAAAAAAATAGAAGACAGTCTTGAAATCTTTAAGGAAAGTAAAGATATTGTGGCTCTCCTCTGGAGACCACATCCGTTGTACAAATCCACTATGGAAGCAATGATACCTCAGATAAGCTCTATATATCAGGAAATTGTGGATAAGTATATTGCGGAAGATTGGGGAATATATGATGAATCTCCGGATATTGATAGGGCAATAGCTCTGTGCGATGCATATTACGGAGATCGCAGCAGCGTGGTTCAATTGTGTCAAAATGCTGGAAAGCCTGTGATGATACAAAATGTGGAAATACTAAGCAGTGAGATAGGGTAGTGCTGGTAAATATTAAGATAAATTGCAAATCACCCGCAATCACTTTAAATAGTGGTTGGAGGGTGATTTTTTATGAAGAAAATCGGTAAATTTCTGGAAAATGAGATATAACTCCTTGAATTAGAATATATAATAATATAATATTATGATATAACAGAATAATATTATACGGACGAAAACATATGAATGAAAATTTTATAGCTGCAGTAAAAAAATCGCATAAATCTCAGTATCAGATAGCACAGGAAAGCGGAGTGCCTTTTTCTACAATAAATGCACTGATGAATAAGCGCCAATCAGTAAATAAGTGTGCAACAGCAACTGTGCTACGTCTTGCGTCTATCATGAATTATGATTTATTGGAATTGTTAGATCCTTATTCCTTGTTAGATAAGACCGTAGGTGAATACAAGGGGGTTAAATATAAATGGGAAGATAAAAACGGCTCTATGGTGCTCTTGTTCAAATATGATAGCGAGCCTGTCCGGATAGACACAGGTCTAAGTCTTAATATTCCGTCAAAACAGAATGAATACCATTATATCGCTGAATGGAATATTGATTCTTACATTGAACAAAAAGAGTTTGAAAAGCATGCAAAGGAGTTGACAGATGTTATCAAGTAATAGCGTTTATGAACTTATGCATAAAGATAAGAAAGTTGGACTAATAAATCTTGATGTAACCGGAAACGTTGTTAATTATGTTCCCATAAATGGTGAGTATAGTCCATTTATGGGAAATGCTGATCTTAATAAGATTAAGGTGTGGTGGTCTCAACGCTCTGTGCCCGGTTCTCGCAAAATTATGGAAGAAGTCATAAAAAAGGCTGGATGTTTGAATAGCTCTGAATATCTTGCAAAAAACATGGCACTTTCTATGACGGATGCGTATTGGTTATGTCCTATTGATATCAGCATATCGTGGGAAGATGTGAAGCTCAGGAATCAGCTTGGAGTGAATAAAGGGATATTACCATATCACAATGCTACATCCTATGATCCGAATGCATCTTTAGGTGGGCAGATGGAAAAATATTGGGATTTAAATGGCGAAATTCCTGTATTGGTAAAAACATCGTTGATTCATAAGGGTCAACAATGTGTTAATGAGGCTTTTGCAACAATGCTCCACCAAAGGCAGAAAAGCACTATTCAATATGTTAAATATTCTGTTGATAGGCTTAATGATGAGCAAACGCAGTGTTTTTGTGATGAATTTACATCGGATAGCAAAGAGCTGATAAATGCTTATGAAGTTGTTGAATCACAGAAAACAAGCAACAGCATATCTGTTTATGATAGTTATATAGAAATTTGTGCAGTAAATGGCATAGACAGAGAAATTATTCAGCAATTCATGGATTATCAGACTCTTACTGATTTTATTATCAGTAATGATGATGAGCATTTGCTTAATTTTGGAGTATTGCGTGATTCAGAGACTTTTAAATTGATAGGTCCTGCGCCTATCTTTGATTCCGGAAACAGCATGTTTTTCTCTGAGTATAAGGATGAGGCATATACAAGAACTGAAATTCTTGAAAGAACGATAACGAGTTTCTTCAAGTCAGAGGATAAGATGCTTTCAAAAGTGAAGGATAAGAATATTGTTAAGACGGATTTACTGCCAACCGTAGATGAAACTTTTGAGTTTTATACAGATAATGGAATTCCGGAACAAAAAGCTTCATTTATTGCTAATTGCTACGGGGTGAAGTTGGAAATGGTCAACGAGTTTCAACATGGAAAGAAAATAAGCTTATATCATGAAAAACATCCGGCGCAAGAAGAAAAAAGTAATTTCGCTATTAAAAAAACTAAACGATAAAGAACAAGGTTGGATGGTTGATGTATCGTTGTATCTTGCTGTAGAATGGATTGATGCAGTAGAATATGTAA
The DNA here is from genome assembly GCA_015056495.1 of Butyrivibrio sp. Classification (GTDB taxonomy): domain Bacteria; phylum Bacillota; class Clostridia; order Lachnospirales; family Lachnospiraceae; genus Butyrivibrio. Next base: position 52,986 of record SVGC01000012.1, read on the forward strand.
ATGACGTAGACGTAGCGGTGGCTACGTCTATTATTTTGCAAAAAATCAAATCTTAAAATTCGCTAAATTCCATTTTGAAATGTGTAAAAAAAAGAAAATATTCAGATAATATGCTATACTATATATAGTTTCATTTATGTCGGAATAGCACACCTAACAGTTCTAAATGAATACGCCGATATTAATGTATATTGAGTTAAAAGTTTGTCGAATATAACATCTACGAAAGTGCTAGTGAATACTAAAGAATATGAGAGGGCTTGATGATGAATATTAAAGTATCAGTAATAGTGCCAACTTTAAATTCATCAATGTATATAAAGGAATGTATAAAAAGTATCCTTACCCAAACGCTGGAAGAAATAGAAATACTAGTGGTGGATGCAGGATCAACTGATGCAACACTAGAAATTCTTGAACAATATCAAAAAACTGACAATAGAATACAACTAATACATTCAGACAAAAAGAGCTATGGCTATCAAATGAATTTAGGAATAAGGCTGGCAAAAGGGCTGTACGTTGGGATAGTTGAATCTGATGATGCTATAGATAGAGAAATGTATTGTGAATTATACAATGTTGCCATTGAAAATGATTTGGACTTTGTGAAAGCAGATTATAGAGAAGTAAGAACAGATTCAAACTCGGGAGAATATGCTTATAGAACGAGAAAAATGTTAAAGGATAAGAACCTTTACAATACTATATTGAATCCAAGCAAAATGCCGGAGCTGCTTCTTCCGGACATAGTGGCAATATGGTGTGGCATATATAAAAAAGCATTTATTGTAGATAATAATATTCAGTTTAATGAAACACCTGGTGCATCGTTTCAAGACACTGGGGTTTGGGCTTGGACCCAGATTATTGCCCAAAAAAGTATTTATTTAAATAAATGCTTTTATAGATATCGAGTAGACAACCCAAATTCCTCTACTTTTCAAGCAAACAAGTGCTTTTGCATTTGTGATGAATTTGAGTTTATTAGAAATAACATTGATAAAGTAAAACTTAAAGAATTTGGTGAGATGTTGTCGTGGATTTTCTACAGAAAATATAAGACTAATATAGAAAGAACACCATTAAACCTACGAGGTGTTTTCTATGAAAGAATGGCTGAAGACATTTCAAGATGGAATCGTGAGTTTCAAGTAACAGGTATCAGTTACTACCCAGAAGAGTGGAAAGATATCAAACAGATTATTGCATCACCAGAAACGTACTTAGAACAAAAACGGATAGAGAAAATGCAATTTATTGAATTTCTCAAGAATGAATCTGGAATAGTTATTTACGGTGCAGGTAGAGTAGGAAAAACACTGGCAAAGGAGATTGGACCGAAGAAAATACTGTGCTTTGCTGTTACAGGAACTCCAAATGAAAACAATATTGATGTTGATGGTGTTAGTGTTCCGATAAAAAGCGTTCACAGCATGTTTGATGAAGGAAATGTCATCTTTGTCATATCATCAAAGTTGGCAAATCTAAGACTAGAGATGCTGGATGAGATAAAGAAAAAAGGAAACCCAAAAGTTGTCATGACTCCATTTGGGGCATACGACTAATATTTGACTTATGTACTAGATTTTATTTGATTGAAAGGTAGCAAGAACATAATGGTTTATGCAAAAAATGATCAATTATATAAGTATGTCCCTGCTAAATATGCTGATGTGATTAGTGCTTTTTTGCAGAGAATATCGCCAGAGATGGAAGAGTCCACTAATTGGCTGGATGGAGAGAATTTATTTGTGAAGGTTATGAGTTATAGCACACCAAAGCCTGAACAATGCAAGATCGAAGCTCATGACAAGTATATTGACATTCAGGCGACAATCACAGGTGCTGAAGGAATATCTGTGTTTGACAGATCATTATTGAAATGTGCAGAAGATTCTTTGGGTGAGCGTGATGTTGCATTCTTTGAATACGATAAGAATGCTTTTCGTGGAAGAACTGTTAATTTACCTGGCTACTTTACCATGCTTTTTCCAGAAGACGCTCATAGACCACAGGAGTATGTGGAAGGTTATGGAGAAGTGAAAAAATTCGTCATAAAAATGAAAGTTGAGGATAGATAGAATACCATGAAGAAGTATATAGCAATGATACCGGCTAGACTTGGATCAAAAAGAATACCTAAAAAAAACATAAGATATATGCTTAATAAGCCATTGATACAATATCCCATTGATTTAGCGTTGAATAATGCGAAATTTGACAGTGTTTGGATAAATACCGAGGATGATGCTCTTGGAAACGCAATTCAAAAACTAGGTGCTCAATTTCATAAAAGACCAGCTGAACTAGCTACTGATACTGCGACTAACAGGGATTTCACCTATGAATTTCTAAAAAAGCATGACTGTGATTATGTAGTTATGGTCAATGCTACGTCACCACTGCTTAGGCAGGATACTATGGATAGATTTATTGATTATCTGGAAAATAATGATTTTGACACTGTCTTATCGGTGGTTGCTGCAAAAGAAGAAACGTTTTTTAGAGACGTACCTTTAAATTTTACATTTAAAGAGAAGGTTAATAGTCAGTGCTTAGAACCGGTAGAGAGTGTGGTGTGGGCCTTAACAGCATGGAAGAGATCCACGTTTATAGAACTGCAGGAAAAGGGGATTAATCCTGTTTTTGGTGGCAAGGTAGGTAAGTTTGTGATTCCAAAAGACGAATCTTGCGACTTGGATACAGAGGAAGATTGGAATATAGCTGAAGGCATTCTTACTGCAAGAGAGAATAACATTACAGCGAGGTATATGGATTTATGAGTAACTATGGATTGGATTATTTTTCATTGATTTTGGAAGGCTTACAGAAGACCGTTGTTACAGATGGTAAAGGTAAGGAAATAAGCCTTGAAGAAGGCTTAGAAATTTGGGCAAAAAAAGCGTTAGATGTTAAAGAGAAAACACAAGGCCTTTTATTTTTCTGCGGAAACGGAGCAAGTGCCAGCATGGCAGAGCACATGTCTCACGACTGGTTTCAAAATGCTGGAATCAATACAACTACATGTGCTGAGGTAAGTCATATTACTGCTATCAGTAATGACCTTAGTTATGATGATGTATATAGCTATAGAATTAAAAGAATCATTTCAGAAAAAGATATTGTAATAGGAATATCATCTTCCGGGAATTCTCCCAATATTGTTAATGCACTACAGGCTGCTAATGAAAATGGTGCATTTACCATTAGTGTTTCAGGAAAAAAGAGTGATAACAAAATAAGGAAAATGGGCGATGTAAACTTTTACGTACCACTTGAGACATATGGTGAGGTTGAAAGCGCTCATGCAGTTTTACTTCATGCTGCGTTGGATCTATTTTTGGATAAGTATATGGGAGGAAGGCATTAATGAGAGTTGTTGTAGGAGCATCTTCATTTGGGGATAGCTGCGAAGAAGTAGTTAACAAGCTAACTAGCAAAGGAATAGAGTTGGTAAAGAACCCATATAAGAGAAAGATGACTCAGGAAGAAATAACTGAGCACTTGCAGGGTGCCGATGGCTTGTTGGCAGGGTTGGAGCCATTAAATGAAGAAGTATTTAGCAAATGTCCTAATCTGAAGGCGATAGCTCGTATTGGAATTGGAATGGACAATGTGGACAAGGAAGCTGCCCGACGACACGGGATTAAAGTTTCAAATACGCCTGAAGGCCCTACTAATGCTGTAGCAGAGATGACATTAACCGCGCTTCTAAATATCTGCCATAATGTAACCCTTGCCAATGCTGATGTCCATAACGGTGTTTGGAAAAAGAGACTTGGGCACTCAATTGCAGAACTGACAGTACTAGTTATTGGATATGGCCATATAGGAAGAAAAACAGCTGAGCTTTTAAAGAGTCTTGGGGCGAGTATTTTGGTTTACGACAAGTATAATGAAGAAGCATCCACCTGTTCATTGGAGGATGGGCTTAAGAAAGCAGATGTGGTAACAATTCATGCCTCCGGAAAAGATGAAATAATTACAGCCAAGATGATATCGGAAATGAAAGACGGTGTGATAATCCTCAACAGCGCCAGAGGTGGCCTGATAAATGAACAGGCTGTATATGAAGGCCTTAAATCCGGAAAGATAGCAGGCTTCTGGGGAGACGCCTTATGGAAGGAGCCTTATGAAGGAATACTAAAGGATTGTGACAATGCCATCCTTACGCCACATATGTGCACCTATACAAAAATGTGTAGGGACAGTATGGAAATGCAGGCAGTAGATAATCTATTAAGAGATTTAGGAGTATAACGATAGATGAAAGAGTTCGACCTAGCTATTAAGGCAGTGAAAACTGCTGGGCAGTTCTTGGAAGAAAACTACAATCCAACGGTAGACAGTCAGATAGGAAAAGACATTAAACTATCATCAGACAGAAAGAGTGAAGCGATAATCATAGAAATCCTCAAGGAAACAGGCCTTCCAATTTTGTCAGAGGAAGCCGGGCTCATAGAAGGAGAAGAAAAGGAACTTAGATGGATTGTTGACCCACTTGACGGTTCGGCTAATTATTGGAAGGGACTTAAAGAATTGGCATGTACATCTGTGGCTCTCTGGAATGGCTATGAACCGGTGCTTGGTGCGATATACAGATTTCATACCGGTGATCTTTTTGCCGGTATTGTAGGTGAAGGGGCTTGGCTTAATGATAAGGTTATAAAGACTTCCAAAGTTGATAAGACGAAGGATGCCATATTCGCGACAGGATTTCCAGTTAAGAGAGATTACGGGGAAGATAGTTTAAAGAAATTTGTAAAACAGGTGCAAAGCTTTAAAAAGATTCGGATGCTGGGTGCAGCTGCCGTTATGGGGAGTCTAGTGGCCGCCGGAAAGATAGATGCTTATCTTGAAGAACAGATTATGTTGTGGGATATTGCAGCGTCTTCGGCAATAGTTAAGGCAGCAGGCGGTTATGTAGAGATAGAGCATCTTAAGGATTACCAGTGCATCTGCAAACTGTTTGCAAATAAAGAATTATACGAAGATTTTAAACGAAATGAAGGGTAGCAAATAAATGCTCAGATCATATCAATACACAGAAAAGTCCTATAAGAACCAGTCCATGCAGAGCAACCTTTTTAGAGATAAAGAGATAGAGATAGCCAGGAAATATGTTCTGAACCATGAAAAAAGAAATGATATGTCCTGTGATTGCCCTGTGTGCAAAAAAAGCACTGGGAAGTATTTCTATACTAAATGGGACGTAGATTATCTTTGCTGTGAAGAGTGCAAGAGTATTTACGCTGTTTGTGATACTGAGACGGTTACAGAGTATCAGAAGCAGGAGGAACTGCTAAAACTGAGATTAAGCGATCCATATCAGGATAAGATAACTGAGAGTAGAACGGAAATGTGGGGCGAATTTCTGGAATGGATTGAAGTAAGGTCATACAGATTTTTAAAACGAAATAAGAATCTGAACATTGTTGATGTTGGTAACAGACTTAGCGGATATGTGAACGTTATTAAGAAATCCGCTTTGTGCGGAAAATATGATATCAGAGAATCAATCCTGTGTGATAATACGGCAAATGTTGCAGATGGTGAGGCAGACATAGTCTTTTATTTTGATCAGATGCAAAAAGAAACAGATCCCCATGAGAGACTTGATTCAATTAGAAATATGCTCTGTGAGGATGGCATACTTTTCCTAGGCACAAGAGTAGGAAGCGGGTTCGATATTCTTACTCTCAAAGAACAGAACAAGAACATTTATCCCTATGAACATGTCTTTCTGCCTTCAATAAAGGGAATCAGGAAATTGCTTTCTGAAAATGGGTATGAAGTATTGGAAATAACCACACCAGGTGTAATGGACGTCAAGTACGTGCTTGATAGCTTGGATAAGCTTGATGACAGAGAAGGCTTTGTCAAATACCTTCTTACTGAGAGTGAAGAAAGTGTCTTGCAGGAATTTCAGAGATTTTTGCAAAAGAGCTGTCTGAGTTCATTTGTAAGAATTATAGCTAGAAAGGCTTAATCAAATATGGGTGATCATAAGTATAAGACAGTCATAATAGGAATGGGACGAATGGGAAAAACCCGTTACAAAGCCATGACTGAACATGGTGGGTTTAACATAGTCGGACTGTGTGATTCAAGCAGGGAAGCGTTAAACGACTATAAAGAAAATACATACACTGACTGGGAAAAGTGTATTGATAGTGAGAATCCTGAAGTGGTAGTGGTATGTACTGTCAATTCAGTTATTCCGGATGTAGTCTGCTATTCCTTGGAAAAAGGATGTCACGTATTCTCTGAAAAACCTCCCGGAAGAACGCTAGAAGATGCAATGAGGATGAGAGATTGTTCTATTGAACATCCCAAACAGATTTTAAAATATGGATTTAACCATAGATATCACAATTCTATTATCGAGGCAAAATCCCTTATCGAATCAGGTTTTTTGGGTGAAGTCGTAGCGGCCAGAGGAGTATATGGAAAGGCAGCGGATTACACCAAGGATGAATGGAGAAATGACATTCAGATAGCAGGAGGCGGCATCCTATTAGATCAAGGAATCCATATGCTGGATCTACTTAGATATCTAGTGGGGGATTTTACCGAGATAGAGGGATTTACTGATAATCTTGTCTGGAAAGATAGCCCTAGTGAAGATACTGCTTTTGTCACTATGCGAACTGCTGATGGAAAAGTTGCAACGCTGAATTCCAGTGCCATCCAGTGGAAGCATAAATTTGACCTGGACATAGTTCTTACCGGAGGATACATAGCACTGAATGGTTTGTTAACATCCACTAGGAGCTATGGCGAAGAGCGGATAACATACTATAAGCGTGACCTGGAACAGAAGAGTGGAAAGATGGGTAACCCTACAGAATATACTTTGTGTTTTGATGAAGATCGGTCATGGGAGCTGGAAGTAAAAGAGTTTTACGATGCGTTGACGGGTAAAGGGAAAATAGTTAATGGTACTGCAGAAGATGCGGTGGAAGTAATGAGTATCATAAGCAAAATATACATTTAGAAGAGAGGTGAAGGTATGTTAAAGAATTGTTATATACAGAATTCATTTTCAAACGGACAAAAAGATAGCAAAGGTATAAGAACAGCTTTAGTTTTTACAGCCAATACTCCGCATTTGGCGTGTGCAAATTTGATGTTAGAGTCTTTAAATGATAAAAGTCGAGGTAACTTTAAAGGCGATATTTGGGTTATTACTACAGGACTGTCCATAAAGGCAAAAAACTATTTGGATAGCATGGGAATATATTATTTAGAGAATCACCTTCAAGAAATAAATAATTGGAAATATAAAAACGATGTTGCCAAAGCACAGCCGGAGTATGAAGAATTGACCTATGAAGAGATAGTGCAAGGAAAGACAGAAGAAGATAAGATTCAGGAAGCGTTTGAGGTTTTTAGAAATAAAAGAATGAGTAAACTCATTATTCTTGATTGGTATAAGAAGGTGGGCAACAATTACGATTTTGTTGCATTGTGTGACAACGATTTGTTTTTTCAGCAGGATTTGAACGTTCTGATGGAAAAATACTACTCAAATGATCCAGATAAATTATATTATTGGCAGGAAGAAAATGAAAATATTGTAAATACATGGCTCTGGAAAAAAGATTACTATTATTCCCAATATCATGACGCTACTGAATTGGATTTTGGAAAACATGAGATAAATATTGGATTTATAATGGCTAGTCCTAGAATACTTTATGAAGCATTTAGTCAGGTTAAGAAAGGTTTTTTTTCACTAAATATCCAGTTATTCACACAACACTCTTGGCATGATCAGGATTTGATTCGGTTGGATAGAGCGAAACATCCTAATCGCTATAAGTTGATTGATGAAGGTGAGGTTGTTCATATTTGTAATGGCGGTATGAAAGTTATTGAGGAGAGATATCCGCATGCATTTTATAACATTAAGACAGGAACGATGCCCTATGTTATCCATTTTGCCGGGGGTAATTGGAAATTATATTGGAGTGTAAAGCATTCATATTTGACAAATCCCGATGATTATTATTTTAGCCAAATACTTACGGATAAACATGATGTTATTAGAACAGGATCTTTCATAAATCCTTTTGATGATACTGATGAAAAGTATTATACGGCTCAAAACAAAATGTCAAGAATTAAATGCCGAAAAGATTGGCTACAATTATCAGGCAATGGTAAGAAAAAACTTTTGTTTATAGGGTGGTTGCAGACAGGGACACATAAATCAACTAAAAATGCTATTCCAGGGTTTTTCTTCAACGAATCTTATGATATAGCGATTCTTAACGGGAATGTAACCGGATCTCCAATAGAAGATTTGACAGAAGAGTTCCCTCTTATCATAGCTCAATTAACACGAATAACAAAAGATCCATATTTGGTTATGACATATGGAATGAGGCTTCCTTGGCTTCCATGTCATCTATATGATGATGTTGAAAATTCGGCTATAGTCGAATATGGCTGCACCAAAAGAACAGCAACAGCTATTGCTAATCTACTTTATTTGTATTTCTCTAATGCAATAGATTTTTATAGACCTGATTTGGTTTGCATTTGGGGAAGATTAAGCCCTTGGGGAAAAATGATAGCGGATATTTGTGCCGAAAAAGGTTTGGCAGTGTGCTCGGTTGAATGGGGAATATTACCAGGAACAGTTTCGTTTGATTTCTGCGGACACATGGGTGAGAGTTGGGTTGCACAGCATAGCGATTACTTTAATTCTCTTGACGTCAGTGAAGATGACATAAAAAAAGCAAGGGATTATTTATTGTATGCAAGAGACAAAGATTTATCGAGAAATGTGACTGAAGAGTTAGATATTTCGATAAGGCAAAAAATTAGTTTTTATAAAAAGAGTGGTTATTCTATTCTTTTGTTCATGGGATCAAATTCTGCTCATTCGGGCAATACGTTAGTGAATCCTGAGAGGCAAAAGATGCATGCTCCTTATCAAAAAAATGATGAGGAAATATATGCGGAGTTGCAAAATCTCTTATTAAAGCATGAAGATTGGAGGATTGTTTATAAGCCACACCCTATCGAGATTACTAGAGGTCTTAAAATTGATATTAATGAAGAAAACACCATATTAGTTGAACGGGGAAGTTTAGAGGAGGTTATTGATTTATGTGATATATCAATTACATTACTATCACAAGGAGCATATGTGTCTGTGATTCATCAGAAACCATGCGTGGTAGTCGGTAGGCTGCAAATAAATGATAGTGGGGCTGTATATACAGTCAAAGGACATAACCAGTTAGGCGAAGCTATACAATGTGCGTTATTAAAGGGCTATACTGATACGATGCATGAAGAATTTGTTAAGCATGTTGCTAGGGCACTGAAATATTATGTGTATTCTGCAAATGAGAAAGTCACAATAAATAGTTCGGAGAAATTAGCAGAGTCATTAGTGAGTGTTATTGAAGGTGATCAAGATCCACATCTAAAATATGAAAGAAGTGCGTATTGTAAACAGATAGAGTCTAGAGAAAAAGTAAAGGATACTCCGATAGTATCTGTCATTATGCCTGTATTTAATGCTGCAGAATACTTGTCAGAGTCAATTAATTCTATCCTAAATCAATCCCTTTTTTCAATTGAATTAATATGTGTTAATAATGGTTCCACGGATGATTCTCAACGTATATTGGAGTATTTTGCTAAGAAAGATGACAGAGTAGTTTTGCACCATCAAGATGAACCTAATCAAAGAGAAGCAAGAAATTGGGGCTACAGAAATGCAAGAGGTAAGTACGTTTATTTGATAGACAGCGATGATTATCTTGATTTTTATGCTTTAGAAAAGCTTGTTGATATCTCAGATAGATATAATGCAGATTTGTTATATTTCTTTTTCAGAGAGGTGAAAACGCAACAAAGTTATGATAGGACGCGGCCAAGGTGGTATAGCTATAGAAAGTTTTTCCCTAAAGAGGAAGTATTCAAGTTGACAGAAGAATACTTTAAGTTTTTTATTCAATATCCATTTCCTTGGGCTAAGTTGATGCGTAGAGAATTTGTTCTAAAGAAAGAGCTATTCTTTGATTTGGATTGCGAAAATTTTGATGATAATCCACACAATCTTAGATCGTTGTTATCATCAGAAAACGCATATGTTCTTAATGAACAGCTTTATAACTTTAGGATCCACAAGAAATCGATGACACAGAGTACCAATCCAAGAATAATGGGAATGAGCGATGCCATTAGAATAATGAATGATATTTATGACACGTTTGGATGCTATGAAAAATATGCTAAATGGTATGTGCCATATAAAATCCACCTTGCTGCGTGGGCATGGGATTTGGTTCCATATGAAATGCGTGAAGATTATTTTTATAAGATAAAAAAGGTGTTTAGAGAAGAAGATAGAAATTACTATATGGATGACTACGTTTGGTCGTTTTTTGAAATGCCTGGAAGTGCTTATTTAAATAGAGTTAAAGGCTTTGTGAATCTAGATTATAATACTTTCATTTCTAAATATGGTAGGTGAGGATATGAGCGGATTTTGTGAAGAGGTATGGCTCCAAATTTGTAATAAAAAAATAATTATATGTGGAGTTCGTAGACCGAGTCTATTCATGGCGCAAATGCTACATGACATGGGAGGCAGCATAGAGGCGTTCATCGATGATTGTGATGGGAAATATGGGAATAGTATTAATAATATTAATGTTTTGTCGGTAGAACAGCTTGAGCTATGTAAGAAAGATGCTGTTTTTGCATGCTCATATTCCGTTGAGCTGTTTTACGATATGCTGCGAACGGTGGATGTCGATGATATTATAGATTTAAGAGCCTATGTTAGTGGTAATGTTCCTTCTTTTTTTAGGAAATATGCTTCTTCATATTTGGGGCGTGATTATATAAACGAAAGAGTGATAAATATTCCAATCTTTCCACCACCTAGGACATTTGTGATTGAATCAATCATTTATTTAAATGGATGGGCAATTCCTAGTTATGACGATACCCATATTGAGATAGTTCGTGCTGGAAAGGAATGCGGAAGGGCATTTCGTAAAGAACGATTTGATGTTATTGCCAATTATCCATATCATAATACCAAGCAATGCGGGTATAACTATATTATGGACATGGGCAAAGAAGAGAATGGCAGTATAGAGGTACTTTTGTATAAAGGCAATGAGTTGCTAAGTAGGAATGTGGTCACATATAGTTATGTTGGCTTTATGATGGCATGGGAACAGCTAAAAGCAGGATTGGAAGGATTTGCCTTTTTTAAATGGATATTGGCTAGAAGTGAATTAATAAACAGGGTTCTTATAAAAGCTGAAGCTATCGCAAGAGAAAATTATCAGCAATTGAGCTGGCGTGATAAGTATACAGTGCTTCAATTGCTTTTCTATGAAGGCTGTCTTGAAAGAGGCGATATTCAACAGTTAAGAATAGTCACAGAAGAATTGATGAGGTCAGATCTTTTTCAGGATGAGTACTTTCTGTGGACTATGGATCATTGGAAAATCTATACTATAGCGCCTGAAATTTTTCATGAGGTTTTTCTTTCTAACGCGGATGAGATATCTCTGACAAACAAAATGCATGCTTATAGAATTATGTATTGCTTGGAATGTACGGATAGCAATGATATTACGGAGTTGTTAGGGATTGCTGAGCTTGCGATTAATGGAAATGCTGATGAAGACTTTTTCATTAGTTGGATTTCAAAATACTGGAAGCTATATTCAGGCTGTTCTCATGATTTGAAAGAGTTATGTTTTTGCAATTTTAATAAACTTAAATGCATGAACCAAATGGTGATTTTGAAGGTGCTGAAGTTTTTAGACGTTCTTGGAGAGGATGACAAGAGGAGGATATGCGATGTTTTTAATCTTTGGTGGAGAAGCAACAAGAGTGAAGCTAATTCAATTGGAAAAAGATTATATGAAACAGTTGAGGCTTCTGAATCAATAAAAAAATGGGTATCAGGCTATGAATGTGAACAATTCAAATCAAGTGACGCATTGGTTGACGGCATACTAATCGGTGCGAAAAACGTGTTGTTTACGGTACTTGCTAATGTTTGTGATGAAACAGAAAGAGTCATTCATTTGTCAGGTGGGGTAACATTTGAATATGATAATTTGTTCGATCTTTCAGTGATAATGAAAGAAATACTGATAGATGAAGACTACTATTTTGAAACTAATAAAGAAGCACCATTTATTATCGATGCGGGGGCAAATGTTGGAATGGCAACATATTATTTTAAGCAATTATACCCAAATGCAAAAATAATTGCTTTTGAACCAGTGCCTAGATTGTTCGAAATATTAGAGAGAAATATAAAAAGAAATGGATGGAAAGATGTATTAGCGTTGCCTTTTGCAGTCACAGATACGGATGGTGATGAGGTGATATTTTATGAACAGGATTATGGTTTGTCTGGAAGTCTTGAGAAAAGAAATATGGAAGGGGTAGAGGCAGACAAAATTCATGAAATCATTGTAAAAACAGCTAAATTAAGTAAATATATTTCTGGTGTTGTCGATTATTTAAAATTAGATATTGAAGGTAGTGAAACAAAAGTTATTACAGAAATAAGTGATAAACTTGACAATATAAATGCTATGTTTATTGAATTTCACGAGGGAGTTTTGAAAGGCAACAACTCTATTTCAACTGTTCTCAGTTGTTTGGAACAGCATGGTTTTGTAGTGAATCTAACAAAGTCATATGATAGTGAAAAGAAAACTATCAAAAGACCTATGAATTATGTTGGAAATAGAGTATCTGAAGTAATCTGGGCGAAGAGAGCACGTTAAAACCACTTTGGATAATAGCATATGTTGTTAGGAGGGTTTATCGATGAGAATTAATAATTTGTCTTTTTACGATCGTGAAGGTGATAAGTTGATAGATGCATCCATAGAAGTACAGTACTGTTTTGATTCAAAAAGGACAATGATAATTGAAGCTCCAAGTGTGTTGATTCGGGGAGTTAGATTAGCATGTAGAGAATTGGGCGCGTTTTCTTTTATTAATGAGTATTCAACAATTCGTAATATAGAAAAGATTGGTAGGTATTTTACTGTTGGTCCTAATGCATACGTTGACTTGTAAGATCATCCAATAAATACTATTTCATCATCTTCTTTCTTTTTTTCAGGAAGCAATGGGATTTATTTCTAAATATGTAGACTATTCAGATTTTTATAAGTATTCGGATATTGGTTTGGATAAGCTATATGGAAATATAGGAAATGATGTATGGATAGGGGCTAGTGCAAAAGTATTAAAGGGGGTTAGCATCGGTGATGGAGCTGTTATTGCTGCAGGAGCAGTTGTTACAAAAGATGTGATGCCATATTCAATTGTCGGGGGGTGCCGGCAAGGTAATAAAACACAGATTTGATGAAGAGATAATTGAAAAGTTACTTTATCTCCAGCAGTGGGATTATAATCCTGAAGCATTAGCAGGAATGGATTTGACAGATATTACCATGGATAATTTGATAAAGATCGAAAAGCATCTGTCTTCTTTCAAGAAGAGTTACAACCCTCCTTCTTATTAAATCCTATCAGCGAACGGGTAGAGATATTGGAAAACCAATAGATTGCTTTATGTTTTTGGATAAAGTTGAAGCGATGCCTGCTATTGTACTTCCAATTGAGGGCATTTCAATTACTGCCATAGCAAATGATTATAAATATAAAGATGTGTTTGCAAGGCAGATTGAAGGATTAATGCGTAGGAAAGATGTTATGATTGGCATTAGTACTAGTGGTAATTCTGAAAATGTTTATAGGGCAATTAAAATGCAAAAGAACTGGGAGGCACTATTTAGCACTATTAGGACGTTCATGAGAAAAAACTAAAGATATTGTAGATGTGTTAATTGTTGTTCTTTCTGATTGTACTGCAAAAATACAAGAAAGTCACATTTTCATAGGGCATATTTTGTGTGATATTGCAGAAGATAAACTTTTTTAAGTAGATTATTGAGGAAAGAGAAATAATATTGATTACATAAAAATTCGAGTATGTGAAGCGAACAGGGAGTGAATTACTTCGATATGATTTCGATACCATGGAAGAATCGCCTCTTAGGAGAATCTAGAAATATAGTAATATGGGGGACTGGAAATAAGGCGGGAGTTATTTCTGATGTTCTTGATGTCCATAATTCAAATACTTATAACGTGAGATTCTACGTGGACAGTAATAAGCAGGGTATGTATAGAAAATTGCGTATCGTTTCTCCTGAAAGTATTGATAATTGGAAAAGCATTTTTTGTATTATAGGATTAAATAACGGAAGAGGGGAAGTGGAAGAATACCTTCAAAAAAGGGGGTTATGTGAAGGGGAAGATTATATCCATTGGCAAGAGATTGACAGAAAAGTTATACTAGGAATTTCCGCATTATATCATGACTCTGCAGCAGCTTTGATAATGAATGATGATATAATCGCGGCTGCTCAAGAAGAACGCTTTACAAGAAAAAAACATGATCCTAGTTTTCCACGAAACGCAATTATGTATTGTATGCGAGAAGCCAATCTTACTTTCTCAGATTTGGATGCAGTTGTATATTATGATAATCCGTTATTGACAGCAGATAGAGTTATACAGAATATTCAGGTTGTTAAGGAAAACGAGAAGAATCTATCCGATAAGTATCTAAAGATGTTGTTCACAGATAAGCTTTGGATTCATAGAAAAATTCAATTAGTTTCTAATGGAAGAATACCAGCGTCCAAGATTTATGTTAATGAACATCATATTTCACATGCTGCTTCGGCATTTTATGCATCACCATTTATGGAAGCTGCGGTTATTACTTTGGATGGCGTTGGAGAATGGGGCACGACTACGATTGGATATGGGAAAGACAATGAGCTCAAATTAATTAAACAGATAGATTATCCGCATTCGCTAGGTTTGCTGTATAGTGCCTTTACATATTTTTGTGGGTTTAAAGTTAATTCAGGGGAATATAAGCTTATGGGGCTTAGTCCTTATGGGATTCCAATCTATTATGAGAAAATTAAGCAGAAACTCATAAATATATATGATGATGGAAGTTATAAGCTTAATTTAAAATATTTTGACTTCTATTTGGGCGGTAATATGACAAACAATTTATTCGAGAAATTGTTTGATGGTCCAGCTAGGAGTCCGGAAACAGATATAACCAGAAGAGAAGCAAATTTAGCAGCATCAATTCAGAAAATCACAGAAGAAATAATTATTAAAACGGCAAGATATGCACGAAATATTACTGGCGCAAAGTATCTTTGTTTGGCGGGTGGTATAGCGCTTAATTGTGTTGCAAATGGAAAATTATTGAAGGAAAAAATATTTGATGATATATGGATTCAGCCTGCTGCAGGTGATGCAGGCGGAGCAATCGGAGCTGCATACTATTTATACTATCATAGTTGGGGGAGAATGAGGAGATTTCATCCTGAAGATAGGATGTGTGGGGCTTATTTAGGGCCAGAGTATTCTGATGAAGAGATCACATGTTTTCTTTCGAATCATGGATATATATTTGATTCTTATGTTGGTAAAGACGGCTTTTATGATAAGGTGGCGGAACTACTGGCGGATGGTAAAGTAATCGGGTTGTTTCAGGGAAGAATGGAGTTTGGCCCCAGAGCGCTAGGAAATCGTAGTATTATTGCAGATGCTAGAAACGAAGATATGCAGACGAAGCTTAATTTGAAAATCAAGTATCGAGAATCATTTAGACCATTTGCACCATCTGTAATTGAAGATAAATGCGAAGATTATTTTGACTTACATGTTTCTAGCCCATATATGTTAGTAGTGGCAGATGTTCAGGAAAGATTAAGAGAAGATGCGAATATTTTACAGGATGAGCAAGAAGGCAACAAGATTGATTTATTAGAGATAGTTAGAAAGAAGAGATCTGCTATTCCTGCTGTTACACATATAGACTATAGTGCACGCATTCAAACAGTCAATGAAAAACAGAACAAGGACTACTATAGGATATTAAAGGCATTTGAGAGAAAAACAGGATGTGGCTGTATTGTGAACACCTCATTCAATGTGCGAGGGGAACCAATAGTATGTTCTCCTGATGATGCGTATAGGTGTTTTATGCGTACTGATATGGACGTGCTAGTTCTTAACAAGTGCATCTTATATAAGGAAGCTCAGGAAAACTTTATAGAAGATGATGATTGGAGAGATAAGTATGAACTCGATTGATAGATATATCGAATTATATAAGACATACCTTTATTCAAAAGATCATCAGGAATTCAAAGATGAGGATAAAGGAACAATGTGGAAGGACTATTCTGATTCCAGACACTTATTACCGGTTACATTACATTATTCTTTTTTTAGTATTGAAGAATGGCAAAAAATTATTAAAGAGCTATGGCCAGAAAAAGAGGAGTATTATTATAGACTTTTTATCTCAAGTGTTATGAGCCAATACGATTTGCAAATGGCAGAAAAAGAAGTAACCGAAAATGTTATTCCTGATTACATATATAATTTTTGAGGGATTATGAAAATATTACTTGAAAGAGATATTAGGGAACTTGTAAAGCATAAAGATAAAAAAATTGTACTATATGGAGCAGAAAAGCTTACTGTTGAAGTGTTTCACAAACTGAAATGCTTAGATTTGGAAGTGAGTTATGTTGTCGACAATTTTGATGATTTAGATGATGGGGCTGTTAGTCTTATTCATAGCATTGGATTAGAGTTAAGAGATATCTATGAGTTATATTTAGAAAAAGAGGACTGTTTCATATTGATTTTGAGAAATGATTATGAGAAGTGCTCAAAAAAACTAGAAAGTATGGGATTTAAAAATCTTATTGACTTTAATCGATTCTTTAATGCTGCAGGATATATAAGAAACCATAGGTTTAGGTTGGATTCTTTGATAGGATATGGTCTTCCTGCTGAAGGCTGTGATAAAAATGGACTAAAGATATTTGGGAGCACTGACAGTGCAAGGCGAGTTATTGCAATATTGGGAGGATCAACGTCAGATCCATGTGTTTATGAATGGAAAAGCTGGGGAGAGTGTTTTTATAATAATTATTTGTCTAAAGATAATACTGCGCTTGTTATAGGCGCTACTGCAGGATATTCTTCATCTGAAGAACTGTTAAAACTCATAAGAGATGTATTGCCGCTTAATCCATATTTAGTTATTAGTTATAGCTCTGTAAATGATAATGATACCTTGATCCCATATGAGAATTCGTACAAGCGTAAATTATTTAAAAAGATTTCAGCCATGAGGATGGAAGACCCTTATGGCAATAGTGGAGTAGAAGAATATATCGCTGGAGTTCAACGTAAAAGTGTTAAGGGGAGTGAAAAGTGGTTAACAAACCAACGCATAATGAATGCTGTATGTAGAGAATTTGGAATAAGATTTGTATGTATCTTACAGCCAAATCTCATAACAAAACAGAAAGAAAAAAAGGATGAAGAAATACTTTTCTATGTTCAGAATCAAATAAAAAACCAAAGAGAAAAGTTCAGTAGTGAAATAGGCGACTGTGTTGGTGATTTCGACTTTATTGAGAATGGGATTCGGTGGCTTGATGGTGAAGATGGATTATTTTATGATTACTGTCACTTGAATGAAAAAGGCAATATGATTATTTCTGATAAAATATATGATTGCTTAAAAAGGAGAAAACTATTGTAATGAATTACCTTTTTTCAGTAAATGAAAAGCTTAATAGATTTAAAAATATCGTAATCTATGGCACAGGAGATGAACAGAAGCATCTATTCATGGCACTATTGCAACAGAATATACCAATTTACGCTTTTTGTGCAAAAAGGGGACAAAGTATTGGGGCTTCGGAACTCTTTGGAAAGAAAGTGATTTCGCTTGAAGATTTACAAGCGCTAGAGAGTTTAGCGGTAGTATTGTGGGGAGCACATTCTTATGATGATTTAGATGTTTTAAATGCAGCTGGAGTAGAAAATATTTTTGTAGAAAATATAAGCTTGGAGAATATCGGGATAGCATTTGAATAATATTTGAGGAATTAGAGTATGATCGAAAAATTGAGGATTCCATATAGTTGCATTAGTTGTGAGAATGAAAAAGTACTGTTTATATCTTTTGAAGATGGTGGAATTTATTCTGTGAATCCTATTACCGGAGAGATAATATTGGCCGCAGATTTTGGCAAGGACTTAGCCATACCTGAACAGTTTGCCGGCATTTTTCATGTTGAAGATAGAATACTGCTATTGCCCAGAAAAGGAAATGTAGCGTTGTTACTCTCCGACAAATTGGAACTTATAAAGGAAATTGTATTCCCAGACTATTGTATGAATGATGAAATGGAAAAGGGACCATTGTTCTTTACTGCAATTTATAAAAATGGTTACATTTATTTCTTTGGATATGCATTCAAAGGGATTCTTAAATATACGATTGATGAAGATGAGTTTTATTGTATCGATTTGTTGATAGATAATAATGAGATCGTATTTAGTGAATTAGATGGATTTTTTCATTTGAGTTACTATTCTGATTCTGAAACAGTCATTTTTCCGTTTACGAATGCCAATGCTGTGCTTAAATTTGATTTTAGTGCAGATACATATACAGTGTATAAAGTGGGTGATGAGGGTAATAGATATATATCTATATCAAAGAATAAAAACTATTATTTTCTGATTCCTAGAGATGCGAGTTGTAAAGGTATAGTTAGGTGGAACGAAGATGATGGTAGTTTTGAAGAATATTCGGACTACCCTACTAATTTTGCATATCATCCATTTAGCTTTCTTAATTCATTTACAGTTGGAGATAAAGTGCTTGTGCTATCGCATTGCGGTAATATGAATATTGAGGTTTCACTTGATGGTGGTATGAGGCAAATAGATGATTTATATGATACTGAAGGCATAAAAAGCACAAAGTATGGCGCACACTATTTTAATGGTAACGAAGTGGTTTTTCTTACTGCAATAGGCTTGCTATATTGGAATATTAAAGATAGTACATTTAAATTTGTTCCGTATGTTTTTAGCGATGAGATAGTCAGGATTACTGAGGAGCGGAAAGAGAAAAGAGAATTATTAAATAAGTTTAGTTTTTACGAAAAAAGAGCTGTTATTGGTGAAAATGCTATATATGATTTGAAGTCATTTGTTAAATATGTTGAGATGATCTAGTGGTTAATACTGCATATGAAAGCGGATTTATTAGAAAACCCAAATTCCAAATAAAATCTTTCTACATGGAGATGAGTAAGTATATATATGACAGGTTTAGAAAGATATGTTTAAAATCGATGATTCTTCAAAAAATATTGGGAGCGATATGTATATAGGGCAAAATGAAATAAGAGAATAGAAATACGAAGGTGGGAAATAGATGAAAACTGTTTCTATTAGAAAGCATAGAAACAAAAATGATTATGGGAATGGAATATTCAGAAACCAGACATGGAATAGTTTTTTCATGGATTCTGTAGGGAAGGAAGTTGTCCTATATGGTGCGGGGGTGGCATGCGAGCAATTCTTGAGTGAGCATGGCAATAGAATTAAAGCAAATACTATTTTAGATTCCGATGGGAAAAGAGCAGGAAAGTATATTAGGGGCTTGGAAATAAAGAGTGTTGAATGGATTAAAAACTACGATTTTGATAAGACTATATTTTTGATAACCAGTGTTGAACATGATGATGAAATTGGTGAATATTTAGAGGAATGTGGAGCCAAATACATATACTCTGTCTATGCAATTGTTTCTAAAGAATATAAAGGACTGTTCAAACAGATTCGGGATTTCTTCTTTGAGTACCACTATGGATTATTTTCAAATCATAATCTTTTGTACAACTATTTAATTTTTCCTGTGATGGCATTCTTTAGGATTGTTCACTTTCCGCCTGCATATTTACCGTACAAAGATTTGGAACAGTATCGCGGCTTACATAAGGGGAAAAGGTGTTTTGTTGTTGCTACAGGACCCAGCTTACGAAAAGATGACCTGGAGAGACTTCGGCTAAATCAAGAGATATGCTTTAGCATGAATTCTATAATGAACCTTTATGATGAGGTTCAATGGCGACCAGACTATTATGTAATAGAAGATCCCAAGTTTTTGGATTTTTTCGACTGGAACGATCCCCAATATGATCTTGATAATGTATGCACAGAAGCATCTTTTTTGACATATATGTATCGGGAAAAATGTCGCAAATTTTCAAAAGTACATTTTTATCCAATTTCTTTTCTTAACCATCTACATGATGAAGAGGCAAAGGATCTAAGGTATTCTGACAATATTATCTGGGGATACTACTGCGCCTATACTGTTACTACAATTTGTATGCAGATTGCTCATTATATGGGATTTTCTGAAATATACTTATTGGGAACAGATTGTAATTATTCAAGACCTGAAAAGCATTTTTCGAAAGAAAGAGATGACTTTATCTATACTGAAGATAGAGCCAAAAGAATACATGACAATTTGTTAAGAGGTTACGCTTTCATAGGCAGTAATATTATGAAGGACGGAACAAGAATCTATAACGCCACACGAGGCGGAGAATTGGAAGTCTTTGAGAGAGTAGATTTTGATGAGGTGCTAGGAAAATGACCGGATTTAGTACAGATGTTGAGGACTTTTATGAATAAATCAATTGACATTGTTATACCATGGGTGGATGGTGCTGACCCAAATTGGCGGGAACTGCGGAATAAATACAGTAGTGCTGAAAAATGCACGAGAGAGGCAAATACTGAGATACGATATCAAAGTTGGGATAATCTGCATCTTTGGTTCAGAGCAATAGAAGAATGTATGTCATGGGTTAACAAGATTTTTTTTATCACTTGTGGTCATCTGCCAGAGTTTCTTAATGTTGATAATGAGAAGATCAGAGTAGTGAGACATAATGAGTATATTCCTGATAAGTACTTGCCTACATTTAATTCAAATACCATAGAAATGAATCTGCATAGGATTGCGGACTTGTCAGAAAACTTTATCTTATTTAATGATGATCTATTTTCTTTACAGAAGATTCCAAAAGAATATTATTTTATGAATGATCTTCCATGTGACCAGGCTGTTGAGAGCCCAATAATGCCGGTTGATATTGGAGACCTTTCGCGCTGGTCATGCATGGTTAAAACCAATAATCTTCTGATAATAAACAAACATTTTAATAAAAGAGAAGTTCAAAAGAAAAACTTCTTGGGGTGGTACAATCTCAAATACGGCGAGAGGCTAAAGAGGAATATTGGGCTTCATTACTGGAATAATTTTGTTGGATTTCATGATCCGCATATGGCTAATGCATTTAAAAAATCAACATTAGCAAAGCTGTGGGAAGTTGAGCCAGAACTTCTTGATGCAGGTTCTTCAAATCGATTTCGTGGAGAGACAGATATCTCACAGTATCTGATCAGGTATTGGCAGTTATGCGAAGGATCTTTTTACCCTAGAAAAACGGAGGGCAAACCATTTACTGTTACTATAGATAATTGCAAGGCGATTGCTGATGGCATCAGGAGAAGACAGTGGCAAATGGTAAGTCTCAGTGAGAACGGGACTGGAGAAGAATTTGAAATAATTAAGAAGACTATTAATGATGCACTGGCTGAGATATACCCTAATAAATCTTCGTTTGAAAAGTAATGAGGACTTATACGTTGATTGATTAGTTGGATAAATTTGAGATTGTGAACATTGAAAACTTCATACTTTACAGATGGGATCTGGTATGCTATCGTTTGCCTGCAATTATTTCATGTATAGTGTTCTAGGCGGTTCGCCAACTATTTCCATGATAATTCTGGATTGCACCCTTTAAAATCTTCTATATCAGTTCCTGATGCTGCCACAATCGAGATTGCGATGTCAAATGGACGGGAGTTATCCTTTGATGTGCCAATTATCAAAATGGCAGACTACACAATAGAAGATATTATTCGGGAAGAGTTATATATGCTAATTCCATTTTATATTTTTAACTATGGAGATACGCTAAAAGAGATTGATGGCAGTGAAGAGAAACTTGAACTATTACTGAATGAATATCGAATGGTCTTTGAAATGCTTGAAGAGAAAATGAATGAGGTTTTATTGTCAGCGGTATCCTATGATGCTATCATTAGATTAACACATAGTGTTGCTTATAAGTATACAATGAACACGAAGAACATCCAAAAGAAAGTGGGTGATGTTATGAGTGGAAAAGTATTGGATCTGCCGAGCTTTCTAATTTATGATCAGGGGAAAGCAGAAGGCGAACAGGAAAGAAAAGAGTTAAAGAACGAAGTTGATCGTCTTCGTAAGGAGCTAGAAGAGCCTAGGGCTAAGACAATAAAATGTGAGAACAACTCCCAATGTAAGGTATGAATCTTATGTTGGGAGTTTTTTATGGACGAAAAGAAAGCTGCAATATTTGGAGCTCAAGGGATAGCGCTTGGAACATATGAAGCTCTAACGGCGGTAAATCCAGAAATGCATATAGAATGCTTTGTGGTGACAAAGTATGGTAATAACGCCAAGCTGCTAGGCGGAATTCCTGTCTATGAACTTGATGAATTTGTTCAGAAATATTCCGATGGTAATTCTATGGCGGAGATAAAAGTTTTGATTGCCACTCCTGAATCTGTGATGGATGAAATTGAGAAATCCTTGGTAGATAAAGGGGTAAGCAATTTTGAAAGAATGAATTCGGTTAAGTATTCGGAACTTTGGAAGAAGTATCAGTCGGAGAAGGGTGATTATTTGCCAGTTTCTTCCTACCTTATTGAGGATGATTCCAAATCTGTTGAAACCAAGATTTTTATGGCCAGATTTCATAAGGATAAGCCTCTCCAAGGAGTAATTGAAGCACATGAGTATTTAAATGAAATACAAGTTGGAGCTGCATATACGTCAGAGAGTGTTAGGTCTTTATGGCATAACTTGGACATTATAAAAGATAATTCGGGAGATAATATTTCCGAGAAGAACTGCAATTATTCTGAGATGACAGCGCTTTATTGGATATGGAAACATGTTCTTTGTGATCCACGAAATGATGAGCACAATTACTATGGTCTATGTCACTATCGTAGGCAGTTGGATCTTTTACCAGAAGAGATTGAAGAACTGCGGATGAGAGATATTGACGTGGTACTGCCATTTCCATTGCCATATGAACCTGATATAAACGCGCATCATGAGAGGTACTTAAGTGATACTGATTGGAAGGCAGTTTTACAGGCTTTGAAGGAGGTATCACCAGAGTATCGAGCTGCGGTAGATGAGGTGTTTAGCCAACGATATTTATATAATTATAATCTGATCTTGGCGAGGAAAGACGTCCTAAGAGAATACTGTGAGTGGCTGTTTCCTATTTTGACAAGGGTAGAAGAACTCAGTGTGCCAAAGGGATCAGAGCGTTCTGACAGGTATATTGGATATGTGGCTGAGAATCTTGAAACTTTGTATTTTATGAAGAACCGGAATAGGCTCAAGATTGGACATACAGGGTGTATATTTAGGGTATAAAAGAAGCGGGTACCCTGCCTGGACATTAGCAGTACGGTAACAAACTCGCTTCTTGAGTAGATTTTTAGGCAGATAGAATTGGATTTGTGCTATCATTTTTTGTTTTTGAGTTGATGCAATGCATAAGATATGATAATATGTACATATAAGAACGAGGTAGTATTATATGGATATTTCACAAGAAGTAAGAAGTCTTAGAGATGAAATGGGAATGAATCGCAGAGAATTTTGTGATTACTATGCAATCCCCTATAGGACAATGGTTGATTGGGAAGCAGGTAAGCGCAAGATGCCTGAGTATCTACTTAGGCTTATGGAGTATAAGGCTAGGATGGAAAGAATGATTATTGCAGAAGACAGGTAAGAGAATTGTCTTATGAGCGGAGAATTTTAGCATTGGAACAGAGAGATAGAGAAGTTCTTAACATGCAATTAACATTGATTCCGATTTTGACTAAGGCTTGGACAAATGCAGCAATTCAGTGATATTAACCAAAGATGAATAATGCAGTTATATCAAGGAAGAGACGTATATTTGTCATGTTTAACCTATTGGTCAGGAGGTTTGCGCATATGATTACTAGAGATAAAGAAGTATTAAATATGCAGTTGGTTCTGATACCTATATTAGCAAAGGAATGGAATAAAACATATTCTGAGCTATCAGATCTTTTGGTGAAATATGATGTGCTCAGTTATATAGATGTATGTTATGAGAATTATAATTCTACAGGGAATCAGGGAATAATCAATGATTTGCGGGACTATATTGAAATGCAGGGAGGAAAGATTAGTTGAAAAAGTTGTATCATGGAACAATCAGTGATATTACTGAGATAGATGTGTCCGCTGGAAGAGGATTTAAAGATTTCGGCAAGGGCTTCTATGCAACGGCAATACCATCTCATGCAGAGAGATTGGCAATTAGAAATAAAAGTACTGCAGAGAAACGACAAAGTTTTATGAAAAATAAAAAAGGTTTTAAGCCTATGCCTGTTACAGCATATAGGTATAATCTCGTATATAGTGAGGACATTGCTGGTTTAAAAGTGAAGGTATTTGAAAAGGCTGATAGAGAGTGGCTTAAATTTATAATACAGAATCGAAAATGTGAAGATAGCGCACACGATTACGATATAGTAATTGGACCAACAGCGGATGCTGAAACAACTGCAATCATAAATGATTATTATGATGAACTGATTGAGTCTGACTTTTCAGATGAAGTTTGCGACAAGGTTATTGCAGAACTAAAGCCGGAGAATTTACCTAAGCAGTATTTTTTTAGAACAAAAGAAGCAGTTAATACACTTCGTTTTGACAAAGTAAAAAGGCAGGTGGTTGGATAATGATTAAAGGAGCAGATTATAAAAAGTCAATAAGAAAAACAGCAGCATTTTTAGTTGATTATATTATGGAAGAAAAACATTGTTCCAGAGATGATGCTGTTGCAATGCTTATTAAGACAACTGTTTATGAAGCGTTAATGGATGAGGAAACTGATCTTTACTTGGAGTCAAGGGAATCAGTATTAGATATTTTAAAGGAGGAACTTGCAGGTAATCCATATAGACTTTTGGAAGTCTAAAGGGCTTCTGGGTACACTTTGGGTACAATAGCATTTGAACGATGCGCATAAAATATTAAAAACGTATCAAAAGATACGTTTTTAGAATGTAATGATGCCAAAAATCATGGTATGGAATTTAAGTGTAAATGAGATGGAATAGAATAAAAAGCTTGGGAGTCCGCTATTTAAGCGGGCTCCCATTTTTAATGTCAACTTAATGTCAACTTAATGTCAACAAAAATTTTAGGTTACTTGTCTGGTGGGCAAAAATAGAGGTATAATAAAATTAGTGTATTATAAAACGATAAAAACTATGCGAATACATGTTTTTGCTGCTGATTGATACAGCTGTGTATATCATTTCTTCTATGAGGAAACAAGTATGGAGGCTTCTAATTACAAGTTTGAGCTTATGGCATCTATGATGTGTGCGGATTTTGGTAATCTGAGCAAAGAAGTCGATGAACTGGATGCTGCGGGTATCGATTCGTTCCATATTGATATTATGGATGGTCATTATGTGCCTAACTATGCCATGTCTCTTTCTGATCTAAGATATATTCGTTCTAAATCTACGAAACCTTTGGATGTTCATTTAATGATCGAGCATCCTAGTAATACTATTGATATTTTTATTAACAGTCTTTTTAAAGGTGATACTATCTACATTCATCCTGAAGCAGAGTATCACCCATCTTCTACGCTTCAAAAGATTATAAATGCAGGTCTTACACCTGGTGTTGCGATTAATCCGGGTACCAGTGTGGAAAGCGTATATGAAATTCTGAGAATCGTGGATAAGATTCTTGTAATGTCAGTAAATCCGGGTAATGCGGGTCAGATGTTTCTTCCCTATGTAAATGAGAAATATAAGAAATTACTTCAATACAAGAAGGATATGAATTTTGAAGTATATTGGGATGGTGCTTGTAGTGCAGACAAGATTAAGACTTATGCTCCTATGGGAGTAAAGGGATTTGTTCTTGGTACTACGCTTCTTTTTGGTAAAAACAGGCCTTATAAAGATATTATTGATGATATAAGACATATGAATATATAGAAATGAGGGGCTATTTATGAATTATGCAGTTATGTTATCAGGTGGTGTCGGTCAAAGAGTGGGTGGAGACATACCAAAACAGTATATAAAAATCAAAGGGCATATGATCATTACATATGCTCTTATTTCTATTATGAAGAGTGAGTTTGTTGACCTTGTACAGATTGTAGCTGATGAGCACTGGCATAAAGAAATCGTTGATGACATAAAATCTATGGGACTAGATGATTCAAAGGTGAGTGGATTTACTGAACCTGGAGAAAATAGGCAGTTGTCAATTTTAAATGGTATGGTATCTATCATAAATGACAGATATGGAAAAGGTGAGAAACTTGTGCCTTCAGGAATGGCTCGTAGCAGCTTTGTTTCAAAAGAAGTGGAGTCTAGAATAGCTGCTGATGATACTATCTTTATACATGATGCTGCTAGACCTTTTTTGTCTGAGAAGATGATAGAGAGATGCTATGTGGCACTTGGTGAGCATGAAGGAGTAATGCCTGTACTTCCAATGAAAGATACTGTGTATCTTAGTGAAGATGGTTTTAAGGTTTCAAAGCTACTAAAAAGGAGTCAGGTTTATAGTGGACAGGCTCCAGAATTATTTAATCTGAAAAAATATTATAGGGCTAATATAAATTTATTTCCTGACGATATCATACATATACATGGATCAACTGAACCTGCTATTAAGGCAGGTATGGATGTGGCCATGATCGAAGGCGATGAGAGTAACTTTAAGGTTACTACTAAGGCTGATTTGTTAAGATGTCAGGAGATTATTGTAAATGAAGGCATGGGTGTTAAATGATATTGGCAGTCTTGAATTTATGGATATTTCTAAGCCACAGCTAAAGTCTGGTGAGGCACTTGTGAGAGTGAAGGCTTGTGGTATATGCGGTTCAGATATTCCAAGGGTTTTTGTTAACGGTGCACATAATATGCCTCTTATTCCAGGACATGAGTTTTCTGGAGTTGTAGAAAATGTATATGAGACGGAGAATAATGAGTGGATTGGCAAAAGGGTTGGCGTGTTTCCGCTTATTCCTTGCAGGAAATGTTCTCAGTGCATGTCTGGACATACTGAATTATGCAGAAATTATGATTATTTGGGATCTAGGAGTAATGGAGGTTTTGCCGATTATGTAGCTGTTCCTGTTGCTAATCTTATAGAACTTCCTGATGTTGTATCTGATGATGCAGCAGCCATGCTTGAACCTGCATCTGTGGCTGTACACGCAATCAGGTGTGCTGGACTTTTGCATACAAATGCCGATGGCATTGTTCGGGATACTGATATTTGTAAGAATAAAAAAATCTTAGTGAGTGGTTTAGGCGCAATCGGTATGCTGGTTATTCTTATTTTGAAAGATGCTGGTTTCAAGAATTTATATGCTATTGGAAATAAGGATACGCAGTATAGGAGATTTGTTGAGAGTGGCTTAGATGGCACGCACTTTTGCAATAGTAGTAAGGTGGATGTTCCTGAATGGGTTTCAGAAAATATTGTGGATGCCGATGTATTTTTTGAATGCATTGGAAACAATGATAGTTTGAGATACTCTGTGGAATGTACAGCTCCTTTGGGGCAGATAGTACTGGTAGGCAATCCTCATTCAGATGTAGAGCTTAGAAGGCAGGCCTATTGGAAGATACTGAGGAATCAGCTTCATGTAGCTGGTACTTGGAATTCTTCATTTAATGGTACTGATGGTGATGATTGGCATTATGTACTTTCTAGAATAGCAGCTGGATTTGATATAGAGAAGCTTATCACTCATAGACTGGCGATTGATAACATCTATGACGGTTTTGTGATGATGAGAGATAAGACTGAAGATTATTGTAAAGTCATGATGATAAACTAATTATGCTGAAAGTATTCTCTGAGTGAGATGTTGTCTCTGATGAACATGCACACGGGTAGAGCCTCAATGAAATTAAAATTGCAACAATCATTCCAAAAAATAGCAATTTGGCAGTAAAAAATATCCAGATTGCTATTTTTTCATACTTTACATAAGAGATAAAGGATGCTATACTTCAATCTGTTTTGAATCAAATGCACGAAGTGGCATCCGGTCGAATCGACCATTTTTTCCAGAAGGAAAGATATTAGTTATATGATCTACATGTTGTGGTATTTTATTTCTTATTTTCTTTTATGGTCTAGCATTTCATGCATTTGAAATGATGTGTGAAAGGAGATTCGATGTTTTATTTGATTTTATATGAATGACCAGGCTTCTGAAAAATAAAATATTTTTAGGAGTTTGAGGATTACATGGAGGAAAATAAGAAAATAAAATGGCATCCAGGATTTTATGCTGGAATTGAGTATGAGTTACGTGAATATCGTGAAATCTTGGAGTTTGATAGGGAGCATGTTCTTTCTAAGGAACCCGTACAGATGGATATGCTTATTATTAAGAAAAATACTGAGATGGTCATTGACCAGGCTATAGGAAATATATTTAGAAAGTACAATGTCATTGAATATAAGAGTCCAGAGGATGGGTTAAATATCGATGACTTTTATAAGACTATCGGGTATGCTTGTTTCTACAAAGGCTATGGCTGTAGAGTAAATGTTATAGATGCAAGAGAATTGACTATTTCTTTATTTCGATTTTCTAGGCCAGTAAATCTTATTAAGACATTGCAGGAATTGGGTGCTGTTATTGAAGAGAAATATTCAGGGGTGTATTATGTAAATGGAATCATAAATATTCCCGTCCAGATTGTGGTAATTGGAGAGTTAGAGAGGGACTTATATGCTTCTTTAAAAATTCTCGTAAACAAAGCAGATAAGGAAACAATTAAGAAATTCCTGAGTGACACTGGAAATATTAAAACAAAGGCTGAAAGAGAAAATATAGATGCATTACTACAAGTTAGTGTTTCAGCAAATAGAGAAATATATGAAGAAATAAGGAGGGAATCGCCTATGTGTGAAGCGTTAAGAGAACTCATGAAGGATGATATAGACAAAGCAGTAGAACAGGCAGTAGAACAAGCTAAGATAACAGCAAGATTTGAAGATGGCTTGTCCTTTGAAGAGATAGCAACAAGGACGAATGTATCTGTTGAAAAAGTTAAAGATGTCTTGAAGGAACAAGGTTTAATTTAATATCTTTATAGCGATAAAGCTCCTAATGTAAAGTATGGAAATACATATTTGCATTAGGAGTTTTTTTATATTATTCAGAGGAGAAGATTTATATGATCAGCTCTAGTATAAAAGTTTCAGTTATTATGCCTTCTTTAAATGTTGTTGAATATATAGATGAATGTATGCAGTCAGTTCTTGCTCAGACACTTAATGATATAGAGATACTTGCAATTGATGCTGGCTCTACGGATGGAACATGGGAAAAATTGCAAGAGTATTCGCAGAGAGATGATCGAATTAAATTGATAAGATCGGACATAAAAAGCTATGGTTATCAGGTAAATCTTGGTATAAAAACAGCTAGAGGCAAATACATTGGTATAGTTGAGACGGATGATTATATTGATTCTGACATGTATAGCTGTTTATACACAATTGCAGAAGAAAATGATGTCGATATGATCAAGGCTGATTTTGATTCTTTTTATGTATCAAAGAATGGAGAAAAAATATTAAGCAGAAGTTATCTTTTTGACAATGATAAAAAAGATAATTACAACAAATGTATTGATCCAAGAATGATTAGTTATTTGTATGTATATGATTGTTTTATTTGGAAGGGATTATACAATAGAGAGTTTTTGCTTAATAATAAGATTTTCTTAAATGAGTCTAAAGGTGCGGCATACCAGGATGTTGGCTTTTCACATCTGGTACATGCATGTTGTCAAAAGGCATATTACTCTGACAGGTCTTTTTATCGATATAGAAAAGACAGGGAGGGTTCATCTATAAACTCAGATAAAGGTCTTATCTATGATAAAGATGAATTTGAAAGACTTATCAATGATAAGGATATAAGTAGTCGCCTTGTTTGCAGAGAAGCATTGTATTTGCATATTAAAGTTGTATACATAAATGAACTAAAAAGGGCTCTAAGAGCTAATGCTTATAATATCTATGATGATAATATCAAACCATACTATGAATGGTTCAGAAATATGTTTCTGCCGATTGTGGGAGAAAATGAACTATGTCGTAATATTCATTTTCATGAGATTGCTCAGGCAGTATATGATATAGATGGTTTTGTTAATGAATTAAAAAAGAGTGATGAAATCCAGGAAAAGATAAGAGGCTATTATATTGATCGATTATCAGGTAAAGATGTTGTGGTATTTGGAGCAGGCAAAAAAGGGAAATCTATGATCAGCTATCTGCGGCAAAGTACAGTTGATATTACTGTATCAGCAGTATGCGATAACAACAAAAAAATTTGGGGAACAGATTGTAATGGTTATACAGTCTTAAGTCCTATGGAATGTATTGAACAAAATACAGATAATGCGTTTATAGTAGCCAATAAATATCACAAGTTTGAAATAGTAGCCCAGCTTCTAGAGGCGGGGATTCCAACGGACAGGATATTGGAGTCTATATGAAAAGCATAGACTATGGATATTTTCTATATTCTTAATGAAATAGTAATGAAATGTTGTTTTAGTTGCAGGAATATATTTGGTTTAACATATATTTATTGGTAAAATAATATATATTATTTTTGAATGTACTATTATATTGATACTTATATGTCGATATATTATGCAAAAAGAGAAACACGCTATTATAGATTCAATATAGTTACTGTAAAGAAAGGATTTCCAGTCGTGCTATACAGTTTTGATGTATTTGATACTTTAATTACCCGTGCAACAGCTACACCGAGGGGAATATTTGCACTTGTGGATAAAAGGCTTCAGGTAGAGCAAAGTGATATATCACGAAAACTACTCGATAGCTTCTATAATGCCAGGATCAAAGCAGAGAAAGCTGCTAGAAAAATATATTGCGAGGGCGATATACAAGATGTGACATTAGATCAGATATATCATATGTTAGGCACAATCACCTTGTTATCTGATACAGAATGCGATTATTTAAAGAATCTTGAACTCGAAACAGAGTATCTTAATTCAATTCCTATAATAGAAAATATAGATAAAGTCAAAAAGCTTATACGTGCAGGCAGCAGAGTTATTTTAATTTCTGATATGTATTTATCTGCTGATCAAATACGACATATATTATTAAAACATGACAGTGTGTTCAAAGATATTAATATATATGTTTCTTCTGAATTGAAAAAAACAAAAAGTAGCGGATATATTTATAAGGTCATCCGAAAAAAAGAAGTGATTCTATGGTCTGATTGGACTCATATAGGAGATAATGTGCAATCTGATTGTGAAGTGCCACTGCGCCTAGGAATGTGTGCAGAGCGATATGAATTCCCACAATTATCTTGCTGTGAAGAAGAAATACTAAAAAACAGATATGATCAGTATATGCTACAACTTTTTGTTGGATGTTCCAGAAATAATAGAATTAAAAATGATATGCAGATAGCAAAAGAGTTTGGAGGAATGTATGGAGCTGCAATCTTATTGCAATATGTGTTGTGGATAGTCGGTGTTTGTAAGAAAAAGGGGATTACAAAACTATATTTTGTTGCGCGTGATGGCTTTGTATTATATAAAATAGCTGAATTATTAAAGAAAAAAAAGATTATTGATTGGGAATTGGAATATATATATGGCTCAAGAAAAGCTTGGGTTACTTCCGGTGATATTGCCAATGATATAGATAATAAAATTGATTATGTTAAAGATGATTCTGAGCTAAAACTGTTAAGAGCGTATATAAAACAGGTAATTGATTTGAATGCAGAACAAATAGGCTTTGTTGAAGTACACGGGAGAGGTGAAACACAGTTATGCTTTGCAAGACTTATAAGGGAAATGTCTGCTGTGAAAATGAGTGCTTTTTACTATGGATTAGAACGAGATCAAGATGATTCTCTAATGGACTTTTATCGTTTTACCCAGGAGAAAAGTGAGAATGGTTGTGTCATTGAGGCATTAACCAGAGCTTTGCATGGAAGAACTGTGGGATATAGTTATGATAATGGTGCTGTTATTCCAGTTCTTACAGATGATGAAGGAACTGCGTTAAAAGAATATGGCTATGAGGATTATATTTCCTCTTTATTGTTAACAATTGAAAACTATTTGAATGTGATGCTGAGCAATAGTTTAGAGGTTGAACAGTTTCCATATGGAGAAGAATATCATAAATATCTTGTGAATACAGAAACTGGAAAAATGCTTGATTTTATCGCAGATCTGCCTCTTTCAGATACGGTACATGGAGAAGAGGTAATTCTTCGTTTTGCACCAAAACCGTCAGCTGATGAAATTAGAGATGTTAGAAAAGTAGGGTATTTAAAATATAAGACATGGTGTCCGACAATTTCTAAAAGAAGGCTGAATGATAAGGAACTTGAGAAGATATCCCAAAATACTGAAATTTATAAAAAAAGAATGAGAGATAAAGCGCTGAAAACGCATGTGGGATATAGACTTACAACTTCTAATATAAAAAAACGCATTGTTTTGTATGGCAATGGAAAAGTTGGAAAAGGACTATATAAGTATATAACTGATAACGATTTAGCAGAAATAGTTGCATGGACTGATGCAAATATAAATTGCAACGATGGAATTTATGTTACGAGGGAATCATTGAAAAATTATGTGTTTGACCAAATTATCATAGCTGTAAAAAGTGAACTGTTGGCAGATGATATAAGAGTAGATTTGCAGTTTTATGGTATAGATAATAGCTTGGTATATTGGGAAAACTATGAGCAGATTAGCTACTAAGAATATGAGAATAGTAATATTTGGAACCGGGCAGTATTTTGAAAACAGACAATTCAATATATTAGATACCGATGAGATAGTTTGTTTTATAGATAATAATGCCAATAATAAAAGAGTTTTTTATGGCAAAAAAGTTTATTTACCTGAAGACATAAATTCGTTTGATTATGATGTTGTATTGATCATGGCTTCAGATAGAGATAGTATGATCAATCAGTTATTACAACTATCGGTACTAAAAACAAAAATCTGGACCTACGAAGACTATATCAGACATTCCAAGAATAATTATAAGTATCTTGATACAAGAGGAATCGATTCGGATTGTAAAGTATTGATCATTACTGATGGACTAAAGTATGACGGTGGTGCGATATCATCAATTAATGCTGCTATGGCGTTAGTACAAAAAGGATATGGAGTAACAATAGCTGCGGCTACTCTAGAAGAAAAAATAGAATCTGAGATTCTTAATAAAGGGATTTCTATTATTGCATCTTCCAGGCTTCCTTATGTAGGCAAAGAGGAATTAAGCATATTTAAGTCTTATGATCATATTATTGTAAATACATTCCCGATGCTTCCTTCTGCGTATATCTTGTCATCATATTTAAATGTAGTGTGGTGGATTCATGAACCATCGGATTGTGAGATGTACAGTTTTTACAAGGATACTAGGAGAAGATATTGGCAGTACGATGACATTGGTCATATAAAAAACAATGGTGTAAGGATCGTGTCAGTAAGTAATGTGGCAAAGAAAGCATTTGAAAGTATTTATCCTAATTCTATTGATGGACTATTGCCCATGGCAATAGTGGATGAGAAAGAATCCAAAGTAGTTGATGACGATAGAATAAGTTTTGCAATTATTGGGGTTCTAAATAGACCTAAAGGGCATATAGAATTGCTTGAAGCTTTTTTGACATTGCAAGATGCTGGATATAAAAATACCAGATGTGAGATTATAGGAAAAAGGCTTGATGAGAGTTTTTGCAAGGAAGTTGATAAGTACATTGATCAATCGGAAAATATTGAGTATCTCGGAATATTAAATCGAACTCAGTTAAGACAAGAGTTCAGAGTCATTGATGTTGTTGTATGCGCATCATATGAAGAGACACTGTCATTGACTATAGTCGAAGGAATGATGAATTCTAAAATATGTATTACTACAGATAATACAGGAATTGCAGAATATATTGAAGACGGAGTCAATGGTTTTATTTGCAAAGCTGGAAATGCAGATTCTCTAGCTGAAAAAATGAAGTATATAATTGACCATTTTAATGAATTAGATGAAGTCAGAAAGAATGCCAGAAAAACATATGAAAAGTTCTTTACACTAGATATTTTGGGAGAAAATCTTGAACGGGAACTGAAATTAGCTGAAATGGATAGAAGATAAAGTTCCATAAAAAGATAAGTAATCAAAGCTCCTAATAAAAAGTATGAAAGAACATTCATATATCACATTAGGAGTTTTTTCATCATGAGGTGGACTAAGTGCTTAAAGAATCTGGAATCATTGATCTAAAAGAAATATCAATAAATAGAAAACTGTTCATATTTGGTGCTGGCAGGATAATGCGGAATACATTTAAAAGATTTGCTGATGCCAAGTTAGAAAAATGTATTTCTGCGATAATAGATAACAATGCTGATCTATGGAATACCCATATAGATATTAATGGAACAAGTATGATCATCAAGTCATTAGATCAGGTGGTCCAAGATATCGGTGATAAGCCTGTTGCCATCGCTGTTTTTGTAAAAGAAAGCAGTGACATCGAAGAGCAACTAAGACAGAGCTTTATCGGTCGTGATGCTGTTCTTTATTCTTATCCACAGTGTTGGTGTATTAATGAGCAAAAGTGGATAGAGCAGTATACAAATTATCCTCTTGAGGATAGGCTGCTCATGCAAGGCGAAGGCGATAACTATGAAAACGCAAGTGCTATCTATGATTATATCAAATGCAATAATTTATTGGGACGTTTCAAAGTAGTATGGCTGTGTGATCATCCACAAAATTTTGTCGATACTGAGAATGTTACTTACTTGGACAGAAATATATATAATAATGCATCGACAGCAGAGGAATTGCGACAATACCTTGAGCTGGTATATACAAGCAAATATGTCTTTTATGAAAATTATAATCTCTTTAAGTTTAGAAAAGATCAGGTGTCAGTGTATCTAAAACATGGAACATTTCCGCTGAAAAACGTTAAGGGAGTACTATGGATACCGGATGATGTTGATAAGATTATCTGTACTTCTGAAAACTATGCTGATCACGCCGCATATATGGAGTCCTGTGATAGGGAGAAATTGCTAATCTGTGGCTCGCCACGTCTGGATTATCTATATAAGGATAAGCATGTTTTAGAAAAATTAAAAAAATATGAGGAAGGGATTAATTATTTTCTTTGGCTTCCTACTATGCGCCAAACTGCGTTAGGAAGAAGTGATGTTATTAGGCAATCGCCATTTGGTATTCCGCTTATAAACTCCGAAGAAGAGTTTGAAGAGTTGGATGCATTTCTAGACAATCAAGAAAGTAAACTTATTATAAAGCCGCATCCTCATCAAGATTTGTCGATATATAAAATAGGCAAATATAAAAACATCTTGTTGATAACAAATGCTGAGCTTGAAGAACATGATTTCACAATCCATTCATTGATGCGCGAGGCAGTAGCTCTTATTTCAGATTATTCATCAATAGCTTTTGATTACATGTTACTAGACAGACCAATAGCATATACAGTAGATGACATTGATGAGTATAAAATAGGTTTTTCTGTAGATGATCCGTTTCATTATATGCCAGGGCGAAAGCTTGCCAATGTAAAAGATATGCTTGATTTTGTCATGGCTACAAATGAGGGCATTGATGATCATTTAGAGCAACGACATGAGATACGGGATTATATCCATCATTATCAGGATGGCAGAAATGCAGAGAGATTCATGAAGATGATGGGAATGATATGATTCGTGTTTGAGGTTATTATTGAAATGCGATTTAGAGTATTTGAAAAATAGGTGAGAAATCTAAAATGCAGATTGATAATTCATGGTCTTTAGAACAAAATCTAAAGGATTATTATACATATTGCGAAAATGTTTTACCTGACATACTAAAAGCATTACCTTTAGGCAATCACATTAACGTAGGTATTTATGGCAGAGGTCGGCATACTAAGCTGATGATTACTGCTTATAAGACCTTGGTCGGTAAGATTGATGCAAATATTACATTCATTGATGTGCCTTTTGATCCGTGTGCAGAGATTTATGTGGGTGAAAACGCTATTTCTGTCAAAGATATTAATAGAGAGAACTTTGATGCAATTATACTTTCAAGTTCTGATTATGAAGACAGGTTATTTAAATCCCTTGTTGATGAAGTTGATCATGATGTATTAAAGAATATTCCAATATATCGATTTTACGATAAGTATAAGTCTGATATATTTTGGCAGCAGTGGCAGATGGTTCGTTTTCCTGATAAGCCTTTTTCTGAATTACCTGTATTAAAGTTTAAGGTAGCCGATGCCTTTAAAGGAAGCTATGACAATCCATTATCCTGCGTGATGGATAAATATCGACTTGTAGTGAGCGATGAACCCGATATATACATATATATGTGTTATGGAAATGATCATTTGGGTTTTACTTATCCATGTATAAGAGTTGCTTTTTGGGGAGGCGAGTCGCATCTTCCAGATTGGAATGATTGTGATTACGCAATTACAACCCGTGAGATACCAGATGAGCCAAGGCACTATAGATATAATGCAATGGAACCATACAATACAATGATTCAGAACAGAAGCCAATTTATGAAAAAAGATATGGCTTATAGGAAGTTCTGTAATTTCGTATATTCGAATGGAAGCTATGGAGAGGGAGCTCTGCTGAGACAGGATTTTTGTAAACGACTTATGAATTATAAGTATGTAGATTGTCCTGGTAAAGTATTAAATAATATGAAAGATGCTATAACTCCAAGAGAAGGAGATTGGTCCAGAGGAAAAGTTGAATTTATAAGGAACTATAAATTTACGATAGCTTTTGAAAACGAGAGAATTGACGGATATACTACAGAGAAACTATATCATCCATTAAGAGCGGGTTCTATTCCAATTTATTGGGGCAATCCACTTATCGGCGAAACTGTTGATAACAGATGTTTTATCAATTGTAATGAATATGATAATGATTTTGATGCTGTAATAGAACGTGTTAAAGAAATAGATAATGATCCGGAATTGTATTTATATATGCTAGGTATTTCGCCTATGAAAAAAGGCTATCGATTTGATCATTATGATGGTTTGGAAGCCTTTTGGATGAAGATAATCGAAGAAAAACTATAGATTAATAATACATACTTTTTTATCTCATAGATAGGAGCCTTATGCCAAAGATCTCAATCATAGTTCCAATTTACAACGTAAGTAAATATTTAAGGAGGTGCCTGGACAGCATTCTTGCGCAGACATACAGAGACCTTGAGATCATCTGTGTTGATGATGGCAGTACTGATGATAGCCCGGGCATAATTGATGAGTATGCCGCTCGTGATGCCAGAATAATATCTGTGCACAAGGCTAATGCTGGTTATGGCGCGGCTATGAATACTGGACTTGATATGGCCAGTGGCGAGTACATAGGCATAGTTGAAAGCGATGACTGTATTTTGCCAGACATGTACGAGGCGCTGGTCAAGGCAGCAGATGGTGAGAAGCTTGATTTTGTTAAGTCAGATGCATATTACTGGTATGAAACACTGGATTATAAGAGAAATATTCATCTTTCATACATGGAGCAGTATTATAACAAGGTGCTTGATGACACTTATCGCAATATATTCTTTGATTTCTACATGAATATCTGGACTGGTATTTATAGAAAAGATTTTTTGCAGGCCCATGATATAAGATTCAATGAGAGCCCTGGTGCATCATATCAGGACAATGGCTTTTGGATGCAGACACTTATGTATGCAGAGCGCACCATGTGGCTTGGAGAAGCCTTCTATCTTTATCGGCAGGATAATCCGGAAGCTTCTGTAAAAAGTCCAGGCAAAGTATATGCTATGGAAAATGAGTACACATGGCTGGAAGAGCAACTCAAGAAGAGAGGCCACCATGATCTTTTGCCATATTGCTGCTATTATAGACTTTTCAGAGACAGGGGCAACTTCTATAGGATTGCTGATGAGCTTAAGCCTGAATACAGGGAGCATCTTAGGCAAGAGTATTCCAGGTACAAAGCATACATTAAAGCTAACAGTTTCTTGGATACCTGGATGAGGCGGATAATACAAGATGAGTCATTTTGTGAGGAAATCATTTCTCAAAAGGCTCTGGTAAAAGAAAAAATAGATGCCGCTTCATCAATAATAATATATGGAGCGGGATATCGTGGATCTATTGCTCTTCGCAACCTTCATAATCTTGGAGTTACGGATAAGATTAGCTGTTTTGCTGTTACTTCTGAAGTAACAGAAAAGGTCATTGCGAGCAAAAAAGTCCTTATAATTGATGATGCAGTAGAAAAATTTAAAGATAGCCTTGTTATCATAGCTACAGTTCGAGGCAGTGGTGCATATAAGGCTATGTCCGATAAATTAAATATGCTTGGAGTTAGCAATACAATAGATGTAACAACATTTGAAGAAAAATTCTATTTGGTATAACGCACATTTGTTGATAAAATAATATATATGACTATGAAATAAAAAGTCATAACAGAGTACAAATAAACAAACTTAAGTAATCGTATTCTAAGGCCGATATATTATAAGAGGTGTTTTAGCAGACATTTAAAATCTGTTTTTTATCAAAATGGGGCGTAAGATGAGAGACGAGGCACAGGTAGTACAGGATTTACCAAAGGCTTTGATCAGTTGGTATAAATTTGAAAAAGATAAGAAAGCACTTTTTATTACAGGCACTTTGCCTGAATTTGAAGTGCTTTTTTCTGTGCTTGAGGATAAAGGACTTGAAGTTACTAAACTTCATAAATATCAGTTAACCGATTTTGAGATGGAATATGTATCGCATGATATTCCAGAAGAATACCAAAATATAGATTTATCAATATATGAACATTACTTTGACTATATTATTCTGACTGGAATATTGGAGCAGGTTGTTGACGCTGCCACGTTGATTGATAGGATGCCCTTTTTCCTTGCACCTAATGGAAAAATTCTTATCGGTGTGAATAACAGATATGCACTTAGAGGATTTTGTGGAGATAAAGACGTTACCACAGGGCATGTGCTTGACGGGATAGATAACTATATTAATGTAAGCGTCAAACGAATGGAGACTATTGGCGGACACGCATATTCCAAGTCGGAACTGGAAAAGATGCTGACTAAAGCGGGACTGCAGAGTTCATTTTATTCTGTTTTCCCATGCATAGAGAGACCTCAGATTTTTCTAAAATATGGCTATAAACCTAATGAGAGACTGGATGTAAGGATTTTTTCAGAATATATAAATCCTGAAACTGTATATCTTTATGAAGAGAAGTTATATGATGACCTGCTGGCCAATGACATGCTTCATCAGATGGCCAACGGTTATTTTGTAGAGGCTACAGCTGATGGAAGACTGTCTGATGCTGATCAGATTACTGTTCAAAATGACAGAGATCCAGAGACCTGTGTGGCGACTTATGTTTATCTGGACAGGGTAGAGAAAGTACCTATGTACAAGGCTGGAATAGATAAGGTCTCGCAGCTAAAGGACAATACAGAATATCTGATAGAGCATAACGTCCCTATGGCAGAGGCAGCAGTAGATTCAGATCAAGAGTCTTTTGTTACTAAATATATTCAGGGTGTAATCTATACAGATTATCTGCGTACATGCCTTAGGGAAGATAAAGGCAAATTTCTTAGTGAGCTTACACGCTTTAAAAATATAATTGATAATTCTTCGGATGCAGTTCCATATGATGAATATGATTGGCTTAAATTTGATCCATATTGGGAGAAAAGAAGAGAAGATGACCCTACAAAATATAAATGGAGAGATTTAGCTTTCGGCAGCAGGAGGGAGCAGGAATCAATCGGAGTTATATTAAAGCGTGGTTACATTGACCTTGTATCACTCAATTGCTTTGAGACGAGCGAGGGACCTGTTTTTTTTGACCAGGAATTTTATATAGATAATTTCCCTGCGAATGCAATATTTATACGTACTATAGATTTTATATATAGAGACTGTTATGAGATGGAAAGACTGTTTCCAAAGGATGAACTTCTTGATCATTTTCATCTTAAAGACAATCAGGAGATATTTAGAAAGCAGCAATTTAAATATCTGTCGGAACTAAGAAACGAAATAGCGCTATCAAACTACAATCTACGAAAACGAAAAGAATATTCTGTCATGATGAAAAATCGTTTTCGCATGGATTTTCCGCAGGAAGAATATAATAGGCTTTTTGATGACATTTTTAAAGATGTAGATAATAAGCAGATATATCTATTTGGTTCTGGAGATTTTGCTAAGAAATTCATAGATCAATTTGGCCAATACTATGAAATAAAGGCGATTTTAGATAACAATAGTGAAAAATGGGGGACAGACCTATATGGTATTCCTATTTGTTCACCAGCTGTTGTAAAAGATGAAAAGCTGCCCTACAGAGTGTTTATTTGCATTAAGTACTATGAAGACGTGCTATTACAGCTAAAAAAAATGAACATTAGGGAGATTTCAATATATGATCCTCGAATTGAGTATCCACGGCCAATTAAATTCAAGGCTCAAGGCGATAACGGTCCAAAGCCATACCATATAGGATATGTTTCGGGCGTGTTTGATATGTTTCACATTGGTCATCTGAATCTTTTGAGGAGATCTAAGGAGTTGTGCGACTATCTGATAGTTGGAGTGGTTACTGATGAGCAGGTCATGAATGGCAAGCGTACCAGACCGGTGATACCTTTTGACCAAAGATTGGCTATCATAGAAGGCTGCAAGTATGTTGATGAAGCAGTGGAGATTCCGGTAGATAAGCCTAGCAGTATAGATGCTTTCCACATGTATCATTTTGATGTTCAGTTTTCTGGAAGCGATTATGAACATGATAAAGGATGGCTGGCTCAAAGAGAGTACCTCAGAAAACATGGGAGTGATATCTATTTCTTCCCTTATACCGAAGGAATCAGTTCTAGCGGACTTAAGCGGGAATTGAAGGGAAAAGGTGATACTGAAGCAAGTAAACAGTAACAAAAAGTCGGAGAATAGCTGATGAGAAAATATAAGTTCAAGCAGGTTGAAAACTATATACATTTATTCGAAAAACTGAATGAAGCTATTTATACTGAATTGAATGAGAAAAGTGAGAGTATAGATAAAGCTTGTGAATATCTTGAGATAGCGCAGAAAAAAGCCATAGAACTGGGAACTTATATTGAAGAGGAAGAAGGACAGGGACATGCTACTGTCACTGTTCTTGAAAAATTCTGCGAGATTATTTTTGATGTCCATAAGGATATCCTATCTGAGAGAGGCCTTTCAGCTATGTCAGCTAAAATAAGGCTTGAAAATAGTGTAAAAGAAATCAAAAGAAGTGCTGACAGCGATATTAAGATCACATATCTTGCTGTTTTTCTGCCTTATAAAGCCAGTATGTGGGATTCACTTGAAACAGTCTGGATGGCAGCAGATGCTGATCCGGACTGTCAGGCTCTTGTTATTCCTATTCCATATCATGACAAAAATCCTGATGGTAGTATTAAGGAGACATATTGGGAAGGTGAAGACTTCCCTGATTATGTACCTATTACGAAGTTTGAAGAGTTTGATTTTGGAAAAGAGCATCCTGACATGATCTTTATCCACAATCCTTATGATGATGCCAATTATGTTACTAGTATCCACCCGTTTTTTTATTCGGATAAGATAAAGCAGTTTACAGATTGTCTTGTGTATATACCTTATTTTGCAACATCTGGTTCTATGAGTGAAGGACAGGCGCTGGTTCCGGCTTATGCCAATGTTGATCATATTGTTGTTCAGTCAGAAAAATTTATAGGTTTCTATGATGAATCTGTGGATAGAGAGAAATTTTTACCTTTTGGCTCGCCCAAGTTTGATAGCGTGATCCAAAAATGTAAAAAAGGAGTAAAGGCTCCGGCAGAATGGAGAGAAAAGCTGCAAGGCAAAAAAGTCTTTTTCTACAACACCAGTTTAAATGGGATGCTGGCTAATACCAGAGATTTCATGAAAAAGATGAACTATGTTTTTGATGCTTTTAGAGACAAAAAAGATGTATGCCTTATTTGGAGACCTCATCCCCTTTTTGAGAAGACACTTGCTTCTATCAGACCGACCTTTTTGCAGGAATATCTTGATATAAGAGATAGGTATATTGAGGAAGATTGGGGGATTTATGATGTGACGCCATCTATCGAGGATACGATAGCACTTTGCGATGCATATCTAGGCGATTCGGCGACAAGTGTAACTTCTCTTTTTGGAGTGGTTGGTAAACCTCTATATATTTTAAATAATGCCATCAGTTCGCTTCCTGATGAGGAAGATTATGAATTGATGCTGCGAAATACGACGCTGCTCCAGGATCTTGATGGTACGTTGCACAGACAGTTTTTATTAAGGGGAAGGCATCTTTTTGGACTAGACGAGGATGGTAAGACATATAAGTATCTGTGTGACTACACTAAATATGATGGATATTACAATATGGCCTATGACTATAAAGGAAAGCTTTTTATTTTCCCTAGTAGTGCGCAGGATGTGCTTGTTGTCCAAAATAATGAAATAAAAACTATTAAGATTGATAAAAAGCTGGAGAGAGCATGTGCGTTCTTTGGTACGAGTATAGTCGGGCAGTATGCATTTATCTGGCCGCAGAGATATCCTGATCTTGTGATCTTTGACATGGAACATAATGTGCCGATGTATCTGGAAAAAGTAGCCCCTTTTAACGTAGCAGTTATGTCAGACATGGAGAGGGTTCCAGCTGCGAGGTTTTATTACAGAAATTATATGTGCATGTTAAATGTTTATGGTAGTAAGATGCTCATGATCAATCTGGATACATTCAAAACTACTGTAAAGGATACCGGCCTCAAAGGATTGTATGTCGGAATATCAAACAGAAGAATAGACGATGAACAGAAGTGGCTGATTCCATATGAAGGCACTAAAGTGGTCAGATTTAATATGGAGACCTTTGAACATAAAGAGTATGACATTGCAGTTGATGGTCTGGAAGGTTTTAATAGAAAGTACAAAGAAAAAACTACCGAGAGGTTATTCTCTTCTGCTATTGTATTAGATGAAAAAGTTATATTTGCACCAAATTGGGGGAATAAGTTTGTTGAACTGTCTCTGAAAACAGAAGAAGTATTGGAGTGGGATAGCCCATTTGATGTAACTTTTGAGGATCATGACTGTTATATACCAAACTATGGAATGGGATTTTTTTCAAAAAATCCATCAAAAGACGAGTATAGATACTTTTATGCACCAAAGCGTCAATGGTACAAGATAGATATGTATACTAAAGAAATAGAGCCTTTAGATCTTGGGGCTTTTGATAAGGAAGAATTCATAAATGAATTTGATGGATTTGTAACTCCACATGAATGGTTAAAGTACTGTTGCATGGAAGAAATCA
Source organism: Butyrivibrio sp. (assembly GCA_015056495.1). Taxonomy (GTDB): domain Bacteria; phylum Bacillota; class Clostridia; order Lachnospirales; family Lachnospiraceae; genus Butyrivibrio. Next base: position 96,648 of record SVGC01000012.1, read on the forward strand.
GGTGCAGTATTGAAGACATGATTGCTGGCAACATCCCGGGACATCAGCATAACAAGGATGAGCAGATAAAGGAGTTTGCTGATATCAATGCAAGTGTTGACGGGGACTGTGGTGAGAAGGTTTACCAATTTGTCAAGAGCAGGTAAAACGGGATTTTGATGGATAAATTTCAAAATCCTTATGAAGTGCAATAATTGGGAGAAAAGGATTTAGGAGGACAAAGCCTTGATCAATAATGTTACTAGGTTAAGAGAAATCCAGCTCGAACTGCTAGATGCATTTGCACGGGTCTGCGCAGAGCATGATCTTAAGTGGTGTATCTGCTTTGGTACACTATTAGGGAAAGTTAGATGCGGTGGATATCTACCTTGGGATGACGATTTAGATGTGGTCATGCCAGAAGCGGATTTTAGAGAACTGTGTCTTCATAAAGAATGGTTTGCCTTTGATGATAGACTTTTTCTTCAGACCCCGTTGGATGAAGGACTACCTAATATTGGAAAACTGCGAATGAATGGTACAACAGCATTTAGAGAAAAATTGGAGGATAGCTTGAGGCAAGGAGGTCATCATGGCATTCCTATAGATATCATTCCGCTAAATGAAGTTCCTGGAGCAGGCTGTTATAAAACTCCATCATTACGTTCTGTTGAAAAGCTTGATGCAGTTTACCTGAAGGACTGGTTTTTTCCTGCTACAGAAGGGACTTTTGAGGGCCATTCAGTCAAAGTTCCGGCTAAGCCAAGAAAGATCCTGACGGAAGTCTACGATGAGTGGGCATGGCCCTCTGGAGCTATGGATAGTAAGCCCACATTTTGGTTCTTTGATACTGAAAGAGATTATACATATTATGTAAAAAAATACACTGGAATGCTTGAAGGTATTGAAGGAAAGAAAATATATTTATTTGGTGCAGCTGATAGTCTCCGTATTTGGATGGAGAGATTTAATCTTGAAAAACAAGTAATATGTACATTTGATAATGATCCAAATAAGTGGGGCAAAAAATATTTTGGAGTAGAGGTACGAAATCCCAAAGACCTGCCATCAATTATTGACAAGGATAGCCGTGTGATTATAGTCAGCCTTTGGCATCAGGAAATAGGCAACCAGCTAGAATCTATGGGAATCAACGATTATTATGTTTATCTTGATTTCTATTACGATGATAATGTAGGAAATAAAGTTGTAAGGCGCGAAGATGAAAAGAAAAATGGTATAGAGATGTGGAAAGCTTAAAATATTTGTGAAGTAATAATGTGAACTCCCATAAATTTTACACCTAAATTTAAAAACGAGATAAAAAATAGCAGAGCCTCAATGAAATTAAAATTGCAACAATCGCTTCAAAAAATAGCAATTTGGCAGTAAAAAATATCCAAATTGCTATTTTTTATGCTATAAATTGCAATATTGCAATTATTTTAGAAACGATATTTTAATATAACAGTTTCTTTCCCTTCTAAACTCCCATTGTAAACATGTGACAATATAGAAGTAATAAGCCCTCAGGAAGAAGAGGAACTTCTTAATATGTACTATATGTATGAATTTTCAGAGCGTTTCATGGTGCTGGATGGTAACAATCAGTTCGGGAGTGATTTTTAATTACGTAGCGGCTGGTATAATCACATTTGAACAGGCAGTAGGAGCTTTGATTGGTGGTTAGTGATACTTTTTTAAAAGCTCAAAAGCAAACACTTGTTCTTTGCAAACGTATGTGCTATTATATATTTCCACAGCATATTTTCCTAAAATGCTGAATAGTTAGTTGGAGTATTATACACATGGAAAGCAACATAGCGCAGGTAATTGATATTACAAACGAAAGGGCAAGTTATGATAATAGTATTAAAGAGATTTTAGCTGACAAGCAGATTTTGGCAAGGATTCTGAAGTATTCATTGCAGGAATTTAAAGAAATTGACATAGATACTATCATTTCCAACATTGACGAGCCTGAGATTTCAAAAATACGAGTTGACCCCGGGTATTCAAATACTGAGAAGATAAAAAAAGAATCTGAAGAAGATAATGTTCTTGGAGAAGGAAAAATTTTTTACGATATCAGATTCTCGGTATATCATGGAGATAGTCTCATAAAAGTGCTTATCAATATTGAGGCTCAGCGCAGCACTAGTCCTTCAAAGCTTGGATATCAAATAGATAATAGGATAATTTATTACATAAGTCGCATGATTTCCGCGCAAAAGGAAGTAGAATTTTTAAAATCCGATTATGATAACTTGAAGTCAGTGCGGAGCATATGGATATGTATGGATGCCGGAGATGATGAAGACTCTATAAACCGAATAAGATTAAAAGAAGAAACAATATTTGGCAAGGATATCAAACTAAATAACCTTGACAAAGTACAAGGTGTTATAATAAGACTAAGAAAAAAAGATAATTTAGAGCAATCAAAGAATTATCTGGTTGCCATGTTAGAAGAACTGTTAAGAAAAGAATCTGCAGAGATAAAGAAAAAGAATCTTTCAGAAAACTATGGTATCAAAATGAGTAGCGCTACTGAAAGGAAGGTAAATGAAATGTGCAATTTGAGTGAAGTTCTTGTGGAGAAGGGAATAGAGCAAGGAATAGAAAAAGGTAAGATAACTGCAAGATATGAAGACGGACTATCTATAGAGGATATAGCGGAGAGAACCAAGGTCAGTGTAGAAATCGTTAAGTCAGTGTTAATAGAAGAAGGCTTGCTTAAAGAGAACTAAGTGCAGGGGGGATTCAAATCCGGCAAAAATCATAGCCTTATGCTGAATTGAAATTATAAATTTCAGCTGTATAAAATACTGCAAGATATGACAGATATATAATTGCACTATATGCTATGATGGATATCAAAACTCACACAATTCAGCTTACAATTGCTACCATTATTATCATAAGCAACAATAATGTTTGATAAAAAGGAAGAAAGTTGCTGCACTAAATTAGCAGAAACTTGAGAATGGTAAAAATGGCGAAGCGAAAGAATTGGTACTCCAAAGAATTAGCTGAGAAGGAACGCAGAAGAAAGGAAAGAGAACAGATCGATGCTGAAAATGCAAAATCATCTCTTGCAGCATATCTTAGACTTTTGCGGGAAAAGCAGGGATTAACTCAGTCTGAAGTTGCTGATAAACTTGATATGCAGAGAAATACCTATTCTCACTATGAAACTGGAAGAAACAAACCTTCTGTTGAACAGCTATATTATCTGTCCAAGATTTTTGATACCGATATTGAAAAACTGGTTAATGTATATGTTTACCGTAATGATGAAAATCTGGATCTGATAAAACTTCTTAATGAAGAAGAGAAAATAGATCTGAATACAATAGAAGATTTTAAGAAAGTGTTTGACTCCCTTACCAATGATAATAAGGCATACAGAGAGTTCCTTGAACATATGCAGGTAAAAGGGATCAGCAAAAAAGACGGTGTAAATATAGATGAGGAAGAGATGATCTTTTACTATGAGCACTGCACTGATATAGAGAAAATGATGATCAAATCTCTATTGCAGCGAATTTACATCAGCTCCAGATATATGTAAATGAGTCACCGGGGACGTATCAATTTGACTCATTGCATGCAATGAGTCACTGGGGACGTATCAAATTGACTCATTCTAAAATATTAATATAAGAAAAAAGAGCCATTAGCTATAGATGATATATTCGCCTCATATAGCTACTGGCTTTTTTACAGTAAAAGACCGGCAAGGGGATGTATGCATACCATACAAGCTCATTTGCGGGTCGAGAGGACATGGAGTACGAAGTGCGTGATATTCGCTTATTAGATCCAATTGGATTTAAGCGGATAATAACCTTCATCACCTTTAGTGATCCTGATCTGACCGTTAGTTTTTTGAGTCAGGTCATCCATGACTTTTTCAACCCTGTCAGAGGGGACGATCACTTTTATATCAACGGATTCTCCGTAAGCTTCATTTTCTACAAATATTTCTTCCTGCCTTAAATAGTACTGAACATTATTGATCATGTCGTATCCAAGGCCTAGGGCAAGTGGAAGCGCTTTTTGCATCAGAGCGATTTCAGCATTGGCGATACCCTCCTGCGCAGCTTGGGTATAAGCTCGTACAAGTCCGCCTGTACCAAGGAGTACACCGCCAAAATATCTTGTAACGACGATCAGAACATTAGTCAGCCCGGCTCCGGTGATCACCTCCAATATAGGCTTGCCTGCTGTTCCGGATGGTTCTCCGTTATCGCTGCATCTTGTGATCTCGCTTTTTTCTCCTATTACAAAAGCATAGCAGTTATGCCTTGCGTCCCAGTACTGTTTTGATATTCTTGCAATCTCAGCTTCAGCTTCGCCGGTGTCAGCTACCGGGATCACATTAGCTATAAAACGAGACTTTTTCTCAACTATTTCGCCGCTTGCAGGCGCCTTTACTACTTTATAACCATTACTATCCATACATTTCCTCAACTATATCTAATTCAAAGTGCCGGTATTCAAATGTTTCAAAATTGTTGCAGAACTTAAGAATTACTGAATTTCTTTTTTTTCATACCTATATTTGTTATAATAAATCTTATGTAAAAATGCTACCAGCATTTTTATGGATATTTTTTGAATTAGTGAAAATTGAAAATGGAGAAATTTATATGAATTATGGAAGAAAAGGGATCCGCAAACAGATGCGAACTCTTAATTCCGGTTCGGGCAAATGGGGACGAAAGCTTAGTCTGACTGTGCTTAATATTCTTCTTTTGCTGGTGCTGGCAATTACCATTATTGGTGCAAGTGCTGGTATTGGTGTGTTTAAGGGTATTATTGCTACAGCACCTGATATCAGTAATATTGATGTCACTCCTACCGGATTTTCAACCTTTGTCTATGATACAGAGGGCAATCAGATTGCAAAACTCGTGTCTACAGACTCTAACCGTATTCCTGTAACAATGGATATGATTCCGGAGAATCTGTGCAATGCCTTTATTGCAATTGAGGATGAGAGATTTAGAGAACATAACGGCATAGATATTCAAGGTATTATCCGTGCTGCCTATGTTGGCCTTAGTACCGGAGACTTTTCAGAAGGTGCAAGTACTATTACTCAGCAGCTCTTGAAAAATAATGTATTCTCAAGCTGGACTTCAGAAAGTACATTCCTTGATTCTTTAAAACGTAAGATTCAGGAGCAGTATCTTGCTATCGAGCTTGAAAAGACGATGTCTAAAGATGACATATTGCTTAATTATATGAACACTATCAACCTTGGCGCTAATACGCTTGGTGTTCAGGCAGCATCACTTAGATATTTCAATAAATCAGTCAGCGAACTGACATTGTCAGAGTGTGCTGTTATTGCAGGTATTACACAGAATCCTAGTAGATTCAATCCTATAACACATCCTGAAAATAATGCTCAGAGAAGAGAAAAAGTATTAAATAATATGCTCGATCAGGGATATATTACTCAGATCGAGTATGATCAGGCAATGGCTGATGATGTATATTCAAGGATACAGGTTGTTGACGAAGAGACTGGTGATGAAGCTGTTAACTCATATTTTGTTGACGCTCTTACTAATGAAGTTCTTGAAGACCTTATCGATGCAGGATATACAGAGACTCAGGCATACACACTGTTATATAGTGGCGGCTTGAAGATTTATTCAACACAGGATCCTGAAATACAGGCTATCTGTGATGAAATATTCCAGGATGAAAGCAACTTCCCTGAGGGAACAAAATGGCTTCTTGATTATGCTCTTACTATTAAGTCTGCAGATGGTACGACAACTAACTATAGTGATGAGATGATGGAGACATATTTCAAAGAGACTAATGCTAACTTCTCATTACTGTTCTCAAGTAAAGAAGATGCAGAAGCAGCAATAGAGCAGTATAAATCAGAGATAATGGTTGATGGTGATGAGGTATTGGGTGAGACTTCAACACTTACAGCTCAGCCTCAGGTATCTCTTACTGTGGAAGACCAGTCAACTGGATATATTGTTGCCATGGAAGGTGGACGTGGTGAGAAGACTGCCAGCCGTACTCTTAACAGAGCAACAGACACATATCGTCAGCCTGGTTCTACATTTAAGGTATTGTCAACATATGCACCTGCTCTTGATAGCGCAGGCATGACGCTGGCTACTGTGCTTAATGATGCTCCGTTTACATATCCTGACGGAACTCTTGTCAGAAACTGGTATGGTGAATCCTATAGAGGACTTACAACAATAAGGACTGCTATTAAAGATTCCATGAACATCATTGCGGTTAAGACTTTGACACTTATTACACCTCAGCTTGGATTTAGTTATCTTCAGAACTTTGGATTTACAACTCTTGTTGAGAGTGAAGAGATAAACGGCAAGATCTATTCAGATATCCAGACATCAACAGCTCTGGGTGGTCTGACAAAAGGTGTTAAGAACTACGAGCTGAATGCAGCTTATGCAACAATTGCTAATGGCGGTGTATACATTACTCCTAAGCTCTATACTAAGGTTGTTGACCATGATGGAAATACTATCCTTGATAATACAGCTATTGAGTCCAAGAGAGTATTAAAGGAAACAACTGCATACCTCTTAACAAGCGCAATGGAATCAGTTGTTACAAGCGGTACAGGTACATCAGTCAACTTTGGTACAACAGCAATTGCTGGTAAAACAGGTACTACATCAGATTACAACGACGTTTGGTTTGCAGGATATACAACATATTACACAGCTACAACATGGGCTGGATATGATAATAATGCAAAATTATCCGGATCTGATCAGAAGAATCTAGCAAAGACATTGTGGCGTAAGGTTATGGAGCGTATTCATGAAAATCTTGAATCTACAAGCTTTACAGTTCCTAGCGGTATTGTAACGGCTACAGTTTGCGCTAAGTCCGGTAAGCTCCCTGTTGCGGGATTGTGTGACAATGATCTTGTTACAGAATATTTCGAATCAGGAACTGTTCCTACCGAGACATGTGACGTACACTATGCTGGAACATTATGTGCTTATGATCAGTTACCTGCATCAGATACATGTCCGTTTAAAGTAAGTGGTGTATTTGAATTGATCCCTGCTGAGCCTGAGGCATTGCAGCCATATTCGCCAGATACAGGAAATACTAATTCGATGTACACAACTACTACAGATGAATTAGGTAATACAGTTACTGTTCTGAACACCTGTCATCACAACGCAGAGTTCTTCTTGCAAGAGAATTATGCAGATATTCTTGCTCAGGAGCAGGCCGCAATGGCAGCTGCAGGAACAGCAGTTACTACTGATGCTCAGGATGCGGCATCAGAAGCAGCCCTTACTGAAGCAGAACAGGCAGCTCAACAGCAGCAGACTGAACAATCTACAGGTGATGGAACAGGACAGTAAAAAGGCTAGTTAATGAGCAGCAAATGCTGATTGACAAAGGTAAACACCTTTGATAGAATTAAATGCGTGCCTTGTATGGCACGCATTTATATGCTGTTGTAGCACAGTCGGTAGTGCGTCGCATTGGTAGTGCGGAGGTCACGGGTTCGATTCCCGTCAGCAGCTTAGATGTTAACTCCCAGGATTTTATCTTGGGAGTTTTTTTATTCAATAGGAAATTCCTTTGGATTTCCTATTGAATAAAAAGCGCTCCGCTAAGGATGCGCACTCGCGCGATAGGAATATGTTGCATAAATTAGGCCGCGCTCGGCGCGAGAATGTCGCAAGCGACATTCTTTTTATAGAAAATAAAACTGCCACTGATCAGAAATAAATCTGACTAGTGGCAGTTTTTATATAAGTAATAATTTTTAATAATTTTTTATCTGATTCAAGTATTACTGATTCTTCTTGAAGCCAGCTCTCTTACGAAGAGTAGGATCAAGAATTCTCTTACGGATACGAAGAGTAGTAGGTGTAACCTCAAGAAGCTCATCTGTATCGATAAAGTCGATTGCCTGCTCAAGAGACATAACCTTAGGTGGTACAAGACGAAGAGCTTCATCAGATGAAGAAGTTCTTGTATTTGTAAGGTGCTTTGTCTTACATACATTTACTTCGATATCTTCACTCTTACCTGACATACCGATTACCATTCCGGAGTAAACCTTGGCACCAGGACCGATGAAGAGCTGTCCACGCTCCTGAGCATTGAACAGACCGTAAGTAACAGCTTCACCAGTCTCAAATGCAATAAGAGAACCAGTCTTACGATAAGCAATATCTCCCTTGTATGGAGCATATCCATCGAAAATAGTATTCATGATACCATTTCCCTTAGTATCTGTCATGAAGTCTCCTCTATAACCGATAAGACCTCTTGAAGGGATCAGGAACTCAATACGTGTATATCCGCCGTTAGCTGTTCCCATATTTACGAGCTCACCCTTACGCTGGCTGAGCTTCTGGATAACTGCACCAGAAAATTCATCAGGAACATCGATGTAGCATCTTTCCATAGGCTCAAGCTTTTTGCCGTTTTCATCAGTCTTGTAGATAACCTCTGCCTTACTTACAGCAAACTCGAAACCTTCACGACGCATAGTTTCAATAAGAACTGAAAGGTGAAGCTCACCACGTCCTGAAACCTTAAATACATCAGTAGACTCTGTATCTTCAACACGAAGAGAAACATCTGTATTTAACTCTTTATATAATCTGTCACGGATGTGACGGCTTGTTACAAACTTACCTTCCTGACCAGCAAGAGGAGAGTCGTTAACGATGAAGTTCATAGAAATAGTAGGCTCTGAGATCTTCTGGAAAGGAATAGCTACCTGAGAATCTACTGAGCAAAGAGTATCACCAATCTTTATATCTTCAATACCTGATATAGCAACGATTGAACCAATACCAGCTTCCTGAACTTCTACTTTTCCAAGACCATCATACTCATAAAGTTTGCTGATCTTAGTCTTGATTCTTCTCTCAGGCTCATGGTGGTTAACAATAACAACTTCCTGGTTAACACTTACCTTACCGTTATCTACCTTACCGCAACCGATACGACCAACGTATTCACTATAGTCAATTGTGCTGATAAGAACCTGTGTAGCAGCATCTGGATCACCAACTGGAGCTGGGATATAGTTGATAATAGTATCAAGAAGAGGCTTCATATCAACGCCTGCTTCATCAAGACTCAGTGAAGATGTACCTGCTTTTGCAGATGCAAATACAAATGGGCAGTCAAGCTGATTATCATCAGCACCAAGATCCATAAGAAGTTCAAGTACTTCATCAATAACTTCATTTGGTCTAGCCTCTGGACGGTCAATCTTGTTGATACATACGATAACTGGAAGCTTTAATTCCATTGCCTTACCAAGAACGAACTTAGTCTGTGGCATAGGACCTTCAAATGCATCTACTACAAGGATAACGCCGTTAACCATCTTAAGAACACGCTCAACCTCACCACCGAAATCAGCATGTCCAGGTGTATCAATAATATTGATCTTAATGCCTTTATATTCAATAGCTGTATTCTTGGACATGATTGTGATACCACGCTCACGTTCAAGATCGTTGGAATCCATGACACGCTCAACAACGTCCTGATTAGAACGGAAGATACCGCTCTGCTTCAGAAGACCATCAACAAGAGTAGTCTTACCATGATCGACATGGGCTATGATTGCAACGTTTCTAACATCATTTCTAGTCTGTCTCATAATAACTCCTTTTAAAATACGCATAACTGCGTAAGCTCAACTAACGCTCTAAATTCAAACTAAGTTAGTATAACACCACGAAAAAAAGACTGCAATAAATTTTTCCTTAAATAAGTAGAAAGAGAGTTTTTGTAATTCAAAACATGAACAAATGATAAAGTAAACAGTTATATTACTAAATTCTTTTTTCAGGATTCTAAAATGTGCATCAGCCCAAATAAGTATATTGACACTTTAATGTGCTAGTGCTATGATGTGTAAAAATAAATATAACTGATTATGAGATAGAGGTTGCGTTGATTATCAGTAGCTATCAGGATGTGGCAGTGACAGATGATTGATAGTGAAAGGATGATACGCCGAAAGGTCTGTGAATACTGTGGTCATGGATTCTTGGGAATACAGTTAACAGCTGTATGACTGTCATCGTATCTGCGATGGGGCGCTATCCGATAAAGAGCATTGTGATTATTGGACCGTCTCAAAGTAAATAGGACGGTCTTTATTTTTGCAGTTTCAATATAAAAGGAAAGTGCTATAATAATAAAGTCCTATATTCATAAAGAGATTAGGAAAGGGAAAAGAATGGCTATTTTTAAAGGCGCTGGTGTTGCTATTGCTACACCTTTTTATGAAAACGGAGAAGTAAATTACGACGAATTTGGAAGACTCATTGAATTCCAGATTGAAAATGGAACAGATGCTATCATCGTATGTGGAACTACAGGCGAAGCAGCAACTATGTCTGAAAAAGAACATATGGATGTAGTTAAGTATTGTATAGATAAAGTTGCAAAAAGAATACCGGTAATTGCTGGAACAGGCTCTAATTGCACACAGACAGCTATTGAACTGTCTAAGATCGCTCAGGAGTATGGTGCAGATGGTATTCTCTCTGTTACTCCTTATTATAACAAGGCAACTCAGAATGGTCTTATTGCACACTTTACAGCTATTGCTGAGGCTATTGATATACCTGTTATCCTCTATAATGTACCAGGCAGAACAGGTACTAATATTCAGCCAGAAACAGCAGTTAAACTGTGCAGAGACGTTAAAAATATTGTTGGTATCAAGGATGCTACAGGCAATCTTGCTCAGACAGCCAAGATGATGCAGCTTGCAGATGGATGTATCGATCTGTATTCAGGCGAGGATGGGCTTGTAGTACCTATCATGTCACTTGGTGGTATTGGTGTTATTTCAGTTTTATCTAACGTTGCTCCAAAGCAGACTCATGACATGTGCATGAAGGCTCTCGAAGGAGATTATGCTGCAGCACGTAAGATCCAGTTGGATGCACTTCCACTTGTAGATGCTCTTTTCTCAGAGGTTAATCCAATTCCTGTAAAAGCAGCACTTAAGATGATCGGTATAGAGGCTGGCCCACTCAGACTCCCACTTACAGAGATATCTGATGAGCATAGAGCTGTATTAAAGAAGGCTATGGCTGACTTTGGACTTATCAAGTAAGATCATCATTTTCAGTCATTAATATAGATACAGGAGAGTTCAAGCATATGGTTAAGATTATCATGCACGGCTGTAATGGTCGTATGGGAAGAGTTATCACTGATCTGGTTAGCCAGGAGAGTGAAGCTACAATAGTTGCAGGAGTAGACAAGTTCGGCAACAGCACAGGAGAGTTTCCTGTTTTCGATAGTATTGAAAAATGTGATGTTCCAGCTGATGTTATCATTGATTTTTCCAATGCTTCAGCAGTTGATTCAGTTCTTGATTATGCAGTTGAAAAGAAGATTCCGGTGGTTTTATGTACTACAGGACTTTCAGATGATCAGCTTGCCAAGGTAAAAGAGACCAGCTCTAAAGTAGCTGTTCTTAAGTCCGCAAATATGTCAGTTGGCGTCAATGTACTTATGAAAGTACTTAGAGATGCAGCTCCAACACTTGCAGCTGCTGGCTTTGATATTGAGATCGTAGAGAAACATCATAATCAGAAGCTGGATGCACCTAGCGGAACAGCAATCGCTCTTGCTGACAGCATCAATGATTCTTTAAACAATGAATATGAATATGTATATGATAGAAGTACCCGCAGAGAAAAGAGACCTGAAAAAGAAATCGGTATCTCAGCAGTACGTGGTGGAACTATTGTAGGTGACCATGATGTTATATTTGCTGGTCTTGATGAGGTAGTTACTCTTTCTCACAGAGCATATTCAAGATCTATTTTTGCCAAAGGAGCTATTGAAGCAGCTAAGTTCCTTGCCGGAAAACCAGCCGGAATGTATGACATGAGCAATGTTATAGGCTGACAATTTTAGTGTTGAATTTTTTGCTGACTATTTGGCAATCGGATGTACTTTATAATACCGTGTTATCATTATGGTAACACGGTATTTTTTATAAAATGAGTCACCGGGGACGTATCAGTTTGACTCATTGCGCACAATGAGTCAAACTGATACGTCCCCACTGACTCACTGACACAGATTGATTCATTCATAAGGAGACCCACTGATGAGATTTAGGCCTTGTATTGATATTCATAATGGAAAAGTTAAACAGATTGTAGGCAGTAGTTTAAAGGATATTGGGAATAAAGCAACCGAAAACTTCGTTTCTGAAAAGGATGCAGCATACTATGCCTTGCTTTATGCCCAAAATAACCTCTCTGGAGGCCATATAATCATTTTAAATAGCGCAGACAGTAGTTTTTACGATGCGACAAGAAAAGAGGCTCTAAATGCCTTAAAAGCAGCTCCTGATACCCTGCAGATAGGCGGAGGGATCAATGCTGATAATGCTATGGATTTTTTAAATGCCGGGGCTACACATGTGATCGTAACTTCCTATGTATTTTCTGATGGAAAAATAGATCTTGATAGACTGAAAAAGCTTAAAAGTGTGACAGGAAAAGAGCAATTGGTACTTGATCTTAGCTGTCGCAGATCAGGAAACGATTATTATATTGTAACTGACAGATGGCAGAAGATGACCAGTGAAAAAATAGATGATGCGACCTTGGATTTTTTGTCTGATTATTGTGATGAATTTCTGATACATGCTGCAGATGTTGAAGGTAAACAACAGGGAATAGAGGAGAATGTTACAGCTATTCTTGGTAAATGGGGCAAAATTCCCATGACTTATGCAGGCGGTATTCATAGCCTTGAAGATATCGAGAAAATTAAAAGTATAGGAAATAACAAGCTGGATGTAACTATAGGAAGCGCACTGGATTTATTTGGTGGATCACTGAAGTTTGAAGATGTATTGAAATCATGTAAGTGAGAAGCTGACCTACAGGATTCTTGCAGGTGAGAAAAGTTCTAAGTTGGACATATAAAATGTCCAAAGATATAGGGCGCAAAATAGCCTACACCTAATGGTGTAGGCTATTTGATTAATCATTATTACAAATATTGCGTTTCCCTAATATATCTTATAAGAAATCACGTAAGCAACTTCTTATAAAAGACCGATTGAATCGATCATATTTCGATTACAGGTCTTCGAAAATCCCCATAATTTAAATCTATATATTTAAAGACAAGGCACACTGTAGTTTTGATTAATGGTGCTCGATTAAGTAATCAAAATTAGTTAATCAAAGCAGTTCTTTGTAATCCGAAAGATTACCAAACAGGCTAATTACAGCTTGTTTACGTTAACGGCCTGTGGTCCCTTCTCGCCCTGGATTACATCATACTCAACTGAAGCGCCTTCTTCAAGAGACTTGAAACCTTCCATGTTAAGTCCTGAGTAATGTACGAATACATCGTTTCCAGCTTCATCTGAGATGAAACCATAACCCTTCTGGTTGTTGAACCACTTAACTGTACCTTTGTTCATTGTACTACCTCCACTAGATAATAAAAAAATGACTGTTATACTACAAAAGTAGTATGTTGCATAGTCGCAACATAGTAAGAATATCACATTGACGTAACAAAGTAAAGAAATTATTTGTATTTTTGGAAAAAAAGATACATTTTTTCTGAAAATTATTTAATTCAAAAAACCGAATATGACAAGTGTTTCTGACACTTTACTTTATGACTTTAGTATGTTAAACTATTTAAGTACTAAAGGAATTTTGTACGAAATATAGACAACTGACATCTTGACAACGAAGGAAATTAGAGTTAATCTATTATCCTTTGTATATGGCTATGACTAAAATAGTCCAGCGGTGTGATGTCAAGTGATAAAAAGTGAAAAAGTCTTGCTTTTTATGCTTTTATCCCAAAAAAGAAAG
>SVGC01000013.1 GCA_015056495.1 Butyrivibrio sp.
AGACATTACTTCCTTGTGTATATGAAGATTATATGGAAGAGGCAAAAAAGGTAATGGACAGCAGATTAAAAGAAAAGTTAAGAAAGTTGCTGACATATAATCTGAAAAAATCAGGTGCGTATAATTATTCTTCTGATAGATTGAAATTGATCAGTAGGATGATTCAGGAAAGAGCGCGTATGATATTGGATGGGAAGGAGGCATAGTGCATGACCGCCCGATAATTTTCCACGGTCATGCGTTTTTCGTGGCTATGACGAACTTCGATTATCTTCAAAAGGAGCCGAAATTCAACACATTTTCTGATGTGGCAATAGCGGCTGAAAAAATATTATATATAGATCCTACCTCCTGCATCATCAACTGCCGCAGGGCGATGGAGTTTGCCATAAAGTGGATGTATTCAGTAGATGCATCCCTTACTATGCCGTACCAGGATAATCTGGTAAGCCTTATGAGTACGGAGGAATTCAGAGATATCATCGACGAAGACCTTTTGAAACGCATGGATTTCATCCGTAAGATGGGTAACAATGCTGCTCATTCAGGCAAAAAGATTACAGAAGACCAGGCGATACTCTGCCTTGAGAACCTTCAGATTTTCTTGGATTTTGTGTGCTATTGCTATGCTGATGAATATGAAGAGCATACCTTTGACAAGTCTTTGCTGGTAAAGGATGAAACCGAGCAGGTCAAAAATGATTTCCCTGACGTTGATATTGAAAAACTGATTATAGAGAATTCTGTATTAAAGAAAGAACTGACATCACGACGTGAAAAGCAGGCTTTAGACTATGTTCCGAAACCACTTGATCTTTCTGAGTATAAGACACGAAAGATTTATATTGATGCTATGCTTATGGATGCCGGTTGGAAAGAAGGCTCCGACTGGATCAATGAAGTAGAACTTCCGGGAATGCCTAATAAATCTGAAGTTGGCTATGCAGATTATGTACTTTATGACAATTCACATAAGCCCCTTGCTGTTATAGAAGCAAAGAGGACTTGTGTAGATGTGTCAAAGGGAAGACAGCAGGCCAAACTTTATGCTGATCTTTTGGAGAAACGGTACAAGAGAAGACCTTGTATTTTCTTAACCAACGGTTTTGAAACAAGAATTATTGACGGACAGTATCCGGAGAGAAAAGTCGCTTGCATATATTCCAAGGCAGATCTTGAAAAGATGTTCAATCTCAGAAAGATGCGTACATCCCTTGATCATATAAATGTAGATAAGAAGATTGCCGGTCGTTATTACCAGGAGGCTGCTATAAAGGCAGTATGCGACAGCTTCGATAAGAAGAATCGCAGAAAAGCCCTTCTTGTCATGGCGACAGGTTCCGGTAAGACAAGAACTGTAATCGAACTGTGCCATGTACTTCTTGATGCAGGATGGATTAAGAATATTCTTTTCCTCGCCGATAGAACATCTCTTGTAACGCAGGCAAAGAGAGCATTTGTGAACAACTATGCTTCTCTTTCAGTGACAAATCTTTGCGAAGAAAAAGACAACTATAACGCACACTGCGTATTTTCAACCTATCAGACAATGATGAACTGCATTGATTCTGTAAAGGTTGAGAATCAAAAACTGTTTACCAGTGGCCATTTTGACCTTGTAATATGCGATGAAGCGCACAGGTCTATTTATAACAAATACAGAGACATCTTTACATACTTTGATGCACCACTGGTAGGTCTTACAGCTACACCTAAGGATGATATCGATAAGAATACTTATGAAATATTCGAATTGGAGCCTGGAGTTCCTACATATGGTTACGAGCTCGGTCAGGCTGTAACCGACGGATATCTTGTGGATTTCCTGTCTGTAGAAACTAAGCTTAAGTTTATAGAACAGGGAATCGTTTATGCGGATCTTTCCGATGAGGATAAAGCTATTTATGAGAGTACATTTAAGATGGAAGACGGAGAAGTTCCGGAAGCCATCAGTTCATCCGCGCTCAATTCATGGATATTCAATGAAGATACCATCCGTCAGGTACTGCACACTGTTATGACAGAGGGTATCAAGATAGATTATGGTCAGAAGCTTGGTAAGACTATCATTTTTGCAAAGAACCATGATCATGCGGAGAAGATTCTTAAAATCTTTAATAAGGATTACCAGCATTTGAATGGATTTGCTCAGGTAATCGACAATAGGATCAACTATGCCCAGACTCTTATTGATGAGTTCTCTGAGCCTAATAAACTGCCTCAGATTGCGATATCCGTTGATATGATGGATACCGGTATCGATGTACCGGAGGTATTGAACCTTGTCTTCTTTAAGAAGGTAATGAGCTATGCTAAGTTTTGGCAGATGATCGGACGCGGTACCAGACTATGTCCGGGACTTATTGATGGAGAAGACAAGAGCAAGTTTTACATTTTTGATTTCTGCGGTAACTTTGAGTTCTTCCGTATGAGCAAGGGAAAACCTACTGCTAATATGATTGCGCTTCAGGGAGCAATCTTTAACTTGCAGTTCGAGATTACATATAAGCTACAGGATTTGGAATATCAGGTGGACAGGCTTATAGCATATCGTAATGCCTTGGTAGAAATGATGACCGGTAAGGTGCAGGAACTTCCGCGTGAAAATTTTGCGGTAAGGCAGCACCTGAAATATGTTGATTTGTATTCAAATGAGGCGAATTATCAGACTCTGACGTATGAAGATACTTTGATAGTACGTGAAGAACTTGCGCCTTTGATTCTTCCGAACGATGACGAAGCAAGTGCGGTACGTTTCGATGCACTTATGTATGGAATAGAGCTTGCATACCTTGTGGGCAAGAAATACGGAAAAGCTCGAAGCGATTTGTTTAAGCGTGTCAGGGGTATCGCCAGCGTTGCAAATATCCCGGAGATAAAGGTACAGGCAGAACTTATCGATAAGATCCTTCATACGGATTATATCGATAACTGCGGAATCAACGAATTTGAGGAAATCAGAGAAAAACTTCGTAATCTTATGAAGTATATTCCTCATAATAAGCTTCGTTATGATACGAACTTTGAGGATGATATCCTTGATGTTTCATGGAATGAGTCGGAGCTTGAGAATGATGATTTGAAGAATTACAAGGCAAAAGCTGAGTACTACATCCGTGAACATCAGGATAACGAGGCAATTAAAAAACTTAAGTCCAACATTCCTTTGTCGCACGACGATATAGAGGCATTGGAAAAAGTTCTTTGGTCTGAGCTCGGCACAAAGGAAGAATATGAGCAGGAGTATGGCTCTAAGCCGTTGGGCGAACTTGTTCGTGAGATTGTTGGTCTTGATATGAATGCAGCCAAGGCTGCTTTTTCAGAGTATTTGGATGGCGCCAACCTTGATAGCAGGCAGATATACTTTGTTAACCAGATAGTTGAGTATATCGTACATAACGGTATGATGAAGGATCTGTCCGTGCTTCAAGAATCTCCATTTACGGATCAGGGAAGCGTGGTCGAGATATTTACAGATCTTAATGTCTGGATGGGAATCCGGAAAGTTATAGAAAGCATAAATGATAACGCGATAGTAGCATAGGGGGTAATGTGTTTAATCAAATAGATTACGTATCAATTGTGATATTCAGTGGAATCTTATTTTGTGGATACATCATTAGTATTTATTTGAATATATTAATGGTTAAAGGGGAATATGGTTTCCTGCCGGGGACATTTAAGCAATATTTTTGGGCTGTGATAGTGAGTGTATTATGTAACTTTATTGATGTGATTTGCATTAAAAACAAAATAACAGATGATTTTTTCTTGGTTAAGTTTTTTTGATAGGGGGCGCTTGGTTTTGGATATATTATTCAAAGAAAAGCGGAAACCCAAGGTCGGTGTGTGATTTTAAAGACATATGTTTTGGTGAACTTGATCCTAATGTTCCTTTTTCTAGTACCGAGGGTATGGCGTTTTGCATTTTTGTAGCATACACGTTACCAATGTGGGGTGCAATAATTGTTACATCATTAATTACCCTTATACAGGGATTGTGTGAAATTGGAAAGTATAGGTTTAGAAGAACAGTAGTGCTAGCAATAATTACTGGCGTCGAGACGGCAATAGCCTCACGCCTTGTTGGATTATCGTACAGATGTGATACTCTAAAAGCCATTTTCTTTATTGCTTTGATAGGTATGGTTTTTAATATTTTACTAGGGACTTTTAATGGGAGAATATTGGATTCAATCACAGGAGATAGATTTTTAAGGTAATGTATTGTTAATAGATATGACGCCATTTTGATGTCCATGATTTTCCTATTTATTACACAAACTGTGATATTATAGTTCTGTCACCGTGACATATGCTGTTTCAAAATGGTCCGCAACGGTGCGCATTACAGGGAATAACTCAGAATTACAAGGAGCCAAAATCTATGATAAGAATTCTTTTCGTCTGCCACGGTAACGTACCGACTTGAGTGCTAAAACCCCATATTTAAAGCATTTCTTAAACTCTTTATCATCTGATTTGCACCTCATTTGCACCTTTATAGTAACAGTTAAAATCGGCTCCGATATGGCTAAAAAATGGAAACTGTGGTGCCATTTTCATTTGATACCAACTTAAACTTATTCGCAGAGTTATTTTCTAACTTTGTATTTTAAAGCTATTTTCTTATCTGAGATCAAATAAAAAATAACAGTGGCACTGTCGTCTGTAATTGGAATAAGCACTCTGTCAGGAAGGGATCTGCCGGGGAGATTCATGCTTTCATAGGTGCGAATTGTTATATCGGTGGCAAAATTAGGCAGACTTGACGATTCTATAAGCTCTCCAAGAGCGTCATAGTCGTTTTGTATTATGAACTTTGAATCGGGCATTTCTTCCCTAACGAGTTTATCCCATATTCCTACTTCAGACAGCATTAAAAAGCTTTCGCCGTTTAGTTCACGGAAAGAAAGCTTTTTCTTTTTTGCAAACCGATGGCTCTTTGGCAGTGAAACGTAAAGCTGTTCAGAATTATATTTTTCGCAAATGAATTCATCATCCTCTAATGGACGGGAAAGGATAATGAATTGATATTGGTTGTTCCTTAGACCGGATATCAGTTCATCTTCTGACTTGTTTTCTGAGATTATTGACATGTCAGGGAATAGTGCTGAAAGAGAAGGGATAAACTCCATAAGAGGTCCCGGACCCACAGAACCGACTGCGATAGTTCTTTTACTCATCTCAAGGGCACGAAGTTGATCTATCATGTGTTGTTCTTCATTTAGTATGCGTCTCGCGTAATCTGCAGCTAGTAATCCATTCTCGTTTAATGATAACTTGTTTTTGGTGCGCTCAAATATTGGAACTCCGAGAAGTTCTTCTAATTTCTGCATAGATCTTGTCAGTGATGGCTGAGTCAGATGGAGTTCTTCAGAAGCCTTTGACAAAGTACCGTATCTAGCGAAAGCATCTAATTGTTCAAGTAAATATATCTCTATCATATGAAAACTCCTTGGAATAACATTACTATACGTTTTAAGTATAGCACAATACGCAATTGGCATTGTACTATTATTTTCTTTTTTGTTAGCATAATCTCAACAAGAAACACATGTGAAATTAAATTGTGCAAAATGCAGGAGAGCGAAATGAAAAAGATAGCAAAGAGAGTTTTGATCGTTCTGGGAATAATTGTTTTGATTCTCGGAATTGCTGCAGCAGCGTTGTTCTTTTATTTCAGGAATAGGTTTATGGGACCTACTGTTGAGATTAAAGACCCTGATAGCGCAGCGATTGTAACAACAACTTATGGTGATGTGAGAGGGTATATAAGTGACAACGGAATCTACACTTATCACGGAATACCTTATGCAAAAGCAGAAGAGAGATTTGTTGCTGCCACAGAGCCTGACTCATGGGATGGAGTACTTGATACAACAGAGTGGGGACCAATTTCACCGCAGGGTGCAATCCTTGGCGGATCAGCAAACGAAGAGGATAACGGAGATAACAATTGTCAGAACTTGAATCTGTGGACACCAGCTCTTGATGATGGAAAGAGACCTGTCATGGTATGGCTTCACGGAGGCGGTTTCTCATCGGGTTCTGCCAATGGTGGAAACACAGATGGAACAAATTTAGCTCTTAATCAGGATGTGGTTGTAATCGGAGTTAACCACAGACTTAACGTATATGGATATCTGGATCTGACCGAATATGGTGAAAAATATGAGCACTCAGATAATGCCGGACTTACAGATATCGTTGCGTCCCTTGATTGGATAAAAGAAAATGTGGCTGCATTTGGCGGAGATCCGGAAAACATCACAGTGTTTGGTCAGTCAGGCGGCGGAGCGAAGGTTCTTTCTCTTATGACAAGTCCTTACGCTGAGGGGAAATTCCAGAAGGGCATTGTTCAGAGTGGTGCTACAGAAACTCTTGGAGTTACTTTTGCAACCAAGGAGCAGAGCCTTGCAATAACAGATAAGATCCTCACAAAGCTGGGAATCACTGAGGCAAATATTGAAGATATTCAGACTGTTTCAAATGCAGATCTGCAAAACGCTGCTACAGAGGCTCTTGCAGAGACCGGCGCGGAGTTTGAAGTTCCTCTGGCAATCGGAGATGGTTACGGAATGGAGTGGGGACCTGTAATAGATGGAGATTACATGCCGTCTGCCCCAATAACTGAGGATGGGTTTGCAGATGCTGGTTTTGACGTTCCGCTCCTTATAGGAAGCAACATTGATGAATGGGCTATGGCGGGACTAAGAAGAGATGCAACAGATGAGGAGAAAGCTCTTTTTGCAAAGGCCTATCCAAATGAGCCTGAAAGCGGCGCAAATACTGTAGATACGCTCATAAGACTTCCGATGCTAAAGATCATGTCCCACAAGGCAGATCAGGGTGGAGCAAATGTTTATGCATATATGTTCACTCATCAGGAAGGGGCAATGGGAGCATTCCACGGAGCAGAGATATCTTATGCATTCTATAACTCAAGTGAAAAGAATGGCATGAATGAGCTTATCAGCAGTGTATGGACAAACTTTGCAAGAAATGGAGTGCCATCTGCTGATGGCCTAGAAAACTGGGAACCTTACAGCAGAGAAAATCCTGCAACAATGATTTTGGATGATAAGTCCTACCTTACAGTGGGACATGATGAAGAATTGATGCATTCACTTGCACCTGATTACGAATGGTGAGTCAAAGGGGACGTTTCAGGATGACTCAGGAAAGAGAGGATGAAATGAAAAAATCTATTTTATCATTATTACTTACTGTAACTATTCTTGCTGGTTGCGGCGCAGCAGCTGTAACTGCAGATGATAAAGCTGATACTCCTGCCTTGGCAGAAACTTCGGCAGAGGAGACTTCTGCAAGTGTGGAGACAGATGAAGTGGCTTCAAATGAGAGTGAAGATAAATCTATGGCCAGCGATGTGCTCATGATCGCAGATCAGGGTATGTTCTCATCCGGCGGAACAGTAACAGATCCAATCGAGGGAGAATACGATCCTGCAACAAGCTGGACGGATCCCACAAGAGCAGGAAACACAGCACATGTGGATCATGCAAATGTCTTTTACCAGATTCCGGCAAATGACAATGGAAATCCAATCGTTTATCTGCACGGATATGGACAGTCAAGAATGGGCTGGATGACAACCCCGGATGGAAGAGATGGATGGTCTGATATTTTTCTTAAAAATGGTCATGCTGCATTCCTTGTTGACCAACCAAGAAGAGGTGAGGCAGGTCAGACAGCCTCAATGACAATGGACGGATTCCTTGATACCTGGGCAGAGGATTCCAAAGAATACAGAGCCGGCGATCAGGCTTGGTATACACATTTCAGAATAGGGCTCGTTGCTCCCGAGAGATATGAGGGTTCGCAGTTCCCTGAGGGAGAGGAAGCGCAGAACCAGTTCTTCAGGCAGATGACACCTAACACAGGCTCTTTTGACCAGACTGTAGAGGCTGCAGGAATGTCTGAAGTATTGCAGGATGTAAAAGATATGACAGGCAACAAAGCGATCTACATCACTCACTCACAGGGCGGAGGTGTAGGCTGGGATACAGATATGACAAACGTAGCGGCTATTGTAGCAATCGAGCCCGGCGGAACTCCTATGGAGGGAAGTGATCAATTCAATGCACTACTTGAAAACAATGTGCCTATCATAATCTATTTTGGTGATTATATTGATAATGGTCCTGAAGAAATCATGTCAACAGGGTTCTGGGCAGGAGTAAGAGATGGCGCAGTAGCTTTTGCAGAAGCCTACAATGCAGCAGGCGGTGATTGCACTGTAGTAAACCTTCCTGATGAAGGAATCACAGGAAACAGCCATTTCATGTTCCAGGAGATGAACAATGATGTCATAGCTGCTCATATTGAGAACTGGCTTGGCGAGCATGGACTTAACTGATTTTACATGTGAGTTACTGTGATTTCGAAATTCATTAGGAGGTTTTAATGAGAAAGAATATGACAAAGAAGGTAGTAGCAATCCTATCAGGTATTATTATGGCTTTGTCAGTAGCAGCGTGTGGGAATACTGCAAATAATACTGCAGCAAGTAACGATGCAGCAGCTGTAGAAAGCTCTGTAAGCGAGATTACTGGTAGTACAGAAGTTGCAGAAGAGGCGGTTGTTTCTGAGGAAGGAGATACTCAGTCTGCTCCGGAAGAAACTGCCAGTGATGGACCGGCTGCAATATCTAATATTACAGATGTGGCAGATGTGCCACTTATTACTTTGAACAACGGAGTACAGGTTCCTCAGCTGGGGCTCGGAACCCAGATTCAAAGACTTGAGGGGGATGCAAGTGAGGAAGGAAGAAAGCTTCTTAACGACACAAGCCATGATGCGGTTGTTGCAGCACTTCAGGCAGGATATCGTCACCTTGATACAGCCCATGGATATTTTAATGAAAGCGGTGTAGGACAAGGGATTATTGACAGTGGCGTTCCCCGTGAAGAGATCTGGGTAACAAGTAAGCTGTGGCCAAGTGAGTTTGGAGAGGGGGTAACAGCGCAGGCAATCGATGACATGCTTGAAAGGCTCCAGCTTGATTACCTCGACTGCATCTACCTTCACCACCCGGCCGGCGATTACATAGGCGCATGGCATGACCTTGAAGATGCATATCGGGCTGGCAAAGTAAGAGCAATTGGTATAAGTAACTTCGACAACTACATGGATGCATTTAACCAGATTATGGACGAAGCAGAAATAAGACCTCAGATCATGCAGATTGAGGGGCATCCTTTTGCACAGAGGAAAGAAGCAAGAGAGCTTGCCGCGCAGTATGATATGCAGGTTGAGTGTTGGTACCCTATCGGACATGCAGATCCTGAGCTTCTTGAAAATGAAACTTTGACAGCCATTGCAAGTGCACATGATAAGAGCGTAGTTCAGGTAATCCTCAGGTGGCATATGCAGGAAGGCCTGTGTGCAGTTCCCGGTTCTACTAACCCAGACCATATTCAGGAAAACATATCCATCTTTGATTTTGAGCTTTCAGATGAAGAAATGGAGCAGATACGGTCACTTGATAGGGGCGATGATGGAAGATATTTCAATATAAACTACAAGTTAATGGGTGGATTTTTCACATCTCTTAATGAATGATCGTACATGGAGCTAATAAACGCAATTCAGTATACAGATGACGTATACCGGATTGCGTTTTTGGCATTGTACATATAAAAAAGCTGCTGATAAGATGGGATTATAGGAACAAAGAGTATTAGGCTCGTTGATTTAAATAGTGACAGGAGGTATATTTTTATACTTACAGTAAAGTTTGAAATATAGAAAAGGAAGATAAAGATGGAGATAAGAATTTTAGGAAGAGACTTAGAAGTATCAGAAATCGGATTTGGATGTATGGGAATGAGTCATGCATATGGAACTGTTTCAACACAGAAAGAAGCAGAAGAATTGATTGAAAAAGCGATCGACGAAGGTTGCACATTTTTTGATACGGCAGAGATATACGGAACAACAGAAGATCCTCATCACAATGAAAAACTGCTTGGAGAAGTGTTAAGGCCATATAGAAATAAAATTGTCCTTGCATCAAAGTGTGGGATACGTTTTGATGAAACTGCAACAACTGTAAATAAACCTTTGATTCCTGATGGACGACCGGAGACGATTAAAGCATCGATTGAGGGGTCTTTAATGAGACTTAACACAGACCATCTTGATTTATATTATATTCATCGTATTGACATGACTGTACCGATTGAAGAGACGGCAGGAGCTATGAAGGAGTTAATGGAGCAGGGGAAAATCACACACTGGGGGTTATCAGAAGCCAGTGAAGAGATTATTCGACGTGCACATAAAGTATGCCCGGTTACAGCGATTCAGAACAGATATTCCATGATGTACAGGGATTATGAGAAATTATTCCCGGTGCTTGAAGAATTGAAAATAGGATTTGTTGCATTTTCGCCGCTTGCAAATGGATTACTGACAGCAGCATATCATTCCCATGGGGAATTTGAAAAGCCGGGAGATTATCGAAGTGCAATGCCACAGTTTACAGAAGAAGGATTAAAGGAAAATAATGAATTTATGTCCTGGATGAAAGGAATTGCAGAAGAAAAAAATGCCACGCCTGCACAGATTTCTCTTGCCTGGATGCTTGCAAAGAAACCATATATTGTACCAATTCCAGGAACAAGAAAAGTAAATAGACTGGAAGAAAATATGAAATCAGCAGATATAAAGCTGACTCAGGATGAAGTAAAATCTATTGATGAGATGCTTGCCCATATGCCGATGTCGCAGGTGTTTGGAGGTTCAAAAATACAGAAGAAATAAAAGAGGTGAGCAATGAAAACAAGGAAAAAGATAACCATCGGGGTAATAGTGGCTTTCTTAGTGGTAGTCATGGTGGGTTATATCTATCTGTTTACAGGGGCTAAAATAAGTAAAGGAAAATAGAGATAATGAAGAAAATGTTAGTTGTATATTATTCCTGGTCAAATGGAAACACGAAAAGAATTGCAGAGCAGCTGACTAATGGGACAGGTGCAGATATTGCGAGAATCGAAACAGCAGAGCCATACAGCGGCAGTCATGAAGATGTGGTTGAACAGGGAAAAAAAGAGGTAGAGGCAGGCTTTATGCCTCAGATCAATCCGATATCTGTAAATCTTGCTGATTATGATGTGATTGCTATCGGAACTCCAACGTGGTGGTATACGATGGCACCTGCAGTGCTTACATTTTTGACAACAAATGATTTTACAGGAAAGACAGTGATTCCATTTATGACAAATGGTGGATGGCCGGGGCATGTTATAAAAGATATGAAGGAAAATTGCAAAGGAGCTGCCTTTGCACATGAAATGCAGATTCAGTTTGATTCCAAAGGAAAAGATCATCTGGAAACTTCAGAAGAGGTGATTACAGAATGGATTGGGCAGATAAATACTGATATAAACAAATAATCATAAGGAGAGATAAAACAATGAGAAAAAATTTTGGAGCAAAGCCAATTTTATATCCACAACCGGTTATGATTCTGGGAACCTATGATGAAAATGGAAAGGCAAATGCAATGAGCGCTGCATGGGGCGGAATTGTAGGTGCAAATGAGATTATTGTAGATTTGTCTGCCCATAAGACAACAGACAATATTATAAAAAATAAGGCTTTTACAGTAGGGGTGGCAGATCTTGAACATCTGGTTGCCTGCGATTATGTGGGAATTGTTTCTGCAAATAAAGAAGCATATAAGATGCAAAAAGCAGGCTTTACTACAACGAAGAGTGAATTTGTAAATGCACCAGTCATCAATGAACTTCCATTGACTCTTGAGTGTGAACTTGTAAAAGTTATTGATGAAAGCAAGTATCTTGCAGAAATCAAAAATGTAAGTGCAGATGAGAAATATCTCGGTGATGACGGAGAAATTGATCTTAGTAAATTTACACCAATTACATATGATCCGGTACATCACGGATATTACAGACTTGGAGAACGTGTGGGAAATGCTTTTAAGGATGGAACACAGTTAAAATAAGGATTTATTTCATTATGCAAGGAGCCTCACCTGAAAAATGGAATTAAAAGAAGATATTTAAGACTATAGTAAAAGGCGCTCGATAGCGCCTTTTATATATTTCTGAAAAACTCAAGGATGGTAATACAGTAAAAATCAGTATACGTGATAAGTATAGTAATATGTTTTTTTGGCATTGTACAATCATGTAAAACTAAGAATATACTTTATATAGAGAGCTATTAGGAAGGAGGTAACATAGATATGACTAATAGATTTCAGGATAAGGTGGTAGTGATAACTGGTGGTGGTTCAGGCATTGGTAGAGCTATGGCAGTTAAGTTTGCAAAAGAAGGGGCATTTGTAGTAATTGCCGGAAGAAGAGAAAGTGCATTAAAAGAAACAGCTGCTTTGAATAAGAATATTTCTTATGTTGTTGCAGATATTACAAAGACATCAAATATAACAGATATTGTAAACTTTATAAATAAAAAATATGGCGGAAAAATTGATGTTTTAATCAATAATGCTGGGTATTGCCCAGTACAACCATTGAAGGATATCACATTGGAAGATTATGATAATGCTTTTAATCTTGATGTAAGAGCATTAGTGGATATGACAATTCAGTCACTGCCTGCCGTTTTGAAGGCAAAAGGAAATATTATAAATTTATCAACAGTTGGGGCAACACATAGAGCACCAAATTTATCTATGTATGTTGGTGCAAAAGCTGCAGTAGAAAATTTTACAAGATGTTGGGCAATAGAACTTGCAGCTGACGGTGTAAGAGTGAATGCAATTGCTCCTGGTGCAGTTGATACAGATATTTGGACAGTTCCAGGACTCACTGAGGAGCAGGCTTTAGCTCACAGAGCAAATATTGCAAAGACTATCCCTTGCAATCGTTTCGCAGTTCCAGAGGAAATCGCAAATGTTGCAGCCTTTTTAGCATCAGACGAGGCAAGTTATGTTAGTGGTGCAATTTACGCTGTTGATGGAGCACAAGGTGCTTCATAAACTATAATCACTAACATAATAGGGTATAATGTCCCTGCTAACTGGATTATCCAAGTATATACATACATAAATAGATTAAGGAGGAAACAATATGGCGAAGAAACAAACGGCAGGAAGAGAACATTTAGGAGAACTGGCTCCTAAATTCGCGGAATTAAATGACGACGTCCTTTTTGGAGAGGTATGGTCGCGGGAATCACAGCTGTCGCTCCGTGACCGCAGTATGATCACGATTGCGGCACTCTTTTCCGCAGGGCTGTACCCACAGCTGAAAAGCCATCTGATCCTTGGCAAGGAGCATGGCGTGACAAAGGAAGAAGCAATCGAAATTGCTACACAGCTGGCATTTTATTGCGGATGGCCTAAGGCATGGAGTACATTCCCAATGATTGCAGAGGTCTGGGGAGAGGAAGATACGAAGCCGAACCTTGCATTCCCCATCGGTGAGCCGAACACGGCGTTTGCACAGTTTTTTGTTGGACAAAGCTATCTGAAGCCTCTGACGATGGAGCAGGTGCCAACTTTCAATGTGACATTTGAACCGGGATGTCGTAACAATTGGCATATTCATCATGCAGATAACGGAGGAGGACAGTTACTTATATGTATTTATGGTAAAGGTTGGTATCAGGAGTGGGGCAAAGAAGCACGTGAACTGCATCCTGGTGATGTAGTCAATATTCCTGCAAATGTGAAGCATTGGCACGGTGCGGCAAAGGACAGCTGGTTTCAGCATATCGCACAGGAAATCCCCGGCGAGAACACTAAAACTGAGTGGTGTGAGCCAGTGGATGATAAACAATATAATAAACTTGGATAATAGGAAGATTGCGGTTTTTTGCTATATCCAAAGGCTAACAAGTTATGGCTTCCCATCTTAATGAATTAAATAATGAATCATATTTATTCTTTTCCGAATCTAGGCATGCCAAATAGTAGGTTGTGGATGCGAAGGGTTCATCTAGTACAATGTTTACTCTTGATTCAGAGGTATAGCCATCTGCGATCATTTGATTAGAGTTGAATACTAATAGTGAAGAAGCTTCAACTAGTTCATCCATGGCATCAACGTCATTTTGAATATAAAAAGAGGTATCTGGCATTTTATCTTTGAAAAGTTGTACCCAAAATCCAACGTCAAAGGTAAGTACGCTGGATTTTTTTAAATCCTCTTTTTTTAAGGACTCTTTTGAAGCAAGTGGATGGTCTAAAGGTACTGATATATATATTTGCTCAGAAATATAGCGCTGAGAAAATATGCTCTTATCTTTTGGAAGGCCATGCAAGATTCCAAGCTGATAGGTTTGATTGTGTAGCTGGCGAAGTATATTTTCATCTGTATTAACCTCAGTTAGTATAGATTTATCTGGAAAATTTTGAGTAAGAATGGGAACGATGCGATTTATAGAAAGTAAACCACAGGAACCAAGATTAAGGGTTCTATCACGACGATCTGTTTCAATGGCTCTTAACAACATTTCTTGTTCATCTTCTAGAATACGGGCTGCATAATTGGCTACCACTTTTCCCGCGGGAGTTAGTGATAGTCTTTTTTTATCTCGAATAAAAAGGGAAATACCAAACTCCTCTTCCAATTTATGCATTGATCGGGTAAGAGCTGGCTGGGTTATGTGCAATTCTTCAGCAGCTCCAGATAAGGTGCCGATTCTGGCAAAGGCGTCAAATTGTTCTAATAAGTAAAGCTCTATCAATAATATTACCTCCATAGTATTAACTGAAAAATATAACTGGTAGTTATATTTATATCATAACAAAGCATTTTTTTATTTTCAATCAGGATGTTATATTAACATCACAAGCAAGGAGAATACAAAAAGCAATAATATTTTGGAGGTAAATATGAGTAAGAATTTAGTTTTATATTTCTCAGTATATGGAACAGCAAAAAACATTGCTGAAGAAATTGGAAGGCAAGTAAATGCTGATGTTGTCGAGATTGAACCAGTTGTAGCTTACGACGGCAACAGAGATCATTATAACGCATTAGCAAGACTTGCGAAAAAAGAGCATGATGAAAATCAGCGCCCAGCAATAAAGAATAAAATTAATATTGCTGATTACGACAACATCTTTATTGGGTATCCAATGTGGTGGTATACATTCCCAATGATTATATATACTCTCTTTGATGAGTATGATTTTGGTGGTAAGACAATCATTCCTTTCAACACACATATGGGTTCTAGCGATGGTGGAACATATAAGACAATTAAAGAGTTAGAGCCTAACGCTAATGTACTACCAGGTCTCCCAATAGAGATGAATGATGCAGAAACTGGTGCATCAGCGGGAAAGATTGCTGTGAAGAAATGGTTAGAGAAATTAGGTTTTTAATGTTTTAAATTTTTAAGGAGGTAAAAAACATGAATTCTTCAAAAGTTGTATTTGTAAACAAGGAATTAAATCTCAGATTGGCAGGTATATTATATACACCTGAGAATATGGATTTATCAAAGAATTATCCAGCAGTAGTTGTAACAGGACCTATGCTTTCTGTAAAGGAGCAGGCACAGTCAGTATATGCAAAAAGACTTGCAGAGGAAGGTTATGTAACACTTGTATTTGATGGTTCCTATTTTGGAGAGAGCGAGGGACTTCCTCGTTTTCAGGAGCTACCAGATGTGAAGGAAAGTGATATTGAGGCAGCTGTCGACTATCTTGTGAGTCTTCCATATGTTGATAATGATAGAATTGGTGGACTTGGTATTTGTGGTTCGGGCTCTTATATGTCAGTTGCAGGTGTTAAGGAACCACGTCTTAAGGCTATTACAGCTATTGTGCCAGCTATTTCAGATATTTCAACATCAGCTATGGCTGGATTCTTCAAGCCTGAAGAAGAAGTAAAGACGGCAAAAGAAGCTTACGAAAATGGAACAGGTGAGCTTGATTATCTCAACTTTATGCCTAGAGCTTTTGATGAAGGTGCAGCATATTATTATACAGCACGTGGAAATCGTAGAGGTTGGTCTAACCGCGTAGTGGCATGGAGTCAGCTTGAGCTTGTCAAGTATAATGTTACAAATATCATGAAGGAGATGACAAAACCATACCTTATTATCACAGGTGAGAATGCATGGTCTAAAGACGCTTCTACAGAGGTATTTAATGCTGTTCCACATAACAATAAGGAAATGCATATAATTCCAGAGGCAGGTCACTTTGATTTATATGACCTTGATCCATATGTAACAGAAGCTTTTGAATATATTATTCCATTCTTTAATGATAAGCTTTAAGTTATAATGCATTAAAACTCTCCTCTGTAATGCCAGCAGTAGGAGAGTTTTTATGATATAGGAAATTTCTCCGAAATTCCTATATCATAAAAAGCGCTCCGCTATGGATGCGCACTCGCGCGATAGGAATATGTTGCCTTCAGCAACCGCGCTCGGCGCGAGCATGTTGCAAACAACATGCTTTATTGATATACGTTTAATGCATACTGGGTTGCGTTTTTGGCATTGTACATATGAAAAATCCACTGATAAGATTTAATTAAAAAAAGGAAAGTATAAATAGATTAGTTATTAGTATTAGTAGGAGGTACAAACAATGGAATATGTAACACTTAATACAGGAGCAAGAATGCCACTCGAAGGATTTGGAGTTTTTCAGATTCCTGATGCGGAAGAATGTGAGAGAGTAGTTTACGATGCTATAAAGACAGGCTATAGACTTCTTGATACAGCAGCTTCATATATGAATGAGGAAGCTGTGGGAAAAGGTGTAGCGAGAGCGATTGCAGATGGACTTGTAACAAGAGAAGAATTGTTTATTACTACTAAGGTATGGGTTAGCGATATGAAGACTGAGGAAGCTGCCTATGAGGCAGTAAAGACTTCCCTTAAGAAGCTTGATATGGGTTATGCAGACCTTATTCTTCTTCACCAGCCTATGGGAGATTACTTTGCAGCATATAGAGGAATCACAAGAGCATATAAGGAAGGCCTTACAAAGGCTATCGGTGTTGCCAACTTCTATCCTGCCATCCTTGCTAACTTCTGTGAAACCGTGGAAGTAATCCCTGCAGTCAATCAGGTGGAGCTCCATCCTTTCTTTGCACAGGAGGGCGCCCTTGAAAACATGAAAGCCTATGGAGTAGTACCTCAGGCATGGGGACCTCTTGCAGAGGGTAAACATGGTATATTTACAGATCCTGAGCTTACAGCAATTGGAAATAAGTACGGTAAGAGTGCTGCACAGGTAGTTCTTAAGTGGAATGCTCAGAGAGGTGTGTCTATTATTCCAAAGTCCACACATGTAGAGCGTATGGAACAAAATATTGATATATGGGATTTTGATCTTACAGATGAAGAGATGAAAACAGTAGCTTCCAAAGACCTTGGACACAGCGAGATTGTAAATCATGATGACCCTGGTTTTGTAAAGTTTGTACTCAACCTGCACTAAGAGTATTACGGCACTTGTTAATTGAATTTGGGAATGGCTGATTGTAAATGAAAACAAATACGATTGTAAAAATTTTAGTTGATATCGGGATGACCATAATATTGATGCTGCTTATGGCTTATGAGCTTGTGGGAAGACAGGCTCATGAGTGGCTTGGTATGTCAATATTTGTTCTTTTTATCCTGCATCATGTGCTTAACAGAAAATGGGCTAAAAGTATATTCAAAGGAAAATACACATTATTCAGAGGTTTTCAGACCATTGTTGTATTCATAATACTCATGACAATGCTTGGTTCCATGGTAAGTGGGATCATGCTTTCGGAGTATGTATTTGCCTTTGTAAAACCAGGCAGCGGATATGAGATATTCCGAAATATCCACATGTTGAGCGCCTATTGGGGATTTGTATTTATGTCCATTCATATAGGAACAAATGTGGGTGTGATGACAGGTATGATTAAAAAGACCAAGGCATATAAATCAAAATCCGGAAGATTTATATTTATTTCAGTACCAATACTTATCTCGTGCTATGGAATCTATGCTTTTTACAAGAGGCTTATATGGCAGTACATGTTCCTGATAAGTCATTTTGTCTTTTTGGATTACAGCGAGCCGCTTGTATTTTTCATGGCAGATTATTTTTCGGTAATGGTTCTTTTTGCAACTGTCGGTCATTATCTTTCAAAATTTTTACAATCACTTTCCACAAGGAAAGCATAACTAAATATGAAAAAGAGAAAAGGATTAGCAACAACAATGAAAAAATTTTTATCTTTTGGAATAGTAACTACAATGATTATCGGTATCCTGTCAGGATGCGGAAGCAGCGCTCAGGAAACAGATACGCAAGGTGCTGGTGTCAGTGCTGATTCTACTGAAACTTCAGAAAATATTGAGAATGAGAAAGCACTCCAGGATTCAGAAGTGGAGGGTACTCAGGACCAAACTGCGGCGACTGAAACAGGTGCTTCAGAAACAACAGATGATTCTGAAAAGAAAGTACTTGTAGCATATTATTCTGCATCAGGAAATACAAGAGAAGTTGCGGAATATATTGCATCTGAAACCGGTGCAGATATGTTTGAACTAGTACCAGAGGAAGTTTACACAGCCGATGATCTTAACTGGACAGACAGAAACAGCAGGGTATCGGTAGAACATGATAATGAGGATCAGAGAGATATACCGCTTGTGACAGTAACACCGGATGGATTTGATGAATATGATGTTGTTTTCGTGGGATATCCTATCTGGTGGGGAATAGCAGCCTGGCCTGTAAATGAGTTCATTACATCTAATGATTTCTCGGGCAAAACAGTAATTCCTTTCTGCACATCATCAAGTTCAGGTCTTGGGCAAAGCGGAGAATTATTAGAAGAGATGGCCGGAAGCGGAACATGGCAGGAAGGCATGAGATTCCGCTCAGGAGTATCCGAAGAAGATATGACAAACTGGGTAAAAGATTTAGAGTTTTAATTTGACAATATAACATAGTAGAAGGAGAGAAATACAATGAATACATTTAATTATAGTTATGCTGTAAATGTATATTTTGGAGAGGGCGCTGCAGCAAAAAACATGCCTGCAGAGCTTTCAAAGGTTGGTAAAAATGTGCTCCTTGCCTATGGCGGAGGCTCAATTAAGAAAAACGGCGTTTATGACGAAATGATAAAAATCCTTAATGATGCGGGAAAAAACATAGTTGAGTTTACAGGAATCATGTCTAATCCAACCTATGACAAAGTACAGGAAGGAGCAAAGCTTGCAAAGGATAATAATATAGATTTTATCCTTGCTGTTGGTGGCGGATCTGTAATTGACTGCTGCAAGATAGTATCAGCTCAGGCAAAGCTTTCAGAAGATATCTGGGAATTTGAGTATTCAAATGGCAAGAGACCTACTGAGTTTATCCCTATGGGAGCAGTTGTCACAGCCTTTGGTACGGGTGCTGAAATGAACAACGGAGCTGTTATTACAAATACTGAAAAGATGATGAAATCTGCTCTGTGGGGTGCATTCTACAACTTTGCAGTGCTTGATCCTGCATATACTATGTCTATGCCCCTTAAGCAGGTAATATCAGGTGCGTTCGATTCTCTATCGCATAGTATGGAAACATACATGGGTAGCCCCAGAGATACAAATCTATCTGATGAGATAAATGAGGCTACTCAAAGGAATATTATTAGGAATATCCGTGAGACACTAAAAAATCCTAATGATGTTCAGGCCCGCAGTGAACTTATGTGGGCTGCTGCCATGGCAGAAAACGGGATACTTAAAATAGGAAAAGCAACAGATTTTCAGTGCCATATGCTTGAACACCAGCTTGGAGCCTATACAGATTGCAACCATGGACAGGGGCTTGCAGTGCTACATCCTGTTCTTTACAAGCATTATCTTCCTGAGGCAACGCAGCAGTTTGCCCGGCTGGCAACAGAAGTCTGGGGCATTGATCCCAAAGGCAAATATGAGAGTGAATTGGCGGAAGAATTTATTGAGACACTTTCAAGCTTTATAAAGGAAATAGGACTTCCAACTACCTTTGCTGAAATGGGAATAGGAGATGGCTCTGATTTTGAAGCCATTGCAAAGTCTACAATCAGAACAGGTGGATGCGTTAAAAAGTTTACAGATGAAGAACTCTTAGAAGTGCTAAATGAGTGCAGATAAGTAATTTAGAAATAGGGGCGAAAGCCCCTATTTTCATGCTTAGAAGCTGGTATGCGTATAACGTATAGTGCAATAAATAATCGGCATTGTACATATAAGATGTACGCTGATAAGATAACATCAAGAACGGAAACCAACACATAAACGGAGGTAATAGCAATGAAATATCGTACTTTAAATAATGGAATCAAAATGCCAATGGCAGGAATCGGAGTTTTTATGCTCACACCGAACCAGGCAGAAGCAGCAGTTGAGAGCGCACTTAAGAGTGGTGTACGTCTGGTTGATACAGCAAACGGATATATGAATGAGAGCGCAACAGGAAGAGGAATCAAAAAGAGCGGTGTTAGTAGAGAGGATATTTTCCTTGTAACAAAGCTCTGGCCAACAGTTTACGAAAAAGAAACAGCAATAGAAGAGACTTTAAAGAGACTTGACACAGACTACATTGATCTTCTTTTCCTTCATCAGCCTACTGATAACTGGAGAGAGGGTTATAAGAACATCGAGAAGGCTTATAAGGAAGGCAAGGTTAAGGCAATAGGTCTTTCAAACTTCCCGGATGATCTTCTTTTAGAAGCAATCGATACCATGGAGATCAAACCACAGGTAGTGCAGGTTGAGGCACATCCTTATTTCCCACAGACAGAGCTTAAGAAAATCCTTTCAAAATATGACATGGGGCTTATGGCATGGTATCCACTTGGGCATGGAGATAAGAACCTTGTAAATGAGGCAGTATTTACTGAGCTTGCTGACAAGTATGGTAAGTCAAATGCCCAGATTATCTTAAGGTGGCACGTTCAGTCAGGAAATGTTGTAATTCCCGGATCAAAGAATCCTGACCACATCAGAGACAACTTCGACATCTTTGATTTTGAGCTCACAGACGAAGATATGAAGAAGATTGAGTCAGTAAACAAGAATACCCGCTACTATACAGCAACACCTGAGCTCATCGCACAGTATGCAAAGATGGAACTTAAAGAAGATATTTGACAATAATTCATAACAGTTACGACATTAAGAAACGGAAGATGATATGAATACATTCACATTGAACAATGGAATAGAAATGCCGGTTATTGGATACGGGACCTTTACTTTGGAACCTGCGGATTGCGAAGAGCTTGTCGCAAGGGCTCTGCATGGCGGCTACAGACTTATAGATACAGCGAATATGTACAAGAATGAAAAAGCTGTAGGAAGGGCAATCAGAAAATCCAAGGTAAAAAGAGAGGAAATCTTTATAACTACAAAGCTTTGGCCCACAAGCTTTCCATATGAGAAAGCGGGTAAAGAAATTGATGAAACTCTAAAGCGCCTTGGCACAGACCACATAGATCTTCTTCTTTTGCATCAGGAAGTGGGCGATGTGGAGGGTGCATGGAGAGCCTGTGAAGAAGCTCTGCAAAGTGGAAAGGTAAGAGCTATCGGAGTGTCTAACTTCAGCAGAGAAAGCATGGAAAAGCTCTTGTCATACGCAAAGGTTAAGCCTTCTGTTGTTCAGAATGAATGTCATCCGTATCTTCAGGAGAAAGACTTCAGAGAGTACCTGACAAAGAATGATATAAGGCTTATGTCCTGGTATCCTCTTGGCCATGGCGATCTCTCGCTCATCATGAATCCGTCATTTGAAGAAATCGGAGCAAAATACAACAAAACAAACGCTCAGGTAATTCTAAGGTGGCATATCCAGTCCGGGATAATACCTATCCCATCCACAAGAGATATGGTGCACCTTAGAGACAACGTAGATATTTTTGATTTTGAACTTTCTGATGAGGATATGAAGAGGATAGCCGATATCAACCGGGATAAAAGATATTTTAAAATGCCAATGTTTGTAAAACAGATAGCATTTACAAGAGGAAACATAGATTTTAACGATCAGGTATGAGAAGAAGGAGAAGAGATGAGCACAGCAGAGTCAAGACCTAAAGCTCAGGTAAAAGCATGGCTTGAAAGCCTTGGCTGATTGCAACGGAGGACTAACACATGCTTAAGAATAATATCAAATATGTGGCAGGAATGTTGCTGGCTACAGTATTTTTATCCGCCTGCGGAAGCAGTGAAAATGATGTGGCTTCCAGTTCGGGAACCACAGTTTCGGGTGCTATAGATACTTCGGTCTCAGACGCAGATGCCTCTGAGACCACGGAAGAGTCACAGAAAATAGTGAGCGATTTGGATGCTGAAGACAGTGTATCTGAAGACGCAGACAAAGATAGTAATGACACTTTAGTGATTTACTTCAGCGCCAACAATCTAAATGATGTTGATGCAGTTAGTTCAGCAACTCCCATGGTGGGTGAGGAGTCCGCTGTAGAGTGGATGGCGAACATTATACATGATGAGGTCGGTGGCAATCTGGTTCAAATAGTTCCGTCAGAAGACTATCCACTTGAATATGATGCTACTGCTGATCTTGCGAAGACTGAAGCAGATAGTGAAGCTAGACCGGCATTTAACAATCTTGGTATTGATCCTACATCCTACTCAAGAGTCTTTATCGGATATCCGATTTGGTGGTACAGAATGCCGATGATAATGGAGACATTTTTTGATACCTATGATTTTGACGGAGTGACTATCATTCCGTTTAATACGCATCTTGGAAGTCGCAATGGCGGAACCTATGACATGATAAGGGACAGAGAGCCCGGGGCTACGGTTTTGGAAGGGATCCCTATAAGTGGAAGTGATGTAGGAAAAGATTCATCGAAGGAAGATATTATAAAGTGGCTGAATGGCTTGGACCTGGACTAGCAAGACCCGTATCGGATGAAATTACGGTTGGTGAGAGCACCATGAGAGGCTTTATAAATGACAACGTATACCATTCGTCCGAATACGGAGACATCCATTATTCTAGCTATATTCCAGAGACTTATGATGGCAGCAAGCCCTATGCACTTTTTGTTACACTTCCCGGATGGGAGGGACTATATTTTCAGGGTGCCGGAGCCAACATGGTAGAAGATTTTGGTGTGGAAGCGATACGATATAACGATGAGATGATTGTAATTTCCACACAGTTAAATGACTGGGGAGAAACATCGGCGAATCAAGCGATTGCGCTGACGGAATATTTTCTTGCCCACTATAACATTGATTCCTCAAAAGTGTACCTTCATGGTTATTCCGGCGGAGGAGAAACAGGGTCCCTTGTAATGGAAAAACGACCTGATTTATATACCGCTTTTCTATGCTGTGCAACGCAATGGGATGGTGATATGGACAAACTGGTAAAAGCAGGAACTCCTGTGTACATGGCTGTTGGAGAAAATGACAGTTACTATGGATCAAAACCGCTAAAAGATGCATATGGCAAGCTTTATGAGTTGTACAAAGCGGAGGGCTATAGCGAGAGTGAGATAGACAAGATTCTGGTTTTGGATATAAAAGACCAAAAATATTTTTCGGACAGAGGTTTTACAGATCAGCATGGTGGCGGACAGGCATTTGCAAAAGATGAAGCTATTATGGGATGGCTGTTTGGTGAACATTGAAGAAAAACAGTGCTAAGTAAATTAGTATTGATTGAATCATTGTTGGAGAAGTAATTCAATATGAAGACTAAGTTTTTACCACTCCTAATTACATACGTTTTTCTTTGTATGCTTTCAGCCTGCGGTGAAGAGCAAAATGCTCCGGCAGAGAAAGCTGTGGCGGATAATGAAGCCCAAGAGTCATCAGACGCTAAAAGCACGCAGGATGAGGAATCAAATATGAATGAGATAGTATCTGCAATTTCACAGACCGGATGGACTGATGCTGTTCCAACATCATATCGCAGTGCTGCATCAAAGCAGGGAAGTATAACTCAAATAGAATATGCTTCCAAAGACTATGTGAATGACAGTTCACCTATAACAAAGACTGCATACGTCTACACTCCATATGGATATGATGAAAAAGATAGCGAAACGAAATATGACATCATATATCTGATGCACGGTTGGGGCGGACATGCAGGGGAGTACTTTGAGTACACCAAAGATCTTTTTGACAATCTGATTGAGAATGGGGACATCCCTCCTGTAATAATTGTTTCGCCAACATTTTATAATGCAAACAGTGACACAGGATTTGGCGGTTCTGTAAGTGAGTTTCACCAGTTCCATCTTGATTTTGAAGAAAACCTGATGCCCGTTGTAGAAGGGCGTTTTCACACATATGCAGAGAGCACAAGTGATGAAGATCTGAAAGCTTCACGGGATCATCGGATATTTGGAGGCTTTTCACTGGGCTCGGTTACTACATGGCTTGAGTTCTGTTATGACTATGATTATATAAAATACTTCATTCCTATGAGCGGGTCCAGTTGGTATTACGGCGGCTATGGAGATTTTCAGATTGAAAGAAATGTAGATTTCATAGAGCAGCTTGTAAAGGACAATGAGCTGGACGAAAGAGGATACTTTATATATCATGCTGTCGGCACAAATGACGCGGTAAAGAGTCAGTCGATAGATATGGCTGATGAGATGTTATCACGAGAGATATTTACTCCTGATCATTATGTCTTTTACCAGAAGGATGGAGGCTACCATGATTTTAATGCGGTAGAGGAATACCTGTATAATGCACTTCCTGTCATTTTTGATAAAATTAGCCAAGATGGGGAGAGTGATAATGCGGTCAGAATGGAAAAAGAGATTACGCAGACAGGGATAACTGAGTACTATACAAGAAATACCTTAATATCTGAGGTACAAAGCGATCCGGCTTTTGGCAATTATGGGAGGCTGATTTTTCCAGTAGACAGTGGATATATGGGTGGAAGCACTTTGGGAAATCTTTCTCTTGCTTGGTACAACTACATTGATCCTGATAAAACAGTAGAAATTTGTAATTACATGAAGACCCAGGCGGAAAATGGAAACACCTTTTTTTATGATATATATACAGATGAAGAAAAGAAGGCTGATCCGGAAAAGGCAGATACCGGATTATTCTTTTTTAAAGGAAATCCCGGCGCCAAGTTTGCTGTCGTAAATGCGGGCGGTGGGTTTGCCTATGTTGGTGCGATGCATGACAGTTTTCCTCATGCCTTGGAACTTTCAAAAATGGGATATAATGCATTTGCTTTGATTTATCGTCCCGGAGCTCAGACTGCCTGTGAAGATCTGGCCAGAGCAATTACATTTATCTTTGAACATGCTGAAGAACTGGAAGTCGATACATCCGACTATTCCCTATGGGGAGGTTCTGCTGGGGCAAGAATGGCAGCGTGGCTCGGCAGCTACGGCACAGAAAGTTTCGGAGAAGATGCTTACCCACGTCCGGCGGCTGTATTTGTCAATTATACCGGGCTTTCAGAAGTATATGGCAATGAATCACCAACCTACAGCGCTGTCGGGACAAGTGACGGTATCGCTTCCTACAGGACGATGGAACGGCGTATCAATGCTATTCGGGCAAACGGCACGGATGCAGAGATTGAAGTCTTTAATGGCCTGTCCCACGGCTTTGGGATTGGCACAGGCACCGTTGCGGAGGGCTGGATCGACCGCGCAGTGGAGTTCTGGGAACGCAATATGAAAAACGATTAACTTTTGAAGACTGACGACAGGAAATTGATGAGAGAAAGGCGGAATAAAAAATGAGCATTTTATTTGTGAACGGTAGTCCTAACAAAAGTGGAAATACGGCAAAGCTGGCAAAAGAGCTTCTTGCCGGAAAAGAGTATGAAACTTTGAACCTGATTGACTATAAGATTTATGCCTATGGGCAGGAATACACCGATGATCAGTTTGATGAGGTCATAGCCGCAATCCGCAAGGCAGATACCGTTGTAATGGGTTCCCCGTTATACTGGCATAACATTTGCGGCCTGATGAGGAATTTTCTTGATCGCTGCTACGGACCAATCGGACAGGGCGAGTTCAGTGGTAAGAAACTATATTTCATTATGCAGGGTGCTTCTCCGGAGAAATGGCAGTTGGAAGCATGTGATTTTACAATGTCACGTTTTGCTGGACTATATGGTTTTGAGTATAAGGGGATGATTACGGATTCTAAAGAAGCTAAGAACATTAGAATGGAATAGGTTTTGGAACTGATGAAAGAGCGTTAAGGCACAGGGCGTATAAACTATATGGTTTATGCGTCTTTTTCTTTTACTCAAAAGTACAACTTCATCGTACTTTTATCTTCATAAGTCCAATTTTTGGTAAGACAAATAAGTGGTAGTATTCTAATTTAAGGCTGTTTTTAAGATTTTATACTGTGCAGAGAAAAATGGTATTATTGTAATTGATATAAAAAAACATATGGTAGGTAATTTAAATGGCTGATAATAATACGGGTAACATAATTGGTAATAATATTCGCAGACTTCGTTTACTATTTGGGGAAACCCAGGCTGATTTGGCAAAGAGAATTTCTGGTTCTAGGTCAAGTATTTGCGAATACGAAAGTGGCAAAAAGGTTCCTACACCGGATGTGCTTAATGAAATTGCAATTCATTACGGAAAAACTGTGGATGAATTGTCGCATACAGATCTAACCAGTTTGAAAGATTATACAATGGATGCAATGTATGTTGATAAGCTTACAGATTCTTTAGATGTAATGTTTCCGACGTTTGGCCTTGATAAAATGAGTAATAATGAGCATATAAGAAGAGGTTACAGCCATATTAAACGTATTATTCGAGCGCAGAAAAACAAAGAAGACTTACCGGGTACTATTCTAGGGGATGCTTTTTCAGAATTATATGAAGCTTTAAAAGAAGACGAAGAGGATGATTACGAAGTTGCTGCCAATTTCTTATGGGTATTATTTATTTGGTGGGAATCGTTAGTAGATATCGATTTAATTAGGCAATTTCAGAAAAAGTATAACTCAAAGAGAATTAAAAATTCAGATTTCCTTGAGATGGAAAGAAAGAATTCCAAGGACGTTACTGAACAAAGACAGAGCTTTGTTGAGGACTTTGATGAATTAATAAATTCTATTATTGAAGAATTTAAGGCTACTGTAGAATGGTCACAGTTAGGAGATTACTATTTGGCTTTAAGATATCTTCTTAATATGGTAGATGATGGCCTTTCTATTGAAATGAATAAAGCCATTGGCACTGAGATGATGTTTGCATTTGTTAGAACAGGAAACAAATATGCTATAGAAACAATGAGATTATTCACTTGATCATTCGGGATTGCAATTTTGCAGTCCCTTTTTTGTTCGCTAATCGAGAACAGCCCCTTGGAAAATGTCTGCTAAACTTTATATTAACGAAACGATAATACATTATGAGGAGG
Source organism: Butyrivibrio sp. (assembly GCA_015056495.1). Taxonomy (GTDB): domain Bacteria; phylum Bacillota; class Clostridia; order Lachnospirales; family Lachnospiraceae; genus Butyrivibrio. The sequence goes on from SVGC01000013.1 coordinate 27,375, forward strand.
AATATCATGAGCGGATCTATAAGCAATATCCAAGAGTATCAAAAGGTGTATATTGACACATGCACTTCTATGAGTGATGGCTTCCCACTATTTGTGGATGCAAATGAAGTGGATTTGATGGCAAACAATCAGAAACTGATAGTAAAAAGCGTTGTCATGGCAGAATTGTATAGACTGATGGCATCTAATGATGAGGATAAGAGAAGTAGGGCTACACGGGCAGTAAGTATAATCGGACTACATCGTAAGATATTTCTCATTGAGGATGAGAGAATAACTGCTGAGAGTATACTTAAGGCTTTTGCAGATGCTGAGTTTATTTCAGAATTTTCGAAAAATCGCATTAAGTATAAGATGGCACTCCTAACAAATGATTATGGATTGGGAAAGGATATTTCAAACCTTAATAATCTTAAAAGTTGCTATGGTAAGCAAGTGGACGTCTTCAAGATAAATAAGGATGGTTACCTTGAAATCAGAAGATATGATGAAACCAATAAAACCGGTGAAGCTGAAAAAACTGAGACGCAGGTAGTGGTTAATACAGAATACAAGACAAATTGGGCTGCGGTTATAATAGCTGCACTAGCATCATTTGCTTTTGGGGCAGCGGTTGATAGGTATGGAGAACAGGCTATCAGCGTAGCTAGAAAGACGATTAGGAAAGGAGCATGGTCATGAGTAATACTAAAAGTAATACAAACAGGGCAGTCAAGGAGCAGGTTATGATGAGGAAGTATATCGTAGAGGCTCCTGAACCTAAGGCGGGACAGAAAGTGAGCTCCGGGGGAATAAGGGAAAACGGTAAGATGGTAGTGGCATTCAAGAATCCAGTGCTGTGTGAAGAACCTAAGACCTCAACTACCGAGATGGTTCCAGCTAAAACGAAGAGTAAAACTCCACAAAAGGCAGATAACTCAATCTATTGGGAACTTGGAAAGTATATTCTTGGCTTTGCATGGAGAAATTACGGCGAACCCGTCGTCGGAGCATGGCTCCAAAAAAAGAGCCAGGAATTTGTTCAGACAATTACAGAACAGCCTAAACAGTCACAGGAACCTGATATAATAGATGTTCCAGAGGAGGATGTCAGAATGGTCTCTGCTGATGGCAAGGTTGTTCAATTCAGAGATAACAGACCTCTGAGATACGTACAGGAATAATATTCCCTGCCGGCTTGCATTTATGATCAGTGTTTAAGCCGGCTTTTATATGTCTTGACGTGTAGTCAATGACTACATATAATTAAATCATAAAAACACGCATTGACTACATGGAAGGATGTGATGATCATGGAAAAGGAAATCTTTAATGTAGAAGGAATTGAGATTGAAGTCGAGAAATACGATAAGGAAGGTTCTGATGCAGAGCGTAGAAAAATCGCTTATGCATTTAAGGCAATCAGAGAAGAGTCCGGTATGAGCCGCAAGGACTTTTCTGCATGGCTTGGTGTTCCTTATAGAACAATGCAGGAGTGGGAACTTGGCAGGAGAATGATGCCAGAGTATGTGCTCCGCCTCATTGCTTATAAAGTATTAAATGAAAAACAGAAGGGGAGGATTGGCAATGATGATTAAGATTTTTTCAAAGATTGTTGCAGCGTTGATGGTAGTGATTTTTGGATCACTGTGCATGGTTGCCAATGGAGCAGCCAAGGTTTACTGTCGTATAGCAGGCATCTTTTTTAACTTTATTGGTATATGTGTATTACTGGCTGTGATCACATCACAGTGGAATAATGTATTTATACTTGCGATTATCGCAGGCATAGGCTTCCTTTCATATTTAGCAGTGGGGCTTATTATGACTGTTCTTGAGAGTGGGAAGGACTTCTTTAATACAGTTTTGCATGGCTAAAATGGTATACCGCCTAAAAGTTCCCTCAAAGTTCACCAAAAGTTCCCTCGCCATGCACCTTTTAAAGCTTTTTTAGACGTGTTATATTTACAATGGACAAAGCGAACGGAACAAATATGGAACCGCAAGCCGAGTCCTTTTCTTTTGCAAAAGAATAAAGGAAGATTAAGCGTCAGCTCAAATTTGAGTCGTCAGATTTGGGACTGGCGCTTTTCTTATGCCTGTAACTAAGCCGGAGGGTGACGATCCAAGGCTAAACGCAAACAGAAAGGACAACAGAATATGGATTATGAATCATTTAAAGAGCAGTTCGTCGAGGACGTAAAGAACAAGCTCTATGAGCAGGGCTCTGAGGCAGAAATTACTGTAAATCCTGTGAACAAGCTCAATGAGCATTATGAGGCAATGACAGTAAAGCCTGAGGGCGACAGAGTTGGTGTAAACCTTGGCCTTGATAAGTTTTATGAGGCTGTAGAGAACGGTACTCCTTATGATGTGGTTGTAGACAAGGCGGTTCAGACAATCCACGATGGCATTGAGAACAGACCTGACTTTGATCTTGATTCTTTAACGGACTATTCAAAGATGAAGGACAAGCTTGTAATGGAAGTTGTTTCTGCGGAGGCAAACAAGGACCTACTGGATACTGTACCTCATAAAAATATGGAGGACATGGCGGTTGTATATCGCTTTGTTCTCAGTTCCGATGATGAAGGCAGGGCATCAATCCTTGTTACAAATCAGCTGATCGAGACCATGGGGGTTACTCCTGAACAGCTTCATGCTGATGCAATGGAGAATGCTCCCCAGATCAAGCCTCTTGAAATCAAGGGCATGGGCGAGGTCCTTGCTGAGATGATGGGAGTTGAACAGGCAGAAATGCTTGGCCTTTATCCTGTAAAACCTGAGGATGAACAGATTTTTGTAGCTTCTGTGCCGGATAAGGTTCATGGTGCAGGTGTTCTTGCTTATCAGGACTTCATGGACAAGGCTGCAGAGAAGGCAGGCGGTGACTTCTATATTTTACCTTCGAGTATTCATGAAATTCTCATTGTTCCTGACAACGGGAAAATGGGACTTAAGGATCTGGAAAACATGGTAAAAGAGGTAAACGCCACGCAGGTTTCTCCGGCAGATAAGCTTACGGATAACGTCTATCACTATGATTCCCAGGCTAAAATCTTTGAGCTTGGTGAGAAGTTTGTGGAACGTCAGTCCGAGCGTGATGAGATTGCCCCTGAGAAGGAAGAGAAAGCTTCCCTTCTTGGTGATCTTAAGGCAAAGAAGGAGGAAGTAGCCAAGATTCCAAAGAAGGAATCCATCGACAAGGGGACTAAATCCAAAGGCGGAGAGGCACTTTGATCTCTGAAATGAAGTAATAACAAATAATGGCCATGGGCATAAAGCGCCAAGCTGGAGGTATATCCGCAGTTTGGCGCTTTTCTTGTGCCCGGAAAGGAAATGCGATGTCAAGAACAGTAGTGGACAGAAGAACAGGTAAAACAAAGAATCATGGCTCATCATCGGCAGGACATAGAGAGAGTCTTGCACATCCAAAGAATTGCAAATGTGAATGCCCTTATGGGTATGGAAGAGCTTTTTGTTGGCCCTGTATGAATAAGATTGTCTCTGAACATAATGCAGCAAAGAAAGCTACTCCACAGGGGGTATGAGGTCATGAAGTTTGACTACTTTTATGAGGAGCAGTCAGAGAGTTACGCATTTTATCGCACGCCAAAAGTCTTTTTCACTGATGAGAAGTTCAGGGAGCTAACATCTGATGCCAAGATTCTATACGGTATCCTCTTGGACAGGGTTTCGCTGTCTACAAAGAATAAGTGGCTGGATGAAAAAGGTCGTATCTATGTTTACATGACTATTTCTAGCATAGAGAAGGCATTGGGACGCTGTCATCAGAAGTCCTGCAAGCTATTAGCTGAACTTGAAAGATTCGGACTGATTGAGCGATACAGGCAGGGACAAGGCAAGCCTACTAGGATCTATGTGAAGAATTTTATAGTGGTATGCGATTCATACATGCAGAAATATGACAGACATACCGGTGATAGTGTGTCCGGCATACCTCTAAAAGTCTCCGCTTCATACACTAATAATACTGAGATTAATAATACTGATTACAGTAAGAACAATCCTATCCTATCAGGAATGGATGTGGATAAGGATGAGAGGGCATCATATCACGAATATCTTATGGAACAGCTTGATATGGATATTCTTTATGAACGCTATCCATTTGATAAAGAGACTCTTGATGCAATTATGAATCTCATGCTGGATGTCATCTGTTCAAAACGCAAGATGATCCGCATAGCAGGGGATGACAAGCCGGTGAGTGTTGTGAAGTCTCAATTCTTGAAGATTAATTCATCACATATTGAGTATGTTATGGACTGTATGCAAAAGAACCCTGCGAAAGTGCGTAATATCAAGCAGTATCTTTTGGCTGCAATATATAATGCTCCACTTACAATGCAAAGCTATTATCAGGCCTGGGTCAATAATGACATGGCTGAAGGCCGTATTTAACGGAGGGAAATACAAATGAAAGTATTAGAAATTGATATTAAGCTTGATCCGGTTAATGACGGGGCCAGGCTATTAGAAACTGAAGCAATCCATAAGGATGAGGGTGCGCTCGTTATCGCTACAAATAGCAAGTACAAGAAGGTCACGCCTGAAGAAGCTGATGACATTTTGGAAAAGCTTTCCGGTAATACAGAGAGCGAGTTTATGGGTGGCAGTTCTTATATTGTCATCGTGAATAAGGACAAGACCTTTTCTTATCATGGTGGCAGGTACTTTATAGGTACTGCACTTGTAATGAAAGGCACTCGTAAAGGCCTGAGTTTTCTTTCAGGTGATGATTATGATGCTGCCGGGAAAGAGTTTATGAGCAGACTCGTTGATTTTGTTGCAAATGGCGAGAGATACCCTGCTTATGAGCTTCAGTAATGGCGGTTTCAGGTAACAGAGAGGAAGTGATGAATTGCAGGAAGATGTAGCAAGACAAACAGTACAACTTGCAATCAGATCCGGTAAAGTATCAGGTCAGCTTCTTTGGAAAGCGTTAAAAGCGTATATAGCACATCACAACAAGAAAAAAGCTGCTAAGGAAATGGCTAAGAATACTCCAATAAAAGGAAAACAGTCTGTAAAGCAACTCGTTGGTCAGGGCCAGGGTGTTTCCAGTATGGATATAGGGGATTCTGGTGTCCGTGATTTTAAGCGCATTGCTAATAAGTACGGCGTCGATTTTGCAATAACTAAGGATAAATCAATAGATCCGCCCAAATACACCGTATTTTTCAAGGCGAAGGATGCAGATGCAATAACAGCAGTTCTTAAGGAATATGCGGCTAAGCAGACTAAGCGTAAGGAATCAAAGGAGAAAGAACGCCCGAGTATCCTGCAGAAACTTAAGAAATTCAAGGAGATTGTTGCTAAGACTCCCCACAAGCAGAAGGAGATGAGAAAGGAGCAGGAACGATGAAAAAGAATGTAAAAAAGCTCCTTATCCTGAATATACCATATGTGATAGTGGGGCTTATTGGAACCAATATAGGCGAGGCAGTTCGGATTGCTTCTGGTACTAATGCATCCGAAAAGCTCCAGAGTATTGTATTGGATGGAACTTATATTACAGCATTTGCTAATCCATTTCCGAGCTTAAATGCAATGGATTTACTTGTGGGAGCTGCTATTGGAGCCGCCTTACGGCTTGTTGTGTATTTTAAAGGTAAGAATGCCAAGAAATTTCGCCACAACATCGAATATGGGTCAGCCAGATGGGGGAAAAGCGAGGACATAGAACCCTATGTGGATCCTGTTTTTGAAAACAATGTGATTCTGTCCAAGACAGAAAGGCTTACCATGAACAGCAGGCCTGCTAATCCCAAGTATGCACGAAACAAGAATGTACTTGTAGTCGGAGGTTCCGGTTCAGGTAAAACAAGATTTGTAATCAAGCCAAACATATTGCAGATGCATTCAAGTTATGTAGTCACAGATCCAAAGGGTACAGTAGTAAATGAGGTTGGAACAGCACTCCTGAAAAATGGTTATAGGATGAAAATTTTTAACACAATCAATTTCAAGAAGTCAATGCATTATAACCCATTTGCCTATGTGCATGATGAAAAGGACATCCTGAAGCTTGTAACAACTCTTATAGCCAATACAAAGGGTGAAGGCAAGTCCAATGACGAATTTTGGGAGAAAGCAGAAAAACTGTTATATTCAGCACTTATAGGATATATCCACTACGAAGCTCCTGAAGAAGAGCAGAACTTTTCTACACTTCTTGAAATGCTTAATGCAATGGAAGTCAGGGAGGATGATGAAGAGTTTAAGAACCCTGTAGACCTGATGTTTGAGGAATTGGCAGAAAGAAATCCGGATCACTTTGCGGTTCGCCAATATGCCAAGTACAAGTTAAGTGCCGGCAAAACAGCTAAATCTATACTTGTTAGCTGCGGTGCCAGACTTGCTCCCTTTGACATTAAGGAACTCAGGGAGATTACTGCTTATGATGAACTGGAGCTTGATACACTTGGCGACAGGAAAACAGCACTGTTCTTGATTATGTCAGATACAGATGCAACCTTTAATTTCCTGATTTCAATGGTTTACACGCAGCTTTTTAATCTGCTTTGTGAAAAAGCAGATGATGTGTATGGTGGCAGGCTTCCGGTGCATGTCAGATGTCTTATCGATGAGGCGGCCAATATTGGGCAGATACCCAATCTGGAAAAGCTGATGGCAACAATCCGAAGCCGTGAGATTTCTGCAGCATTGGTACTTCAGGCAAAGTCGCAGCTAAAGGCAATCTATAAGGATAATGCTGATACCATCATAGGTAACTGTGATAGCCAGATATTCCTTGGAGGCTCAGAGCAGACTACCCTTAAAGATCTCAACACCATGCTCGGTAAAGAGACTATAGATATGTACAACACAGGTGAGAGCAGGGGTACGTCACAGAGCTATAACATGAACTATCAAAAACTTGGTCATGATCTTATGAGCATTGATGAATTGGCGGTAATGGACGGAAGCAAATGCATTGTTCAAGTCCGTGGCGTAAGACCTTTTTTGTCTGATAAGTATGACCTTACCCAGCATCCAAAGTATTCACTGACAGCAGATGCAGACAAAAGGAACTGGTTTGATATCGAGAAGTTCCTTAATCACAACTTAATACTGAAAGCTGATGACGAATATGAAGTCATCGAAATGGATGAAGATTAAAGCCCACTGAGGTGTCAATAAAAGGCATTTCAGATAGGGCTTTTTCTTATGCCCAAGATCAGACCATAGAGCTGTGAGGGCATCACATATGCGCGCATATCTGCAAGTCAGTCGACGGGCTTGCGGAACGACAACTGAATACAGAAAAAGCAGGCTCCAAATAAGTACACATTATAAGGAGGATAACCAAGAACGCAGTTAAAAAGAGTTGTTTTAAAGCAGCTCTTTTTATATTTGGAGTCTGCAAAATAAGACGACAAAATGACAATAAGCTGCGTTTTTGGTTTTAATCAGTATGGCATTTTTTCAGAGTTCAATTACAGCATTACAGACAGTAGTTATCGCACTTGGCGCAGGCCTTGGAATTTGGGGAGGCATTAACCTTCTTGAAGGATACGGCAACGACAACCCTGGAGCTAAGTCACAGGGAATGAAGCAGCTCATGGCTGGTGGCGGGGTTGCGCTCATCGGAACAACCCTTGTTCCCCTACTTTCAGGTCTTTTTTGATCTGTCCGAGAAATTCAGAAATAAGCATGTCTCATTGACATAAGGACACTTAGGTAGTATTATAATGATAGGTGGGATATCCCACCTATCATATATGGAGGTGGACCTTATGGAAGCTATCAAAGATTATACGGTACACATTGACAGCAAAAAGAGAATCACTCTCAGAGGTGCATTGTATCAATACTATAATGTAAAAGAATACGAAAATGGTTGCATAATGCTTGAACCGCGTGAACTATCTGTTCCAGATGGCATCTCGGCAAATACTTTAAAAGATATGGATAGAGCAATAGAAAATTTCAAGATGGGTGATGTTTCATCTGCTATTGATCTATCTGATTTTTAGGGGGAAATGCCTGGATGGGATATGCAATAAGAATGGGGATTCCTGAAATGGAGGAATTATGGAATTCTCTTCAGTCACAGTATCGAAATGGTACTATCAGTAAAAAAGACGAGGAGCTTTATAAAAAATGGGGTAATGCTTTGAAAAAGCTATCCCTTGATCCGATGTATCCTAGCTTAAATTCTCATGAAATAACTGACTTGTCCAGACGATATGGAATGAAGGTCTGGCAGTCATATTTGGAGAATAAAAAGAGCGGGGCACGTCGTATGTACTGGGTATATGGACCGAATCAGCAGGAGATAACCATAATCGGATTGGAACCACATCCTGAAGATGCGAAAAATGGTGCATATGACAGAATAAAGCTTTCGGATTTATAACAATTTAATATTGAAGCAGTACAGGGCCATTCAATAAGGAATGGTCCTTTTTTTGCTCAAAAAATAGGAGGTAACAAGTGGACAGCATAATTGAGGCGATAGAGGACTGGTTTAGAGGTCTGCTTGTTTCAGGCATTATGAGTAATGTTACGAATACCTTCTCTTCATTGAATCATCAGGTTGGTGAGATAGCTACAGAGGTCGGAAGAACTCCGGCAAGTTTTTCGCCAGCTATCTTTAATATGATCAAAGATCTATCAGAGAATGTAATCATGCCGATTGCCGGCATTTTACTTACCTTTATTGCCTGTTATGAGCTGATTCAACTGGTTATAGGCCATAACAATTTGGCTAACTTTGAAACTTGGATCTTCTGGAAATGGATATTTAAGACCTTTTTGGCAGTTACCCTGATAACTAACACGATGAATATTACAATGGCTGTCTTTGATGTGGCACAGCATGTGGTAAATAACGCAGGCGGTATCATAGCAGGATCTACAGCAATAGACGATAGCGCTCTTGCCACTATGGAAAGTACTTTGGAAACGATGGAGATAGGTTCTCTATTATCTATTTATCTACAGACCTTTGTAGTACAGTTTCTGATTTACATCCTTTCAGCATTGATATTTGTCATTGTATACGCACGAATGATTGAGATTTATCTCATGGTCAGTCTTGCGCCTATTCCATTTGCGACTTTTGGAAACAGGGAACAATCACAGATTGGTCAGAACTATCTAAGATCACTTTTTGCATTAGGTTTCCAGGGATTCCTGATCATGGTATGTGTTGGAATATATGCCGTCCTGATTCAGACAGTATCGTTTACAACAGATATCATAGGCTCTTTGTGGGGAGTAATGGGCTACACAATTCTTCTTGCTTTCACGCTCTTTAAGACAGGAGCTATAGCAAAGTCAATTCTCCATGCACATTAAAAGAAAGGACAAATTATGGCAGCATCTTATATTTCAGTGCCTCGTGATCTTACCAAGGTCAAAAGTAAGATTGTGTTCAATCTGACCAAAAGACAGATAATCTGCTTTAGTGTTGCAGCAATCTTTGGATTGCCAACATTCTTTCTGATAAAGCAGGTGGCATCAACGACAGCAGCGGCCATGGGGATGATGGTTATTATGATGCCATTCTTCTTCCTGGCTATGTATGAAAAGAATGGAGAGTATCTTGAGGTTATATTAGGGCATCTCATCGAGGCAACATTCATAAGGCCTAAACAGAGGCCATACAGGACTGACAATAACTATTCAGCACTTGAAAGATATATAAAAGCACAGAAGGAGGTAGATAAGATTGTTCAAGCTTCTATCGAAAGAGGAGAAAAGAGATCTGGTCATGCCAAAGCATCTGACTAAGGCTGAGAAGAAAGAAATCAGACAGATCATAAAGAACGCACAGAAAAATGATGGGATTCCGAGAACTGCACAGCAGTCCATTCCTTTTGACAGGATGTTTCAGGATGGCATTTGCAGAATAGGACAGGATTATTACACCAAAACAATTCAGTTCCAGGATATCAACTATCAGCTGGCACAGCAGGAGGATAAAACGGAGATATTCGAAGAGTGGTGCAGCTTCCTGAACTTCTTTGACAGTTCGGTACACTTTCAGCTTTCCTTCATGAATATGGCTACAGATATAGATGATTTCAGGACAAGCATAGCAATCCCACATAATAACGACGGCTTCAATAGCGTTAGAGATGAGTACAGTTCAATGCTATTTCATCAGATGGAAGCCGGTAATAATGGACTTACTAAGACGAAGTTCCTGACCTTTGGTATCCATGCTGATTCCATGAAGTCGGCAAAGCCAAGGATTGTCCATATTGAAACGGATATCCTTAATAATTTCAAAAGACTTGGCGTTCAGGCAAAAATCCTGAATGGAAAAGAAAGGCTTGCACTTATGCATCAGCAGTTCCACATGGGAGATATGGAGAAGTTTATCTTTGACTGGAAGTACCTGAATAGAACAGGACTCACAGTTAAAGACTTCATTGCACCAAGCGGTTTTGGCTTTCCTACAGGAAGAAAATTCCAGATGGGAAGTCTGTACGGAGCTATGAGCTTCTTATCCATTGATGCATCTGATATCAACGACAGGATGCTTGCTGATTTCCTTAATATGGAATCCAGCATGATAGTCACAATGCATATTCAGTCAGTGGATCAGCACGAAGCCATAAAAACCGTTAAGCGTACCATAACGGAGCTTGATAGAAGTAAGATTGAGGAGCAGAAAAAGGCTGTTCGTGCCGGTTACGATATGGACATCATCCCTTCGGATCTTGCTACTTTTGGTAAGGATGCCAAAGATCTTCTGAAGGAATTGCAGAGTCAGAATGAGAGAATGTTTCTTCTGACATTTCTTGTAATGAATACCGGAAGGACAGAGCAGGAGCTTGAAAACAACATATTTCAGGCTAAGTCCATTGCTCAGAAACATAATTGTAATCTTATCCGACTGGATTTTCAGCAAGAGCAGGGGCTTATGAGTTCATTGCCGTTAGCAAATAATCTTGTGGAGATTCAGCGTGGTATGACTACAAGTAGTACGGCCATATTCGTACCATTTACCACACAGGAACTGTTTCAGGCAGGAATAGAGAGTCTTTATTATGGCTTAAATGCTCTTTCCAATAACCTGATTATGGTGGACAGAAAGCTCCTTAAGAATCCTAACGGTCTTATCCTGGGTACTCCCGGTTCCGGTAAATCATTTGCTGCGAAGAGGGAGATTGCCAATGCTTTCCTTGTAACGGATGATGATATTATCATTTCAGATCCCGAGGCCGAGTACGCTGCCCTTGTAGAACGTTTTAATGGCCAGGTGATCAAGATAAGCCCTACATCTACGCAGTATATCAATCCCATGGACATCAACATGAATTATTCGGATGATGATAATCCGATAGCTCTTAAAGCAGATTTCATCCTGTCACTATGTGAGCTGATTGTAGGTGGAAAAGAGGGACTGCAGCCTGTGGAGAAGACCGTTATAGACCGTTGTATTCATCAAATCTACAACAAGTATTTCGAAGATCCTACACCTGAGAAGATGCCGCTTTTGGAAGATCTTTACAATGCACTTCTTAAGCAGGATGAACCTGAGGCTAAACATGTAGCGACTGCTCTTGAAATCTATGTTACAGGTTCACTTAATGTCTTTAACCACAGAACCAACGTGGATATCACAAATAGACTTGTTTGCTATGATATCAAGGAACTTGGCAAGCAGCTTAAGAAAATAGGAATGCTTGTGGTTCAGGATCAGGTCTGGGGCAGAGTTACAGAGAACCGTTCTCAGGGAAGGAGCACCAGATACTACATGGATGAGATGCACCTTCTTCTGCGCGAGGAGCAGACAGCTGCTTACACAGTAGAAATCTGGAAGAGATTCCGTAAGTGGGGCGGCATTCCGACAGGTATCACGCAGAACGTGAAGGACCTGCTTGCATCAAGAGAAGTAGAGAATATCTTTGAAAACTCTGACTTCATTTATATGCTGAATCAGGCTGTTGGCGATAGACAGATCCTTGCCAAGCAGCTAAATATAAGTCCACATCAGCTCTCTTATGTAACGCATTCGGGAGCCGGTGAAGGGCTTATTTTTTATGGCAATGTGATTCTTCCGTTTGTAGACAGATTTCCTACGGATATCGAGTTGTATCGTATCATGACGACCAAGTTGTCTGAGGTAACTGGAGCTAAGGCAGAGAGCAAATAAGGGAAAGGATGCGAGTAAATGAATGAAGGAGTTTACACAAGAGATACGAGCAAAGCCAAAAGAAGAATAGAACCGAATCAGACACCAAAGAAAAAAACTCATGCCGGGAAGCTTAAGAATGAGGCTTCCCGAGCTGAGTATGCCCGGAAAAAGCTTCGTGTTGGAAAAACCGATATCACCATGACAAAAGAGGAAAAGGAAGAGCTTAAAAGACTTCAGAGGCAGGGCAGGAAAAAGATATATGCAGATGTAGCTGTTTCAAAGAGCATCCATAATGAGGTCAGCAACAAAAACGAAGATAACAATGCAGGCGTGGATGCAGTAAATGCAGGTACAGAAGTAGCTGAGGATATCGGATATGGTGTAAGGACTGTGGTAACTGATTCCAAAACAGAAAAAGAATATCTGTCAAAGCTAAAGGAAAACAGCACAAAAACAGAGAACGGTTACAGCAAAAAGATCCACAGCAGGACAGGAAAGGAAGAAACAAAGAGTCCTCCCAGGGAAGCACAGAAGAACCTGATGAGGAAAGAAATCCAGCGTCATGCACATGAGGCCCAGGCAAAAGAGAGCGCCAATGCTTTCGGAAGCATCACAAAACGTTTTACGGATAAGGCTGAGGATATTGCAGGAAGGCTTGCGGAAATGATAAAAGAGTTTGCTGAAAACCATCCCCTGGGACTCCTGATTGCTGTGATTGTTCTCATAGTTATCCTGGTGCTTTCAGGTACACTCAGTTCCTGCTCTATGATGGCAGGAGGTAGTAATGAGCTGGTAGTTGGAACGAGCTATACAGCAGATGATCCGGATATAGTTGCTGCGGAAGCTGATTATCAGGAAATGGAAGCTGACCTTCAGGAACAGATAGACAATGTCGAAACAGACTATCCTGATTATGACGAGTACAACTACGACCTGACAGAAATTGGTCATGATCCTTTTGAACTGGCAGCTCTTTTAACAGTTCTATATGAGGACTATACAGAAGAAGAGGTTCAGGAAATGCTTCAGACAATCTTCGAGTATCAGTACACGTTGGAGATTGAAGAGGTTGAACAAAGACCAGTTATTGATGAGGAAACTGGAGAAGAGACGGGAGACACATACGATTATTATATTCTTAATGTTACGCTGACCAATGAAGGAATACAGGCTGCTGTTGATGCTCTTGACCTTACTGTTGATCAGATAAAGCGCTATGAAGTAATTGTAGAGCTTAAGGGCAATAAGCCTGATGTATTTGGTGATGCACCTTACATTAACCCCGGCACTCCAAATCCTTATGAAGAATATGCTGTTCCGGGAGAATATCTCACAGATGCTCAGTTTGCTAGGATGCTTGCTGAGGCTGAAAGGTATCTGGATTATCCTTACGTCTGGGGCGGAAGTAATCCTTCCACAAGCTTTGACTGCTCGGGATATGTCAGCTGGGTAATAAATCACTGTGGCAACGGATGGAACTACGGAAGACTTACAGCAAATGGCTGGAAGAATGCAACGGCTAGAGTCAGGGAGTCTGATGTAAAACCGGGGGATCTTATCTTTTTCCAAGGAACCTATAACACAGTCGGTGCAAGTCATGTGGGAATCGTGGTAGATCCGGTAAACAAAATTATGATTCATTGTGGTTCGCCAATAAAGTATGCAAGCTATGATACACGCTATTGGAGGGCGCATTTCTACTGCTACGGCAGAATTCGATAGGAGGTAAATATGTACGAGAGATTAGATAAGCTCCGCGCTGAAGTGGAGCGATGCAAAAAGAAAGTCGAAGATGATAAAGGCAGGCTTAGAGCTGCTGAACAGCGTTTGCAGGAAGCGGAGAATTCACAGATTCTTGCAGATGTAGGAGCGTTAAATTTGTCTCCTGAGCAGTTGGCAGAGTTCTTGAAACTTGCTACAAGCGGACAACTGGGAAATCCTGGAACTTCAAATGCATATGCGGTAGCAGAAAAAGAGAATTTGCAGGAGCCTAAGGTTGAAAAAGATGAAGATAACTATGATTTGGAGGGCATAGACGATGACGAAAACTAAACTGAATATCAAAACAAAGGTATTGGGTGCTGTGGCTATGGCTGCAGCATTTTTTATTGGGGCGATGCCGATTACAGCGTTTGCAGGAGGTCATGAGTGCATTTGCGAGACTAAGTGCACAGAGGATTGTGTCAATCCTGACTGTGAACTTTGCAAAATCGATTACACCCTGTGCTGTGGAGAAGAGTCAACTGAGGCTGAACCCGAGGAAGAGCCGGAAGAGAAATGGGGACCTCTTACTCCTGATGGAAACATGACACTTGTAGATGATTACGGAAGCCTTGAGGCTGGTGGAAAACAGTTCATCACTGTTGTTACCAAGTCAGGTAATTATTTCTATATCATCATAGACCGTGATGATCAGGGACAGGAGACGGTACATTTCCTAAACATGGTTGATGAATCTGATTTACTGGCGCTTATGGATGAAGATCAGGTTAAAGAGTACATGGCTTCCAAGGGAATAACGGAAGAGGAAACTGCTCCAGTAGTAGAAACACCAAAGGAAGAACCTGACCCTGCTGAGGAACCGGTAGAGCCTGAACCTGAAAAGAAAAAACCTACAGGCATTTTTGCAATTGTTCTTTTATTAGGAATAGGTGGTGCAGGCGGATATATGTACCTGACACGTTCTAAGAGCAAGAAGCAGGAACAGAGTTTTGAAGATCCTGACGCAGATTATAACGAAGATGAAGAGGATTACCTTGATAGTCTTCCTAAGGATATGGACGACGATTTTAATATTTCTGAGGATTCAGGAACAGATGATGTTCAGTCAGATTCAGGTACGGAGGAAGTGTAATGAACAGGAAATCAATATATTTGGAATATGCAAAGCGTATTTATGAGGGGCAGGCCAAAGAGCCTGCTCCTTCAATTAAGGACAAGTTGTCACAGATGAAGGAAAAGTCTAAAGAGGTCAATAAGAAAACTGAAAAAGAAGGAAAGGGGGATTCATAAATGGCATATGACAAAAATAACTTCGATCCGAAGGCTGCTGCTGAAGCCAGGAAAAAGGAAATGGAGGAGATCACTGTAAAGCTTGAGAATGGTGTTAAGAATATCTTCGAAGGTGATATTTATCAGGATTATCTTAAGTTTTGCGCGAAACTCCCAAGGTACTCTGTAAACAATCAGATCCTTATCATGATGCAAAGACCTGATGCAACAATGTGCCAGTCATTCTCAGGATGGAAGGAGATGAATCGTCATGTCATTAAAGGCGAGAAAGGAATCCGCATCCTGGCTCCAGCTCCTTACAAGATGGAGCGTGAACAGGACAAGCTTGATAGCAATGGCAAAGCTATTCTTGATAAAGATGGTGAACCAGTAAAAGAAAAGGTAGAGGTTACAATAAATGCCTTTAAGCCGGTAAGTACCTTTGATATCAGCCAGACTGATGGAGATCCGATACCAACACTTGGAATTGAGGAACTTACCGGGAGTGTTGATGGATACAAAACACTCCTTGAAGCAATACAGGAAGTAGTTCCTGTACCGATTGCCTTTGAGAATATAGAGTCCGGTGCAAAGGGGTACTTCCATCTGGAAGAAAACCGCATTGCTGTTCAGGAGGGGATGAGCGAGGCGCAGACTGTAAAGACCATTATTCATGAGGCTGCACATCAAGCACTTCATTCCAAAGAAAAATATGATCCGTCGAGTGAAAAGAAATCCAAAAATCAGAAGGAAACAGAAGCAGAATCCGTGGCTTTTGTAGTATGCCAGCATTACGGAATCGATACTTCTGATTACTCTTTTGGTTATCTTGCAAGTTGGTCTGAGGGAAAAGAAGTACCTGAACTGAAGGCATCCCTCAACATAATCAGGCAAGCTGCATCAGAGATGATAACTAAGATTGATGATAAGATTCGCGAGAAAACTACTGTAAGAGAAATGGATGAGTTTATGGAGGCACATGGCGACGAACTCCCTTTCGATAATCCGGAGGCTGACCAACCGGCAGGTTATATCAAGGTCACACCTCCGGTAGATTTTAGCGAATACAAGCCTGAACAGATAATTACTATTACTGCGGAGAAGGCAGAGGCAGTAAAAGAGGAATCTTCTGAAAATGATAAAGCTATGGCAAAGAAAGCAGCTAAGAAGACATCTATAAAGGATAAGATCACAGCCGGAAAACAAAAAGCGGCAGGACAAAAGAAAAGTAAATCTAAGCCTGGCAAAGACTTGCAGGCAGCAATGTAAAGAGAGGAGAACGTAGCATGAATAAGAAAATTGTATTTGGAGTAGTAGCAGGACTTAGTGTTTTGGCAGGTGTGGTAGTCAGCATTGTTCGTAGGAGCAACAAGAGATACGCTGTGGCAAACGAACTTATTGAACAGACAGAGGATATCCTTGAGAGAACAATCAATGTTCTTGAAGAGGCCGAAGATATCTTTGATGGCTATGAACTTTGTGAGGAGGAATAACCACTATGGAGAAAAAGAGAAAAACCAAGATCAGGAAATGGGATGAGATTGGTGGAGCCGCTGAAACAGAACTCGAAGAAACTACAGGGATTACAGAAGAAGATCCCGGTGTCGGTCCAGCAATAAGCAAAAACTTTATGCGTGGCATAGAGGATATGGTTGAGCAGAATGATAATAACTTTGATGGAGTTATCAACAATCTGCCAGAGTCTAAGCCTGTATGTCAGGTTGATGCTGCTGAAGTCATAGAGGAAGAGCAGGAGAAAAAATCAATTCTGAAGAAGCTTCAGGAAACTCCTGTTGTACCGGATAAGCCTAAGCCTGCTACAACCTGTCTACTCTTTGATGCTATGGAGAGATAGTAATGCGTGAGTACACTGATTATATCCGTATAAAGCTGAAAAAAGGTGAGCGTGAGAAAATCCGTAAGCGTATGGAAGAGGCAGGCATAAATAATATGTCTGCCTATATTCGTAAAATGGCCATTGATGGATATGTGATCAGACTGGACTTAAGCGATGTGAAGGAGGTGTCTCGCCTCCTTCGCATCAATGCCAACAACATCAATCAATGTGCTAAACGCGCCAATGAAACTGGGAGTTTTTATTACGGAGAGATCCAAAGAATACAGGTTCAGCAGGAACAGCTTTGGTCACTTTTGAAAGCAATATTGCAGAGGCTTTCGACGATTTAACGAAAAGAGGTGATGACTTGTGGCAGCTACAAGGCTGATTTCCATGCATATGAATAAAGGCAAATCTATTCAGCAGTGCATCAAGGACAGAACGGATTATGCTCAGAATCCTGAGAAAACAGAACATGGACAATTGGTCAGTAGTTATGAGTGTGATCCCAAGCTTGTTGAAGAACAGTTTGCTGTTTCTAAGAGGGAGTATCTTCAAAAGACCGGAAGAAAATATAACGGTGATGTTATAGCATATCAGATCAGGCAGGCCTTTAAGCCTGGGGAGCTTACACCGGAAGAAGCAAACAAGATTGGCTATGAAACGGCAATGCGCTGGACAAAAGGACGGCACGCCTTTATCGTTGCAACTCACATTGACAGAGCCCATATTCACAACCATATCATCTACAATTCCACAAATCTTAACTGTGATGGCAAGTTCAGGGACTTCATATTGTCAGGCGTGGCTCTGCGTAAAGTCAG
Organism: Butyrivibrio sp.; assembly: GCA_015056495.1. Classification (GTDB taxonomy): domain Bacteria; phylum Bacillota; class Clostridia; order Lachnospirales; family Lachnospiraceae; genus Butyrivibrio. The sequence continues at coordinate 45,127 of SVGC01000013.1, forward strand.
TGATATAGTCTGCATAGAAAATGGACTATCTGTCATTACACCAAGGAAGCCAAGTGAACGTTCCAAGCGAACGGTATATCCCAGCCGAAAAAGCTTCCGAGAAGAAATTCGTGAGGCAATCGATATCTGCATGGAGCAAAAGCCAAAGGATATGGATGAGCTGATAAAGCTGCTTTCGGAAATGGGATATGAGTGTAAATGCGGTAAATATGTTTCGCTTAAAGGAAGATGTCAGCGTAAGTATTTACGTATTCGCTCTCTTGGGGCAGGCTATCGAGAGCAGGATCTGGAAAAGGTATTTTCAGGCGAAGCAACCTTTATCCCTAATCCTAAGCAGGATAAAAATGAGTTTTTCACTCCTGTAAAAGATGAGCCAAAGCTTGATATGCTGCTTGATATCCAGGCTTTGATTGCCAAAGGTAAAGGACCAGGTTATGAACGATGGGCTAAGGTTCATAACATTAAGCAGATGGCACAGACCCTACTGTTTTTGGAGGAACACGATATCAGAGATTATGCAGATCTTGCATCAAGAGCCAAGTCAGCTTCTGAAAGATTTGGTGAGATTACTACCAAGCAAAAGGAACTGGAAAGTAGACTGGAGGAAATCGCTACTCTGAAAAAGCACATCATAAACTATTCCAAGACTAAGGATGTCTATGCAGAATACAGAAAGAGCGGCTATAGCAAAAAGTTCTATGAAGAACATCGTGAGGCGATTACTTTGTGTAAGGCTGCGAAAGAAGCTTTTTCCAAGATTCAGGGAAATATCCCGAAGATAAAAGAACTGAATGAAGAATATGCCAAGGTTCTTCAGAAAAAGAAGGGAACATATGCTGAATACCGGCAGGCAAAGCAGGATATGAAAGATTATCAGACAGCCAAATACAACATAGATCGATTCCTCAAATTTGAGGAGTCGGAAAAGCAGGCAGAAAAGCAAAAGACAACTGTAAAGTCACTATAGTAATTGGGGAGATTCTATCAGCAGGAGCTGACGGAGTCTCCCGCTTTTTTACGTTAGGGTATTGTCGTCAGCGGCACTTTATGTGACGCGTAGCTCCGAGTGAAACGAGGTTCTGGGGGATTGGGGACACGCCCTCCAACAAGCGAGCTGCATCCGGTGATAACCGATGCCCTGCTTGCGAAAATGGAAAATCAGACAAGCAGGAGAGAATGATTGTGAAAATGTATGTTGTTCGGGATATAGTTTTGAATGTAATTAAACAGAATGCCGAATCAAAATAGAATGGAAGTATGTAGGTTATAATAAATACGATAGACAGAAAGACTCACCTCATATTGGTGAGTCTTTTTGAGCTATTATAACTCTTATTTGTCTGGATTATAGACGTCATTTAGAAATCCGTATTGACCATGATCTTTGTCATGAGTAAATATTTTAGTACGTATTCCTGCTGATTCATCAGTTTCAGGAATGAAAGGCATTCGCTCTGTTTGTTCTATAAAGATAATTTGGTGATCTTTGGCGTGCTTAATAAGAAAGTTTATGAAGTTCTGTTTGATGGTTTCATCTTGCTCTTTATACTTTGATTCAGAAAACTGCGTTAATGCAGAATCTACTGCATAAAATCCAGGGGCGTATTTGTCTAATTCAATTAGGTATCTATTCAATGCTAGTGTAGTAATGGTGTTAAGAATGGCGCAAATACCACCGCCACTAAAAACGGCTTTTTTCATTTTGTTGATTTCGATATCAAAGATATCCATATTTAGGCGTGCAGTCTCAGCACCGCCAAATTTTGATTCTCTAAGAATATAGCGAAGTCTGTCCTCTAAACCGTGAATGAGCTGAGGGGTGAAGTCATCTTTTATGTGATATTCTACAGATTTTGGAGTTTCTTGAGTTTCTTTCTCATATAGTTCATTTCTAAGTTCATATTCGTTTTCACGGATAATTTCAAGCTCGCTAGAAAGCCGAATGAATTTGAGGTTTTTATCGAGTTGTTCTTGAAACGCTGATAATTGGGGCTGTAGTTGTTCTGATATCATGGAATCTATATTGTGGCGTTTTTCTTCGAGCGACTCTATCGTGCTGATAAGTTCATTTTCTTGGAATTCAACAGTTGCTTGTGCATTTCCTAATTCCTTAAGGCTTTGTTTTATTTTTTCTAGTTCGGAAGCTGAAGACTCAATGATGGCAGGATCATTTAATACTTCGGTTTCGGTTCCACAGATTGGGCAAATGGTCTTTGTCGGTTCAGAACTATCATTTGTGGCGCAGTCTACTATGAAGCCAATTCTCTTAATATCTGCTTGGTATTGAATTCGGAGATTTGAAAAATTATGTTTAACGGTTCTGGTTTCAGAAAGCTTACTATTTAGCTGGTATATCTTTGACATGAGTTCATCGCTTTCTTGAGTCGCTGCATTAATCATGTTTTGAAGCTCGGCGATTTTTTCTTTAATCTGATTCATAGCCATATGAGGGCTTTGATTTTCAGCTCCTTCTAATACGCGCTCTATTTCTGCGCGCTTGTTAGCAGTATAGTTCACTTTGTCCAAAAGATAATTAACTAGAGCTTGCCGCTTGCCTTCTGTAATTTTGGGGTCTTCTTTAGAATCAATATTTGATGCGTCTTGACCTGTAAGGAGAAATAATAAAACGGCTAATGACGCAGTTTCTCCGGCATTGTTTGGAAACAAAAGAGCAGAACTTTCCCTATCAACATCGCCTTGCTTGAGCATGAAGAGATGAAGCATGCTTCTCCATGTAAGCGCTTGAGTACTGTCATCTTTTTGGGCAGATCTGATTTTGTGGTCTTCATCAATTCCAAGTAGTTGTAAGTAGACAGAATTAATACTTTTCTTTGCGGAATGACTTGTACTGTAGTGCCCTGCAGTGAAGCCACCTCCACTAACATAGATTTTGGATTCGCCGATTGTTCGCTTTAGTGTTACATCACCATTTTCAGTTGATAGAATTAAGGTGACATATTCATATCCATTGTTGTTATCTACGACTTTTGAAGGTCTGTCTTTCCTAGGAGTAAAACCGAATACATAATCTATTGATTCCATTATGAAACTTTTTCCAGTATTGGAGGGACCAAGAACAAAATTAAGACCTGGGCAAAATTCTATAATTGAATCTTGATGGTTAGGACCGGATACAATTAACTTCTTGATATAGAATCTTTTCATAATGTAGGCTCCTTAAGAGATAGGGCAGTGACACGATTTATTTCTTTTTCCATTTGATTTGAGTTGATATCTGGAAAGCGCTGTAATACTGCTTTTACTGCCAAAGAATATTCTTTTGCATAGCTATTATCCAGCTTTTGATATCGTTCCATCCCTGCATCCGAAATAGAATATGTATAACCTTCGGGTGTTATATTCAGATTTATTAATTGTTTTAATACAAGCTGTTTTAAAGCAGCAGAGGTTAATGCTTTTCTTGAGGCATACTCGCTAAATCTATAGTTTCCATAACCATGGAGGTTTTTATCAATAATATCAAAATCTTCGGCATATACTGCAATAAAGTCGATAGCTGCTATTTGACGTTCGTCCAACAATAGATTAGGAAGTGAGTTCATCATTACTACTATACGTTGAGAAATCTCATATATAGATCCGATTACTGTTCTATCAGTCATTTCTTTGCATCCTTATTTTTTATTTTAACCCAATTAAGCTTTCCGTCATTTACAAGATGATGACATACACCTTTTTTTATTCTTTCACTGATCCAATACGGGGAAGCTCCTAGTAGATAGTTGTTGACAGGAACTTTTACAGATTGTTCCATGACTGCAAGCATGCGTTCGTAACCGTCAGGGTATTTCTTCCTTTCTGTGTCCTTAACTCCATCATAAGTAGAATCTTTGAGGACTTTAAATTGATCTGCTAAGTGCGGTGCTTTGAGCTCTTGAACTCCGCGACGTATTGATTCTGCAGCGTAGTAATCCACACGCCTTTCATCAAGATCTTCTGCATAGTCTGGATATGACAGTAAGTCATCTTTGTTAAAAGGAACGATATTTTCTGCATCTCCATATGCTTTATACAGCTCTTCAATATATGTTTCTTCTTCCTTGGCTGCCTTAGCTGGAACATCTACTATTGGTGGATGGGGCAGTTTTTTTATTTTGCTTTCAATATCAGCAATTAGATCAAAATCAACACCTAAGTCATCTATTTTGGTGGATTGTTGAGATGTGGTTTCTTTATTTGCCATACTTAATAGAACTGTTTCTAGAAGATAGGCACACTCTCTCTGTGGATTGTTATCAGGAAGCCCATGGCTTCTGAGCCATTCACAAACGCCATCATAGGAATCACTCTCATCCATTTTTTTATCGAGCCATTCTTCATACTTACCCAAATCACGGTTTTCATATATATATTTTGCATATTTGCTTGGAAGAGGACGCTTGCCAGAACCTGTGACGTATCGAGTTTGAGTTCCGGGATCTCTCCTTAATGGGATACATGCTTCTAACGCGGCGTCTTTTAAAAAATGTCCTATTAGCTCTACAAAGTATTCAGCTTCGTTTTTTCCATATGAAAAAAATGGGTATAACCCTGAAGCATATTCAGAGAACGTCATAATATATACTCCTCCAGATAACTAAAGAGAAATGTTCCAAAATGTTCTAAAATGTCCGATCTGTTCGATTGTTTAGTGGGGTGATTTTATAAAATACAGATGACGGTGAAGAAAGTAAGTAGAAATGAATGCTTTCGTCACTAAACCAAAGAACAGGAAGTAAATCTTTCTTAAAATAATTCTATCATTGATGATTTGGTTGCTCAACAAAATCGTCGATAAACCGTATTTACTTCCACAAATTATCTCACAAAGCCTGAGATGGCCATTAAGGCGGTGGGATGCAATAAGAAGCAGATATATGGAGAAATCCATTATTACTTCTTAAGCATCCACCGTAGCTTACTGTGCCATCTCTTTTTTTGCGTCAGGAGTCGGTGGATATTAGAACGGCTTCTTCTTTGCATCCTGCTGCTGATTGGTACAGGCAGAAAGGACAGTTTATGAAGAAAACATTAGTACCAAAAAACGAATTTGGCATGTTTGCTGATGGCAATGGAGTAGCTAAGGTTGATAGTTTAACCGTAGCTGAGGCCTTTGACAAGGATCATCGAAATGTGATCAGAGCCATAAGAACGCTTGATTGCTCGGAAGAATTTCGACTGCTCAATTTTGAGCAGTCGACTTACATCAACTCTCAGGGGCATAAGCAACCTTGCTACAACATGACAAGAGACGGTTTCACGTTTCTGGCTATGGGATTTACAGGTAAAAAAGCAGCTCGATTCAAAGAGGCTTATATCAAGCAATTTAATGAAATGGAGCAGTTTATTAAGTACTTGTTGGAGGCGAGGTCAGAGTTTCCGTTGTTGACAGCAAACATACAGTTAATCAAGGAAAATACCAAGCCTTATCACTTCTCTAATGAGTGCAACATGCTCAACAGGATTGTTCTTGGGAAAACTGCAAAGGAAATCAGGGCGGAGCATGGGCTCAAAGCAGGAATGAGCATCAGACCTTATCTGACAAAAGAACAGATCGAGGCAATAGATTTGCTTCAGAGAGTAGATATAGGACTTTTGATTTCAACACCCGATTTTCAGCAGCGCAAACAGTACCTTGAGTGGTTTTATTTGAAGAAGTTTTCTTGAGGAGGTGTGGCATGGCTTTGAAGATAAGAGAGACAGATTTACTTAGCAGTTACAAGAAGGCTACACCTGAAAAGAGAGTGTCGCTGATGTTGGAGTATTACCTGGATTTTCCGGGTATGCTCCATAAAATCGAAAAGAAAACTGAGTATAAGATAAAAACCGAGCAGGAAAACATAAGGAGCAAACGCCGAGCGGATATAGACGTTAGGGTTCAGACCTCAAATATTAGTAATCCAACACAGAATGAAGCTATAAACAATGCCACGCTTGAGGAAGCCTTTAAAACAGGTGAAATAGATATGAAATTACTTAGGGATATGGAGAAAGCGTCTGAATATGCAGAGACCATCAGAATGGTAAGCATTATGAAAATGGATTACCAGCTCCTTAAGGATATTCTTCATGAATATAGGGATGAGGATTTGGTGATTATTCAGAAACATTTGTCTGAAGGTATGTCGTACAACGATATAGCTCAGGCGAGAAATTGTTCCATCGACAAGATAAAAAGAAGGTTTGCGAGGATCCGAGAGGAAATCACAGAAGAAATGTTGGAATGTATCCAGATGAACTGCAAGGGAGGTAACTAAGATGTCTGAAGAAATGAAAGAGATGCCGCTTAGTGAGAAATACACCCTTTCTGTGGATGAAGCAGCTCTTTACTTTGGCATAGGGCAGAAGAAGCTTAGAAGGCTTATATCTTTTAATCCTGATGCTGATTATCTGATCATGATAGGACAAAGAGTTGCCTTTAAGAGAAGAAAATTCGAACAGTTCATTGACGATGCAACCTGCATTTAAGCGGATAAATACTGACAGAATTGACGTTAATCAATGGCAGAAGGCTCCAGGTTATGGTATCATTTTAATTGCCATATTGGAGCCTTTCTTTTTGAAAGGAGTACCAATATATGAGCGGAAAAAGAAAAGACAGCCGTGGTCGTGTATTACGAAATGGCGAGATACAAGAGAGCAATGGTCGATACAGATACAAATATGTAGATACTTTTGGGGAATCTAAGTATGTGAGGTCATGGAGGCTTGATAAAAATGATCCTATGCCTGCCGGAAAACCATTTGAACTATCACTTAGAGAACTTGAAAGGCAAGTATCAGCAGATCTTATCGATCAGATTGTTCCAGAAGGAGGCAAGCTTACAGTATTAGATTTAGTGGAGAAATATGTTTCATTGAGAAAAGGTGTACGTCCCAGTACGGAAGCTGGTTATAAGACTGTAATGAGTATCCTGAGAAAAGATCCATTTGGAGCAAAGAGGATTGACAAGGTCAAAACTATAGATGCTCAGGAGTGGCTAGTGCAGCTTCAGAAAAATGGGAGAGGATACAGCTCTATTCATGTGATCAGGGGCGTGCTCAGACCTGCTTTTCAACTTGCGGTAGATAACGATTTCATCAGAAAGAATCCCTTTGGATTCGGCCTCAGCACTGTTATATACAATGATAGCGTGACTCGTGAGGCTATATCTCGTGATGATGAGAGGAAATTTCTTATGTTTGTTAAGGAGGACAGGCACTTCTGTAGGTATTATGACGGCATTTATATCCTGTTTAACACAGGGCTTCGTATTTCAGAATTTGTAGGACTCACATTTAATGATCTTGATTTTGACAATATGAAGATCAATGTAGACCATCAGCTCCAGAGAAATAATGGTATTGGATATAACATCAGAGATACCAAGACTGAGGCTGGAGGAAGGTTCGTCCCGATGACTCCGGAAGTAGCAGAGTGTTTCAAGCGCATCATTGCTAATCGCAAGACACCTAAAGTTGAGCCAATGGTTGATGGTTATATAGGATTTCTTTTCCTTGATAAAGATGAACATCCTATGGTAGCCATGCATTGGGAGAAGTATTTCCAGCATATTGTTCAGAAATACAACTCAATCTATAAGGTGCAGATGCCTAAGGTTACTCCTCATGTGTGCAGACATACATTCTGTAGCCGTATGGCGGCTGCCAGAATGAATCCTAAGACCTTACAGTACATCATGGGACATTCAGATATAGGTGTTACGCTTAACACGTACACTCATTTGGGATTTGATGATGCTTTGGATGAGATGACCCGTATTTCCAAGGAAAAGAATACCGCTAAATCTAAAAAAGATACTGATGTTTTAACGGATTTTTCTGAATATAGGGACAAGGCATCTAACGAATAAATGGCTTAAAAAAGTCGAGGTGCAAGTCAGAACGATTTGCACCTTTTTTTGCACCTTTTGTCGGTCAAAATATGCCAAATATTGCCAAGGATTGCCACGAAAATGAGAAAAACACGTTGGACAAAAATAGGCTTAAAGCCAGTAAACACGCAGAAATAGAGGTTTTTTACTAAGATGATAAAGATTTTATTCGTTTGCCACGGCAACATCTGCCGTTCCCCAATGGCAGAGTTTGTGTTAAAAGATATGGTACAAAAAAGAGGGCTGGCAGACGATTTCTACATTGAATCTGCAGCTACCAGTACAGAGGAGATCTGGAACGGTATAGGGAACCCAGTCTATCCGCCTGCAAGGAAGATTCTGGCGGAGCATGGAATATCATGTGAGGGCAAAAGAGCCAGACAGATCACAGTGAAAGATTTTGAAGATTTTGACTATATTATTGGAATGGATTCGCAGAATAGACGCAATATGGAGAGAATCTGCCCGCCACAGTACAGGGATAAAATATCCCTGATGCTGGATTATACGGATCGTCCGGGAAGCGTATCAGATCCATGGTATACAAGCGATTTTGAGGCTACCTGGAGAGATGTTAATGACGGATGTAAGGGACTCTTGGATTTGATATTGACATGACTGATTAAGATACTTTAAACTTATACATAAGGCAAAGGCGCCAAATGAGGTCCAAAGGGTGGACTTTGATTGGTGACTTTGCCTCTTTTGTTATAGATAAAGGTAAGCCGTTGCATTGAAGAAGTGCGGAAAGGATACTATGAGTAAATATACTAAGGAAGATATTTTTAGAATTGTAGAAGAGGAAGATGTTGCTTTTATCAGATTGCAGTTCTGTGACATTTTTGGAACACCAAAAAACATAGCAATAACTACAAGGCAGCTGGATAAGGCTCTTAATAATGAGATCATGTTTGACGGAGCTTCTGTAGAAGGCTTCGTAAGAAGTGAAGAGAGTGATATGTATCTGTATCCTGACATCGACACTTTTGATATATTTCCATGGAGACCGCAGAGCGGCAAGGTTGCAAGAATGTTCTGTAACGTGCATACCCTGGATGGTAAGCCTTATGCAGCAGATCCTAGAAATATATTAAAAAGAGTTCTGGAAAATGCTGATGAAATGGGACTTAAATTCAAGATTGATCCACACCTTGAGTTTTTCCTTTTTGATACAGATGATGCCGGAAGGCCAACAACTGAGACTCACGAGAGTGCCGGATATTTTGATGTGGCACCTGCTGATCAGGCTGAAAATGTAAGACGTGACATTATCATGAACCTTGAAGATATGAATTTTGACATTTCATCTTCTCATCATGAAAGCGCTCCGGGTCAGCATGAGATAGATTTCGCTGAAGACCTTGCCGACAGGATGGCTGATATGATCATGACATTCAGGATCACAGTCAAGACAATCGCCAAGCGCCACGGCCTTTATGCAACATTCATGCCTAAGCCAAAGGAAGGCGTAAGTGGATCTGGAATGCATATGAATATTCTCTGTGAGAATGAAGAAGGCGAAAGCCTTTTCTCAGATGACTATGGTAATCTGACAGACATTGCATATCAGTTTATTGCTGGTGTATTGGAGCATATCAAGGGAATTACACTTGTTACTAATCCTCTTGTAAATTCATACAAGAGACTGGTTCCTGGTTATGAAGCACCTATTAATATTTCATGGTCAAGCTCTTCTGCCAACCGTTCATCACTTATCAGGATACCTTCTCAGAGAGGCGCATGGACAAGACTTGAGCTTAGAAATCCTGATGGAACCTGCAATCCATACCTTGCCATCGCTCTTATACTGGCAGCAGGAATGGATGGGATCAAAAAAGGCCTTGTACCACCTGCTGAAATGCATGAGAACTTTACAGGAGCAACAAACAGTGATATTCGAAATGCTGCGTATGAAAACCTTCCACAGACTTTGGGTGAAGCAATAGAAGCTTATCAGAAGGATGAACTGGTAAAAGAGGTTTTGGGTGATTCTGTATTTGAAAAATACCTGGATGCCAAGAGACGTGATTGGGATTCATTCCGTACCTGTGTTACTCAGTGGGAAATTGCTCAATATTTAAATAAATATTGATTAAAAAAATGCATATAGGCGCAATATTATTATATTCCAGCGATCTATTTGTAAAATTTCAATCTTTTCCAGCGAAGGGCGAAATATGCAAAACATAATAGTAGCCTTTGCTAAAACTGAAGACGCAGCCAATTTCAAAAGCTTATTGGTCAGAAACGGATGGAATGTCAATGTTGTATGCACATCAGGAGCTCAGGCCTTATCCGCTATGGAAGATTTGGGTAATGGCGTGATCGTGTGCGGTTTTCGACTAACTGACATGCAATATACAGAACTGGCAGCAGATCTACCCACTTTTTTTCAGATGCTACTCATAGCGTCTCCAAATAAAGTCGACGATTCGGGATTGCCAGAAAATGTGGTTTATCTGCCCACTCCCATAAAAAAAGATGATCTGCTAAATACCCTTGTCATGATGGGAGAGGGAATAAGTCGTAGAAGAAAGAAAGCGAAAGCTTCAGGAAAGCAAAGAAGCGATAAAGAAAAACAAACTATTTTGCAGGCAAAAGAATTGCTCATGGCCCGTCACCACATGACAGAACCGGAAGCGCATAAATATATTCAAAAATGTTCTATGGATTCCGGTACTGACATGCTCGAAACGGCAGAAATGATCATATCTCTAAATGCCTGATATTTTTAATCATCCAAGAGCAACATCCATGGCCATCATGATGACGAAACCAATGGCAAAACCGATTGTAGCGAGATTTGAATGTTCACCTTCTGAAGCTTCAGGGATGATCTCTTCTACAATTACGTATACCATTGCTCCAGCTGCAAAACTCAGCAAATAAGGAAGTATCGGGATCATTATGTTGGCTAAAAGGATTGTTAGAATGGCTCCGATTGGCTCTACAAGACCAGATAAGGTGCCGTAATAAAAAGCTTTTCTTTTGCTTGATCCTTCTGCCCTTAGTGGCATTGAGATGATAGCGCCTTCAGGGAAGTTCTGGATAGCGATACCGATTGACAGAGCAAATGCAGCAGATAGGCTGATCGAACCGCCGCCCATCAACATTCCTGCAAATACAACACCGACAGCCATTCCTTCAGGAAGATTGTGGATTGCGACAGCCAGGATCATCATGGTTGTGCGCTGAAGAGAGGTCTTAGGACCTTCAGGTTTACTATTTATGCCAATGTGCAGGTGTGGAGTCATGTGGTCGATGCATAACAGCCCTAGTATTCCTATCATGAAGCCTATAGCCGCTGGCAGAAAACTTAACTTTCCAAGACCGGCTTCTTCAGACATATTCATTGCGGGTACCAGCAGTGACCATACAGAAGCGGCCATCATTACGCCAGAGGCAAATCCTAACAGTATCTTCTGAATAAGTGTATTGATCTTATCCTTCATAAAAAAGACCATTGCAGATCCGAGAGTAGTTCCAATAAAAGGTATCATAATTCCTATAAATGTATTTGAATTTATCATAAGCCTTGTCTCCTTTGAAAAAATGTGTTAGCATTTGCTAACAAAAAATATATTATATCAAAATGTTAAAAAATGCAATTAAATTTTACAAAATCTAATTAAAATTTTTGCTATATTTCAGTTCTAAAATTCTCGAATCATTTCTGTTTACAAGCTATATAGCGAGTTAATAGTAATATTTTTTACCAAAAACATAAAAAAATATGTATTCTTGTGACTTCAAACAGAAAACCGCACTGGCTGCGGGTTTCGTAAGAAAATGATACAAGAGGAAAACAAGCCCTGCAGCGAAGCTGCCTTTAGATGGCTTGTTTTCAGGATTTTTGACATAAAATGGCAAAAATCTATGGAAAGTTAACATGTTTTTGATATAATATTATCAACAAAGTAGTAATTTGTGAATTCAAAAACTCTGATTCGTAATGTGATGGGCATTTGTTACTGGAGCGAGCTGTTAGCGAGTGAACAGTAACGGGCATTTTGCAGGAAGATGATCCGGGTCGTCTGTACATGGGGGAAAAATGGATATTTCAAGCTTGATGAAACTCTCATCATTAACCAATTCAAATTTAAGTAATCTAAATAGTACGGAATTGAGCTCACTGGCTAAATTGCAGAATCTTGCAGGATTAACGGAGGATGAGCTTGAATCTATAGCTTCGCTATCATCTTCAGGACTCTCATCTGTAACTGGAATATCAGGAAGTGCTCTAAAGACAGCTACAGAGAGCTTTTCTACAGTACTAAAGGATACTCTTGAAGAAGTCCAGCAGACAGGAACACTATCTGAGGAAACTCAGGAAGAGCTTGGCAAGGTTGTCAGTGTATTGGAAAGTGCTAAATCCGACAGCTCTACTGATAATACCGCTTATGAATTGTACAAGGAGCTCTTTAGCAGTTCTCAGGGTAGAAAAAATGTACAGGAAATAGTTCAGTCTGGATTTAACAATATGATATTTGATTCAGGTGAAATTACAACGGGTCTGAATAATATGAGTGCTATTATCAGTGCTCTTGAAAATACAAACGAAGAAAGCTGATAAGTGGCAAATAACTGAAATGTATTTAAACTCTTTTCAGAGGTGATCGAACCATCTGCTTAAGGTAAGATTTCAAGATAGGCGAAGAATACACCTGAACTTGAATGCTGGAACGCATCTCGTCCTCATAACAATTTAATGACTTTTTTCATGGCGCGTCAGGAGCAGGTGTTCCCGGCGCGCTAATAAATTATCAAAAAACAGTTTTGCTGACAAGTCTTTAAAAAAGAAATGTTCAAAGCCACAATTATTGGCTGTTTTGATGTTAGCAGTAACTAATTTTGCAAAATCTACACAAGATATTGTGGCCTGAAATTAAAAGTACATAATCATTTCACATTGTTAATTAATTATCATCAACGATATTTGATTTATATTGATGATATGCATGTTACAACGAAAATAAACATACGCAATAATACAAAACACAAAAGTGATAATATCTAGCCCATAAATTAAAACGCTATTTCGTATAGCAACAACGTTATATTATTCCTCGGCACCGTCCCAGAGATAGTCAATAAATTCGATAGCCAGATCAACACGCTTAGAAGAAGCGACTACGCCGACTACAGGCACTCTGTTCTGATATAAGCCCAGTTCATTGATATAAGGGGCATCTGTACAGATAATGCCTACTGGAATAGGATTTTCCATTTCAGAAGGATCAGGTGCTACAAAATCCTCAGGTGAGATATATTCTGATTCTGTATAAGTAGAAAGAGACAATTCATCGCCACTTTCCATTATGGTGCTCATTCCATCTGTAGATTCATCTGATGTATTACTTGAAGCATATTCAGATTCATAAGTTCCATCATTTACGGCATCTATCACAGCCTGATCTATATAGTAGATATGTCCTTCATATCGTGACAATTCTTCTTCTGTCATTATGTCTCTAAGATCATAGAACATGCTGCTTCTGGCAAAATAGTTGAAAGTATCAGCATCAGATGTGATGACGTCAAGATCACCTGAAGCTGTTATAGCCATTATTTTTTCAGAGTTGGCAATCGTGTACTGATCAAAAGTGTTTAAATTTAATGATGTAGCAAGATCTATAAGAACCTGATATGTATTGGTATCAATATCTGCCAGAGTTCCAAATTCACTTTCAACATCTTCTTCCTCAACTGTCTGATAGCAGTTGACCATTATTGCATAGAAACCATAGTCTTTATTGGTCACAATATCATGTATAAGTGCGCCAAAGAATATTGCGCAAAAAATTCCTACAAGTAAATGTATCTTGTAATATTCCCAGAAATAAGCAATCTTGCCTTTGAATCCGGCATTTTTTAAGGCTTCCTGCCTGCTCTTTTTAATATCCTCATCACTAAGTGCCATAGTAATGCCTCCTGCCAATATATTTATGTTTTTTGAAGCTGCCCCAAGCCAGTGTTTTGGAGTGCCTTCAAAAAATCCCCTGAGCCTACCAAAAGACCCAAGGGATATTATACACAATAATTGTGATTTTATTATATAAAAACTTTATAAAGAGTTGAGAATTGTTGTGGTGGTATTCCATGAGCATGAGCTCTTTTTCATAAAAATGTGCAGTGATCCGCGCCTTAATCCGAGTCTTGAAAATGCTTGAAAGATTGAGTAAAGTAATATATAGTAGAGCGTAAAATAATAGGAGGAGTTTGGTTTACAATGATGAACGATAACAATTACGTTGAGTGTCTGGTTTCCAGAAAGCCTTCGGTTCTAATGGCATTTCTTAAGATTCTGACAATTATGCTCGCTGTGGCCTTCTTTATTCTTGGAATGATCAGCCCGATTTTCCTTATCGTTTTTATAGCATTGTGCGTAGCTGCGTATTTTGCAATCCAGAATTCATCTATAGAGTATGAATATCTGTATTGTGATAAAGAGATCAGTATCGATCGTATCTATAATAAGAGCAGACGTAAAAATGCCGGAAAGTTCGAAACAGATAAGTTGGAAATTTTAGCACCAGCTAGATCATATCATCTCGATGAGTACAAGAACAAACAGAATTACAAGACTCTGGATTATAGTTCAGGAATCAAGGACCAGCAGCCGGATCCTACATATGTAATGTACTACGATGGTAGGGAAAAGCTCGTTTTTGAACCAAGTGCAGAGTTTGTTAGCGCAGTTAGGAATGTAGCTCCTAGAAAGGTATTTACAGACTGATGTAATGTTTTATGTGGGGGATTCTTTGTATCTATTGAATTATTAAACAAGAATTGGAGAGAACATGGGACAGATAATTGGTGAAGGAATAACTTTTGATGACGTATTACTGGTACCTGCATATTCAAATGTAGTACCAAATCAGGTAGATCTTAGCACATACCTGACAAAAAAGATTAAGCTTAACATTCCTATGATGAGTGCAGGAATGGATACTGTAACTGAGCACAGAATGGCAATTGCCATGGCTAGACAGGGCGGTATCGGTATTATACACAAGAACATGTCAATTGAAGCACAGGCTGAAGAGGTTGATAAGGTTAAACGTTCTGAAAACGGCGTTATCACAGATCCATTTTCTCTTTCACCTGACCATACACTTGCTGATGCAGATGCTCTTATGGCAAAATTCAGAATCAGTGGTGTGCCTATTACAGAAGGCAAGAAGTTAGTTGGTATCATAACTAACAGAGATCTTAAATTCCAGACAGATTTTTCTCAGAAGATAAAAGATGTTATGACTAGCGAGAACCTTGTTACAGCCAAGGCAGGTATTACTCTTGAAGAAGCTAAGGCAATCCTTGCTAAGTCTAAAAAAGAAAAACTTCCTCTTGTTGATGATGATTACAACCTTGTAGGACTTATTACTATCAAAGATATAGAGAAGACAATCAAATATCCACTTGCTGCCAAGGATGCACAGGGAAGACTTCTGTGCGGTGCTGCAGTTGGTATTACAGCTAACTGCCTTGAAAGAGTATCTGCTCTTGTAGATGCCAAGGTAGACTGTGTTGTACTTGATAGTGCACACGGACATTCTGAAAATGTTATCAGATGTGTTAAAATGATTAAAGAGAAGTTCCCAGATCTTCAGGTAATTGCAGGTAACGTTGCAACAGCAGCTGCTACAAAAGCTCTTATCGAAGCTGGCGCTGATGCAGTTAAGGTAGGTATCGGACCTGGTTCTATCTGTACAACTCGTGTAGTTGCAGGTATCGGTGTTCCTCAGATCACAGCAGTCATGGATTGCTATTCAGTTGCAAAAGAGTATGGTGTTCCTATCATCGCTGATGGTGGAATCAAATTCTCTGGTGATATTACAAAGGCAATTGCAGCTGGTGCAAACCTCGTTATGATGGGTTCAATGTTTGCTGGTTGTGAAGAGGCTCCTGGTGACTATGAACTTTATCAGGGAAGAAAATTCAAAGTATACCGTGGTATGGGTTCAATCGCTGCTATGGAGAACGGTTCAAAGGATCGTTACTTCCAGGAAGGCGCTAAAAAGCTTGTACCTGAAGGCGTTGAAGGACGAGTAGCTTATAAGGGTGCAGTTGAAGATACTGTATTCCAGCTTATCGGCGGTCTTCGTTCAGGAATGGGTTATTGCGGATGCAAGAATATCGAAGAACTCAAGGAAAATGGCAGATTTGTTAAGATGACATCTGCAGCTCTTCGTGAAAGTCATCCACATGACATTCATATTACAAAAGAAGCTCCAAATTATAGTGTTGATGAATAACTAAAGTCTGCGAGGGGTGACAGTGTTAGACAAACAACAGGGAGTATCAACTAAATTTGTTTTTGATCATGCGGAAGCACTCAAAAAGTGGCAGGACAGATTCTGTGACATGGCGGGTGTTTTTGCCTGTTGCCTTGGAAACAAGGGAGATCGGATCACAGATTTCTCTGGTAACACTTCAGAACTCGAGACAGTACTTAAATATGTAACTGATATAAGGATACATAATATTTTCATAAGAGTAACAGAGAGCCAACTGGAAGATCAGGCTGTCGAGATAACCGACATTCCTAATCTTAAGTTGGCAGCTGTTGCTATCAAAAATGGTCAGGCTCTGGCAGGCGTGTGGATAATATGCGCTGTGCTTCAGGATGCAGAGTATGATCATGATTTCTATCATCTTGATCCGATTACTGATTTCCATTATCAAACAACTGAAAATAAATTCTATAAATCCCTTGATCTTCTGAGGGTTTCAATGCTTGCGCTCATTCAGGTGGAAGATCTTAGGAATGAAGAAGTGCAGAAAAATGCGTCCAGCCAGATATCCATAAAAGAGATGGAAGATGCATTCCACAGAGCAGAAGTTACAGCTGAGATAGTATCTTTACTTGATAGTGACGAAGATATTAACTCCATAATGCTCCAGATCATTACAAAAGTAGCAAGTTTCCTTGAAATCAGTAATGCTTTTGTGGTGTCTGTTAATAGTGACAATAATTTCATGGATGTGGTAGTTCAATGGAACGAAATAGGCTCACGACCTGTTTTTGATAGAAAAGAAGACCTGGAACGCTGCTGGTTCATGAATTCCAATAAAACCTTTGCTGTATCTGCTACAACTGCCATGAGTGCAGGTGAGAGGGAACAGCTTGATAATATGGGCATTAAGGCAGTTATTGCCATGCCTGTACTGGTTGGCCAGGTTATAGGCTTTTATGTATGTCTTTCTGAAAACAGAAGCGCCAAAAACTGGACCATAGATGAAATAAAATTTATCAATGATGCTATCAGGATCCTCCAGAGTATCATTGTTAAGCGTATTCAGAAAAATTCCCTTGCAAGTTCATTCCAGTCTTTGGAATCCATACTTGATAACGTCGGAAGTTCCATATACGTAAGGGATATGAAGACCAATCTGCTATTGTTCGCCAACAGGAGCCTGCGTAATTATTTTGCAAAAGAGCTCCAGGAAGGCACTCTTGAAGATCTTTTTGAGGGAAATGTCCCAGCCAGGAGTCATAGCGGAATGTACGAGATACACCATGAGCAGAGGAACAGATGGTATGACCTGTATTACACACATATCAACTGGGTTGATGGCCGCCTTGTATCCTTATGCGCTATTTATGATATTACTGAAAAGAAGCTGTATCAGAAGAGAATAGAGCAACAGGCTTATACTGATTTCCTTACAGGCCTCTACAATAGAATGTGCTGTGAAAGAGATCTTGCCAAATACATTGATGAGGCACAGCAAAAGGGTGCAAAGGGAGCCTTGCTCTATCTTGATCTTGATGATTTCAAACATATTAATGATAGTCTTGGCCACCAGTACGGTGATGTCCTTTTGCAGAACGTGGCCAGCTCACTTACCAGTATAGCTGGTATCAGTGATTCCTGTTACAGAATGGGCGGAGACGAGTTTGTAGTAATTGTTCCGCCTGATAGCTACTACAGGATGGACAATATACTGAATGAGATTCGTAACGTCTTTTCAACGCCATGGTATCTCAAGGATGACGATTATTACTGTACTATGAGTATGGGTATAGTTGAATTTCCTGATAACGGCGAAAGCGTATCAGAACTTATCAAACGCTCTGATATAGTCATGTATGAGGCCAAAAAAGGCGGTAAGAACAGGATTGCAAGATACTCAGATTCTATTGGTGCTTCTTCCACAAGAAGACTTGATCTGGAAAAAGGACTCAAGGATGGCACCTACAACAATTTCAAGGAATTTGATGTATATTATCAGCCTATCATGAGAGTAAACGGCAAAAAGACTGAATGTATCGGCGCCGAAGCTCTTCTCAGATGGACTAATGAAAAACTTGGAAGTGTATCACCTGCAGAATTCATTCCTCTTGCAGATTATATGGGACTGATCGCACCTCTTGGAGATTTTGTAATGCAGAGAGCCTGCGAGAACTGCCGCAGATGGAATAAAGCAAGCGGCGGCAACATGTTTGTCACAGTCAATCTTACTGCTTCGCAGCTTATGCAGACCGATGTCCTGGATATGATAAGACGTTCTATTGAGGAAAATAATATCAGACCTGAAAATCTCAAGCTTGAGATTACAGAGTCTTTGGCGATAAATGACCTTGAACGTACTGAAAAGACAATGCTTGCCATCAAAGACATGGGCGTAGGCCTTGTCATGGATGATTTCGGTGAAGGCTATTCCTCACTTAACAGTATTCAGGTATTGCCTTTTGAAATGGTAAAGATATCACAGAAATTTGTTTATAATCTTGAAGAAGATGGATACGCCAAGGCATTTGTATGTGCAGTTCGAGATGTATCTGCTGCGCTGGACACTAAGATTGTTGTGGAAGGTATCGAGACCCAGAGTCAGTTGGACATTCTTTCAAAAAATGGTATTGAGCTCATTCAGGGATTTTATTTTGATAAAGCGCTACCGGAGGCAGACTTTGCTGATAAGTACATAAAAAGCGGCAGTGCAAAGCCAAAAAAGAAAAAAATCAAGGATTAAACTGGCTACTTGCTTTTTGCCATTTTTAGCGTTATTGTGGTACAATGTAATATTATAGAATAACTTTAAAAAGAAATGGGATTTTGTTAAAAATGGCAGAAGTAAACACAAACACAGAAGCGAAGGAAAACAACATTCCTTCACGAAATTTTATCGAAAATGCAATTGATAAGGACTTACAGGAAGGCGTTTATGACCACGTTCATACCCGTTTCCCTCCTGAACCAAATGGCTTTTTACATATAGGACATGCAAAGAGCATACTTTTAAACTATGGACTTGCTAGGGAATATAACGGTAAGTTCAACTTAAGATTTGATGATACTAACCCAACCAAGGAACGTTCAGAATTCATGGATTCTATAATCGCTGACGTTAACTGGTTAGGTGCTGATTATGAAGATAGACTTTTCCATGCATCTGATTATTTTGATGAGATGTATGAAAATGCTGTAAAGCTTATTAAAAAAGGTAAAGCTTATGTTTCTACTCTTTCTGCTGAAGAGATGAGAGAATACAGAGGTACTCTGACTGAGCCTGGTAAAAATGACCCTGACAGAGACAGAAGTATCGAAGAAAACTTAAAGCTTTTTGAAGACATGAAGGAAGGCAAGGTAGAGGATGGTGCAATGACTCTTCGTGCCAAGATTGATATGTCTTCACCTAATATCAATATGAGAGACCCTATCATCTACAGAGTTGCTCATATGACACATGCCAGAACAGGCGACAAATGGTGCATTTATCCTATGTACGATTTTGCTCACCCTATTGAGGACGCCATCGAAGGAATCACACATTCTATCTGTACTCTTGAATTTGAAGATCACAGACCTCTCTATGACTGGGTTGTAAGAGAATGTGAATATGCTAATCCTCCTCGTCAGATCGAGTTTGCCAAGATGTATCTTACAAATGTGGTAACAGGTAAGAGATATATCAAGAAGCTCGTTGAGGATGGCATTGTTGATGGATGGGATGACCCAAGACTTGTTACAATTGCAGCTCTTCGCAGACGTGGATTCACACCTGAATCAATCAGAATGTTTGTAGAGCTCTGTGGTGTCAGCAAGGCTCAGTCATCTGCTGAATATGCAATGCTCGAGTATTGTATCAGAGAAGATCTTAAGGCTAAGGCCAAGAGAATGATGGCAATCCTTGATCCTGTTAAGCTGGTAATTGACAATTATCCTGAAAATACAACAGAAATGCTTGAGATAGAGAACAATAAAGAAGTTCCTGAGATGGGTATGCGTAAGCTTCCATTTAGCAGAGAGCTTTACATTGAGCGTGATGACTTCATGGAAGAACCTCCAAAGAAGTATTTCCGTCTCTTCCCAGGTAATGAAGTACGACTTATGAATGCTTACTTTGTTACATGCACAGGCTGTGTTAAGGATGAAAATGGCAATGTAGTTGAAGTACATTGTACATATGATCCTGAGACAAAGAGTGGAAGCGGATTCAATGCTCGTAAGGTAAAAGGAACAATTCACTGGGTAGATGCTTCTTCAGCTGTAAATGCTGAGGTAAGGCTCTATGAGAACATTGTGGATGAGGAAAAGGGAGTATATAACGAGGATGGCTCCATCAACGTTAACCCTAATTCAATCACAGTTATCAAGAATGCCAAGCTTGAGCCTGAACTTGCCAATGTAAAAGCAGGTGATAAGTTCCAGTTTGTAAGAAACGGATTCTTCTGTGTAGATTCTAAGGATTCCAAAGAGGGAGCTTTAGTATTTAACAGAATAGTTTCACTTAAGAGTTCATTTGTATTACCAAAGAATTGATCTGTGAAATAGGTGATTTCGTTACTGAAACGAGGTGTCAGTAACTTAAAAATACTACTGAGTCAGTCATCATGATTATAGTACCGAGAGGAATAATAGTGCGAAAGCAGGGTTGTTTCTGCGGAAAGGTGTGAAATGGCTGGTTTTTTATCAGGACTATCAAAATTTGGATTAGGAAACATGAAGGATCAGAAGTTATATGAAGATCCTAAGAAAAAGGAAGGAAAAAACCCACAGGCAGCAGCGCCAGCCAAGCCTCTGCCAAAAAATGAAGTAGATTTCCTTTTTGACAAAAAATATACTTGTCCTATTTGTGAAAAGTCCTTTATTTCCAAGACTGTAAGGACTGGTAAGGTCAAGATGAAAGCTGTAGATCTGGATCTTAGACCAGACTATGATGAAGTTGACCAGATAAAATATGACGTAGTTGCATGTCCTGAATGTGGATATGCAGCTCTCGCCAAATATTTTGATGGTCTTATCAAATATCAGAAGGATGAGATCAGGGCTCAGATTGCTGTTAACTATATGAAACAGCAGCCATACGGTGAGACTTATTCTTATGAAGTTGCCAAGGGCAGATATGAACTTGCTCTTGCCAATGCTATGGTTAAAAAAGCAAAGAACAGTGAAAAAGCTTATCTCTGCTTAAAGACTGCATGGCTTATCAGAGGCTGGTACGAACATATGGATCCGGCTGAAGAGAATTTTGAAAAACGTAAGGAAGAACTTGTTGCAGAAGAAAAAGACCTTCTAAGTAGTGCTAAAGAGGGATTTGTAATGGCCCGTCAGTCAGAGGGATTCCCTATAGCTGGAATGGATGAAGGAACATTGGATTATCTGATTGCAGCTCTTGCTTATGAAACAGAGGATTATGATGTGGCATCCAAGATGGCTGCTACTATCGTAGCTTCCAGAACTGCCAGCAGCAGATTAAAAGACAAGGCTCGTGATCTTAAGGATATGATCTCTGAAAAGACCAAGTCTGAAGAATGATATAAATAAAGGCATCGGCTTTTGACCGATGCCTTTAATTTTTTTATTCTTTTTATTTTTCTTCTTCGTCAAAGAACTCTTCAGTTTCAACTGGTTCTTCTTTTGTTTCTTCTTTAGCATCCTCAGATGTGTTTTCTTCTTTATTGCTGTCGATGTTTACATACTTTCTACCACTGAATGATGTAGTAGTGTCGTCATCATCGAAATCGTCATCTTCGAAATCATCGAAGTCTTCATCATCAAAATCGTCGAAGTCTGAATTTCCCTTCTGATTAAGATAATAATATACACCAGCAGCGGCTGCGCCTGCTACTGCAGCGAATGCTAAAAACTTGCCCAAACCTTTAGACATATTTGCCTTCCTTCCCGCCTTATAGGCGCACTTTACTAGTGATTACTATTTTATACCAAATAATCAAATAATTAAAGAGTTTATGCTAATAAAACTGAAAATAAAAAATAATGTAGCGCAATAACGTAAAACCGTTGAAAAAACATATTGTAAAATGATATATTAGATGTAGACTGATTTAGTCAATTGTGCAATGGAGGGCTTGATATTTGAACGAAAAGTTTTTTGACCTGAAAAAAGAAAAGCAGGATCGTATCATCAATGCCTCCCTAAAAGTTTTTGCCTTAAATGGTTTTCAGCGCGCAAGCACAGATGAAATGGTAAAAGAGGCAGAGATAAGTAAGGGACTTATTTTTCATTATTTTACCAGTAAGATTGGACTGTATGGATTTCTCTATGATTACAGCACGAGATTTATGACGCTGGAAGTATCTACAAACGTTCCTAAAAATGAAACTGACATGATTGTCATTCTTGAAAAGATCATTGAAGCTCAGGCAGATGCCATGACACAGTATCCTTACATGCAGGCCTTTCTGCGTAGGGCTTATACAGAAAATGACACTGGTGCTTTAGAGCAGATCTATGATACAAGAATGCGTTATTACAGCATGTATTCTGATATCATGCAGCAGGCAGATATGTCAATGATAAGGGATGACCTTGATCCTAATCTCATAGGAGCTATGTTTGAATATACTTGCGACGGTTATCTTAAGGAACTGGCTGCAAAAGGCGAAATTGTACCTCAGACATATCTTAAAGAGATAAAAAAATATTTAGTGCTCATCAAAAAGATGGCTTATAAGTAAAGACTGTGATAAAATGGTTATCGGAAACGTTTCCGAAAAAATATGGAAATGTATAATTATAGTAATTGGAGGTCGTTATGGCAGTTAAAAAAAGTAGAAAATGCGGTGTTTTATTACCTGTTTCAAGTATTCCATCAAAATATGGGATTGGTAGTTTTTCTAAGGAGGCATATGAGTTCATCGACTTTTTGCATGATGCCGGACAGAGCTACTGGCAGATTCTACCTTTGGGACCGACAAGTTATGGAGATTCTCCATATCAGTCTTTTTCAACATTTGCAGGCAATCCATATTTTATAGATATAGAAAAACTTATTAATGACAATCTTCTTACCAAGAAGGATGCAGATAAATACGATTTTGGTTCAGAACCGGAATATGTTGATTATGCAGCAATGTATAAGAGCAGATTTAAATTGCTAAGAACAGCATACGAGAATAGTGGACTTTCTGAAAAGAGTAAGTCCAAGTCTTCACCAGAACTGAAAAAGGCCTTTGATGCTTTCGTAGAGGCCAATAAAGACTGGGTTCTTGATTATTCTCTTTTCATGGCATTAAAAAATGCTAATGATGGAAGATCCTGGAATACCTGGGAGGAAGGCCTCAGACTTAGGAAAAAAGATGCTATAAAAAAGGCATTTGATGAATACAGTGATGAAGTAAGATTTTATGAGTTCCAGCAATATCTTTTTGCAACTCAGTGGGTTGAATTAAAGGGATATGCTAACAGCAAAGGAATTGATATAATTGGAGATATTCCAATCTATGTAGCTTTTGATAGTGCTGATACATGGTCAAGACCAGAGCTCTTCCAGCTGGATGAGAACAATCTGCCTACAGATGTGGCAGGCTGCCCACCGGATGCATTCAGTGCGACAGGCCAGCTGTGGGGTAATCCACTGTATAAATGGGATTATCACAAGAAGACCGGTTATGAATGGTGGATGAAGAGACTTGCTCACTGTTTTGATCTTTATGATGTAGTTCGTATCGATCATTTCAGAGGTTTTGATGAATATTATGCTATTCCTTATGGCTCTCCAAATGCTATTATAGGAGAGTGGCGTAAGGGACCAGGCATAGATCTTTTTGATACAATGAAAAAAGTACTTGGAAAGCGAAGAGTTATAGCAGAGGATCTTGGATTCTTGACACCTTCTGTTATAAAGCTTGTGCAGAAGACTGGATTCCCGGGTATGAAGATATTGCAGTTTGCTTTTGATCCACGTGAGGAGAGTGATTATCTTCCTCACAACTATACTAAAAACTGCATCGTATATACCGGAACACACGACAATGAGACAACATTAGCATGGTACAATCAGCTGAGCCGCAAGGATAGAGCTTTTGCCAAGAAATACATGAATATCAAGACCAACAAGGATATCACATGGGAGTTTATCAGAGGCGCACTGGCAAGCGTTTCAGATACTGCAATCATTCCAATGCAGGATTATCTTGGACTTGGAAGCAGCGCAAGGATCAATACTCCATCTACTCTTGGAGGCAATTGGCAATGGAGACTTAAAGGTGATGAACTTACTGGTGAACTTGCTGACAGGATGAAGGACATGGCTAAGTTGTACGGAAGGGTTTAATATGTCAGAAATCACAATCAAGGAAGTGGCTAAGAGATGCGGTGTTGGCGTAAGCACCGTATCCAGAGCTTTAAATAATCACTCTGATATCAATCCTGAGACCAAGGCACGTATCATGAAGGTAATAGAAGAAACAGGCTATATACCTAATAATAGTGCCAGAAATCTTAAAAGGACTGATTCCAAGTGTATTGCAGTTTTGATAAAGGGAATAACCAACCCGTTCTTTAGTCCTATGATCGAGGTCATAGAAGATGAGACCCGTAGGAAAAAATATTCTCTGGTCATCAGACACGTAGGTGCCTATGAGGACGAGGCTGATGTTGCTCTTGAACTTGAAAAAGAGAGAAAACTGCGAGGAATTATTTTCCTTGGTGGTGGATACAGAAAGTCTACTAATAAACTTAAAAGTCTTAGCGTACCTGTAGTTTTTTCTACAATAGGCGCGCCTCTTATCGAGAGTCAGAGCAAGGCTGATTTTTCATCGGTTTCTGTAGATGACAGACTTGAGAGCAAGAGGATGATAGAGCATATGATAGGCCTTGGACACAAGAAGATCGCTATCATAACAGAAGGCTCTGAAGAGTTGTCAGTAGGACAGCTTAGATTGCAGGGATATGTAGAAGCTTTAAAGGCTGCCAAAATAGAAGTTAATGAAGATCTTATCAGGTACCTTGACCCTAACCTTGAGCACTATTCAGTGCAAAATGGTTACAGGACAGCCAAAGATCTTATTAATTCAGGAACTGAATTTACAGCAATATTCTGTGTATCAGATATGCTTGCCATTGGTGCCTGCAGAGCATTGATGGACGCAGGTTACAAGATTCCCAAGGATATCAGTGTCAGCGGTTTTGATGGCCTTTCCATCGGCCAGTACTATTCACCGAGACTTACAACCATGAGACAGCCTATGATGGAACTGTCCAGGCAGAGTATTGGACTGTTATTTGATATAATTGATGAGGTATCTGAGCACAAAAATATTACTTTGGCCTGTGAACTGATCCAGGGTGAATCAGTTTGGAAACCAAAGGGTTACCGAAAGTAGATCAGTACTTGATGCGATTTTGTATGGATAGGATTTTGGAGGGATGATATGGCTAAGACAGCAATCTTTTTTGCCAACGGATTTGAAGAAATAGAAGCACTTACAGTTGTTGATCTTCTTAGAAGAGCAGGAATTGAGATAAATATGGTATCTGTAACAGGAGAAAAGACAGTTACAGGTTCCCACAACATTACCATCAGCACAGAAAGCCTGATCGAAGATATTGATTTTGATGATCTTGATATGATCATTTTACCTGGTGGAATGCCTGGTACAATCAATCTGGAATCATGTGGCAGACTTCAGGATGCAATAGCAGATTTTGACAAAAAAGGTAAGTTATTAAGCGCTATCTGCGCAGCGCCTGGTGTATTTGGAAGAAAGGGAATACTTAACGGAAGAAAAGCATCTATTTTCCCTGGACTGGAAGCAGAGCTTAAGGGTGCAGAGGTTTCCTATGATGAAGTGACAGTAGATGGACATTTCACAACAAGCAGAGGAATGGGTACTGCGATTCCTTTTGGTTTGGCCATCATTGCCCGTTTTCAGGGAAAAGAAGCTGCTGATGCCATGGCTGATAAAATAGTTTATAAGAGATAAGGAACTATAAACAATGGGAATGGAAATTGAACGCAAGTATATAATCAAGGAACTGCCGCAGGATCTGCAGCAGTTCCCTTTTCATGCTATAGAGCAGTGCTATCTGAATACTCATCCTACGGTCAGAGCCAGAAAAGAAGATGATGAGTACTATATGACTTATAAGGGAGAAGGAACAGTATCTAAAGTAGAATACAATCTTCCTCTTAATAAGGAAAGCTATGAACACCTAAGAGCAAAAGCCGATGGCAATGTGATCACTAAAAAGAGATATTTACTGCCTTTGAATGAAGATGCTTTTAGTAAAGAAGATATCCAAAGTGATCCAGAGCTTGAAAAAGCACTTGCCGAAAAGAGTATGAAGATTGAACTGGATGTTTTCGAAGGAGCATTCCAGGGTCTTGTTTTTGCAGAAGTGGAATTTCCGAGTTCTCATGCTGCAGATGTGTATGTGCCTGCAAAATGGTTTGGCTCAGACGTCAGTGAAGACAAGCATTTCAGCAATGCATACCTTAGCAGTATAAATGAAAAAGAAATTGATAGATTTCTGAATAATAATATGTTATAATTTCAAATTGATTGTGTCGAAAGATGCAAACCGTTCTATGTCCATCAGGATTTTTATAAATCCATTTAGGATAAAATTTTACGCGCGGTAAATAGATAAGTTTAAGGAGGAATTTGGAATGAGCGTAAAGGTAGAGAAGTTAGAGAACAACATGGCTAAGTTAACCATTGAAGTTCCTGCTGAAGATCTTGAAAAGGCTATTGAAAAGGCATACCAGAAGAATAAGGGAAAGATTCAGATCCCTGGCTTCCGTAAGGGTAAGGCTCCAAGAAAGATGATCGAGCAGATGTATGGTAAGGGAGTATTCTTTGAAGATGCTGCTAATGATCTTATCAATGAGAGCTATCCAAAGGCAGCTGAGGAGTCTGGTGAAGATATCGTTTCTAATCCACAGATTGAAATCGTTACTATTGAAGCTGGACAGGCTTTTGTTTACACAGCAGAAGTTGCTCTTAAGCCAGAAGTTAAGCTTGGTAAGTACAAGGGCGTTGAAGTAGAAAAGATGGATCTTGATGTAACTGATGAAGAAGTTGATCAGGAGATCGAGAACGAGAGAAATAAGAACGCAAGAAATATTGAGATTACAGATAGAGCAGTTAAGAAGGACGATATGGTTACTCTTGACTTTGAAGGCTTTGTCGATGGAGTAGCTTTCAAGGGCGGTAAGGGAACAGATTATCCTCTTACAATCGGTTCAGGATCATTCATCCCTGGATTCGAAGATCAGCTTGTAGGCGCTGAGATCGGTAAGGAAGTTGAAGTTAACGTAACATTCCCTAAGGACTACCACGAAAAGTCACTTGCTGGTAAGGATGCAACATTTAAGTGCACAGTTAAGGCTATCAAAGAGAAGCAGCTTCCAGAGCTTAACGACGAGTTCGCTTCAGATGTATCTGCATTTGAAACACTTGCTGAGTACAAGGAAGATGTTAAGAAGACTCTTGTAGCTAAGAAGGAAGCTTCACAGAAGGCACAGCGTGAAGATACAGTTGTTAAGGCTATCATCGAGGATTCAGAAATGGATCTTCCAGACGCAATGGTAGAGACACAGCAGAGAAACATCGTTAATGAAATGGCTCAGAGACTTCAGTATCAGGGTCTTTCAATGGATCAGTACCTTAAGTACACAGGAAGCACTGTTCAGCAGATGATTGAGCAGGTTAAGCCACAGGCTATCGAAAGAATCAAGTCAAGACTTGTTCTTGAGGCAGTTGCAGCAGCTGAGAAGATCGAAGTTACAGAAGCTGACGTTGAAGCTGAGTTCCAGAAGATGGCTGACCAGTACAAGATGGAAGTTGAAAAGGTTAAGGAACTTCTTGGAGATGCTGAGAAGAAGCAGCTCAAGGAAGACCTTGCTGTTCAGAAGGCAGCTGAGTTCGTAGTTGAGAACGTTAAGGAAGTAGCTAAGAAAGCTGCTAAGAAGACAACAAAGAAAGCAGCAGCTGCTGATGAAGAGACAGCTGAAAAGAAGCCAGCTAAGAGAACAACAAAGAAGGCTGCAGCTGAAGACGGCGAAGTAAAGGAAAAGAAGACAACTACTAGAAAGACAACAAAGAAAGCTACTAAGACAGAAGAGTAATTTTCTTTTTTCCGGATAATTGTGTCAGTTTTATAATTAAATATAAAGATTGATTAGTTGTGCACAGTGTAATAAAATTATACTGTGCACAATGATATTTAGGCACTTTATAATTTTTTAATGTTTATATAGCTTGAATATTTGATTATCCCTGTTCTATTATGGGTTGATAAGCACAAAAACATAGAATGGAGGAATTACAATGAGTTTAATACCTTACGTCATTGAACAGACTAGCAGAGGTGAAAGGTCATACGATATATATTCCAGACTGCTTAAAGAGAGAATTATTTTCCTTGGAGAAGAAGTAAATGCTAATTCAGCAAGTGTTATTGTAGCACAGCTGCTTTTCCTTGAAGCAGAAGATACAACCAAGGATATCCATATGTACATTAATAGCCCGGGTGGTGAGATTACTTCCGGTATGGCTATTTATGATACAATGAATTACATTAAATGTGATGTTTCAACTATTTGTATTGGTATGGCTGCAAGTATGGGCGCATTCCTTCTTGCCGGCGGTACTAAGGGAAAGAGAATGGCTCTTCCAAATGCTGAGATCATGATCCACCAGCCATCAGGCGGTTCACAGGGTCAGGCTACAGAGATCGAGATTGCAGCTAAGCACATTTTAAAGGTTAGACAGAACATGAATACTATCATGGCAGCTAATACAGGCAGAACTGTTGAAGAAGTAGCTGCAGCTACAGAGCGTGATAACTGGTTATCAGCTCAGGAAGCACTTGATTTTGGTTTGATTGATTCTATTGTTACTGCTCGTGCAGATGACAAGAAAAACTAAGAGGTAGATATGGCAGGAAAAAATCCAGGAGAAATTAGATGCTCATTTTGTAATAAGACACAGGATCAGGTTAAAAAACTTATAGCAGGACCTGCAGGGGTTTACATTTGCGATGAGTGTGTTGATATCTGTGCAGATATCATTGAAGAAGAATTTGAAGATGAGCCTGTAATTCGTGACGAAAAAGATATCAATCTTCTTAAACCTGTAGAGATCAGAAATTTCCTTGATGAGTATGTAATTGGTCAGGATGAAGCCAAGAAGGTACTGGCTGTTTCTGTTTACAATCATTACAAGCGTGTCATGGCTCCAAAGACCGGAGATGATGATGTAGAACTTCAGAAGAGTAATATCATCATGGTTGGTCCTACTGGTTCAGGTAAGACATATCTTGCACAGACACTTGCCAAGATCATCAATGTTCCATTTGCTATTGCAGATGCTACTACATTGACAGAGGCAGGTTATGTCGGTGAAGATGTTGAGAATATTCTTTTGAAGCTCATTCAGGCTGCTGATTATGATATTGAACGTGCACAGTATGGTATTGTGTACATTGATGAGATCGATAAGATCACTAAGAAGGGTGAGAATGTATCTATCACTAGAGATGTATCTGGTGAAGGCGTTCAGCAGGCTCTTCTTAAGATCATAGAAGGTACAGTTGCCAGTGTTCCACCTCAGGGCGGAAGAAAGCATCCTCATCAGGAACTTATCCAGATCGATACAAGTAATATCTTGTTTATCTGTGGTGGTGCTTTTGACGGACTTGATAAGATCATCGAGGCAAGACTTGACCGTAATTCTATCGGTTTCAATGCTGAGATTGCAGATAAGACAGAGCGTGAAATAGGAGAAGTGCTTGCACAGGTTACTCCACAGGATCTTACTAAATTTGGTCTTATTCCTGAATTCGTTGGTCGTGTGCCTATCTGTGTTACTCTTGAAGGACTTAGTCAGGAAGCACTTGTTCGTATCCTCAAGGAGCCTAAAAATGCTCTTGTTAAGCAGTATCAGAAGCTCTTTGATTTTGATGATGTTAAGCTTTCATTTGAGGATGAGGCTATTGAAAAGATAGCTAAACTGGCATATGATCGTCAGACTGGAGCCAGAGGACTTCGTTCAATCATGGAGAAGTCTATGATGGACGTTATGTATGAGATTCCATCTGATGAATCTATTACAGAATGCGTAGTTACTGAAGGCTCTGTAGATGGAGATAATCCACCACTTATAGTGCATAAAGAACAGGCTAAGCGTCTTAAATCAGCGAGGTAAGAATTTATTTAGGCAGAGGCGAAAACCTCTGCCTTTTTACATGATATAGGGATTATTCTTACGAGCCTTATATTATATAAAAGCTGAAAGGAATAAAACTATGGTAATTAAATTTGTAAATCTTGAGACAGTCTGTGGTATCACAAGTAAGATCCCTGACAACGAATTTCCCGAATTTGCTTTTGCGGGAAAAAGTAATGTTGGTAAATCTTCACTTATTAACGGACTTATGAATCGTAAGTCCTATGCCAGAACCAGTGCAGAACCTGGTAAAACACAGACTATCAACTATTATCTTATAAATAAGAGCTTCTATTTTGTTGATCTCCCAGGATACGGATATGCCAAAGTATCCGAGGATACCAAGAAAAAATGGGGCAAGATGGTGGAAAACTATCTGAATAATTCAAAGCAGTTAAGACAGATCTTCTTGCTGATTGATATTAGACATGAGCCCTCAGCCAATGATAAGATGATGTACGACTGGATCTGCTATCAGGGTTTGAAGCCTATAATCATTGCTACTAAAGCTGATAAGATCAAGAAGAGCCAGTTGGAAAAGCAACTTAACATGATCAGGGAAAATTTGAACATGCCGGAAGATGGCATTATCATGCCTTATTCAGCACTGTCTAAATTTGGCAGAGACGAGATATATGAGCTTCTTGAAAAGGAACTGGCATCTGCACAGGAGTAATAGAAAAAGTAGGTTGGGGATTTAAATGGAATGGCATCCACTGAAGGCAGAGCTTAATGAACAATGCCTAAGAGACGTAATCAAAAAATATCATTTTAATAATTCTGAATATGACGAGCTGCATAGATGCTACAAGAGGCTTTTGCCCATGGTACATCCTGCGGTATGTTATAAAGTGTATGACTATAGTTGCAGTGAAAATAGAGAAAAAACTGCAAGACAGCCGATTAAATACGTAGAAGCTGTTATGACACTGGGAGCAGCTGTTGACAGTTTTCAGGACAATTGCCAATCCCAGAAAAATGTGTCCTGGGCGTATTACGTTGAATGCCTTGGAATGGAGCTGTTATCAAAGGCATATGAATCTTTTGACCAGATGTTATTTGAAGAATTGGGATTATGGTCAGGAGATTATGAATACATAGGTAGTGAATATCCTTTGGAAGAGCTCGTTCCAATGTTTACAAGACTACGACAAAAACAGGTATCCTATAACAGTGCATATGCATTGTCACCAAGATGCAGTGTGGCTTTTGTTGTATCTCTCTATGATTATCAAATACACAAGAAAACAATGTGTGAGAGATGCCCTATGGAAAATTGCAGCTATAGAAAAGCAGATAATCCAAAGCTGGTTAAAGGTGAGACGAAGGGAGAAAAGACTATGTCAGATAATGATAGAATTGGTTTGACTCATTTGTACACTGGAGATGGCAAGGGTAAAACTACAGCTGCTGTAGGACTTGCAATCAGAGCACTTGGAAATGGCAAAAAAGTTATTTTTACACAGTTTATGAAAGGCCGTGAGACCGGTGAGGTCAATTGTCTTGCAGGAATCGATGGCGTAAAGATCATTAGAAATGATGAAAATCTTGGCTGGTACAGAAGAGGTGATGAGGAGCAGGCAAAAGCCTTTACCCGCCTTCATAACAGCACTCTGGAACAGATAGAAGAACTTATAGCTACAGGTGAATGGGATATGGTCATAATGGATGAAATAACCTATCCATACAATTATGGGATCATTGATAAAGAACGTCTTCAGAATCTGATCCTTAAGAAGCCAAAGTATTTGGAACTGGTTCTTACAGGCAGAAATCCTGATCAGTTTTTTACCGACCATGCAGATTACATAACCGAGATGAAAAAAATCCGTCATCCTTACGATAAAGGCATTTCAGCCCGCGAAGGCATAGAATGTTAAAAAATGAGTCACTGGGGACGTATCAAAATGACTCATTGTGCACAATGAGTCATTTTGATACGTCCCCGGTGACTCGTTTTATTTTTAGTGCTTATTACGACGAAGTAACTCCACGTATGCCATGATAAGTGGAGCTACACCCTTGGCATCATTTTCTACAACAGGCTCGCTGAAGTAGTATTCCAGAGAACCATCACGGTGATCTTTACCACCAAGTCCGGCTACAAGGCAGATTCCGCCAAGTCTTGGAGAACCATCTTCATTTCTTGAAAGATATTTTTCTGTAATGCCTGTGAAGGCCTTTTCAGCAACTTCTTCAAAACGTTCTGGAATATAGCCCAGACGAACACCCTTTAAGAGAGCATAAGCAATAAGTGCTGTACCTGAAGTCTCAAGGTAGTTACGCTTATCATCTTTTTTATTTATTACCTGATAGAACATGCCGCTTTCATCCTGAAATGGGATAAGAGCATCACCAAGGTTCTTGAGCATAGTCTGTAAATATCTGTATTCATAATACATTGATTCGTGCATGACTTCAGCTGTATCTACAAGTGAAGCACTGAACCAGCCAAGAGCTCTGAGCCAGAAATTAGGACTAAGACCTGTCTCAGGATCAGCCCAATACATTTCTCTGCTTTCATCATATCCGTGATAATAAAGACCTGTAACAGGATCCTTCATGAGCTTTTCAACATTTTTAAACTGGTTAAAGCTGTCAAGGCAGCCCTTCATTTTGTTATATTTTGTCTCATATTCCATGTAAAATGGCTGTGCCATATAGAGTCCGTCAAGCCATACCTGGTTTGGATAGATATCCTTGTGCCAGAAATTGCCGGCCTTTGTACGAGGCATTGTATCAAGCTGTGATCTTACATGATCCAGAGCTTTACGATATTTTCCCTTGCCTGTCAGGTCGTAGAGCTTGAAAAGGCTTCTGGCAGCATTTATATTGTCGAGATTGTACTCTTTTACATCATAAGTCTTGATAGTTCCATCTTCATTAACAAACCAACCAATGAAATTATCAGCAAAGTTGAGATATTTCACATCATTTGTGATCTCATAAAGGGAAAGTATAGAGTTGATCATGCAACCATCTATATAATTCCATTTATTAGGCTTTCCCTGTCTGACTTTCTCGATGTTCCACATTGGGTGTTCAGCATCAGAGTTGTCCAAAAGGTATGAGATGTATTCATCTAGTAACTGGTAAGTTTCTTCTTTAGTCATAGCGCTCTCCGTTCTAAAAATATAGAAAATGTAAACGCTTACATTTTAGCATAATTAATTCTATATTTCTACTGAAAAATGGTGTAAACTAGATAAGTCAGCATCACTAAATTACTGTGTAATTTAAAGTGATCAATAGTACGGAGGAGCGATATGTTTAAAGATACTACGGCTAAAATGCTTGATATGATCGAGCAGAGCCCTACATGTTATCATGTTATAGATACATTGAAAAAAGAGCTTGAAGATAACGGTTTTACAAGACTTGAAGAATCCCAGGAATGGAAGATCAAAAATGGTGGGAAATATTATGTAACTCGAAATGGTTCATCTATTATTTCTTTTCAGATCCCAAAGAAGACTTTTAAAGGATTTTATATGATCGCAAGTCATAGTGATTCACCTTCATTTAAGATCAAGGAATCACCTGAACTTGAGTCAGCTGGATTATATATACGTCTTAACGTTGAGAAATATGGCGGGATGCTTTGCGCACCTTGGTTTGACAGACCACTCTCTGTAGCAGGAAGAGTTATGGTCAAAGATGGTGCCAATGGAATCAAAATGCAGCTTGTTCAGATTGACAGAGACCTTCTGATGCTTCCATCACTTGCTATACATATGAATCGTGAAGCTAATGACGGCATGAAGTACAATGCTCAGGACGATATGCTTCCATTATTTGGCGATATGGCTGATAAAGGAAAGTTCATGAAAGCAGTTGCTGAA
This sequence comes from Butyrivibrio sp., assembly GCA_015056495.1. Taxonomy (GTDB): domain Bacteria; phylum Bacillota; class Clostridia; order Lachnospirales; family Lachnospiraceae; genus Butyrivibrio. The sequence continues at coordinate 79,267 of SVGC01000013.1, forward strand.
GCAGCTGGTGTAAAAGAAAAAGACATACTTAGCACAGACCTGTTTTTATATAACAGAGTAAAGCCATCTATCTGGGGTGCTGAGAATCAGTATATCTCAAGTGCAAGACTTGATGATCAGGAGTGTGTGTACACTACTTTATTTGGATTTTTAAAGGCTAAGGCAACAGACAATGTACTTCTTCACTGCGTATTTGATAATGAAGAGGTTGGAAGCGGAACCAAGCAGGGAGCAGCTTCAACATTCTTAAAGGATACTCTTGAGAGAATAAATGAGAGCCTCGGAAGAACAAGACAGCAGTATCACACTGCACTTGCTAATAGCTTTATGGTATCAGCTGATAATGCACATGCAGTTCATCCTGCATATGGTTCAAAGGCAGATCCTGTGAACCGTCCACAGATGAACGCAGGAATTGTAATAAAATATAATGCTAACCAGAAATACACAACTGATGCGGTTTCTGGCGCAATGTGCAAAATGGTATGTGAGAAAGCCAAGGTTCCATATCAGACATTTACTAACAGATCAGATATGGCTGGTGGTTCAACTCTTGGAAATATCTCCAATACACAGGTTGCACTTAATACAGTCGATATTGGACTAGCTCAGCTTGCAATGCATTCACCATATGAGACAGCAGGCTACAAGGATGCTGAATACATGGCAGAGTTTGCCTATGGCTTCTATACCAGCAAGGTAGAAATTGCCGGAGTATGATGAAAAATCTGCTTGATCGCAGGTCCGTATACCTATGCAGACCACGTATCATAGCACTGCAATAAGCAAATTAAAAAATGAAAGTAGGTTATTTAATAAATGGGTATTTTTGATTTATTTGGTGGCAAAAAAAATAGTGAAGCAGAGGCAGCTAGAGCTGCTGAGCAGGAGGTACAGAAGAAGGAACAGATAATTGAGGAGCAGAAAAAAGCTCATGAAGGTCTGGCATGGCCTGTTCTTCCAAAGTTAAACCCTGTAAATGTTGATAACGCTAAACCGGTTGAAATAGAAGATGAGATCACTGCCGAGCGCAAGGATGAACTTGGTGAGATGATTTATGAGCCTGAAATCAACCCTGAAAGCATCAGATTCTTATCAATGCAGGAAGTGCTCTTTTTACTTACAACTATGGAGCAGTTCAATAAGCATTCAGAATTAAAGAACTATGAGTCAAATCATAGAAAACTTTACAACGAGGTTCTTAACAGAGTAAGAGATGCCAAGAACCTGTATGTATTATATGATGTTACAACAGGCTATCCATTCATCGACCATGGTTATATCAATATTTATCTTGAAAAAGAAAAATGTGAAAAGGCAGCACAGCTTTTTGCGCAGCAGTTTAGAAGACTTGCAGTTCGCGAGTGTCCTGTAGAAAACGAAGCAGCAGACGCAAGCAATCGCAGAGGATTTTTTGATTATCTGTATTACCTTGGAATTGAGCATATCATTATTGATAATGGCTTCTATAGAGCACACTTTAAGAGAAACGAAATAGTAGCAGCTCCTGGCGACTGGAATTCTGATAATTCCAAGCAGCCACCTGTTAACCCGGGCTTAAGCTTTGCAATGCTTGATTTCCTTGAAGAGGTAAGATGGCCTGTTAATTATGAGAAACGTAAGGAAGTCCTTCGTGCTAAGGAAATGCGCATGGCTGCAATGGCTCAGGCTTCACGCTTTATTGTACCTATGCAGCATCAGGGACCAGTTGAACTTACTGAAAATGGTAAGATGAAGCTCAGCAAGGATTCCAAGCTTCGCTTCCCTATTATCAAGACAGCTAATGAAAAGAGCTTTTTACCTGTATTTACAGATGGTATAGAATTTAGCAAAAAGTTCAAAGGAACAGAATGGGAAGGCGGAGTATTTACATTCTTCGATATCATCAGATTCCTTCAGGATAAAGATGGTATTGTTATCAATCCTTTTGGACAGAACATCATCATGCCAAAAGACAGAATGCAGGCTCTTGCAGCCGCTGCTGCAGCTGCTGCGGCAGCACGTAATGCCAAGGCAAAACAGAAGACCAAGGTTACTCCAATGCCAACAGCAGTAGCCCAGGAAGATCATCCAATGACGGATACTGTTGACCAGACTCCAAAGGCTGATGATATAGAGATTCCGGAAATTGATGACGCTCCAATCGCCTTAACAAGTGATGAAAAAAATGAATAATCCCTGATATATAAATTATATAAGGATTCTTTTACAATATTTGAATTGAATATTGTCGAAAAAAAGATTAAAATAATTATGTTAACATTAATTATTTTAATCTTTTTTTATACAGTAAGGAGCCTGTATGTTCGATCGCATGATGGGACAGTTCCTTGTAGAAAGTGGAAGACTTGGCAAGGGACAGCTAGCTGAAGTATATAAGAGACAAGCTTCACAGAGAGCCAAACTCGGTGTTATTGCGGTTTCTGAGAAACTGATCACAATAGCCCAGGCAGAGGAGATCAATGCCCTGCAAGCTGTTGAAGACAAGAGATTTGGCGATATTGCAATTGAGCGCGGATATCTTAATAGCGCTCAGTTGGAGAGGTTGGTAGATTTACAGGGCAATGCTTTCCATGCATTTTCTCAGAGCCTGATCGACCTCGGTTACATGTCATTGGAAGAGCTGAGTGCTGCTACCAGTGATTATCAGTTCAAAAACGGTCTTTTGGATACAGATATGGCCGTATTAAAAAATGATGATACTGAGCGTGTAATAGATATCTTTGTTGATTCCAATGAAAAATATAAAGAACTATTTACCATGGGAGTAAAGGATCTTTATCGTTTGGTTGATTGCAATCTCTGGATTGGAAAGGCTTATAAGACTACAAATCTGAAATGTGAAGTAATGGGATTCCAGAAGATAAGTGGTAGTGAGAATATCTTTTTATCTATTGCCGGCAAATATGATGACGTTCAGAAAGTAGCCAAGGCATATACCAAGGAGCCTTTTATAGAGACTGAAGAAGACGCTCTTGATGCTGTATGCGAGCTTATAAACTGTATAAATGGCTTATATGTATCTGAGCAGAGTAGAAAAAATATATCAGTAGATCTGGAACCTCCTGTATATGCGACAACATACTCGGAAATAAAGGCTGAAGAGGCGGTGGTATTACCGGTCTATATTTGTGATGGTGAAGTCAAATTCCTTATTTCAGTTGGTACAGCAGTTAATGTTTTAATGGATTGATTGGATAAAAGAAGGGCATACATATGGCAAATATATTGATTGTAGATGATTCTAGAACTTCTCGTAAAATGCTTAGAGATATCCTTGAGAGAAGAGGACATGTTATCATTGGTGAAGCTGTAGACGGACAGGAAGCTTTTGATCAGTATGTAAAGCTTAAACCTGATCTTGTAACAATGGATATTACTATGCCTGTCATGGACGGAATAGAGGCCTTAAAACTCATCCGTAAAAATGATCCTAATGCAAAGGTTATTATGATAACAGCAGCAGGCCAAAAAGAAAAAATGCTTGAAGCTATCAAAACCGGTGCATTAGAATTCATTACAAAACCTTTTAATGATGATGTTGTATTGGAAATTGTGGATAACATTACAAAATAGTTGATCAATACCATCCACCATCAATAGTGATTATCTGACCAGTCATATAGGCAGGGGATTCGGAGATATGGTAAGCAAGTCTTGCTACTTCTTCCGGAGAACCCAGTCTGTTGGCTGGTATTTCTTCTTTTAGGGCCTCAATATCTTCTTCACTTAGATGTGATCTGTTCATGTCTGTATCGATCACGCCACAAGCTATAGCATTAACTGCAATATTACTTGGTGCCAATTCCTTTGCAAGGGCTCTGGTAAAAGAGTTTACAGCACCCTTAGACGCAGAATATGCTACTTCACATGAAGCTCCAACATTTCCCCATACAGACGTAATATTTATTATTCTTCCGCTATGCTTTTTCAACATGATAGGAACAGCATTTTTGCAAGTGTTGAACAGACTGTCCAGATTAGTAGACATAAGCCTGTGCCATTCCTCATCAGTCATATCTGTTAATAATCCAAGCCATGCTATACCTGCGTTATTGACCAGAACATCCAACTCCTGGATATTCTTAAAGATATCGCAAACATCATTATAATTGCCTATATCGCATATATATGGAACGGCTTTGATACCATATTTTGCCTCCAGTTCCTTGCAATAAGCTGTAAGCTCAGCTCCGTGACTATATCCTGTGAGATATAAAGAATAACCATTTCTTGCAAATTCTTCTGCAATAGCTTTTCCTATTCCTTTTGATGCTCCTGTAATTAGCGCGTTTTTACTCATATTTCCTCTTTTAAATTAAATAATTGTCAACAAATACGTATTATCGTGACTTTCAACTGGATTCCGGTTTTTAACGAGCCGAAAACTGCTTGAAAGACATAGATATTGACTTCTCTATAAATATATAACTGTTTTAGGTGTCAATTCAACATTATATAAAATATTATGAAAATACGTTTTTTTTCACACAATGAACATAATTTATTGATACGATATCATAAAAATAAGTTTCCGAAATAAAAAGGATTGAATTTATGATTGCACAGTGAGGTGAATTAGGTATGCATATGAATGAAATCCCAGAAGAATCTTTAATGTATGTAACACTTTCAATGTTAGGCGTTCAGCAGACATTCAAGACCAAGGCTATTACAGCTTTTGAAGGCGGTATGTTGGTTGAACCTCTTATGTTTGCAGGTGTTCCACTTAATCACATAGACAAAGCCGAAGTACGAGTTGAAAGCTCAGTAGATGGTTCCGTGAAGTATCTGCATGCTGATTCAATAGATGCTATACGAAATTGGGGCGGAGTATATCATGTCATCAAAGGCAGTGAAGTCCAAAAAGATGCCAGCATGCGTAAGTCAGAACGCGTTAAGGTAGAAAAAATAGGTAAAGTATACATCAACTGTTCTTCACTATATTCCAGCGTGATCGTACAGGATATATCAATGCAGGGAATATCATTTATGATGGGCCCTAAGGTAAAATGTAATGTTGGCGACAGAGTACGCATAGTATTTGAGCCACAGGATGATAAAAAGAAGATAGAAGTAATTGCAAAAGTTGTCAGATTGTTCGATGTAAGTAGCTTAAAAGGTGCAGGCTGCAAGATTACAGAGATGAATCCTGCACTTATTGATTATCTCCTTGAATTAAAGAGTTATTTCGTAGATGACCAAAAGGAATCTCAAAAAGAGGATACAAAGAAAAAAGGAGCTTTTACTATTTGACTTTAAATTGCTAAAATAAACTGATATCATAAGAGATGTCAGTTTATTTTTTTATCATATGTAGGTATTTACAAATAAAAAAGTGTATGCTATATTATTAATATCAATTGTATGCAATTTAATTGCCTATCTAAAAAGGAGGAAATAAATATGTACGATTTAATAATTATTGGATCTGGACCTGCAGGCTTATCTGCTTCAGTATATGCTAAGAGAGCCGGATTGAACATGTTAGTTATAGAAAAAAAACCTGTAAGTGGTGGACAGATAGTTGATACCTATGAGGTGGATAACTATCTTGGACTTCCAGGTATCAATGGTTTTGATATGGCCATGAAGTTCAGAGAACATGCCGACAAGCTGGGCGTAGAATTTGTAAATGATTCTGTAACAGGTGTGACGATCGTGGATAAGGGAAGTGAAACCAAGGCCCCTACATATAAGATCACAACTGAAAATGGAGAATATGAGACCAAGACTATTATCCTTGCAACAGGAGCTGAGCACAACAAGCTTGGAATTCCTGGAGAGGAAGAGTTCACAGGAAAGGGCGTATCCTATTGCGCAACCTGTGATGGAGCATTCTTTAGAGGCAAGACCGCTGTAGTAAATGGCGGTGGTGATGTTGCTGTTGAAGATGCAATATTCCTTGCAAGAGGATGCAGCAAAGTATATCTTGTTCACAGAAGAGATGAGCTCAGAGCTACTAAAGTTCTTCAGGATGAATTATTTGGCCTTCCAAATGTAGAAGTTATCTGGGATAGCGTAGTTAAGAAAGTATCAGGTGAGGGTACTGTTAAGAATATTACGATCCAGAATGTTAAGACAGGAGAAGAAAAGGAACTTGATACAAGTGCTCTTTTCGTAGCAGTAGGAATCCATCCTTTAACAGATATTTTTGCAGGAATTGTTAACTGTGATGATAAAGGATATGTCATTGCCGGTGAAGATGGTCAGTCATCTGAACCAGGTATATTTGTAGCAGGCGATTCACGTAAAAAGAGACTTCGTCAGATAGTTACAGCTGTTGCTGATGGAGCCAATGCTGTAACATCTATTCAGGATTTTCTTGTTGGTAAAAAATAATTATAACTACGTAATATAAAATATTATAGAATGAACAAAAGCATTATTCTGCATCTGTGAGTAGAATGATGCTTTTTTCTATACCCTGAAAAGGATTGTTAAGAGGGTGTAAAATGTCTACACAATTCCAAAAAACGTTAAATTATCGCGATTTCGACACAGGATTTTAACACTTTTTTGTTGACAAATGTGGTTTAGGGGCGTATATTGATTAACAGATGTAACAAATTCGTAACAAAAATGTTTGGAGGCTATACTTTGAAAAAGAATAAAATGCAGTTAGCTGCCATAACTATGGCTACTGCTATTACCTTTTCCGGAATAAGCTTTGACACAACAGCATCTAATGCTAAGGTAACTTCTGTATTACCTACAGCAGGTTTCAGTTATGTTTTATCTTCTTCTAAAGTATCCCTTTCTACTATTAAGACAGTAGTAGAGAGTAAGAATACTACAGAGGATGTTAAGACTACAGAGACTTCTAATACGGGATTTACAACAAGTGTTGGCTTTAGCACTTTAACGGCAAGTACTACCGGAGCAAAGACTACGACAGCTACTACAGAAACAAGTGAAGAAGCAACTGAGTCAGACTCAAGTGTTGCAACTTCAACAGATTCAACTGAAGAAACAGTAACTTCTGAAGAGACAACTACAACAGAAGCTACTACAAAAGATATAACAGAAACTATTGAAGACATCACAGAAGCATCAACTGATTCAAGCTCTGAAGAAGCTGATTGGGATGTTGTAACAGAAGAAATGGCTGCTGAAGCCGCAGCTGCCGAAGAAGAAAGCTTTAAATCACTAGTAATCGCTCAGGTTAATAATTATGTTAATGTAAGAGATGCAGCTAGTGAAGACGGCGAAGTAGTTGGTAAACTTTATAACAATTCTGTTGGTACTCTTATTGAAGAGGAAAACGGATGGTACAAGATCACATCAGGATCAGTTACAGGTTATGTAAAAGCTGAATACTGTGTAACAGGTGAAGATGCAGTAGAACTTGCCAAGGAAGTTGGTACAAGAATTGCTACTGTAACAACAACAACCTTAAAGGTTAGAGCAGATGCAAGTACAGATGCAGAAGTACTTGGTCTTGTTCCAATCGAAGATGAACTTATCGTAGTTGAAGAACTTGACGGATGGGTCAAGGTAAGTATCGAGGAAGGTGAAGGATACGTATCAACTGATTACGTAATGCTTTCAACAGAATTCGTTACTGCTGAGTCTAAAGAGGAAGAGGAAGCAAGACTTGCTCAGGAAGCAGCTGAAAAAGCAGCAGCTTATGAATCCCTTAATTCTAAGCAGAGTTCTTCATCAGAGAGCAGTAACAGCAGCTATACATCAGCTGTTGAATATACAACAGAGACAAGCTCAATCGGCGCAGCTGTAGCAGCATTTGCTCAGCAGTTTGTTGGTAACCCATATGTATACGGTGGAACATCACTTACAAACGGTGCTGACTGCTCAGGATTTGTAATGAGTGTATACGCTAACTTTGGTGTAAGCCTTCCACATAGCTCTGGTGCAGACAGATCTGTTGGATCAGCTGTTGATGGTCTTGAGAATGCTCAGCCAGGTGATATCATCTGCTACTCTGGTCACGTTGCTATCTACATTGGTAATGGACAGATCGTACATGCATCAACTGCTAAGACTGGTATTAAGATTTCAAATGCTGATTACAGAACAATCCTTGCAATCAGAAGAATATTCTAATAATAGTAAGATCAACTCCTATGGTGTAAAAAACCATAGGAGTTTTTTCATAAAAAATTCTATATTGAAAAGTTATCCACTTTAGATTGTGAAATTCGAACTTGTCAACTGCCAATAAGGGTCCCCAAAGGGTTTGAAATTTTTAAAATTCTGTGAATTTCTACAAATATTTATAAAGTCAACATGGTTTCATAATATTTTCTTTAGAATTTCTTTAGAAATTATCCACATACGTTAAAACATAAATGCCCAAATAATAGTTATACACGAAGTTATCCACATTATCCACGAACGACAATCAAAATAATTACTTTTACACAATTTAAAAACCACACGTTTGTTTTGTGCAATCCTAACAAAAATAATAAATCTTTTGAGGCTGTTAGTCTGGTGACATACACTTGACAATTTAATAATTTAGTTACAGAAAGTGCCGTGTTTACTGAATTTTCTAACTTGTTAAAGATTTGTAAACAATTGTGTGAAAATAGGACAAATCATTCTAAAGATGTTATACTATTAACATCAATAAACCGAAAAGGGGATGATAGCTATGAAATTTACAATTGTAGGAAAAAACATCGATGTTACACCAGGTTTGAAGGAAGCTGTAGAGGAGAAAATCGGTAAGCTTGAAAAGTACTTCACCCCAGACACAAATGTAAACGTAACACTTAGTGTTGATAAGGAGCAGCACAAGATAGAGGTTACAATCCCTGTAAAAGGAAAGATCATTCGTTCTGAACAGGCTAGTAGTGACATGTATGTTTCTATTGACTTGGTAGAGGAGGTTATTGAGAGACAGTTAAAGAAATATAAGAACAAGCTTGTGGATAAGAAACAGGCTGAGACATCAAATTTCAAAAAAGAATATATCGAGACTACTGATGTAGACGATGATGAGATTAAAATTGAAAGAGTTAAGAAATTTGATCTTAAGCCAATGTACATCGAGGACGCAGCAGTCCAGATGGAACTTCTTGGACACGAATTCTTTGTATTTGTTAATGCAGAGACAGATCAGGTTAATGTAGTTTATAAGAGAAAGAAAGGCTCTTACGGCCTCATTGAACCGGAAGCTTGATAAATGGCTTGGTATCTTGATCGTCCCATGTGCGTGATAAACAGCGCAGGAGACCATTTGAGATTAGAAAATTGAATAACAGATAGATAAGACCTCATGTTGATTACTTTATAAAGAATCGACATGAGGTTTTTTATGTGATGAAAATATATAGGAATTTTTGATCTATTATTTTTTTGCGGCAATTAAATGGTAGAAATCCAAAAAGTCAGATAAAAAGTTACTTCAATGCTTTGTTTTTGTTGCATTAGACTTACTGGTATGCTATAATAAATTTGTTGTGAAAAAAATAACAATAATTTTTTAACAATCGATTCTGATACTTAAAGTAAGGATAAAATCTGAGTTTTTACTTACTTTATTATATTAAGAATTAAGAGGTTTTATAAAATTCACATCTGGTAGAACCAGAAAAAATGGAGGTAAAAAATGGCAAAGAAGGTTGTATTAGCAGGCGCATGTAGAACAGCAATCGGTAAGATGGGTGGAGCTCTTAGCACAACTCCTGCAGCTGATCTTGGAGCAATTGTTATCAAGGAAGCATTAAATCGTGCAGGTGTTAAGCCTGAGCAGGTTGACGAAGTACTTATGGGTTGTGTAATCCAGGCTGGTCTTGGACAGAACGTTGCAAGACAGGCAACACTTAAGGCTGGACTTCCAGTTGAAGTTCCTGCAGTAACAATCAACGTAGTATGTGGATCAGGTCTTAACTGCGTTAATATGGCAGCTGATATGATTCTTGCAGGCGACGCTGATATCGTTGTTGCTGGTGGTATGGAAAACATGTCTATGGCTCCATTCGCACTCGATAAGGCTCGTTTTGGATATAGAATGAACAATGGAACACTTATTGACTGCATGATCAAGGATGCTCTTTGGGATGCATTCAATGATTATCACATGATCAAGACAGCTGATAACGTAGCTGAGCAGTGGGGACTTACAAGAGAGCAGCTTGATGAGTTCGCAGTAAACAGCCAGAACAAGGCTGAAGCAGCTATCAAGGCTGGTAAGTTCAAGGATGAGATCGTTCCAGTTGAAGTTAAACAGAAGAAAGAAACAGTAGTTGTAGATACAGATGAAGGCCCTCGTCCTGGAACAACAATGGAAGCACTTGCAAAACTTCGTGCTATCAATCCAGACGGTGTTACAACAGCTGGTAATGCATCAGGTATCAATGATGGTGCTGCAGCAATCGTTGTTATGAGCGAAGAAAAGGCTAAGGAACTTGGCGTTAAGCCTATGGCTACTTGGGTAGCTGGTGCTCTTGGCGGTGTTGATCCTTCAATCATGGGTGTTGGACCTGTAGCTGCTACAAAGAAAGTTCTTAAGAAAACAGGACTTACAATTGATGATATCGATCTTTACGAAGCTAACGAAGCTTTCGCTGCACAGTCAGTTGCAGTAGGTAAGGATCTTAACTTTGATCTTAACAAGCTCAACGTTAACGGTGGTGCTATTGCACTTGGTCACCCAGTTGGAGCTTCAGGATGCCGTATCCTTGTTACACTGCTTCACGAGATGCAGAGATCTGGTAAGAATCGTGGTCTTGCTACACTTTGCATCGGTGGTGGAATGGGATGTGCTACTATCGTTGAAAAGTATTGATCTTTAACTTAACAGGGGATGCTTTTTCTGCATCCCCTTTTTCGAATGAAAAAAGGAGATAAAAATGGGATTTGTAAATTATGAGCAGAAAGATGCTATCGGCATCATCACAATCAATCGTCCTGAAGCTTTAAACGCTTTAAATTCTCAGGTACTTGATGATCTTTCAGCTACTTTTGACAGCGTAGATTTAAAAACAGTTCGTGCACTTGTTCTTACAGGCGCAGGTGAGAAATCATTTGTTGCTGGTGCAGATATAGGTGAGATGAGCACATTAACAAAGGCTGAAGGCGAAGCTTTTGGTAAAAAGGGAAATGATCTTTTCAGAAAGATCGAAGAGTTCCCAATTCCTGTAATCGCAGCAGTTAACGGATTTGCTCTTGGCGGCGGTAATGAGATCGCTATGAGCTGCGATATCAGAATCTGTTCTGATACAGCTATGTTTGGTCAGCCTGAAGTTGGTCTTGGAATCACTCCTGGATTTGGCGGAACACAGAGACTTGCAAGACTTGTTAGTCCTGGAATGGCTAAACAGCTTATTTATACAGCACGCAATATCAAGGCTGATGAAGCATACAGGATCGGACTTGTTAATGCTGTATATCCACTTGAAGAGCTCCTTCCAGCAGCTGAAAAGCTTGCTGCTACAATCGCTCAGAATGCTCCTATTGCAGTTCGTAACTGCAAAAAGGCTATCAATGATGGTCTCCAGGTAGATATGGACAAGGCTATCGTTGTTGAAGAAAAGCTCTTTGGTGATTGCTTCGAGTCATATGATCAGAAGGAAGGCATGGCTAATTTCCTTCGTAAGAAAGATGACCCTGCAAAGGTTAAGCACGTTGCATTCAAGAACGAATAATATTGTTGATGAAATCCACTTAAAAACGGATTTTGAAAAATAAAACTATATAGTTAATACATGCTTTCTTAGTTATGGCGAATGTGAATATATGCATGTATGACAACAGAATGGAGGAAAATAATGAAGGTTGCAGTTATTGGCGCTGGTACAATGGGATCAGGTATCGCACAGACATTTGCTCAGTGTGATGCAGTAGAAAAGGTATACTTATGTGATATCAAGACAGAGTTTGCTGAAGGCGGACTTGCTAAGATCAAGAAGGGATTCGATAAGAGAATCGCTAAAGGTAAGATGGAGCAGGCAGACGCTGACAAGATCGTTGCTAAGATCCAGACAGGTCTTAACGAGATCTGTGCAGATGCTGATCTTGTAGTAGAGGCAGCTCTTGAAGTTATGGATATCAAGAAGAATCTTTTCAAAGAACTTGAAGAGAATATCGTAAAGAATCCAGATTGTATCTTTGCTTCAAATACATCATCTCTTTCAATCACAGAAATCGGTGCAGGTCTTCCAAAGCCTGTAGTTGGTATGCACTTCTTCAATCCAGCTCCTGTTATGAAGCTTGTTGAAGTTATCGCTGGTATCAACACTCCAGTTGAAACAGTTGAAAAGGTAAAAGAGATTTCAGTAAAGCTTGGAAAGACACCTGTACAGGTTAATGAATCAGCTGGTTTCGTTGTAAACCGTATTCTTATCCCACTTATCAACGAAGGTATCTTCGTATATTCAGAAGGTGTATCAGATATAGAAGGTATCGATACAGCTATGAAGCTTGGATGTAACCACCCAATGGGACCACTTGAACTTGGTGACTATGTAGGTCTTGATATCGTACTTGCAATCATGGAAGTACTTTATGCTGAAACAGGCGATTCTAAGTATCGTCCAGCTCCACTTCTTCGTAAGATGGTTCGTGGTAAGAAGCTTGGTGTTAAGACAGGAATTGGTTTCTACGATTATTCAAACGGTGGAAAAGTTCCTACAGACAAGAAATAATGTTTTCCTGATTGAGAAATCAATTATAGGTTTAAAGGTCAGGTTTAGTGCCTGACCTTAACATAGAAAATTGGAGGATTTTATAAGATGGATTTTACGCTGGATCAGCAACATCAGATGGCAAGATCTCTTTTCAAGGATTTTGCAGAAAAAGAAGTTAAGCCTCACGCAATCGAGGTTGACGAGACAGAAGTTTTCCCTAGAGAAACTGTTACAAAGATGCAGAAGTATGGTTTCATGGGAATTACAGTTCCAAAGGAATATGGCGGACAGGGCTGTGACCCACTTACATATGTTATGTGCGTAGAGGAACTTTCAAAGGTTTGTGCTACAACAGGCGTTATCGTTTCTGCACACAGCTCACTTTGCTGTGATCCTATTCTCTTCTATGGTAATGAAGAGCAGAAGCAGAAATACCTTGTACCTCTTGCAAAGGGAGAAAAGCTTGGCGCTTTCGGTCTTACAGAGCCAGGTGCTGGTACAGATGCTCAGGGTGTTCAGACAAGAGCTGAGCTTGTAGGAGATGAGTACATCCTTAACGGATCAAAGTGCTTCATCACAAACGGTAAAGAAGCTGATATTTATATCATTATCGCTTATACAGATATTCAGACTGATGCAAAGGGAAGAAAGAAGAAGATCTTCTCAGCATTCATCGTTGAAAAGGGAACACCAGGATTCACATTTGGTACAAAAGAGAACAAGATGGGTATCCGTGGTTCATCAACATATGAACTTATCTTCCAGGATTGCCATATTCCAAAGGCAAATCTTCTTGGACAGGAAGGCAAGGGCTTCAAGTATGCTATGCATACTCTTGATGGCGGACGTATTGGTATCGCTGCTCAGGCTCTTGGTATTGCTGAAGGCGCTCTTGAGAGAGCAATTGAGTACACAAAGGAAAGAAAGCAGTTCGGCAGAAGCATTGCTCAGTTCCAGAATACTCAGTTCCAGCTTGCTAACATGGCAACAGAAGTAGAAGCTGCTAAGCTCCTTGTTTATAATGCTGCAATGGCTAAGGCTACACAGGCTACATATTCTGTAGAAGCTGCTAAGGCTAAGTTATTTGCTGCAGAGACAGCTATGAACGTAACAACAAAGGCTGTTCAGTTACTTGGTGGTTATGGATACATTAGAGAGTATGAAGTAGAGCGTATGATGCGCGATGCTAAGATCACTGAGATCTACGAAGGAACTTCAGAAGTTCAGCGTATGGTTATTTCAGGATCATTACTTGCATGATCACAAAGATGTAAAATTTCGCACCATAGTGCAGAAACATTATTGATAAGGAGAAAAACATGAAAGTTGTAGTTTGTGTTAAGCAGGTCCCAGATACAAAGGGCGGCGTTAAATTTAAACCAGACGGAACTCTGGATAGAAATGCAATGCTTGCTATCATGAACCCAGATGATAAAGCTGGTCTTGAAGCAGCACTTAAATTAAAAGATGAATATGGCGCAGAAGTTACAGTAGTAACTATGGGTCTTCCAAAGGCAGATGCAGTCTTAAGAGAAGCAATTGCAATGGGTGCAGATAAGGGCATCCTTGTAACAGATAGAGTACTCGGCGGTGCTGATACTTGGGCTACATCTTCTACAATAGCCGGTGCACTTAGAAACCTCGATTACGATCTTATCATTACAGGTCGTCAGGCTATCGATGGTGATACAGCACAGGTTGGTCCTCAGATTTCTGAGCACCTTCACATTCCAGTAATCTCATATGCTGAAGAAATCAAGGTAGATGAGAAGGCTGGTACAGTAACAGTTAAGAGACAGTTCGAAGACAGATATCACATGGTTGAAGCTAAGATGCCATGTCTTGTAACAGCTCTTTCAGAGCTTGGCGAGCCACGATACATGACTCCAGGCGGAATCTTCGGAGCATTCGAAAAGAACGAAGATGGTTCAGACAAAGTAACTGTATGGGGCAGAAATGACCTTAAGGATGTTGATGATAGCAACATCGGTCTTAAGGGATCACCAACAGTTATCGCTAAGGCTTCAGATAAAGTTAAAAAGGGCGCAGGTGAAAAGGTAGTTCTTGATACACCTGAAGAATCTGTTGATTACATCGTAAGCAAACTTGTTGAGAAGCATGTTGTCTAAGATGGGTTACCTATCAGAATATTAGGAGGAATAATTCAAATGTCTTTAGAAGAATATAAGGGTGTATTTATATTTGCTCAGCAGGTTGACAATGAAATCAGCAGTATCGCTTTAGAACTTCTGGGCAAAGCAAGAAATCTCGCAGAGAGTCTTGATGAGAAAAAAGTAACAGCAGTACTTATCGGTTCTGATGTAAAGGGACTTACAGGTACTCTTGCTGAGTATGGTGCAGACAGAGTTATCGTTGTTGATGATCCTGCACTTAAAGATTATAGAACTGAGCCATATACACATGCACTTGCATCTGTTGTAAATGAGTTCAAACCAGAGATCTTACTTGTTGGTGCTACAGCTATTGGCCGTGACCTTGGTCCTCGTGTATCATCAAGAGTTCACACTGGTCTTACAGCTGACTGTACAAGTCTTGAGATCGGTGATTTCCCACTTGTTGCAGTTCCTGGACAGGAAGACAAGCAGAAGCATAAACAGCTTCTTATGACACGTCCTGCATTCGGTGGAAACACAATCGCTACAATCGCATGTCCTGACTTCAGACCACAGATGGCTACAGTTAGACCAGGCGTTATGCAGAAGATCGAGCCAAAGAAGGGTGCTACAGCAGAAATCGTTGAGTACAACCCAGGTTTCGAAGAAAATAACTGCTATACAAAGATCCTTGAGATCGTTAAGGCAGTATCTGATGTTGCTGATATCTCAGAAGCTAAGATCCTTGTATCTGGCGGACGTGGTGTTGGAAGCCCAGAGAACTTCAAGCTCCTTGATGACCTTGCTGCAGTTCTTCACGGAACAGTTAGCTGCTCAAGAGCAGTTGTAGATTCAGGCTGGAAGCCAAAGGATCTTCAGGTAGGTCAGACAGGTAAGACTGTACGTCCTCACGTATACTTTGCAATTGGTATTTCAGGTGCCATCCAGCACGTAGCAGGTATGGAAGAGTCTGATATCATCATTGCTATCAACAAAGATGAGAACGCTCCAATCTTCGACGTAGCAGACTACGGCGTAGTAGGCGACCTCAACAAGATCGTTCCACTTCTTACAAAGAAGCTTCAGGAAACAATCGCTAACAAATAATAAAATTTGGTCATGATGCAGAGCCCGGAAAAATGTTCCCTATTTTTCCGGGCTCTTTTTCTGTCTAAGGAAAAAATTACCCATGATAAAAAAGTTGTTGAAATAAGAAAAGTTTGTGTTATACTAAAAATAGAACAGATAGAACGAATATCATAAGACAAAATAGAGAGTAATATTTTTTTATCCGAGTTATCGAGGAGGGAAAGATCATGAATATCCAAAAGTTTACACAGAAATCAATTGAGGCTGTGAATAACTGTGAAAAGGTTGCTATGGACTATGGCAATCAGGAGATTGAACAGGAACACTTGCTATACAGCCTTTTGACAATAGAAGATAGCCTTATCATTAAACTTATAGAAAAGATGGGTATCAGCAAGGAAAGCTTTATACAGAGAGTCGAGCAGGGACTTGCCAAGAGGACCAAAGTCTCCGGAGGCAATCCGTACGTAGGCCAGTATCTGAATAAAGTGCTTCTAAGCGCTGAAGATGAAGCCAGGGCCATGGGAGATGAATATGTATCAGTGGAACATCTCTTCCTGTCTATGCTCAAGCATCCTAATCGTGAGATCATGGATATCTTTAGCGAATTTGGAATTGATAAGAACTCATTTTTACAGGTGTTATCAGAGGTAAGGGGCAATCAGAGAGTTGTCAGCGACAATCCTGAAGCAACCTACGATACTCTGAATAAATATGGCTCAGAGCTTGTGGAAAAGGCCAAACAGCAGAAAATGGACCCTGTTATAGGCAGAGATGCTGAGATCAGAAATGTTATCCGTATCCTGTCCCGTAAGACCAAAAATAACCCTGTCCTGATCGGTGAGCCTGGTGTTGGTAAAACAGCAGTTGTAGAGGCTCTGGCACAGCGTATCGCCAGCGGTGATGTACCAACCGGACTTAAGGATAAAAAGATATTTGCTCTGGACATGGGAGCACTTGTTGCAGGAGCCAAATACAGAGGCGAGTTTGAAGAGAGACTTAAAGCTGTTCTTGAGGATGTAAAAAAGAGTGAAGGAGAGATTCTTCTCTTTATCGATGAGCTCCATACTATTGTCGGTGCAGGTAAGACAGACGGTGCCCTTGATGCCAGCAATATGTTAAAACCTATGCTTGCAAGAGGCGAGCTCCACTGTATCGGTGCTACTACACTGGATGAATATAGAGAATACATCGAAAAAGACCCGGCTCTTGAACGTAGATTCCAGCCTGTAACAGTTGATGAACCAACTGTAGAGGATACAATCTCTATCCTTCGTGGACTTAAAGAGAGATATGAAGTATACCATGGCGTTAAGATCATGGATAATGCTCTGGTTAGTGCAGCAACACTTTCAGACAGATATATTTCCGACAGATTCCTTCCAGATAAGGCCATCGACCTTGTTGATGAAGCCTGTGCCCTTATCAAGACAGAGATGGATTCAATGCCAGCCGAAATGGACGAACTGAACCGTAGGATCCTTCAGATGCAGATAGAAGAAGCTGCTCTGAAAAAAGAAGATGACTCACTCAGCAAGGAGAGATTGACTAATCTTCAAAAGGAACTTGCAGAACTTAGAGCTGATTTTGATAACCGCAAGGCTCAGTGGACAAATGAGAAAGCTTCTGTAGATAAGCTAGCTGCTCTTCGTGAACAGATAGAAAATATGAATAATGAAATACAGAAGGCTCAGAGAGAAGGCGACCTTGAAAAGGCAGCAGAGTTACAGTACGGTAAACTTCCTGCTCTTAAGAAAGAACTTGAAGATGCAGAGGAAAGCGTAAAAGAAGAGGAATTGTCCTTAGTCCATGAAAAAGTAAGCGAAGAAGAAATTGCCAAGATCATTTCTAAATGGACAGGAATACCTGTATCAAAGCTTACAGAAAGTGAGAGAAATAAGACACTTCATCTTGGAGAAGAACTCCATAAGAGAGTTGTTGGTCAGGATGATGCTGTTACAAGAGTCTCAGAAGCAATCATGAGATCCAAAGCCGGTATCAAGGACCCATCCAAGCCTATCGGATCATTCCTGTTCCTTGGCCCAACAGGTGTTGGTAAAACAGAGCTTGCCAAGGCCCTTGCAGCTTCACTTTTTGACAACGAAAACAATATGGTCAGGATCGATATGTCTGAATATATGGAAAAATACAGTGTATCAAGACTTATCGGTGCAGCACCAGGATATGTAGGTTATGAAGAAGGTGGTCAGCTTACAGAGGCAGTTCGTAGAAAACCATATGCAGTAGTACTCTTTGATGAGATTGAAAAAGCTCATCCGGATGTATTCAATATCCTGCTGCAGGTACTTGATGACGGACGTATCACTGATTCACAGGGAAGAACAGTTGATTTTAAAAATACTATAATCATTTTGACTTCAAATATTGGAGCCCAGGATCTTCTTGATGGAATAAGTGAAGATGGCGAGATTAGTCAGAACGCAGAAAATGCTGTAATGGAGCAGCTCAGAATGCATTTTAGACCAGAGTTTCTTAACAGACTTGATGAGACCATAATGTTTAAACCTCTGACAAAAGGAAATATTAGTGGTATCATAGATTTAATTGTGGCCGATCTTAACAAGAGACTTGCAGACAGAGAGATAAGCATTGAGCTTACAGACGCTGCCAAGACATATGTAGTTGATAATGCATATGAGCCGACCTATGGAGCAAGACCTCTTAAGAGATACATACAGAAATATGTCGAGACAATGTCAGCTAAACTGATCCTTGAAGATAAGGTGGAGCCTCATGATTCCATCATCTTTGATGTTCAGGCTGGAGAACTTACTGCAACAGCTGTTCATAATGCAGTTCCACGTATCGAAGAGGCATGATTCATAATCCGACAGGCACAGCTCTTTTTGCATATGTTTCTTGAACAGAATTAATAAGAGGCCACTTAGAAAGTGAGATATATAATTGATACCAAATGATCCAGTCATGCTGCTCAGCTATATCAATATGCAGCTGAGAGATAATTACAACACTCTGGAGGCACTTCAAGAAGGCCTTTCATTAAGCGATGAAGAAATGAAATCTATCATTAGTAAGCTGGAAATGATAAGCTATATATATAACCCGACGTTAAACCAGTTTAAATAATCAAATGAGTAAATGAGTCACTGGGGACGTATCAAATTGACTCATTGCACACAATGAGTCAAACTGATACGTCCCCAGTGACTCGTTTATCGCAAAAGGAGCTGCGATTATGACATACTTCACCTGTTTTTTCCTTGATAATGAAAAAGACATAATAGTGAGCCTATACAAAGATCTGGATAGGCTCTATTATGTTCTGACCACACCGAATCACAGTAGTGGAAATCTTATTAGGAATTTGTCAAAAGTGTGCAGATTGCCACTTTCCAAAGATGACGACAACAAACTCATCATCAAGGGTGAAGTCCCTTGTTTTATAGATGGCTGTAATGAAGAACAGTACATCTTTAAAATGGGTGAAACAGAAATAGCCAGTATAAGTGCCGAAGGCAATGTGGAGATGAAGGCAACCATTCCCGCTATTGCCAAGACGCTTATGAGCCAGACCAAAGAATTTCATCTTGAAAAAGGAAAAACTATTTTCAAGACATATATACGCAAAGATCTTAAATTTCACGCGGATCTCCATACTCATATGAATGGAAATCTTCCGGGCGATATTTTGATTGCCCTCGGAATCTATCATCAGATCCGATATCCATTATATTATGTCAAAAAACTGGGCCTTGAACTGACAGATGCTCAGTGGGAAAAACTGAATATCCAGAGAGAAAAGGTTTCAAGACAGTTTGTTTCTTCCGACCTTAAGGGCAAGTATCTTGATCGAAGGATCAATGACAATACCTTCATTAACTTTGCAGATCTGATACTAGGTAACCTTGATAATGCAGAGATGAACATAGTCAAGATCCGAGGTTCCCTTGCGATCATCAAGGATGGACAGGCTGTTTTTACCAACCTGGAAAAAGTGTATCTCTATCGCTATGTATTCTGCAAAGGACAGGAAAGCGAAGAAAAAATAGAGCTAAACCGTATAGAGCAGATCCCTGATGAAGGCGTAAAATCAGCTCTTAAGCAGATGCTGAAGGACAAGGAAAGCCTGCCATACTGCCACAATACTCTTTTTCAGGATAAATTATTGTGGATTGCCAGAAATTATAAGAAACAGGGAATAGTTTATGCTGAGATAAGTGATACGACACTTGTTAAAAAATATGAGTCTATAGAAATGCTCAGACAGGTACATGAAGTCATGCCCAAAATATATCAGGAAACTGGCGTCATGATACGATTTCTTGCCGCTATGCGTAGGATTCCGCTAACCATTGTCAAAGATGCTGTGACACCTGCCAACTACCTCGAGCAAAATCTTGAAGTACTTAAAGCCACAGCCCTTGATCCATATGTGGCAGGCTGCGACTTTGTCGGTGAAGAAATCAATGACATCATCACTTTGAAACCTGCATTTAAAGAGATTGTAAAAATAGCCGCCAAAGATCCAAGTTTTGTCATAAGGGTCCATGCCGGTGAGAATGATAGTCAGAAAGATAATATTGCTCACAGTATTGCCTGTGTCAAAGACTCACTCCAGCCTGGTCAGAAGATGCCCAAGATGCGCCTGGGACACGGCTTATATACATATAGTCCGACTTCTAAAAAGGGAAAAGAAGTCCTTAAGCAGTTAAAAGAAAATAACGTGGTGCTGGAGTTCCAGATTACGAGTAATGTAAGACTCAACAACCTCAACTCCCTTGAGCACCATCCTCTGAAGCAGTACTTGAAACAAGGCATACAGTGCGTTCAGGGAACTGATGGTGCAGCATTATACGGCACCAACTCTATTGATGAGCAGCTCTCCCTTGAAAAGATGCTTGGTCTGTCAGAATCAGATCAGCTTCTGATGAAAGAGGCAGAGACCAGGATCATTGAAGATAGCCGCAAGGCATATTCTGATAAAAAGCTCGCCTTTGAGCAGATGATGAATGGCCGTGATATGGAAGAAGTCCTTCTAGAAAAAATGAAGGCTGTAAAGATCACCAAGAAGATAAGCGAAGATGCACTTAAACTGGACGCTAACACAGAACTGAAAAATCAGATAAGTGAGATTACCTGGGACAGACTTCCGGTTGTACTTATCGGAGGCAGCTTCAATACTGAGAACAGAGCTACCAAGCTCAGCAGCAATGCCACAGCGCAGCTGGACAAGCTTCTGGAATACCTTAGCCCGGAAGAAGTAGTATTTGTAATAGGTCATAAGCTGACTGGTTATGAGAAATATCTTTTGGACCACAATAAGAAAGGCTTCAAGATATATTCAGTAGTTCCATCTCTCATTACCAAAAAAGAAGCTGACAAGATCAAGGCAGCAGGCGTAATGGTGAGGGTATCCACTGAATCTCAGGGAATGGGTATCTATAAGAGCTTTAATTATGAGATATTTGAGCGCAGACCTTCAATGGTAGTAGCCTTCGATGGCAATAGCGCAGCCGCCAACCTGATTCAGGAAGCCAAAAACGGAAAAGGTATGTCCGAGATATTTGTCTGGGGACATTCCAAGAACCTTAGACAAAAGGCGTCATCATTGCACGGCTATGTATTCACATTTGATGAAGAGAACTCCATAGTCGATACCATTACAAGCCTTCAGAAAAGGCTTGCTGAAAAGATGAATAAAGGCGAATGAAAGTGACTATTCCTCCGGCAACTTTAGTTGAAAACTGGTTTATAGCGAGTAAAAATACATTTTGCCGATAATAGATAATTGAAGAAACGTACAAGTTGTTGTATACTTAAGAGTGAGAAAATACAACCGCTTGTACGTTTATTTATGCCATAAGAACTGTGTTCTCCATGATATAAATAACGATTCGCTTTATGCGTATGAATACAAGCATAGAGGGGCAAATGGAGAAAAACAAATCGATTGACATTCACTGCCATATAATGCCTGGCGTGGATGATGGCTCGCCTGATATTGAGACAAGCCTTGCAATGTTAAAAATGGCTGTGAATGACGGGATAGAGCAGATTATTCTGACACCCCATTACAAGCCAATGCACCATAATGTAAGACCGCAGAAAAATGAACTGTACAGACAAAAACTGCAGCAAATAGCTCAGGAAAAAGGAATTAAAGTCCAACTTTTTTCAGGAAATGAAATCTATTACAGTGGGGAAACGCAGGAACAGCTGGTGAATAGAGAGATATGTACACTGGCAGGTTCTGACTATGTTCTTGTAGAATTCCATCCGACAGATATATACAGCAATATTCACAATGCTATGTATCAGATAATCAGCGCAGGATTTACACCTATCCTGGCACATGTAGAGCGATATTCTGATATTGTATCACATCCCCAATACGTAGACGAACTGATTGCCCTTGGCTGTTACATTCAAGTCAATGCATCAAGTGTAATGGGCAAGTATGGTTTTGGCACAAGGCTCTTTACCAGAAAGCTCCTTAAATCGAGAAAAGTGCATTTTGTAGCAACTGACGCTCATGATACGGGCAGACGAGCACCTCTTTTATCAGAGTGCAGAGAATATGTAGAACGTAAAATAGACAGCGTATATGCAGATGACATTTTTTACAACAATCCTCTTGCTGTTATTAAAGGTGAGATCATATAAATACAAATTATCTATAGGGATCAGCACTAATATACTGAGCAATAATTACCGAAATATAGTTTATATTATAGAGGAATAAAAGTTTATGGGAAAAGATGATAACGTTATTGAGATCAATCTTGGTGAACTTATAGGAGTGCTTATCAGCAGAGCATTTCTGATCATCAGCGCCGGAATATTTTTTGGATTAGTATGCATGTTTGTCAGCAAGTTTGTTTTAGCGCCGGTCTACGAGTCCACCACCAAGATATACATCCTGAACAAGGATGAAAGCTCATCCATCACCTATAGTGATGTGCAGATCAGTACACAGCTTACTCAGGACTACGCAGAGCTTATTAAGAGCAGATACGTGCTTGAAGAGGTGATCCAGAGACTTCGACTGGATGTAGATTATGATGATCTCTATGACAAGCTCTCCATCGTTACACCAAGCGATACGCGAATAGTTGCCATTACCGTTGAAGATAAAGACCCTATGATGGCTATGAAGATGGCCAACAGCATCAGAGAAGTTGCTTCTGAACACATCACCAACGTAATGGATATAGATGCCATAAATGTTGTTGAGACTGCCAATATGCCAATGGAAAAAGCAGGACCAAGCGTTCTCAAGTGGACAGTTATCGGCGGAGCACTTGGAGTCATCCTGGTGTGTGTAGTAGTACTTCTGGAATACCTTATGGATGATTCCATCAAAACCTCTGATGATGTGGAAAACTATCTGGGACTTAGCACACTTGCTCTTATACCTATGGCAGTTGAAGAAACCAAGAAGAAATAAAAGAGGGGAACCCTATGCAGAGTGCAAAATTGCATTTTAGCGCAGCTGAAAATAACTATCAGCAAAAGGAAGCATATAAAACGCTTAGAAGTAACGTGGAATTTAGCGGACAGGACGTCAGAGCTATCTCAATAACCAGTTGTACGCCTGGTGAAGGTAAGACCAGTGTTGCCATGGCTCTTGCAAGAGCTTTTGCAGAAGCAGGAAAAAAGACGGTGCTTGTAGATGCGGATATGCGTAAATCAGTAATGGTAGGTCGATACAAGACAGGAACTGTCAGACTTGGCCTTACCCATTGCCTTGTTGGTAGAGAAAAACTCTCTAGCGTAATATGCGAAACGGATGTACCAAACCTCTATATTGTCTTTAGCGGACCGGTACCTCCAAACCCAAGTGAACTTCTTGGCGGCCGCATATTTGGCAAAGTCCTTGATAATATGAAAAATGTTTTTGACTATGTGATCATTGATACACCGCCTCTTGGAAGCGTTATTGACGCGGCTGTCGTATCCAAGCAGTGCGATGGAACTATCATGGTAATTGAAGACAACGCCATTAGTTACAGGTTTGCACAAAAGGTTAAGGATCAGCTGGATAAAGCAGGTGCCAAACTGCTGGGAGTTGTCCTTAATAAAGTTGATATGTCAGGAAAAGGATATTATGGCCATTACGGCAATTATTATGGCAAGTATTACGGCAAATACTACGGCAAGTATTATGGCCAGTACGGCAATACTCAGGACAACGGACCTGCGAGGCCTGAGAAAAAAGAAGAGGTAGGAATCGACGTTGATGAGGAACTTGATTATATCGAAGGAATAGTCAGGAAGGGCTGATGGAGGAACTGGAGCTTGAGAAAAGGGAATTTTCTGGCAATAGTTTTCATACTGCTTAGCGTATTGATCATTGTAGCCAGTGTATACATGTACAGAGGAATGGATAAGATTGCTCCTGAGTTTAGATTTTCTGCGCTGGATATTACTTATAATGACGAAACTACTGAAAGAGATCTGCTTCAGGGTATAAAAGCATTTGATGCAAAAGACGGAGATGTTTCTGACAGGATTGTCATCGAAAAGGTCGTTGCTAATGAAGAAGCTGGCACTGCTGTCGTTTATTATGCAGTCAGCGATATGAGCGGCAATGTGACCAAACAGTCCAGGATCTTTCCTGCAGAATTTAAGACAGATGAGGAGAAAATGATTTTAGGGGAGACATTTGAAGACAATAGTGCAATAGAAATATCATTTGATGAAATGAGCAGTGAATTCGGGGGATCAAATGAAGGAACTGAAGCAACAAGCGGAGCTTCAGTTGAAGAGTAGAATCTGATAGTAGCGTCACAAAAACTGACGTTACATTTCAGGAATAAACTACGAGGTTGATGCCTATGAGAAAAAAGTCGAGAGTGTTCCTGGTAATATGGGCTGTATTTGCAACCCTGGTGGCAGCAGGACTTATTGCCTTTGAAGTACTCAGGATATTTGGAAAAACAAGTCTTGATTCCAAATCAGTGACCAGCACTCCTATGCTTGAACAATCTGATGAACAGCAGGATAGTGCAACTATTTCCAGCTCAGAATGGGAAGCTGACTGGGTGCGTTATAACGGAGCTATCTATGATTACAATGAAGATATCAAGACCTTTTTGATCATGGGAATTGATAAAACAGATGAAGTTATACCTGTTGCAGAAGGCACAGATGGAGGACAGGCAGATGGTCTGTTCCTACTGGTACTTGATCCACGAACAGAGAGTATCAAAGTCATAGCAATTAACAGAAATACCATGACCGATGTGGATATCTATGACGATCATGGCAGATATATGACGACAACTATTGCTCAGATAGCTGTCCAGCATGGTTTTGGAGATGGCGTGGAAGAGAGCTGTGAGTATCAGGTCAAGGCAGTATCCAAACTCTTTTACCAGCTTCCGATACATGGTTATGCAGCCATCAATATGAGCGCTATTTCAACTATCAATGACAATATTGGTGGAGTTGATGTGGTAGTCCTTGAAGATCTGACCTCAGTTGATAAGACCCTCAAAGAGGGTGAACAGGTACATCTCATGGGAGATACAGCTTTTACCTATGTAAAATATAGAGATGTTTCTGAGTATAAATCTTCTGATAAAAGACTTCTCAGACAAAAGCAGTATCTTAAAGCCTTTATTGAAAAGGCAAGGGTAAAATCCCGTGAAGATTCATCCACAGCACTGGATATCTATACATCCATCACATCATACATGACCACAGATATCACTGCCGATGAATTGACTTATCTGGTACCACTTATAAACGAATATGAATTTGATTCTGAAGACATCATCACACTGGAAGGCACTACCAAGAAAGGTGAGGATTTCGAAGAGTTTTACGTAGATGAGGTCGCTCTGTATGAGACAATCCTTGACGTATTTTATGTAAAGATTGGGTAGAAAGTAGGCTGACAAGGTATGAGACCGAAGTTTTGTTGTAGGATAGTCACTACTGTGATCGCTCTTTTGCTTCTGGCAGGGACATTGTCAGGATGTTCAGGGGAAAAAGAAGAAGAGGAATTATCAGTAGATGAGACATTAAAGATAGTAAGAGAGACCAATGAAGATATTTTTGGCTGGATATATGTGCCCGGAACTTCTATCAATGGACCTCTTTTGCAGAATAAAGATGGCGAAGATGATTTCTATCTGTACCATAACTACCTCAAGGAGTTTGATACAGACGGAGCGGTGTTTATTGAATCTGCCAATCTTCCGGATATGACAGATTTCAATGAGATAATCTATGGCAAGCCCAATAGCAGCACCGGTTTTATTGATCTGTACAATTTTGAGGATAAAGACTTTTTTGACCAACACGATACCATGTATATCTACCTTGATGGCAATGCCCTGACTTACGTCATATTTATGGTGTATGAGAGGGAAAATAACAATATCCTTGAAAAGTACGATCTGACCTATGCCAGTGGATGTCAGCAGTTTATTGATGAGATAAATACCACCAAGTCCATGAACAAGCACGTCAGGGACGGCTGGGAAAATATGATAGAGACCAATAACTTTATAGTGACTTTGACTGCGGTAGATGATAGCAGCGATAAACAGCTCGTTGTCATGGGATGTCTCGTTGGAGATGCTGCAGGAACTATAGACAGATGGTTTGATGTAGAGTGACGCTATGGATCACAGTGACTGCTTAGACAGAATGCCCACTATGCCCCGCTTTTCGAGAGGATCAGCTTCAAGAGTTTACACATAATTTAGAATTATATAATTTTTAGATGATTGAATTGTATATGCAAAAATATTAATATATGTTTAGAATATCGTTTTTATATCATAGGAAATTGCTTTCCTATTACGTGTAAACAAGTGTTGAAATGAGGGTATTATTATGAGAAAGAGAATTATCGCATTAGTGATGGCTAGTTTTATGATGGTTTCAATGCCGGCATATGCAACAGAATCTACCACAGGTAGTCTGAGTCCGACAGCAGAAGAGATCATTGAGCGCATGCAGCAACAGCTGGATGATCAGAATAAGACTATTGCAGCACTGACCAAGAGTTTAAATACAGCGCTTAGCAAGATCTCATCAAGTTCAGGATCATCTTCATCAGGATCAAGCTCAGGCTCATCGTCATCTCAAAGATATCAGGCAGCAGTCAGAAATGCAGCTGCAGCTGGAATGACAGTTGGCGAGTACATGAATAATGCAATCGTTTCATCATCTGGAGTAGTTGGTGCAACACCAATCGGACAGGGTGGACACGTTGTTATCAACGGCAAGCGTAGCAATGTAGTATTTACATTGTCACCAGCCCGTGGCAGCGCAGGATCAGCGCAGGGACTTGCATCTTCCCTTGGCGGAACATTGCTGAATGTAGTCAATGTCTCATCAACAGTAGGCTTTAGCAATGCATCTGTTAACTTCTATGTAAAAGGCCTTAAGAT
>SVGC01000014.1 GCA_015056495.1 Butyrivibrio sp.
AGCTTTCTTGGCATTTTGAAATAACCGGAATCTCTTTATGTGAAAGACACCATATTTGGGAAAGTGTGAATAGTAACCAGGGTTTGCGAGCTGGCATTTTTATTGGATAGCTTCCGAGTACAATAATATATATAGACAGAAAGAACTACGACATTAAAATGAAAAAAGTACTGTTGGGCCAGTGAACATTGTTGTGATGAAAGGAATAGGTGAAGATTATGAAAAAAATGATGATCGTACTTACAACAATAGTTGCAGTCAGCCTGATGGTCGGATATGTTGATCTGACAGCATATGCATCAGACTATGATGATTATGCTCAGAGATGGCTCGAGAAAAAGCAGAAGGAGTATGAAAAAACTATGGATGCGCTTGAAGCTGATGGGAATCTTACACAGGAAGCAATTGATGCCTTAGGCGGAGGAAATTCTGACAGAAAGCCTAATAATACTTCCAGAAGCAAGAGAGAATCATCAAGTAACAGTAATGCATATAACAATGGTTATGGATCATATTCAGGGCAGGGCAAAGGCTGGGTATATTCCAGTGACGAACTGCATGTAGTAGGGCTTCCAGAAGGGGAAAACGGTTATACACTGCCGGGATGGTATGGTGATGTAGATTAACAATTAAAGGGGCGGGGATGGCAAAAAGCCATTTCTGCCCTTTGCCTTCATAAGGAGGTGTTGATAATGTTATTTACTTTTGAACTAGTTATTGTTTTGATAATCATTTTTGTGCGATATTATAAAAATAATAAAGAAAAATGTCGGATCAGATCCAAAAGGATAGTATTAAAACTATTGGCACTTGTATTGTCATTACTTTTGGCAGCAACAGTAGTGTTTCAGGAACTTTTGCAGAGACTTTTGAATAAGATCAGTGAAAAAGAAAATATATTGCAGCTAAAAGATAATTTTTGAATAACTATAAAAGAGCGTACATTGGCCGTTTTATAAGAAAGTGAGGATCATGATATGTTTTTTGGAAAAAAGGATAAAGACGTTAGATTAACAGATAAACAGTATAAGGAACTTATAGGTGGCATGTCCAAGCAAGAGCGAAAAGAATTTGAACGTCGACAGGAGCAGTTCAGAAGAGACAGGGAAGATGAAGAACTGATGGAATGGCTGATGATAGAAGATGAACTTGATGATATGTGAGAATCAAAAAGACTAAGTCTATGACTGTTGTGGCAAATGCACAAATCTGTTTTAAGCCACAAAATACCATTAAGACCATAGATACATTTTTTCGAGAAAGTGATAGAATAAGCGATAGGTAGTGTTAAAGGAGAGTTTTATGGGGAAAAAAGAGAGAAAATTAACTCCTGCTGAAGAGAGAAGAAAGGCTGATTTTGAAAAAACAGCTTTAGAGTTGATGAATCAAGGATATAAAAGAACAGAGCTTACATTCGATGAATTAAAGTTAAATATTCTAGTGCTTTTGATAGCATTGCCATGCATCATAGTCGCATTGTTTGCTTTTGTTTTTATTCATCCGGACAAGCTTGTATTATTAAGTAATATAGAGTTGTTAGTTTGTGCGATACTATTATTATTACTTATATTTTTACATGAGTTCATGCAAGTATTATTATTTAGCTTTTTTTGCCAAAATGGAATTAAGGATATTGTATTTGGTTTTAGATGGAGAACTCTTACACCGTATAGTGGATGTAAGGCCCCTTTAAAAAAAGAACAGCTTATTATAGTGAACATTATACCATTTATCGTTCTTGGGCTTGTACCGACTATAATAGCTTTGAGAGTAGGGTCGATAATGCTATTCATATTAGGATTGGGCATGATCTTTTCAGGGATCGGTGACATTATCTATGTTCATATGCTTTTAAAATATAAGGCAAAAGGCAATGATGTTATATTCTTTGATGCTCCTTTAAAGCTGGGGTGCATTGTGTTCGATAGATAGTAATTATTTATAATAAATGTTTTTATCCTTGAAAAGCAGAAATAAAAGAGTATGGGGCTTTGCATATGTGCTGGTATTCAAAATACTAAAATGTTGTGAGGCGGTTAAATCATGAATTTCAAGGCATATACTAATCCCGATTTTACAATCGGACAAAAAATACTATTTTTCCTGATGGCACTTGTAGGAATACTATTATGTACATTTGGTATAAGATTATTTAATAAAATGCTTAATGGAAAAAGAAATCCTGATGAATACGATCTTTTAGAAAAGGCGGATAGTAATGTTCAGCTTTTTTATGAGATGATCATTTCCGGAACTTCGGTAATGTCATTTGCAGTTGCTTATGTTGTGTTTAATCACATCTATTCACTACTTCAGAGTTCAGGCAGTTCATATACAGAATGGAGCATGTTCATGGAAATCTGGAGCGAGGGTAAAGATTTTGCACTTCTGCTTCTTATCTGCATTTCCTGTGTCTTAAATACACTTCTGGACAAGCTGATAATTCCACTTACTAAGCTTGATAGGGAAAAGAAAGCATCAATAAGAATGCTCGGCATGTTTTACGTTATCATCATCCTTATATACCTGAATGTCATTGGTGATGAAAGCGAGTACAGTCCGGTAATGATGTATTATCTGGGACTTATGGTTGGACGTTTCGTATATTTTGATGCTTCTTTTAAAGATTTTCTAGTTGCCCTGAAAAACATTTTTTTCAATATATATCTTCTTGTAATGGGGCTCGTGCTTACAGGTATATTGTGTTTCATCGGATTTGAAGCAGGCTTCCTGCTTGAACGAAATTACTACATAGTAGGCATATTCTACACTCACTTATTTATGCTCATTGCAGTATTCATCCTGCATCATGGGTATTCGTTGATGAAATTGTTGAGAAGGCCTAGAAGGTACAGAGAAGACTAAATATATACAAATATTGCATTTATTGACTACTCAGTTTATAGCTGGGTAGTTTTTCATTTCATTGATGTTAGTAAATGCTAACCAAAAGTGTTATTATAATTCCAATAAATAATTCAGGAGAGATACGATATGTTTGATAAACGACTGATGGCCATGTGCCCGGAAAGTAAGAAATATATAGCATTGAACATCATATGCCAATGGACTGAACTGCTTATGAATGCAGTGATGATCTACTGTATAGCCAGTCTTGTAGGCAGATTGTATATACGTGAGCTGTCGCAGCAAGACATAGCGCTCTATGGTCTGGCTCTACTGGCAACCCTTATAGTTCGCTTTTTTATGACTAGGGCCACGATCAGGATGAGCTATCTGGCGTCCAAGACCGTCAAGCGCGTTATGAGAGAGCAGATTTATAAAAAGATACTAAGGCTTGGAAATACCTATAGAGAGCATGCCACAACAGCTGAGCTGGTGCAGGAATCAGTTGATGGCGTTGAACAGCTTGAAAGCTATTTTGGACAGTATGTGCCGCAGTTCTTCTATGCCTTCATAGCTCCGGTCACACTGTTTGTGATGTTTGGCATAGCCGGAAGCTTTAAGGTTGCGGGAGTACTGCTTGTCTGCGTGCCTCTTATACCAGGCGCGATCATGATGGTTCAGAAGATTGCAAAAAAGATCCTGGCAAAATATTGGGATCAGTATGCCAAGCTCGGAAGTACATTCCTTGAAAATCTGCAGGGAATGACAACTCTTAAGATATATCGCGCTGATGCATTTAAGAATGAGCAGATGAATGCTGAATCTGAGAATTTCAGACGCGTGACAATGAAGGTACTCACCATGCAGCTCAATTCTATTATCATCATGGACTTTTTTGCATACGGCGGAGCTGCCCTTGGAATTGCGCTGGCAGGTAAGGAATTTATCGATGGAGAGATCTCACTGCAGAGTACTGTATTTATGATACTTCTTTCTGCTGATTTCTTTTTGCCTATGCGTAGGCTTGGCAGCTATTTTCACGTGGCCATGAATGGCATGGCAGCCAGTGACAGGATATTCAGATTTCTGAGTGAAGACGAGCCCAAGGAAAAAGACCTGGTCCTTCCTGAGCAGGGGCTTGATATACAGCTTGAAAATATTGATTTTAAATATGATGATGCAAAAGAAGTGCTCTCGGACATCAGCATGGAGATGCCAGAAGGCAGTTTTACAGGTATTGTGGGCGAGAGCGGAAGCGGCAAATCAACAATTGCTTCTCTTATCATGGGCAAAAATAGCATTGAACATGGCTCATTAACTATTGCAGGAAAAAAGATCAATGAAGTAAATGAAGAGAGTCTATTTAGAACAATAAATTATGTGGGTATAAATAGCACCTTTTTTAAAGGAACTGTTAGAGATAATCTACTTCTTGCAGATGGCAGCGCTACAGATGAAAAGCTATGGCAGGTGCTGTCTCAGTGCAATATAGATGCATTTTTCAGGGAAGAAAAAGGACTTGATACAGAGCTGACAGAAAATGCCGGAAATCTTTCGGGAGGTCAGAGGCAGAGACTCGCTCTTGCAAGAGCCATACTGCATAATGCCAAGATCTATATTTTTGACGAGGCCACCAGTAATATTGATATTACAAGTGAAGAGATCATATTGGAAGAAATAAGAAAGCTTGCAAAGACCAAGACTGTGATCGTAATAACTCACAGGCTTGCCAATGTGATCGATGCGGACAGGATTTACTGCCTTGAAAGCGGTCATATAGCTGGAGCAGGAACACATAAAGAATTACTTGATAGCTGCGATGTTTATAAAAATCTTTGGACAACCCAGAGAGAGCTTGAAGAATTTGGAAAGGAGGCGTGAAAATATGAAAAAACAAAATAAAGCAATTATTCTTTTTAGAATGTTAAAACTGGTACGCCCCCTGACAGGATTTATGCTCATGGCTATTTTCTTTGGAACCCTTGGTTTCCTTACGGCGCAGTTTATACCAGTCCTTGGAGGAATGGCAATCCTTTCAGGCCTTGGTATAGGAGATGTTCCTTCATTTAGCACCATAGTGCTGATGCTTCTTTCATTTGCAATTTTAAGATCAATTTTCCGATTTGCTGAGCAGAGAACCAATCACTACATCGCTTTTACACTGCTGGCAATCATAAGAGATAAGATTTTTCAGGCATTGAGAAAACTATGTCCTGCCAAGCTTGAAGGAAAAGATAAGGGCGATCTGATTTCCCTCATTACTTCAGATGTGGAGCTTCTTGAGGTGTTTTATGCACACACTATTTCGCCTATATGCATTGCAATCGTAACTGAAACGATCATGTGCATATTTATAGGCCGTTATCATCCACTCCTTGGACTCCTTGCCCTACTGGCTTTTGTGCTAGTGGGTGTGGTGCTTCCAATTGCAATATCAAAGAGAAGCGGCAATACCGGAGATGTGCTCAGAGCAGAGGCTGGAGCGCTTTCAGCTCATATGCTTGAGAGCATCAGAGGAATAGATGATACACTTCAATATTCATATGGGCAAAAGAGGTTAAGTGAAATAAGTGATAAGACTAGAGAACTGTCAGAAAAACAGGGAGTCCTCAGCAAACTTACCGGTACTAATATGGCTATTGCAAATATGCTCATATTGATCTCGGATATTGCGATGCTTGCATTATGTACATATCTGTATTGGACAGGCCAGGTGGATTTTGATGGTTTCCTGATCCCGCTCTTGGCGCTTATGTCTTCATTTGGACCGGTCACAGCTCTCTCTGCTCTTGGTACGACACTTCAGAATACAGTTGCTTCAGGTGCAAGAGTGCTGGCTATCATTGATGAAGTACCTGAGACTGAGGATATAACAGGCAAGGAAGCAACCTCTTTTGACGGAGCAAAAGTGGAAAATGTCTCTTTTTCATATACTGGGGAAGATGTACTTAAAGATGTGTCCATAACTATTCCTGAAAAGAGGATAATTGGTATCGTTGGAAAGAGTGGTTGTGGAAAATCAACGCTGTTAAAGCTTCTGATGAGATTCTGGAAAGTCAGCGAAGGACAGATATCCATATCAGGGAAAAATATTGATGAGATAAATACAGATGATCTTCGTGATATGGAAAATTATATGACCCAGGAAACACAACTGTTCAAAGACACTATAGCCAACAACATCCGTATTGGCAGACTTGATGCTACAGATGAAGAAGTCATAGAAGCCTGCAAAAAAGCATCTCTTCATGATTTTATCATGACGCTGCCTAATGGATATGATACAGAAGTTGGAGAGCTTGGAAGTACACTTTCAGGCGGAGAGAGGCAGAGAATAGGCCTTGCAAGAGCATTTTTGCATAATGCCCCATTCATGCTTTTGGATGAGCCAACAAGTAATCTGGACAGCCTGAATGAAGCAGTTATATTGAAATCTCTCAAAAACGAAGCCAAGGAGAAAACAGTTTTATTGGTATCCCACAGGCAATCCACTATGCGCATTGCAGACGAGACAATAGCAATGGCTGATGGAAGAGTATCCTAAACAAGCAGCATAACAATGTATTAGAATCCTCCAATAATTCGACAGTATCAAGTATTTGCGGTATACTTGACACTGCCAATTAATTGGAGGATTTTTATGAGTAAAAAAATTTATGTTGATTTTGATGACTGCTTATGTGAGACAGCGAGGCATTTTTGCAAGATTGCAGCTGAACAATTTGGTAAAAATGTGCCTTATGAAGATGTGAAATATTTCAATCTGCAGAAATCATTTTCACTTACAGAAGCTGAATATGATCAGATGATGATAGAAGGACATAGACCGGAAGTACTGCTGGCCTATGAAGAGACTCCTGGTGCATCTGAGGTTATAAACAGCTGGATAGACAAGGGTTATGAAGTGTCAATAATCACAGGACGCCCATCCAGCGCCTATGATCCATCCAGATTGTGGCTGGATCAGCATGGATTAGAGCGTGTGAGACTGTTTTGCTTTAACAAATACGGAAGAGACAGCTTTATCAAGAATAGCGAATTTACTCTTGAACTTGAAGATTATTACAAGATGAAATTCGACTATGCTGTAGAAGATTCACCTGCTGCATTCCAGTTTTTTGATCATGATCCGGATTTAAAAGTCAATGTATTTGACAGACCATGGAATAGAGAGGTTACACTTCCGGGGGATAATTTCGTACGCTGCACTGATTGGGCTATGATCAAGCAAAATGTTTAATGAGTCAGTGGGGACGTATCAGATTGACTCATTGTGCACAATGAGTCAATCTGATACGTCCCCACTGACTCAAAATGAAAAAGCTATGAAGGGTATGAAGAAATGAATTATGGAATTTGGGGATGGCTTGGAATCGAGCCAACTGATGATATAGATGCTATTAAGGCTGCCTACGCGGAACAGGCTAAAAAGTACCATCCTGCAGAACATCCGGAAGAGTTCAAGAAGCTGCGTGAATGTTATAAAGAAGCTATAGCGCGGGCTGGAAGAAACGCTACAGCCAAGGCGCGAGACGACTTTTTTCAAAATGTCAGCGATGAAAAGGATCTTTCTGAGCAGAATATAATAAGTCTTAGACCTGAAATGATCCATGTCATTGAACCAGAGGATGAGTACGAATCTGAAGACGATGAAGAACCAGAGGATGAGTATGGATCTGAAGGCAATGAAGAATCTGAGGAAGAGTACGATTTTTCTCATCAGTCCTTTGATTTTAGTAAGATCACCACAAAAGAGAAATTCTCAGATAGACAGAAAAATATGCTGGTACTTGCTGAATCCTTTTTCTATTATCTGAATACACAGCCGCATACGTTTGGCAATCCGCGAATTATTGCCACCGTGCTGTGGAATTGGAATCAGTCTCTTTATTCAGAGTGCATTACTCCTGATTTTATAGATTCCCTGCTTTGTAGACTTGAAACAGTCTATGGTATCAATAAAGCAGGCTATGACATTATAGAAAAGGCTCTGTTTTCAGGTAAAAATGCTACAGAATATGATCTGCTACATAATCGTTTTAAATCAATAGTCAGCCTTAATTTAAATAAAACTAAAATTAAAAAGTATAAAGATAAATGGCAGGTAAACGCACTGGCTGTTCTTTCAAAGTGTAGCGGGTGTAATGTGCTGAATTTATCAGTAGGATATTTTTTTGACCAGGGCATTTTCTTTAAGAAAAACATGTCGCTAATAGGTAATCTTTTGATCTTTAAGGGCAAAAAATTAAAATATTACTTTATCAGCGACCTTACCTGCATAGTTGATGACAAGACGGATAATATTACCATAAAAAATGCAGCAGACGAGATCATATTAAAAGTTGATTCTACAAACCCTCAATATCAGTTTTTATTAAGACATCTGATAAATGAAAAAGTAAAGCTCATATGTAATAGAGAAATCAATCCGGTTTCAATGATGACTGATCTTAAGGATATCAGGAAACTGTTTTTATATGAGATCAGTGCTCTGAAATCCCTGTTAATAAACTTTGTGATTGCAGATATTTTTATCGTTCAGTTTGCGTATAGCTCAGCTTTGTATGCTGATGAAGTGTTTTTGGGTGAATTAATATATTGTATTTCAATTGTTCTAATGTTTTTTTCGGTAATCCCAATTGTCAAAATGATGGGAGCCGGATTGCGTGTTATATCAGGAGCATTTGGAGTTATTCGTATACTTCCAAAGCTTAAAGAGTTTAGAAATGATATAAAACAAGGCAAAGCCGTATATGCTCTTGGAAGTGATGCATATATCATGGGAAGGTTCCTGGTGTGGAATCAGTCACTAGTAGATACTGTTTGTACATATCGAATTCTTCCATTTCGAAAGATTGAGCATATGACAGCGTTTCAGCAAACACAAAATCAGATTAAAGCTGACTTGGCTATAAAGTTGACTTCCGGAGATATGGCTCATTGCAGGAATGTGCAGTTTTTATCAACAAGCGATTATATTCAGTTGATTTCAGAACGAAGAGATGAGTTTATTAAAAGCAGCAGGGAATGTGAGCTGAAGGAAATTAGTGGCAAGAATCACAAGCTGTTTATTGGGAAATATCTCAATAGAAATCTTAGGTATACATATCAAATGGCTGTGTGCATGGTTCTGCTGATGCCGCTTGTTCCATTTTATACCTGGTATGATAAAAGACTTACTGAGATTTATGGTAGTAGTTACTCAGATATATCAGCATATGTAGAAGCGTGTGCAATTCCGATCACGTTAGTAGTTGCAGTAGCATTATTTATCTGGGGTGTAATATCACTTTGGAGTTATTACAGGATCCCGCTGCAGACAATTGTCAGTGCAGGTATTGAGCTGAAATGTTGTTGCAGATATTATAGTAAGCCTTATGATATTTATGTACTTGATAGCTATCTGGTCCAGAGTAAATGGGGCATATTAAAAGTCATACCGTATAGTGATATCCAGTCTGTAACCAGAGAAGAAAAGAATGGGATAAGTGCTATCATTCTGGAAATGGCGAATGGTAAAAAAGTGACATTATGCGGTGATAGAAGCGCTGCCAAGGCAATCAATCATAGAGAAGTTACAAATATAATGAATGTTATTGGGGAGATTTACAGATGATAGTAGGAATAGATTTGGGCACTACCAACTCACTGGTAAGTGCCTGGACAGATGATGGAATAACACTGATACCAAATGAGTTTGGAGAATATCTGACGCCTTCTGTTGTTTCTTTTGATGGAAAAGAGGTTATAGTTGGAAAGACAGCCAAAGAAAGGATAGTAACTAATCCTAATGTAACTGCCTATGAGTTTAAGAGACAGATGGGCAGAGATACCGAGATTAATCTTGGAAAGGCGGGTAAATATACACCAATTGAGTTATCAGCGTATGTTATCCGCAAGCTTGTTGAGGATGCTGAGAGCTTTCTTCATGAAAAAGTGGATTCTGCAGTAGTTAGCGTTCCGGCATATTTTGATGATCATCAGAGAGAAGCTACAAGACTTGCAGGTATACGAGCCGGAATAAAGGTGACACAGCTTGTTAATGAGCCTTCGGCAGCAGCACTTTCATATCACTTTGGACATATGGATCAGGATGAAAAATTCATAGTATTTGATTTTGGCGGAGGAACACTGGATGTTACTCTGGTAGATACTTTTGCAAATATGGTAGAAATATGTGATATCTCAGGCGATAACTGTCTGGGTGGAAAAGATTTCAATGAAGCAATAGCTCTTGATATCTGCCACCAGTGCGGTATTGATTGGGACAGACTGAATCTAAAGAGCAGGGCAGTACTCATAAATAATGGTGAAAATATTAAGATCAGGCTTTCATCTGAGAATGATACGACAACGATCATCCATGTTAATGGCAAGGACTATGAATACCATCTTAGCCAGCAGAGACTTATTGACATTTCTACTTCAATATTCAAAAGGATTACCATTGTTTTGATGAGACTTATGAACGATGCCTGTCTTAGCATTGAAGATATAGATGGTGTGGTCATGGTAGGAGGTTCATCCAAGATGCCTTCTGTCAGGGCTTATCTTGAGTCTCTTTTCCCAGGTAAGGTCAAGCTTGATCATGAGGGAGATGTAGCTATCTGCAGAGGAGCAGGAATCGTTACAGGTATCAATCTCAGAAAAGATGTGGTCAAAGATATTGTTATGACGGATATATGTCCTTTTTCACTTGGTGTGGATGTAGTGGGGGACAGATTGTCAGTTATCATTCCTAAAAACCAGATCCTGCCATCCAGCAAGGAGTGCAGATACGTTACTGTCAACGATATGCAGACTAAGCTTGTCTTTAATATATATCAGGGTGAAAAGATAAAGGCATCCAGTAACCTTCTTCTTGAAACTATCGAGTTTAAGATCCCGCAAAGGCCAAAGGGAGAAGTATATGCAGATGTGCGTTTCTCCTATGACCTTAACGGAATATTTGATATAGATATATATTGTCCTGCCAATGGTGTAGAAGTACACAGGAGTAGAGGTGCCATTGAGGGCCTTGATGAAGAAAAAATTGCAGCTCTGCGTCACAACATGGAAGATATCAAAACAGATCCCAGGGAAATACCGGAGATCAAATATCTTCTTGAAAAAGCAGGCAGATTGTACGAAGAATGCAATGC
This sequence comes from Butyrivibrio sp., assembly GCA_015056495.1. GTDB lineage: Bacteria > Bacillota > Clostridia > Lachnospirales > Lachnospiraceae > Butyrivibrio. The sequence goes on from SVGC01000014.1 coordinate 10,989, forward strand.
CTACCAGAGAGAATATCTTGGAAGAGAAATTGAAATGTTTGACAACTACCTGAACAGTGCTTCATTGCTTGATGCCAAAAAAGCTGCAATGGTATTTTCACTAAAACTCAATAACGTCGAACAGAATCTCTTTAAGTTTTCTAACGAAACTGAAGACCTATGGAAAAAGTTCCTTGAAGAAGGAATTGATGATCCTGAATGAGTAACTGGGCGTCATAGCAAAATAATGGAATAAAATAGCAAAAAAGGTATATCTGAGTCCTTTTTTGGTGTGTCAAAATATAGTTCATAGAAAGTTATCATACTAGCGAGGATTTCTTAAAATGTCTGGAAATTTGAGTATAAGTTCTGGAAAATATGAACGTATAGTTTTTTCACCTGAAGAAAACAAAGATATAAATATAGCCTGCGGAACAAGGCAACTACTTAGTATAAATCGTGTTGACTTTGAAGCATATGATATTACAAGAAGGATATTTAATGAATCCGTTACAAGACAGACTGTTGACGGCATCAAGGTGTCCTTAAAAGGCGAAGAGGAAGAATTTGTCCGTAGTTCATATCATGTTACCTTGGAAATGAAAGTGGCGGATGGCATCATGTTTGGCCTTGGAAGCCATTATGATGGTTATAAATGTCTAAATGGGATAGACCTTCCGCTTTATCAGGAAAATCTGAAAATCTCGATACCTTTTTTCATATCAACGGCTGGTTTTGGATGCCTCATTCAAAATGGTTCTTATATGCGCTTTGATAATACTACAGAGGGCATTGTCAAAATATATGTAGATTGTGCGGATATATTGGAATTGTATGTTTTTGCAGGAACTGTTGATGAAATACATGCTTCCTACATGGAAGTGACAGGAAAAACACCGATGCTTCCAAAGTGGGCTGTAGGCTATGCTCAGTCCAAGGAACGTTACCAGAATGCAGAAGAACTGCTATCTGTAGTGAAGAGATATCGTCAGATCTGCGTTCCACTTGACCTTGTGGTTCAGGACTGGCTCTATTGGGATGATGGCCTCTGGGGACAAAAGAGTTTTGATAAAAAAAGATACCCTGATCCAAAGAGTACTATAGACAAGATCCACGAGCTTGGTGCCAAAGTCATGATATCCATATGGCCCAATATGAACGGAGATGGCCCGGATCAGAGAGAGTTTAAGGAAAAAATCTGATGCTGGCTGATGGTTCTGTTTACAATGCTTTTGACGAAAAGGCTAGGGAAGTCTATTTTCAACAGGCTTATAATGGTCTGTTCAAATATGGGATCGATGCCTGGTGGTGTGATTCATCAGAGCCATATGATGCAAATTGGGAAGGTGAAAAAGAGCCTGAAAAGGAAAGCAGGATAGAAAAAAGTATTGCTGAATATAAGAAATATATTGATGATTCCAAGATAAATCTGTTCTCTTTTTATCATGCAAAGGGAATATATGAAAATCAAAGAAAGATATCTGATAAGAGAGTATGTAACCTCACAAGATCAGGATTTGCAGGCCAGCATCAGTTTGGAACAATTACATGGTCTGGGGATGTGAGTGCATCCTGGAATACATTGGAAAAACAGGTGTATATGCTTCAAAACTATATTTCTTGTGGCGAGGCATACTGGAATAGTGATATTGGAGCATTTTTTGTCAGAAAAGGAATGCCATGGTTCTGGAATGGAGAGTATGACAAGGGCGTAGAGGATGATGCTTACAAAGAGCTTTATACAAGGTGGCTTCAGTTTGCGGCCTTCACACCTCTCATGCGTTCTCATGGAACGGATACTCCAAGAGAAATCTGGAATTTTGGCGAACCTGGAAGTAAATATTTCGAGGCAATCAAGGCTGCAATTGAGCTTAGATACAGACTTGTGCCATTTTTCTATTCAGTGGCAGCAGGTGTGACCTTTAGGGGCATTATGCCCGTCAAGCCACTTGCTATGGCTTATCCGCACGACAAGATATGGATGAGCGCTGCAGTTGATACTGAGGCAGAAAAAAATGCTGCATTCAGGGAATATATGTATGGTGATCAGCTCCTGATATGCCCTGTAACAGAGAGTGCTGCAGCATTGAACGGAGCAATGACCATGAGGGTTTATCTGCCGGAAGGGCTTTGGTACGATTTCTATACATATGATTGCTATGAAGGTGGCAGGATCATTACTATTGATGTGACAATGGATCATATTCCTGTGTTTGCCAAGGCAGGGGCTATCATTCCTACTGTTGAAGTCATGCAGTATGTAGATGAAAAAAAGGATGCGCCTTATGAAATTCTTGTTTTTGCAGGAGCAGACGGAGTGTTTGAACTCTATGATGATGCAGGGGATGGCTATGAATACGAAAACGGTGCTTATAGCCTTATAAAACTGCAGTACAATGAACAAAGTGGAGAAGTTTCAGCCATGCAGTTGGAAGATGAAAAAATTGCTCATGAATATAGTGTAAAAATTATTAACTAAAAACTAATAATTCATATAGAGTTTCCGACAATTCAAAAGTTTTAATCAATTTTTTGAAGAAAAATTAATGAAATAAAATTTCTAAATTGCAAACTGAATAATGATAATTTTTTGAAAACAGGCATCAGAAGTGTATTTCGCACCTCTGATGTTTTTTGTTTATATACAGTGAAAAAAAGAAATTATATATCGTCAAAAATTATATTGTAAAAAATTTATTCCATGATATAATGGCAGAGTTTTCACTGTATTTTAACATGAAAGCGTTTTCATTAGTGCGTTGTTTTATGAATTTAGGAGGAATTATGAACAGAAAGCTAAAGATGACTGTTAGCTCAATGCTATCGGCAGCTTTCCTGCTCACAGCATGTGGAAGTTCTCAAGAAGCAGTCACTGCTAGTAAAGCAAAATTAATGGCATCCGATGTGGTAAGTGAAGTTAAAACAGATGCCAGTAAACCTGAGTCTATAACCATCATGGTGGATGGAACGCTGATCACTCAGGAAAATGGAAGAGATGAATTTGAAGCCAGATGGGAAGCTCTGACTGGTATAGATCTTATAATCATACAGCCTGAGCATGATGTTTATTACGATGAAGTTGCCAAGGTGTTTGAATCAGGAGATCTCCCTGATGTCGTCCTGTTAAGCTCAACATATTATACAACATACGCAGCGCAGGAAATGCTGGCAGATATCACGCCTTACTATGAAGGTTCAGAACTTGAGGCAAGAATAAATGAGGCAGGAAACAGCGCTCTTATAGATGGCATCAAGATTAACGGTAAATTATTTGGAATATCACCAACAAGAGGAAATGGTTGTGTGACCTATATAAAAAAGGCATGGCTTGATAATGTTGGCCTGGAAGTGCCTACAAATTACGAGGAGTACCTCGAAGTGTTAAAAGCTTTCACCGAAGGAGACCCGGATGGGGATGGTATTGATGGTAATACTTATGGAGTGTCTGCTGCAGGCATTATCAATAGCGAGGCTCCATATGTAAACTACCTTCCTGAATTTTATCAGGATGCATATCCTTCTTTTTATGAATCAGAGGATGGTACCTGGAGCGATGGCTTTATGGAAGAGCCTATGAGAGCAGCTCTTGAAAGACTTAGAGATGCTTATGCCAAGGGCTATATCGATAAAGATATCGTGGAAAATGGAACAGGAGACTGCAGAGATAAATTCTATGCTAATGAATATGGCATTTTTACTTATTGGGCAGGAACCTGGGCCAAGACACTTCAGGGAAAACTTGAGGAAGCAGGCGTAGATGGAGAGCTTGTAACTATGCCACCGCTTGAAGAGACAGGCCTCTACCTTGAAAGAGTTGCTCCTGTATGGTGCATCACTTCAGCCTGTGATAATCCATCAGGTGTATTTAAGTACTTTTTAGAGACTATGAATGATGGCGGAGAAATGGAAGAATTGTGGACTTACAGTCCTATTTCTGACAGTTATGCCAAGAATCATATAGATCATTTACTTGCTACAGTTCCACTTACATCCGATCCGGGTGCTGACAGCATCACACCAAATCAGGCTGAGGCACTTCAGATCTTTAATGATAACAGCGAGATGGCAGACCTCCCATACAGTACAGATGCTTATTCACTGTACAATGCAGATCTGTTGGAACTGAAAAAAGAATTGATGAGTAAGGTAGTTGTTGAAGGAGCTGATATTGATACGGCTTATGCAGAGTTTGAAGCGGCAGGAGGTTCATACATGTCGCAGGCTATAGTTGATTCACTTAATGCCGAATAAGGAGTAAAAATGGAAAAGAGAAGAGGAATAAGATTTAGTATAAAAGCAAAGATCATTATTGGAAGTATCATGCTTAATATCATTACATGCTGTGTCATGGGTGTTGCAATATACAGATTTGTTCAAGACAGTTACATTGAAACAGCTTCTGAAAATACCCTTGCTATCAGCCAGATTGCAGCAAAACAGCTGAATGGCAATCTGTTGAGCCTTTTGGATGCCGGTTCAGATGATAGTTATGCCAATACTGTTATGCAGGAGGATATGGCTCAGGTAGTCAGCTCAGCTAATATCAGTGATATCTATACAGTAGGTGAGAGAGGCGGATCACTGGTTTACCTGTCTCGTCCAGCTTCAGATGGTGTATCTATTGGAACAGCTGTAGAAGCGGAGTTTACTGATGGAATGCAGGCTGCATTAAGCTCTGATGGCTATGTATCCAGTACTATCAGACGCAATGAATCAGGAGTAAATTACATTACTGCTTATGCACCAATTACTAACAATGATGGTGAGACAGTAGGTATTTTAGGAATTGACTACGTAGTAGATGAGTTAGTGTCATCTCTTCGTGCAATTGTCGAGACTATAGGATTGATCGGACTTATCTTATCTATAGTTGGAGCAATCATTTCTATCATCCTTGCTAATGGAATTGCTAATGGACTTAGTAAGGTAGATAAAAAGATCAATGATCTTGTAAGTAACAATGGTGACCTTACACAGAAGATCGAAGTAAAAGGAAATGATGAAGTATCAGATATTGCAGACAGTATCAACAGCCTTCTTGAATATATCAGAGAGGTTGTAAGCTCTATCTATTCAAGCTCAAATAAGCTTTCATCTTCAGTAGACACAGCCCTTGATACTACAGTTAAGACTAACGATCAGTTGAGCGGCGTATCTGCAACTATGGAAGAAATGAGTGCTGCAATGGAAGAAACCTCTGCATCACTTCAGCAGGTTCATGGTTCAACAAGCAAGATCAAAGGCGATGTTCAGAACATGTACACAAATGTACGTGAAGGTACTGAGTATGCCGACAATATGGAACAGCGAGCTATGGAAATGAGACAGCGTGCAGAGCAGGAGACAGAATCTGCCAAGATAGCAGCTGACGAAATGACAAATGAGCTCAACGCAAAGATCGAAAAGTCCAAGGCTGTTGATGGTATCAGTAGTCTTACACAGACAATACTTGAAATCGCATCACAGACCAACCTCTTATCTCTCAATGCCAGCATCGAGGCAGCAAGAGCTGGAGAGTATGGTAAGGGATTCTCTGTTGTTGCAGGCGAGATCAGTACTCTTGCTACCAACTCAGCTGATACTGCTAAGAAGATACAGACTATATCTGATGAAGTAATCGGAACTGTAAGGGAACTTGCAGATGAAGCTACCAAGATGGTTGAATTTGTCAGAGAAAAGACTGTTGGCGGTTATATCCAGCTTATGGAAACAGGCGAACAGTATCAGGAAGATGCTAAAAAGATCTCTGAGATGTTAAAGAATGTTGAGCAGGCTTCACATAACATCGAAAGTTCTATGAATGTTGTATCAGATGCCATGGATGACGTATCTACAGCAGTTGAAGAAAGTGCAAGAGGCATCAGCGACGTTGCAGGTGCTGTATCTGAAATGTCTGAAAACATGAAGCAGAACAGAGTTGTAGTTAATGAAAATGCTAATATCGCCCAGCAGCTTGATGGCGAGGTTAACAAATTTAAGTTCTAATAGTCAACGGTGCGTATCAAAGTGAGTCACCGGGGACGTATCAAAATGACTCATTGTGTATATATTTTGTGTGAGTACAAATAGAAATCCGCACTGGCTGCGGATTTCGTGAGAACATGATTCAAGAGGCAAATAGGCTCTGCGACGTAGTCGCCTTTAAATAGCCTATTTGCAGTATTTTTGCCATGAAGTGGCAAAAATGAGTCATTTTGATACGTCCCCAGTGACTCACTTTTTTTATTCATTCCTGCACATTCCCCACACAGCCATGTATTCCACATACCGTAATATTATAGTCACAATATTGTATGCGGATTAAAATGGATGTACAATATATAGTGTATGGCTTGGGTATATCCTATACCTGAAATGAGCCATTTATGATCTGTTTGGGGGATGAAGTGAACATGGAGAAACAAGAGGAAAAGGCTGGAAATAGCTTTATGTTAAAGATTTGCGCTTTCATAGTAGATAAGCGGAATCTTTTCTTTTTGATATACGCAATTCTGTGTATATTTTCAGTTATAGCAAGAGGATGGGTTGGAGTTGAAAACCAGCTGTCAGAGTATCTTCCGGATACTTCAGAGACCAGGCAGGGACTTGACCTTATGGAAGAGCAGTTTACTACCTATGGCACTACCAAAGTCATGGTAGCCAATATCTCCTATGATCAGGCACTGGAAATACAAAGCGACCTGGAGCAGATCGATGGCATTTTTTCAGTAGATGTAGATGAGTCTGAAAAACACTATGCTAATGGGTCAGCTCTTTTTGACATTACTTTTGATTATGATGAAAGTGATGATCAGTGTTTGGTGCTGTTGGATCAGGTAAAAGAGTATTTTGATGGATATGACTATTATCTGTCAACTTCACTGGGAGATACACAGTCAGAGCTTATTGCAGCAGAGATGAATGTTATCTCTGTAATAGTTGTTATTGTTGTTGTGGCTGTACTTTTGCTTACAAGCCAGGCATATGCAGAAGTTCCGGTTTTGTTATTGACCTTTGGAAGTGCTGCCCTTGTTCAGATGGGAACAAACTTCCTTCTTGGAACTATTTCTTTTGTATCCAATTCAGTAACTATAGTTCTTCAGCTGGCTCTCTCTGTAGACTATGCCGTCATATTCCTCAACAGGTATAAAGAGGAACATGCCAATTTGCCTGCCAGAGATGCCTGTATTGTTGCTCTTTCAAAATCCATTCCAGAGATATCAGGAAGCTCCCTTACAACCATAGGCGGACTTATTGCAATGTTGTTCATGCAGTTTGGAATAGGTTCTGATATGGGTATAGTTTTGATCAAAGCCATATTGCTCAGTCTTTTATCAGTATTTCTTTTGATGCCTGGAATCATCATGCTTTTTGCAGGACTTATGGAAAAAACCAAGCATAAAAACTTTATTCCTGAAATCCCATTTGTAGGGAAATTTGCTTATTACAGTAGATATATAATTGCACCGGCATTTGTAGTAGTGATCATTATAGCCAACAGGCTCTCTTCCAATACCCCATATGTTTATGGATATTCCAAGATCACTCCACCTCTAACCAATGCAGTGCAGGCTGCTCAGGACATGCAGGATGACAATTTCCAGTCTGATAATATGGTAGCACTGGTATTTCCTGCAGGAGATTATGAGAGAGAAAAACGTCTTATAGACAATCTTTTGACATACTCAGAAGTCTCGTCCATCACAGGACTTGCCAATACTGAGGCTTTAAATGGATACACATTAACAGAGAAGCTCTCACCAAGGCAGTTCTCAGAGTTATTGAACATAGATTATGAAGTGGCAGAACTGGTATATGCAGCATATGCGGTCAATGATGAAGATTATGCCAAAGCAGTCAATGGCCTTGCCAATTATAAGGTTCCACTCATTGATATGTTCATGTTTGTTTATCAGGAGGTTGAAGAAGGCTATGTGACACTGGATGATGAACTTATGCAGCAGCTCGAAGATGCCAACAGGATGATGACCTTTGCCAAGGACCAGCTGCAGGGGCCGGAGTATTCCCGTATATTGGTATATCTGACACTTCCTGAAGAATCTGATGAGACCTTTGCTTTTATAGATCAGCTCCATACCATCACTGAAAAATATTATGATGCAGATAAGATATTTGTTGTGGGCGAATCCGTCAGCCAGTATGATCTGAAAAAGTGCTTTGCAAGAGACAATACTGTTACCAGTGTCATCTCAATCCTGGCAGTTCTTGTGGTACTTCTTTTTACATTCAAATCTGCAGGAATGCCGGTGCTGTTGATTGTAGTTATCCAGGGATGTATCTGGATCAATTTCTCCATACCTGCAATACAACACGACAACCTCTTTTTCCTGGGGTACCTGATCGTAAGCTCTATTCAGATGGGTGCCAATATTGACTATGCGATCGTTATTGCAGGTCGCTACACAGAGCTTCGTGAGACTATGGGCAAAAAAGATGCCATTGTAAATACCATGAATCTCTCGTTCCCGACTATCATCACATCCGGCACCATGCTTGCAGTGGCAGGCACACTGATCGGTAAGATGACATCAGATTGCGCAATATACGGAATTGGAAAATGTCTTGGAAGAGGAACAATAATCTCAATATTGATAACCATGTTTGTACTGCCCCAGATACTGCTGGTGGGTGATAAAGTCATTGAGCTGTCTGCATTTGTTATGAATATGCCTATCAGAACTACCCAGAGAAGTGGAACTATGCGTATCGATGGTGTAGTAAGAGGACGAATTGAAGGTGAAGTGACAGGTGTTGTACATGCTGTTGTCAAAGGTAACATTGCTGCCTTTGTTGAGAATGGCGACGTCAAGATGGTAAGCGAAGATGTGCCATATTATTATTCAGAAGAGGAGGATGTCTGATATGAAAAAGAGGTTATGCATACTCCTACTTGGACTGATAATAGCAACAACTCCTGCCATGAGCGTTATGGCAGAGGAGACAAGTAGCACAGTTACTACAGGCACTATGAATGACGCTCTGGAAGATGAAACGGATGTTGATGAAGACATCAGAGAAGAAATAGAAGAAGAGATCCCGGATGAGATAGAAGAAATCCGGATCAGTACAGCTGAGGAGTTTATGGATCTTGCCTCGAAATGCAGCCTGGATACCTGGTCAGTAAATAAAAAAGTAATTTTGATGAATGACATTTCACTTATAGGCTGCTCTTTTGCAGGCATACCGACTTTTGGCGGAACCTTTGATGGAATGGGACATACTATAAGTGATCTGAATGTAAGAGATGGCGTATCCTATACAGGACTGTTTTGCAGTACCCAGAAAACTGCAGTCATCAGCAATCTCAAAGTAAGCGGTACGGTGATCCCTTCGGGAAATCAGATAGTTATAGGAGGAATTGTTGGAGACAATTCAGGCCTTATAAGTGATTGCAGCTTTGATGGTATAGTATCAGGAAGCGATTATACTGGTGCGATAGTTGGTATCAATGAGCTGACAGGAGATATAAGAAATTGTACAAATAGTGGTTATATCAATGGAACCCACTTTACCGGAGGAATAGCTGGTGAAAATATGGGAAATATCTTTGGTTGTACCAATTCTGCTCTTGTTAATACTACAAATACAGATACACAGATAACAGTTGATGCCATGCAGACTCTCAATACTGTGCTGGCCATAATCAAAAATGGAAACAGCAGCTCTGAGTCAGCCAATGCCGATGTTACAGTCACTGATACAGGAGGAATAGCAGGACTGTCTCTTGGAATCATAAGGAGATGTGTAAATAACGGAGATGTAGGATACGAGCACGTTGGGTACAATGTGGGCGGCATAGTTGGAAGACAGTCAGGCTATGTGTGCAGATGTACCAATAACGCTTTTATCCAGGGTAGAAAAGATGTGGGAGGTATCGTCGGTCAGGCTGAACCATATATTACAGTTGACCTGAGTTCGGATGTGGCTTATCAGTTAACGGAAGCTATAAGTAAGCTCCACGACATAGTGACAGTAACGTTGAACGATACGAGAAATCAGTCGGATGTCATCAGCAACAGATTGTCAGCAATTCAGCAATTTACTTCCAAAGCCATAGATGACGTAAGGTATATAGCCAGCGGAACTGTTGATTATGCCAATGGCGTGTCAGGAGCGGCTACAGAGGCTTTCTCAAGAGTAGACTATATTCTGGAAGAGTCATCCAAGAGTGGTGGCGTCATTGATAATGCAGAGAGTGCAGCCAAAAATGTCAGTAAATCTGCAGGGGAACTTGTAGATGCAGTAAATGACTTGGAGATTGAGCAGTACATGGATGATACAGACAAGAGGACGTACCAGACAGCCAAAGACACCCTCAGCAGTATCAGAAGTCAGTCTAACTATCTGACTCAGGACTACTATAACAGTGATGAAAGTAAATACCGCTATAACACCTATATTGTGTATCATAGAGGTGACAAAAGTGACTTGAAATACTATGATGAAAATGATGTTGAGATTGCTGATCCTACTACCAGTTCATCAGGGACATGGAAGCATTCAACTGATATGGCTACCTTCCCGGTATCATCTTCAGATTCAAGATATGATGCAGATATAGCCCTATATAATAGTGCACAGTCTGACGTGGCATCTGGAGCAGAGACCTATGTAAAAGAGAACTATACAAGTCCGGTTGACGAAGTCCAAGGAATAGTTGATCAAACTGCATTGGTTCCAGAATATGCATACGACAGAGATCTGAGAAATGCTTCAGCTGATATGACTGTGCTGGTTCAGCGTTATTCACAGTATGCATCTGACGCTGCACGGGCAGATGCAAGCAAGGCAATGAACTCTCTGGATGCAGCATCTGATGATCTTCAAGGTGCTACAACAGGTACTAAGAGCATAATAAATAACCTTGCAGGAAGAGATGATATATCTTTTCCACAGTTCAGTGCAGAGTACAAAGCTCATACCACTTCTCTTGCAGACAATATGCAGGGCATGAATGACAACTTTGGCCTTCTTAATACCGATGTTAATAATGCAACAGGTATTCTGGTGGATGATCTTCAAGCAATGAATGATCAGTTCAACACCATAATGCTTTTATATACAGACGCTATTGATGGCGTTCTTGAGATGGATTATACAGCTGCCTTTGATGATGTCTCTTTTGACGAGGCTGAGACCTGTACCGATGCAACCATAGACAGCTGCCTTAATTATGGAATAGTAGAAGGAGATATTGATAGCTCTGGAATAGCTGGAACTATGGCTATCGAGTATGACTTTGATAAAGAAAGTGATGTAACAGGTATTTCTGATTCCAAGCTCAATTCATCTTATCTGACTAAGTGCGTTTTGAGAGGCAATAAGAATTATGCTGATGCAGTAAGTGAGAAGAGCTATGCTGGAGGTATCTGCGGACTTCAGGAGATGGGAACCATCATTTATTGTTTTAACACGGGCAATATCAAATCTGCTTCAGGCGAGTACGTGGGCGGTGTTGTGGGCAGTTCGCTATCATACGTGGTTGGCTCAGAGTCCAAGGGAATCCTGACCGGAAGTACATACGTTGGAGGAATTGCAGGAGATGGAACCCACATCAGCGATTGTACGACTATTGTAAAAATCCAGGATGCTGAGAACTGGTATGGAGCCATTGCCGGTCATGTGTCTGAAGAAGGCGTGGTAAGAAATAATTATTTTGTAAGTGATGAACTTGCAGGTATAAACAATGTCAGCTATTCGCTAAAGGCTGAGCCTGTAGAGTATGACAGCAGCGTTCTTTCAAGAGAGTTTGGACACCTTACTATTTCTTTTGTCTTAAGCGATGAAGAAGATCAGCTTATCAAGAAAATCAGTAGGAGCTTTGGCTCAAGTCTGAAGGAAACTGATTATCCTGAGGTGGATGAAAAAGAAGGATATTATGTAGTCTGGAGCCAGGACAGCATAGATAAAGTTATGACAGATCAGGTAATTACAGCAACTTATGTGAAATACAGGACCACCATTGCTGAAGCAGATCCTGACAGCAAGCTGCATCAGAGTGAGCTACTGGTAGATGGAGAGTTCAAGGAAGATGACGTACTTCAGGTCGATAAGGAAGTTTTTCTTGATAAGGATATTCTGGAGGATGTTGTAAAAAATGATCTGAGGAATAATGTAGATTATGAAAAGATACACCTTGTGATCCCGGATGATGGCCAGTCTATCCATCAGATCAGATATAAACCTGAGAGTGATTATGCAACGAAGGTGGAGAGCTATGAATTATATCTTGTAAATGGTGATAGTGAAGAGCTGATCGAGGCTACAGGAAAAATGGGCGAGTACGACACCTACAATCTGTCAGGCAATGACGTGGTACTGGTGGTGCGCTTTAAAGGCATTGCCACAAGATACTATAAGTACTTTATTATCTGCCTGATTCTGTTCCTGGTGCTCATAGCGATATTAGTTATTACTTTCATTGTGATCCATAGACATAAGGATAAACTGCCGAAGGCCATCAATAAGATCGCCAAGAATGTTTCGGAAAAAATAGAGAGTAAAGAGCAGATCTTCTATGATGAAAATGCACATCATGAGGAAGAAAAAGATGATACAGAAAAAGAAGAAGCAGGAGAATCAGATCCTGAAGAATCAGTTGATAAGGAGTAAATAATTTTGAGTCAGTGAGGTGTGACGAAAAGTGAGCTATTATTTCACTTTTGACACACTTCAGCTGACTCATTTTTGTATCATAGGAAATTGCTTTCCTATGATACAAAAAACGCTCCGCTAAGGATGCGCACTCGCGCGATAGGTAAATGTTGCATAAATGCAACCGCGCTCGGCGCGAGAATGTCGCAAGCGACATTCTTTTGCATATTAGATTTAGCGCTGCGCTCCCATAACTCGGTCTCGATTTGCCAAGTGTGATACAATATCTTAGTGACTTAAGTGAGTGAGAAAATGGAAGTGTTAGAATGAGTAATTTATTAAAAAATGTAAGTAACAAATCTAAAGGTATTATCTGCATACTTTTTGCAGCGCTGGGATTTTCACTCATGACATTTTTTGTAAGATTGTCAGGTGATGTTCCTACAATGGAAAAGGCATTTTTTAGAAATGCAGTTGCTATAGTAGTATCACTTTTTCTTCTTATAAGATCGGGAGAAAAATTTGAGATCAAAAAAGGCTGCGGAACAGATATATTTTTCAGATGTCTTTTTGGAACCAGTGGGCTGATTGCCAATTTCTATGCAATAGACAGACTTAATATTGCAGATGCCAACATGCTGAATAAGTTGTCACCATTTTTTGCCATCATATTGTCTATTCCAATTCTGAAAGAAAAACCAAAGAAGCTTGATATATTAGCTGTTATTATAGCGTTTCTCGGAGCCATGCTCATAGTAAGACCTACAGGAAGCAATATGCAGCTTGTTCCAGCACTTATTGGACTATACGGAGGTTTTGGCGCCGGTACTGCATATGTATTTGTAAGGAGACTTGGGAAAAAGGGAGAGCGCACGCCGATAATCGTTCTGTGCTTTTCGATTTTTTCAACTGTTATAACTATCCCATTTATCATTGCTGATTTTGTAATGCTGAGTCCTATCCAGTTACTATTCCTGATATTGGCAGGTATGTCAGCAACTCTTGGACAGTTCGGTATTACTTCTGCATATAAATTCGCTCCTGCAAAAGAGATATCTGTATTTGATTATACACAGGTAATATTTGCTGCTATCCTTGGAATGTTGTTCCTTGGAGAAGTGCCTACAGTCCTGTCTGTAATTGGCTATGTGGTCATTATAGGTGTTGCAGCTATGAGATGGAGATACAATTTAAAAAATGCTGATTGAGCTTGAATTTGTGGCACAACAAGTGCACTTTGAGGAATAATATAGTTGATCAACCAGTCCATTGTGGATAATTGAGGAATATATGAGCAAAACGGAGTACAGGATATGGATATAGATGTTAAGACTAAAAGAGCCAGGCTTAAAACATTATTTTTTTCAACCTTATATCTTAGCACCTTCACTTTTGGCGGAGGATATGTCATCATCTCACTTTTGAAAAAGAAGTTTGTTGATGAGCTTAAGTGGATAAACAATGAGGAAATGCTTGATTATGTGGCTATCGCCCAGTCGGCACCGGGACCTATTGCAGTTAATGGTGCGATCGTTATAGGCTACAAGGTATGCGGGTTGTGGGGAATCTTTTTTGCTGTTCTAGGTGCGGTCATACCGCCTTTTGTGATCTTAACTGTGATCTCAGCTTTTTACAGCATATTTAAGAGCAATCAGTATATTCAGGCTGCACTGTTTGGAATGAAATCCGGGGTAAGCGCCGTGATCGTGTCTGTGGTCTGGGATATGGCAGCAGGCGTTGTAAAATCAAAGGATGCACTGCTTATTGCTATAATGGTGATTGCTTTTATTCTTAATTACTATTTCAATGTGAATGCTGTTCTGATAATATTAAGTACGCTTGCTATTGGGATTGCAAGGTCACTGATCACAAGGAGGATTGCGAAAAGATGATATATTTACAGTTATTTCTGGCTTTTCTCCAGGTAGGTGCATTTAGCTTTGGAGGCGGATATGCAGCTATGCCCCTTATCAGTGCCCAGGTGGTGGATAAGTATGGATGGCTGTCTGCTTCTGATTTTGCTGATCTTGTTACAATCTCTCAGATGACACCGGGACCAATTGCAATCAATGCTGCAACCTTTGTGGGAAATCAGCTTGCAGGAATTCCGGGAGCACTGGTAGCTACTATTGGCGTTATTACACCATCATGTATATTTGTGACAATACTTGCTTTTCTGTATACGAGGTATAAGGAATTGTCGGTTTTAAAGGATGCGCTGTTGTCTCTAAGGCCTGCGGTAGTATCAATGATATTTGTAGCAGGTTTGATCATTCTTGTTCCGGCTATTTTTAAGTCTGGAGAGATAAGCTTTGCGGAGGGTAATTTTTCTATAAGGCCATTTCTTTTATTTATTGGAAGTGTTTTTGTATTAAGGAAGTTTAAGCTGGATCCGATCCTTGTGATGGTAGCATGCGGAGTAATAGAAGTGATATTTTATGTTATGATATAAGATATAGTTTGCATATTGTCATAATAATGATAATAATTTGAAGCGTTATTTCCGATAATATTTTTGAAGGTTTGAATTACAGGAATATTATGATTAGTAAAATGGCGTAAGTCTTTTATAGTTTAACACGCCGGTTAGGTTAGAAAAGGTAATATAAATGAATTTAAGAGAATTAGAAATTGGTCAGACTGCTACAATTAAGACTGTGGGCGGAAGTGGAGCCCTTAGACAGCATTTCCTTGATATGGGCATGATCCCTGGTGGAGAAGTGTCTTTGATAAAGTATGCTCCTTTGGGAGATCCAATGGAACTCATGGTCTCAGGCTATGAGCTGACTATACGTCTGGCTGACGCAGAAAATATAGAGATAGAAAATGTACGAAGCACAAAAAGTGCAGGCGCTTCAGCTAAAAAGAATATAGTAAAAGAAATACCTCACCCTTCTTTAGGTGAGAGCGCTCAGGTGCATGATTATTACAAGGAGCATAAGGATAAGGTCGTTAATGCTGGTAAGCTTACATTTGCTCTTGTAGGTAACCAGAACTGTGGAAAGACAACTCTTTTCAATCAGTTAACCGGTGCCAACCAGCATGTAGGTAATTTCCCTGGTGTTACTGTTGATAGGAAGAGCGGTTCCATTAAGGGACATCCTGAAACAGAAGTTGTGGATCTGCCTGGAATATATTCCATGTCTCCATATACAAATGAGGAGATCGTTTCAAGACGCTTTGTACTTGAAGAAGATCCATCTGCCATCATCAATATAGTAGATGCTACCAATATTGAGCGAAATCTGTACCTGACAATGCAGTTGCTTGAACTGGATATTCCAATGGTCATAGCTCTTAACATGATGGATGAGATGACTGGTAATCAGGGCGCTGTAAATATCAATCTGTTGGAAAAGCTGATCAAGGTTCCTGTTGTTCCTATTTCAGCTGCTAAGAATCAGGGTATTGAAGAGCTTGTGGATCATGCAATCCATATTGCTAAATATGGTGAGAAACCGGGGCTTGAAGATTATTGTGAAAAAGATGCTAACGGAGGCGCTGTACACAGAGCTATGCATTCCATCATGAGTCTTATTGAGGACCATGCGGAAAAAGCTGAGATACCTATTAGGTTTGCTGCGTGTAAATTGATAGAGGGTGATCCTCTTGTGGAAAAATCCCTTGATCTCCATGAGGCTGATAGAGAAGTTCTTGAGAAAATTATTACTCAGATGGAGGAAGAGCGTGGTCTTGATAGGGCAGCAGCCATTGCTGATATGCGTTTTACCTTTATCCGCAAGATCTGCAGCGAGACTGTTGTTAAGCCAAAAGAAAGCAAAGAGCATGCCCGCAGTAGAAAGCTTGACCAGATATTTACAGGTAAGTGGACTGCAATACCAACCTTTATCATTATCATGGGTCTTGTATTCTTTCTGACTTTTAATGTGATAGGAGCATTTTTACAGGGAATATTGGAAGATATTATTGGTCTGCTCACAGAATATGTAGATGGCGCTTTAACTACTTACAATGTTGCAGCTCCGATCCATTCACTCATAATCGATGCGATATTTGAAGGTGTCGGATCTGTACTGAGCTTTGTACCGATCATCGTTACTCTATACTTCTTCCTGTCAATGCTTGAAGACAGTGGATATATGGCAAGAGTAGCTTTCTTTATGGATAAGCTCTTAAGAAGACTTGGATTATCAGGACGAAGCATAGTTCCTATGCTGGTAGGATTTGGATGTAGTGTTCCGGCGGTAATGGCAACCAGGACACTTCCATCAGATAGAGATAGAAAGATGACTCAGCTGCTGATCCCATTTATGAGCTGTAGTGCCAAGATGCCGATATATGCATTTTTTGCAGCGACATTTTTCCCAAGATATGCCGCGCTTATAACAGTATCTTTGTACTTTATTGGAATAATAGTAGCGATCCTGATAGCGCTGATTGGTAAAAATACAGTATTTAAAGGCGAAGCTGTTCCGTTTGTAATGGAGCTTCCAAACTATAGATTACCTGGACTTAAAAATGTCCTGATGCTGATGTGGGACAAGGCCAAAGACTTTATCCAGAGAGCATTTACAGTAATCTTCCTTGGAACAGTTGCAGTATGGTTCTTACAGAACTTCAATCTGTCATTTAACATGGTCTCTGACTCAGAAGATAGTATCCTTGCTATGATAGCTGGAGTTCTTGCACCAATATTTGTTCCTCTTGGGTTTGGTAACTGGAAGACAGTGACATCACTTATTTCAGGTTTCCTTGCAAAAGAGAGTGTAGTATCAATGCTGACAGTGCTCTATGGCGGCTCTGAAGGACTCCTTGCAGAGATGACCGGTCTGAATGCATTTACATTCCTTATATTCTGCCTGCTCTATACACCATGTGTAGCCGCAGTTGCAGCCATTAAGCGAGAAGCAGGCCGCAAGGCAGCTATCAAGCTGGTACTATTCCAGTGCGCAGTTGCCTGGGTAGTAGCATTTATTGTGAGAATTATTGGATTAGCTATCCTTGGATAAAAAGTGAGTCACTGGGGACGTATCAATTTGACTCATTTTTGTCACTTTGTGACAAAAATACTGCAAATAGGCTATTTAAAGGCGACTTCGTCGCAGAGCCTATTTGCCTCTTGAATCATGTTCTCACGAAATCCGCAGCCAGTGCGGATTTCTATTTGAACTCACACAAAAAATATATACCAATGAGTCAAATTGATACGTCCCCAGTGACTCTTTTTCTATTTCCAGATAAGAATTTCTTTTTCTTCGAGGCTTGCAAGAGGGCCAGGTATTGCTGATGCTGCGCGGTGGTCATCTAAGAAGTCTTTGTCGAATATGATATCGGATCCGTCAGGACTTTCAAATCTCTGCTCTGGCTCGAAGGCTGTGCCAAGAGTAGTGGTACTGATGATACCGTCTTCAAAGCTTTTGAGCTTGTCAGCCAGATTAGTTTTCAGATACCATTTTCCGGATTTTTCTTCAAGTTCAACAGTGACCTTGGACTTTTTATCAACAAGGTTATGCTTCTCTTTGTGGTAAACAGTTGCCCCGTTGAAATAAGCGTTGCCATCGATCCAGACAGGCAGGTGGCCGAAGTGAGCTTCTGCAAGGCCTCCCATGTCTGGGTGTTTTGTGAAATCAAACTGATCAGTCCATTCTTCTTCTGTCGGGAAGATATCAAATGGTGCAGTTCCAACTACCATGTAGTCTGCGTCTGCAGCAGTCTTTTTCTTGTCTGTAACCTTGTATTTCTGAACAAAAATATTGTTATAAATGCGGTCATCACCATGAAGGATTGTCATGAAACCGGCAACCTCAGTGCGGTGACGGATGTGATATGGTGTATATCTAGGCTCACGCTGGCCATTTACTATGCTGTCAACACCTGAATTGATGAGGCTGAAGCTTCCCAGGACAAGGTTGTGGACACAGGCAATGCCTTCACTAGGAATGGTGATTGATACAGGTGAGAGCAGGAAGTTATTGTCTATAAGTGTCGGACCATGACCTACCTCTACAAATACATCAGTATTGAACATTGCTCCTGGAGCCTGATCAACACCTTCAGGTCTTGTGTTATCGTGCATCAGATTCTGAGTCACTCTTGCGCCCTGAGCCTGCCAGTCAAGCCATACACCCATGATACAGTTGTGTATATGATTTCTTCTGATAGTTACATCTATTGCAGCATGGAGCTTGATACCAGCAGTCTCTGCACCGCCAAGCTGCTGTGAAGTGCAGATATCATGAATATGGCAATCCTCAATAGTTGAGAATACACCGCCCATTCTGCCTACAATACCAGTCTGCTCGCAGTGGTGGATATGACATCTGCGGATGGTATGGTGGCCAATTTTTTCTTTTAACCAGCCGTGATACTGACCGCGGCATACTGCATCACGTTCCATCTGAGTAGGGCTCTTAACATGCTTTTTGGTAAAATACATATCATTCTCAGGATCAAGATATTTACCAAGGGATATACCACAGCATCTGCTACCGTAGATCTCGCAGTCTTCGATGACCCATCCCATACTCCAGTGAGGACCAATCATACCGTCCTGATAAGCTGCAGGTGGAGCCCATGTGGTAGCAGCTTTATTGATATTGAATCCCTGTACAGTAATGTAATCGATGTGATTTTCTAATGGCATGAAACAATTACGTCTTACAGTAAATTCGACATTTTCCTTGTTAGGATCTTTTTTCTGGAAATTGGCATAGATGACAGTCTCATCATCTTTCTGCTCTGTGTACCACAGGTACATAGCGCTTTCCTTATCCCAGGCTCTTGGATCTGGTTTACCATTTTTACATTCCTCAAGGGATGCTGTTTCATACATCATCTGATCATTCAGGAACAGACAACCTGTATGTCTGATCTCAGGTGAAAAATACCAGTCTCCGTAAACTACTGTTGTATATGGATTGTATTCTCCAAAGATGCTGTTTTTTACCCTCATAGTCCAAAGAGAACCTTTAACCTTAGTCCAGTTTGTAGCTGGTTCAGCACCTGTTATGACAGCTTTTAATGGTTCTTCAGAACGATAAACGATAGGTTTTTCTTTCGTTCCAGCATGGATAGGAGAAACATATTCTCTGTATATTCCAGGCTTTACCAGTACTTCATCGCCAGGTAAAGCAATTTTTGCGGCATCATTAATGTTTTTAAATGGGTTAGCCTTAGTTCCGTCGCCGTTGCGAAATGTATTGGCATCTACGTAATAAATCATCAGTCTCCTCCAATCAAAAATATGGTCACTGACTTCTGTAAAAACAGGAAAACAGTAACAAATGTACAAACTATGTATTCTTGTGACTTCAAACAGAAAACCGCACTAGCTGCGGTTTTCGTAAGACAGTGAAACAAGAGGCAACCAAGCCCTTCGATGTTAATCGACTTTAAATGGCTTGGTTGCAACATTTTTGAACTTTATGTTCAAAAATGCATAATTTTGTTTAACGATTTACACTAGATATGTATTCATACTATGATTGATATATACAAAAGTCAATGCAACATGCACAAAAAACTTGTCAATTATTGCTGTTTTGTATGCAGTTTAACAAATTAATATTGACAGTTAAATGTTACGTGCGTAATAATATATTTACGTTTAACGATTTACTAAAAACACTGGAGAAGCGATATGGTAACACTAAAAGAAATCGCAGAGATATGCAACGTGTCAGCTACTACCGTTTCCAATGTTATTAACGGTAAAGCCAAGACAAGCGAAGAAACCAAAAACAAAATCTTAAAAGTCATAAAGGAGACTGGTTATAAGCCCAATGTAATGGCACAGGGACTTCGCATCAAGAGGACCAAGACCATCGCCATTATAGCAGAAGATATTGCTCAGTTTACATCTCCGGCGATCATTGAGAGCATTATGGAGAAATGTGAACAGCATGGATATCGTGTGGTAGTACATAACCTGCGACTATATGACAGATGGGCTGATAAGTGGTACAAGCAATATGAAGATTATCATTCAGTTCTTGATCCGGTCATAAGGGATGTTCTTTCTTCCCAGGTTGACGGAGTTATCTATATTGCAGGTCATGCCAGAGTCATTAAAGCCTTTAATGATAATTTTGAATTGCCTGTTGTGATGTGTTATGCGTATTCTGAATCACCTGATGTACCATCGGTAGTCATAGATGATGAACAGAGCGCATACGAGATGGTGACCTATCTTATCGAAAACGGTCACAGGCGGATAGGATTTGTCGGAGGCAGAAGCGAAAATATCCATACAGCACAGCGTCTACTGGGTTATCAGAGAGCCATGTATGAAAATGGACTGCTATTTGATCCCAAGCTTGTCTACTATGGAGACTGGTCAAGAGAGTCCGGATACGATGGAGCCAAAAAGCTTGTTCCGCAAGGGCTTACAGCAATCTTTGGTATTTCCGACAAGATGACAGGCGGTATCTATGATTATCTTGAAGAAAATGGCATAACCGTTGGAAAAGATATATCGGTAGCTGGTTTTGATAACGAGACAATATCTGCATTTTTTAGACCGCAGCTGACAACGACTGAACTTCCGTTGCAGGAGATCGGAAGAGCATCAGCGGTACTACTTTTGGACAAGCTTGAAAATGCAAAAGGGGAAAAGGCAAGTTCAAGCGAGCCATACGTAGAAAAGATCATGTGCAAGATGGTCATCAGACAATCCGTTAGAAAGATCAAAACTTAATAATTTCAAAAAGTAATTCTCAAAATTAGTTAAATTTTAAAGCAAGTTTAAATGTTCTAGTTATTTTTTACATAATTGGTTTAACGTTAAACCAAGGGAGGTAACAGGGGTGACCAAGAAAAAAATTTACTCTTTAAAATTATTTATACTAGTTCTTCCATTTATTTTATTAGTGCTGGCGTTCAGCTATTATCCGTTGTACGGCTGGATGTATGCATTCTATGATTACAAACCACCTAAACTACTTAGTGATTGCCCGTTTGTAGGTTTCAAATGGTTTCAATCCCTTATAAACAGTCAGACCAAAATTGATCAGATCGTTCAGGTATTAAAAAATACCTTTGCCATGAGTGGACTTACACTTGGAACAAGCTGGCTTCCAATGATATTCGCAGTTTTTCTCAATGAAATACGAGGAGTCAGGTTCAGGAAATTTGTCCAGACAGTCACAACCCTTCCAAACTTTGTGAGCTGGGTAATGGTTTACTCTATTGCTTTTGCCCTGTTTAACAGTACTGGTATGATGAATTCTTTATTATTAAAGACCGGACTCATCAGTCAGCCTATACTTTTTCTCCAGTCATCAAGCCATGTATGGTTTACTCAGTGGCTGTGGCTTACCTGGAAGAATCTTGGCTGGGCAGCAATCATGTATATTGCAGCAATATCAAGTATTGATGATGAGATGATCCAGGCTGCAAGAGTAGATGGTGCCTCAAGGATGCAGATCATCTGGCATATAACAATACCGAGTCTTTTGCCAACATATTTTGTTTTGCTGGTACTAAATGTAGCCAACTTCCTGAACAACGGAATGGAGCAGTATTACGTATTCCAAAATGCTTTCAACAAAGAATACATACAGGTACTGGATCTCTACGTATACAACATGGCCATGGGCAGTGGCGGATATTCAGTTTCCGTTGCGATCAGTATGCTCAAGAGTCTTGTCAGCGTAGTATTGCTGGTGATCGTCAATGGAGCATCCAAGAAGATACGTGGTGAAAGCATATTATGATGGGAGAACTACTATGGGACATTCAAAAGAAAATAATTCAACAATAAAGATCAGTGCAGGTGACAGAACAGTAGAAATTGTCTGCTACATAATATTTGCCATTGCAGCATTTCTTTGTCTGTACCCGTTCTATTACATAGTAATAAATACGATCAGTGCCAATGACCTGAGTGCCAAGGGAGATGTACTGTTCTGGCCAAAGGGATTACATTTTCACAATTACGCATCAGCCTTCAGGATTGATGGTCTGCTGCATGCCTTTCAGATATCTCTCATGAGAACAACTCTGGGTACTGCACTTACAGTTTTTGCGTCTGCCTTTTTGGGATTTATGTTTACCCAGGAAAAAATGTGGCTCAGAAAGTTCTGGTACAGACTGATAGTAGCAACAATGTATTTTAATGCTGGTATCATTCCATGGTTCCTTGTAATGAAGACCATGCATCTGACTAACAATTTCTGGGGATATATACTTCCGGCAATCGTTTCACCTTTTAACCTGATCCTGACCAAGACTTTCGTAGAGTCAGTTCCAAAGGAACTTCAGGAAGCAGCAGAGATGGATGGTGCAGGTATCCTGACAGTATTTTTTAGGGTCATCATTCCTGTTATCAAACCAATCATGGCAACTGTAGCTATTTTTTCAGCTGTAGGTCAGTGGAATGCCTTTCAGGATACGCTTCTTTTGATGACAGATACAAAATTGTATCCTCTGCAGTTTGTATTGTACCAGTATCTGAATCAGGCAAGCTCCCTGGCATCGCTTGCACAGAGTAATACCAGTACATCGTCACTGGCTGCAGCAGCTGCTACGACGCAGACGACTACAAGTGTACGTATGACGATAACGGTCATCGTAGTATTGCCTATCATGCTGGTATATCCGATTTTCCAGAAATATTTTGTAAAAGGCATCATGATCGGTGCGGTAAAAGGTTGATAAATATGAATCAGACCCAGGAGATGGGATGAGATAAATTTTTATTATGGAGGTATGAAAATGAAGAGAAGCAAACTAACTTCAATTGCTGTGTCTACTATTTTGGCAGCTTCACTACTGGCTGGATGCTCAAGCAGTGATACAGCAAGCACAACTGGTGGGGGAACTGAGCAGCAGAGTTCAACATCTGAATCAGGTAGCTCAGAGACAGCAGCTACAAGCTATGATGAAACCTATACTGTAGATTTCTATGATGTAGCAGCCAATTTCCAGGGCGTACAGTCCGGATGGTATGGCAAGATCGTAAAAGACAAATTTAATATGGATCTCAACATCATTGCACCTCAGGTATCAGGTGATGGTGCAGCTCTTTATCAGACAAGATGCGCAGCTGGTGCTCTTGGAGATCTGATCATTCTTGACAATGCTGATATGCAGGAATGTGTAGAGTCAGGACTTATCCATGATCTGACAGATGTACTTCAGGATTATCCAAATCTTATGAGATATGAGTCTCAGATCCGTGAATTTAACTCAATGATGGGTGATGGCACCAAGATATACGCTATTCCTCTTGAGATGAATAATAATGGACCAACAGCTTACAAACAGCTCCATGTATATTCTTATCCACGTATCGGATGGGATATGTACAATGAAGTTGGTGCTCCTGATCTGCAGAATACAGATGATCTGTTAAATTGCCTTAGTGAGATCCAGGCAGCTCATCCTACAAATGAAAATGGCGATCCTGCATATGCGATCAGCATGTGGAAAGACTGGGATAGCCAGTACATGGAAAATGTAGCACAGCTTACAAAGTGGTATGGCCAGGAAGTAAATGGATCAGTTCTTATCGGAACAGACAATTCAGTTGCTCCTCTTACAGACAAAGATGGTGCATACTACAAGATGCTCAAATTTTTCTATCAGGCAAATCAGATGGGACTTGTAGATCCAGACTCAGCTACTCAGGACTGGAATTCAGTTGTATCTAAGATGCAGGATAAGAGAGTATACCTCTACTGGTATAGCTGGCAGTATGGTTTCTGGAACACACCAGCCAAGGGCGAAGAGGGTGTTAACTACATCGAGATCCCTGTAGCTGATACAAATCTTTACCAGACATCAGATACATACTACGGCGATGGAAGAGTTATAGCAATTGGTTCACAGGTAAGTGATGAGAACTTCAAGAGACTTCTAGAGTTCCTTGACTGGTATGCTTCACCAGAGGGTGTACAGCTCCAGCATGCTGGTACAGAAGGTCTTATCTACACAGTAGAAGATGGCAAGTATGTACTTACAGAAGATGGTCTCAACAGATTCTCAGCTGAAGTAGCAGTTCCTGAAGAACTGGGCGGCGGCAACTGGAATGATGGTAACAACCAGATCAACCAGTGGATCGTAGCTTCATGTGATATCAATCCAGACACAGGCGAACCTTATGGTACAGATATGTGGTCATCAACAATCGAGATGAACCAGACCAAGACAACCAAAGAGTGGACAGAGAAGTTTGGCGCAGCAGATGATGTAGAATATCTGTCAGAAAATGGCATGATGACAGTTGTTCCAAGTATCAATATTGCTCTTGCAATCGATACAACAGATATCAGCCTTATCCGTAAGCAGTGCGGCGATCTTATCAAGGATGCATCCTGGAGAATGGTATTTGCTACAGATGAAGCTGACTTTGACAAGCAGTGGGATGAGATGACATCTCAGCTCGATGGCCTTGGATGGGCAGACCTTGTAGCATTTGATACAGAAAAGTATGCTCCAATGCTTGAAGCTAGAAAGAATGCTCAGTAATGATTGGAAATGTTAATAGCAGATTAGCAAATTAAAAAATGTGGTTGGCACAAATTGATGTGTCAGCCACATTTTTATTATTTGGAAATAAACAGGAGTCACTGGGGACGTATCAGTTTGACTCATTGCATGCAATGAGTCAAATTGATACGTCCCCGATGACTCATTGCACACAATGAGTCAGTTTGATGCGTCCCCGCTGACTCATGCAAAATATTTGAAGTCAGAAAAGTCTGCGTAGCCGCCGGCTTTTTTGGTACTGAAGATAAACATTCCAAAGCGTGCGCCGGTAAAGTGATCCAGCTTGAAATATAAGCTGGCAGATGGCTGGATACTGGTCTCTCCATTACCTGCATCATAGCTAAAGAAAGCACGGTCAAGGCTCTTGGAATGAGGAGGCTCAGAGGTCCTTGAGTCATCAAATTTAGTCTCAGCAAAAAGAGTAACGACAGGAGAATCTATCTTAGTCCTAAATAGTTCCAGTGCAGGGGTGTCATCTTTTCTCTCACCCATGATTCCTGGTGTTACTACCGTATGACCAGCCAGTACAAGGTATAATCCCGCATTTTTTCTGGTAACTCCCACAAATGAATAGTTACTCTGCAGGATGCACAGGCCTGCATAATCGCCTTCTTTTAAGCCTGATGCATCAATAGTGACTGATGCCCTGGAATATGGAAAATGACATCTCTGAGTAAGAGTATTCTGAGCCTGTACAAGATTAGTAGCCACTTTCCCGGTTGTTATGCGCAAGGTGCCAGCACCTCTATCATGCCTGATTAAAGACATATCCGGCTCGTGATTGAACTGCCAGTAGGTTGCAAGCTCGTCTTTGAAATCATCATCGCCGTATAGAGGAGCATAGTTATAGCCAGGGCGATTATTCTCTATTTCAAATTCTTCAGGAATGACTCCTTTGTTACCAAAGATCGGAATGCTTGGAGTGTCGTTGGACCAACTGACTGGCATAAGCACTGGAATACGGCCAACAGCGCCGCTATCCTGAAAGAGTATCGCATACCAGTTGCCCTTTGGTGTATCTACGATGCCGCCTTGAGCAACGCCGCTCCTTCTGAAATTCCTGTCATCATCCATTACATCAAGTCCTACAAAGTCATCTGTAAGTGATGACGCGTAGAAGCAGCTCTCTGTGCGCTTTCCGGTGGACTTTGGAATATGAATCATGAACAGGTAATAAGTTCCATTTATCTTATAGAAGTGGGAGCCTTCATATCCAAGGTAGACGTCATCACTGTCTTTTACGATCATACGGTGGAGGCCGCCTTCTTTTGGACCTGTCAGCTCTTCATTAAGCTCTGTTATATAGACTTCTTTATTGCCATAAACTATATAAACTCTGCCATCATCATCAAAAAGGATAGAGTTATCGTGATAGAATCCTTCTATTTCAGATTTTTTCCATGGACCACCAATAGATGAGGCTGTGTATAAGTAGGTCTTGTGAGTATCGTTGGCTACAAAGCAAATGTAAAAAGTGCCATTGTGGTATCTAAGGCTTGCAGCCCACATACCCTGTCCATAGATATTTTCTTTGCCTGCCATGCGCTGGGCAGGAGTTGAGTCAAGCTTGTCATAAACATAGGCAGCATGCTCCCAGTGCACCAGATCATAAGACCTCAAGATCTCACAGCCAGGCATAAAGTACATTGTAGTGCTGACCATATAATAAGTGTCATCCACTCGGATCACATCAGGATCCGGATAATCCATTGCAATAATAGGGTTAATGCTGTTCATATGTGCTACCTGCTTGTCACTTTCTGACAATTCCTTATAAATTATTGAATCTTGGAATATTTATCCAATATAAGTCAATTATATAAAGGGGAAAAAGATAAAAATACTTAGTATTTGCTGATTTTTAGCATATTCTTCTCTTTATTTGCGGATATAAAAAAATAACACCTTTTGAAAAAAATGAGCCTTAATGCAAGTTTTTCTTTTTTCTATGATAAGGATGGGCGCATGCAGAATGCTGAACCCAAATAGTAGGGCGGAAGTATACCACAAACAGGACGGGAGATGTAGATGGATAGAGTTAGATTTTTGGATAAGAATGGAACCTTTGAACTGGAGGATGCAGACCTGTGCAATAATCTGTATTTTCCACTGGCAGGTGAATATGGGT
Organism: Butyrivibrio sp.; assembly: GCA_015056495.1. Lineage (GTDB taxonomy): Bacteria > Bacillota > Clostridia > Lachnospirales > Lachnospiraceae > Butyrivibrio. The sequence continues at coordinate 38,140 of SVGC01000014.1, forward strand.
TGAAGAGCTGCGTAACACCAGTATTATCAGGTGATTCCAAGGTTGATCAAAATCATTTTTTACTGGAACCCATGAGTATAGAGAATCTGAATAATAACAGGCTTACCAGAAATTTCTGGTGCCTTGTTGATGGAGAACCCTGGTCTGCCAATGGCAACAGTGCTGTGCAAAATGCCACCAGACTTGGTCAGGATAAAGAGTACTGCAAGGTAACAGCAGGATTTATGTGGCATAAGGTGGAACGGGAGAGCGATAAGCTTCATGTAAAGTCTGAAATAACTTCTTTTGTTCCATATGACAAAAATGTAGAGGTGCATGTTGTAAAGATAGTAAACACAAGTGAAAAAGATAAGACTTTCACTTTTATACCTTCAATTCCTATATATGGCAGAAGTGCTGATAATATCAGAGATCACAGACATGTGACTTCTTTGCTGGGAAGAGCTGTGGTAACAGAAAAAGGAGTTATGGACAAGCCAACCCTGTCTTTTGATGAGAGAGGTCATAACCTGGTTGATAGCATCTATTTTGTAGAAAGCTACGGATGGAGTGAGGCATCTGGTAGAGGCGCTGCGGAATATCCTGAGAAAATATGTCCTGTGCTGGATGATTTTATTGGACAGGGCACTCCGGACTGGCCTGAATATGTTGTCAAGGGACAAAGTAGTGAAATTCAGGATATAGCAGGGCAGGAAATCATTGGTGCAATGAGATACCAGGAGACAGTCTTTAAACCTGGAGAAGAAAAGACATATGTGGTCTATGCAGGAATTGGCCGTGATGAGGAAGAATATGAAAAACTCACTGCTGAAATAGATTCATTGGAAAAGGTGCAGGACAGTCTTGAAAAGACAAGAAATTACTGGATCAGCAAGGTCAACATCAAGGTGAGCACAGGAGATGAGACCTTTGATGGCGTTATGAGATGGGTGGCTTTTCAGCCGGAGCTTAGAAGGATATTTGGATGCTCTTTTTTACCACATCATGATTATGGAAAAGGAGGAAGAGGCTGGCGTGATCTATGGCAGGACTGCCTTGCGCTGCTTCTTATGGATCCTTCCGGAGTCAGACAGATGCTCCTTGGCAATTATCAGGGAGTAAGGATAGATGGAACCAATGCCACCATAATCGGTAGTAATCCCGGCGAGTTTAAGGCTGACAGAAACTCAATTACCCGAGTGTGGATGGATCATGGTGTATGGCCATTTATCACGACCAAGCTCTATATCGATCAGACAGGAGATATTGATCTGCTTAATCAGGAATGTGGATATTTCTGCGATGCACAGGTTTTCAGGGGAAAAAAGATAAATAAAAAGTTTAGCTATGAGGATAATCTTCTGAGAAATAAAAATGGCGATAAGTATGAAGGCACAATACTTGAGCACATCCTTGTTCAGAATCTGGCGGCCTTCTGGGAAGTTGGAGAGCACAACATAATACAGCTCAGGGATGCTGACTGGAACGATGCTCTTGATATGGCAGCCAGCAGGGGCGAAAGCGTGGCATTTACCAACGCCTATGCAGGAAATCTCATTAACCTTGCTGACATGCTGGAATCAGGCAGATTGTCTGGGGATAAAGTGTATGTATTTGAGGAATTGCTGGATCTTCTTGTGGATGACCGGGAGCTCTATGAGGACATCAGTGGAAAAAAGAAGGTCCTTGAAGGTTTCATGAGCAAAGCCTGTGGTGAAATATCCGGAAATACTGTAGGTGTAGATTTAGCAAGCCTTGCCAAAAACCTTAGGAATAAAGGACAGTGGATAATTGATCACATCAGGAAGACTCAGTGGATAGATGCTGGCAGCGGCAGTGGCTGGTACAACAGCTATTATGATGACAATGGCAGGGCATTAAAGAATATGATGCTCACCGGCCAGGTATTTTCAATCATGGCAGGAACGGCAACTGATGATGAAATTACAAGGATAACAGAGAGCGCGGATAAGCTTTTATTTGATAAAAACAGTGGTGGATACAGACTGAACACAGACTTTGGCGAAGTTAAGACTGACATGGGACGAATGTTTGGATTTGCCTATGGTGAAAAAGAAAATGGAGCTGTGTTTAGCCATATGGCTGTAATGTACGCCAATGCCCTCTATAGCAGAGGCTATGCCAAGGAAGGATACAAGTCCCTTAAGACCCTGTATGAAGCCAGCTGCAACTATGACGTATCAATGATATATCCGGGAATTCCAGAATATTTTGGAAGGCATGGAAAAGGCCTCTACAGCTATCTTACAGGAGCAGCCAGCTGGTATCTCATGACAGTCACCATGAACATGTTTGGAGTCCATGGAGAATGTGGCAACCTCGTAATTGAGCCGGGGCTATTAAAAGAACAGTTTGATGGGGATGGAAAATGTCAGATTGAGCTTGAGTATGCTTTCCGTCCGTTAAAAATAGAAATCTCAGATCCTGAGAATTTAGAGTATGGACAGTACCATATCAAGGAGTGCATGGTTGCAGGAAAAAATATGGATCTTGAAGGTGACGCTACAGAAGTAGTTATAAGCAAAAATATTATTGAGGCTCTGGACATGGGTGTAAGAAACAGCATCGAGATTGTTCTGGGCTAAAGAGCAGAGGAGAACATGGAATGGAAAATTTTGTAATAGAAGATTATGGAAAGAAAACGACTTTTGCCAGCTTCCTTCCTGGAATTGCAGGCATTAAAGGAATACCTATTTGGTGCTACTACGTTAACAGAGGTCAGGCAGTTGTCAGCTTTGGTGTTGATAACAAGGACCACGCTATCATGGAGTTCTACCCGGCCCATACAGCTTATCAGAATGTAAAAAGAACGGGCTTTAGAACTTTTATAAGAGAAAAAAGTAAAAATGAAGAGGCCAAGGTCACAGAGATTTTTGCAGATGAAAACACACATCATGAGATGCAGGTGGGCGCCAATACTCTGACTATTGAAGAAAACAATGCTGAGGCAGGACTCAAAACTCAGGTGACTTATTATGTACTTCCAGAGGAAAGAATTGGAGGTCTTGTAAGAATAGTTAAAATTGAGAATACCTCCAATGCAGAAAAAGAGCTGGAGATCATAGATGGAATGCCAGCCCTTATCCCTTACGGAGTATCTCTTGATTCCATGAAAAATATGGCGCAGCTGTCTAAGGCATGGATGCAGGTTGAAGAGCATATAGACAATGTTCCTTTTTACCGGGTAAGAGCCAGCATGGAAGATACTGCCAGCGTAAGCACTGTGGCAGGTGGTAATTTTTCTTTTGCCATAGATGAGCAGGGAAAAAGATTAGAGTGCATCGTAGATCCTGAGGTAATCTTTGAATATGACAACAGTCTGGAAAAGCCTGTGGGATTTATGGTCAGAGATCTGGATGAAGTCCTTTCTCAAAAGCAGAATACATCCAACCTGATCCCGGGCAGCTTTTTTGCCAAAAAGGCAGTACTGGCGCCAGGGGAGAGCACATGCATCTATGAGCTGATAGGTCAGGTTGAGGAGTTATCTGTTTTAAAGACATTTATAGAAAAAAGAGATATAACACCAGAGTTTTTTGAGGAAAAATATGCAAGGGCACAGGAGCTTACAGAGAAGCTTACAGATGCTGTTGCCACAAAGACTGCTGATAAAAACTTTGACGACTACACAAGATACACATTTATGGACAACGTGTTAAGAGGCGGCCTTCCTATCAAGCTTGGAAATAATAAGGTGTTCTATGTGTATTCCAGAAAGCACGGCGATCTGGAGCGAGAGTACAACTATTTTGCCATGTCTCCGGAATTCTACTCTCAGGGAAATGGTAATTTCAGGGATGTGAATCAGAACCGCAGGTTGGATAGCTTTTTTGCACCATATACTGACAGGGCAGGCATCAAGATGTTCTATTCGCTTATTCAGACAGATGGATACAATCCACTGAGCATCGAGAAGCTGGCCTACAGCATTGATGAGGATGCTCTGGAAAAAATATTATCAGAGGCTCAAGAGGATGAGACAATTCTGAATAGCATTCGTGAAGTGGTGGCTGGAAGGCATTTTACACCTGGACAACTGGCTCTTGTATGCGAGGGACAGCTGTTTGACAAGATCATGGATGAAAGCAGAGCTGACGTTAATGCATCCTTTGGAGAAGGCTACTGGTCAGACCACTGGACTTACAATCTTGATCTGGTAGAAGAGTATCTGGCTCTGTATCCTGAAAAGGAAGAGGAGCTCTTGCTTGAGCAGGATTATACCTATTTTGCCTCTCAGAAAAAAATCAATAAAAGGGCTGAGCGCTACGAGGAAACTCCTGCGGGAATAAGGCAGTACCATGCTCTGGATGAAAAGAACAGTGGAAATGCAGGAAATAAACTGCTTTGCACCAGGAAGGGTAATGTTTATAGAGGAACCCTTCTTGAAAAGCTGATCCTATTAAGCACTGTGAAGTATGCTGCTCTTGACCCTGAGCAGATGGGTATCGAGATGGAAGGCGGAAAACCGGGATGGTACGATGCTTTGAACGGACTGCCTGGAATATTTGGCTCCTCAATGGCAGAGACCTATGAGCTTGAAAGAATGCTCACAAGTACGATCCGTTTTCTTGAAAAGACTGAGACAGAAGTGGCTCTGTTCAAAGAACTCTATGATTTTATGAAAGACGTTTATAAGATGTCTGAGCTCGTATGTGCAGGAAGTGCAAATGTACAGTACTGGAATCAGGTCAATGATAGAAAAGAGCAGTACTGGGAGGATGTATTTGAAAGCATCTCCGGCGAAGTATGCCAGGTACATGCGGCTGAGCTTAGAGCTATTCTTACAAGGTTCAAAGAGGTTGTGGATGCAGGTATTGCAGAGGCAGTTAAGCTTGGAAACGGCATGTGCCCGACATATTTTTACTATGATGTTACAGAGTATACCAAGGATGAAGCAGGCATCCATCCGGTAGCATTTAAATTGGACATGGTGCCGATGTTCCTTGAAGGACCAGTCAGATATATGAAGCTGGATCTTCCTCAGGAGGAAAAGAGAAGCCTGTATGCCAAGGTAAAAAATAGTAACCTATACGATAGCAAACTTGGCATGTATAAAATAAATGCACCTCTGGAAAATGCTTCCTATGAGCTTGGAAGATGCAGATGCTTTACTCCGGGCTGGCTGGAAAATGAGTCTATATGGCTTCACATGGAATATAAGTACCTGCTGGAATTGTTGAGATCAGGGCTGTACAGTGAATATGCCGCAGATCTTCAAACTGCGCTTGTTCCATTTATGGATCCGGAAATATATGGCAGAAGTATCCTTGAGAACTCATCCTTTATTGCCAGCAGCGCTAATCCTAATGAAAAGATTCATGGAAAAGGTTTTGTGGCAAGGCTTAGCGGTTCTACAATAGAATTTATGAGTATGTGGAAGATTATGATGTTTGGTGATAAGCCTTTCATGGAAAGGGGTGGTGAGCTCTTTTTTGCACCAAAACCAGTAATGCCATCATATCTGATCCCGGGATCAGAGGATGGTGAAGGACACGTTGTCAGTGCCAGGTTTATGGGACAGACTGATATCAGATACCATTTTCAGGAAAAACGCGACTATTTCCCAGGCAGCTACTCTATCAAAAAAATGACACTTACTGCTAAAGATGGATCAGTGATCACTTGTGACGGAGAGCATCTAAAAGGAACTGCAGCAATGGATTTAAGAGCTGGCAAGTACATTGCAGTGGATGTATTTTTGTGATCTTTTTTATCTTAAAGGCAAGGTGATATGGAAAAACATTAACATAAAAAAACGACACCTTTTTAAAATTTGGATAATTTTTTAAGAAATGTAGCCCTCCTATAATTTAGGCATAAACACAAACGTGCCTAAACAAGGAGGGTTATTTTTATGAAGATGAAAAAGTTAATGGCAATTACATTAGCGGGAGTTATGGCGGCTTCTATGGTAGGTTGTTCTGGCTCATCATCTACTACAGATGGAGCAAAAACAGACGGAACAACAAGTAGTGGAACTGAAACAGAGGCTTCTGGCGATAAGGTAGCTGCAAGCGGAGAAAAGCTTGTAGTATGGACACTGGCATCAGATCTTAAGCAGTTTGCTGAGAGATACACAGAGCAGACTGGTACAGAAGTTGAGACAGTTGTTATCGAGCCGGCTGATTATCCTACAAAGGTTCAGACAGCACTTATGGGTGGCGAGACAGAGCCAGACATCATCGTTGGTGAGCCACAGATGCTTGAAGATTTCTATGATAATGGATTTTTTGCAAACCTTGATGAACTCGGCGCAAAGGATTATGAAGGACAGATTGTAGATTACGTATGGAAAGTTGGTCAGGATGCTGATGGCGTTCAGAGAGCAATTTCTTATCAGATCACACCTGCTGGAATCTACTACAGAAGAGATATTGCAGAGGAAGTATTTGGAACAGATGATCCTGAAGAGATCGGAAAATATTTTGCTGATTATGGAACAATCCTTGATACAGCTAAGACATTAAAGGATGCTGGATACAGAATCTTTGCTTCAGACTCAGAGATCAACTATTTCTCAGGCGACAGCGCATGGGTTGTTGACGGAGCTCTTAATGTATCACAGGCAAGACTTGATTATATGGATCTTGTAATTTCTCTCTACCAGGATGACCTTACAGCATATGCTAACCAGTGGTCAACACCTTGGTATCAGGCTATGAGCGGCGAGGTACCTATCCTTACAGCTGAGATCCAGAACTACGAAGATGATTCAGTAAACGTATGGGATGCAGATGCATTTAATGAAGCTACAGCAGATCTTGAAAAGACAACAGTATTTGCATTTGGTCTTCCTTCATGGGGCGTTCTTACTATGAGAGATAACGTTGGTGAGACTTCTGGAAAATGGGGTGTATGCGCTGGACCAGCTTATGGTTTCGGTGGTGGTACATATATCGGTATCTCAAATCTCTCTGAGAGAAAAGAACTTGCATGGGATTTTGTTAAATTCTGTACTCTGAATGAAGAGACAGCTGACTGGTGGATCGAAGCTTCAGAAGGTGACACAGTATCACTTATCTCAGCTCTTGAAAAGCACAAGGATGATGAAAATGCAGTATATGGCGGTGAAAAGCTCTACAGCTTCTGGCTTGAACAGGCTGAAGGAATCGATTATTCAAAAGTAACAAAGTATGACAAGGTTATTGGCGATGCATGGGGTGCTGCAATCGGTTCTATCAAGACAGGTCAGGCAACAAGAGAAGAAGCATTTGCTACTTTCTATGACACAATTGAGTCAACATATCCTGAAATCACAGTAACAAGGTAATTTCGGAAAAAGTATTACGCCAGAGAGAAGGAGAGAATGTCTTTCTCTCTGGTTTTAAAAGCAGTATAGATCGAGGTTACTATGAAAAATATAAAAAAGAATAGCAAATTGACTGCATACAATAATTGGGGCTATGCTTTCGTGGCTCCTTTTGTGATCGTTTTTCTGATCTTTAGCGTTTACCCTGTTTTGCGTACTTTATACCTGAGTTTCACAGATCTTAAAGTAATGGGAGATGCTCATTTTATTGGGCTGGACAATTACATACGTGTAGTAACAGACAAATTTTTCTGGAAAGCATTATGGAACACAGTTCGCATATGGACTTTAAATATTGTACTTCAGCTTGGTCTGGCATTTTTACTTATGATGGTATTTAGCGATGTTAAATACAAGATGGCAGGACTTCCTGTTTTCAGAGTTATTTATTATCTTCCAAACCTGATTGCTGCCACATCAGTAGCATTTCTGTTTAAGACACTTCTGGATTGGAGATATGGTACTTTCAATATTTTGTTGAATCAGTTGTTCAAGCTGTTTGGCGGTCGCTATGCGCCTATAGACTGGCTTGGTGACATATCTACTGCGGGACCTACTATAGCAGTCATCCAGTCATGGATGTGGTTTGGTAACTCTTTTATCATGCTTATGGCAGGTGTGCAGGGCATTTCAAAGGATTATTTTGAGGCAGCAGCCATTGATGGTGCAGGCAGATGGACTATTTTTGGCAAGATCACACTTCCTCTTATCAAACCTATCATGATGTATGTTGCGATCACATCACTTATCGGTGGACTTCAGATGTTTGACCTGCCGTTCCTGATGTCTGAGACAGCATCTGCTTCATATGGTTCAGTTCAGACAGTAATGATGTATTTGTATAAATTTGGATTCACTTCTGGTACTGTTCAGACCGGATTTGCATCAGCTATTGCTTATGCATTATTCCTTATCATCCTGTCAGTATCACTTTTACAGATAAAACTATTTAACAGAAAGGATAAGTAATATGGGTTATAAAATTAAAAAGTGCATTCTCTACATTTTACTTATCATATTGGCTGCAACCTGTCTTCTTCCTTTCACACTTATGATAGTAAATGCAACAAGAAGCGGAGCAGAGATATCAAGTTCATTTACATTTATTCCAAGTACACATATCAAAGAAAACTGGGATATCCTCTTTGGCTATTTCAATCTGTTCAGAGGTATGCTCAACAGCATCATCGTTGCAGTACCGGCAACTCTTTTAGGAGCTTACTTTTCAGCTCTTACAGCTTATGGTCTTGCAATGTACAAGTTTAAAGGTAACAAGTTTATATTTGGAGCTATCCTGGTATTCATGATGATCCCTGGACAGCTATCACTTATTGGCTTCTACCAGCTCTGTACCAAGCTCCATCTGGTAAACTCATACATTCCACTGATCCTGCCTGCCGTAGCAGCTCCGGGAACAGTATTTTTCCTAAGGCAGTACATCTTATCTTCGCTGTCACCATCACTGGTGGAAGCTGCAAGAATTGATGGAGCGCCGGAACTATACACATTTCACAAGATAGCTCTGCCGATTATATCACCGGCAATGGCTACAATGGGTATCATGGGATTTATAGGTAACTGGAACAATTACCTGCTTCCAATGATCATCCTTAATAAAAACGATAAGTTCACACTTCCTGTTATGATGGCTACTCTGCGTGCGTCAATTGATGCAGCCAGAAATCAGGGTGCCACATACCTTGCAGTTGCTATATCAGTTATCCCTATCCTATTGGTATTCTGCTTCTTTTCCCGTTATATCATCAGCAGTATATCAGCAGGTGCTGTAAAGGAATAATCGATATATAGAAGGCTATCATCTAGACGTATGTATTGTATGTTTAGGTGATAGCCTTTGAAGCGTTATGTGGGGAGGCGTTACGGGTGAAGCTCTATATGATTCAAGAGCGGATGTAGTCATAGTCAAAGTTAAATTTAAATGAATTGATGTGAATGAATATTCAAAAGAACGTTCATATGATTTAGAATAAAAAATGTAAAGAAGATAACACTGTTGAAATTCAGAAAAAGTCAAAAGCAAGAAAGGAAAACGAGAAGATTGGATAAAAAATCTTTTTTACATAAAGGATGCGCATTATTGTTAATGCTGGCCATGACAACAGGATGTGCTGGAACTGACAGCGGCATGCAGGGGCAGGAAGAGACTCCGGAGAGCATCACGTTGGATTGGTATGTCAATTACTCTTGGTTTGTAGCTGACTGGGGTGAAAATATGGTTTCCAAAAAAATCACTGAGGAAACCGGAGTTAGCGTGAATTTCATTACACCAATGGGAAATGAGCAGAATAAGCTGGAATCGCTGATCGATGCTGATTCGTTGCCTGATATAGTAACGATCGGCTGGTGGGAACCACAGATACAGACCATGGTTGACAATTATATGGTATATCCGCTAAATGAGCTGGCAGATATGTATGATACATCTTTTTATGATGTGACTGACCCGCAGGTCAGAGAGTGGTATACCATGAGTGATGGCAATATATATGGCTATCCGAATTCAACATACACACCGGAGGACCTGGCAGAACATGATGATATCGCCTCTAATCAGACATTCCTTGTGAGAAAAGATATCTACGAAGCACTGGGAGAACCTGATATGAGTACGCCGGAAGGCTTCTATGATGCGGTGGTAAGAGCAACAGAGATGTTTCCGGAGGTGGATGGTAAGCCGCTTATACCGATCGGAGCCCATGAATTTGAACATGATGGATGCGTATCCTTTGATCAGTATCTTCAGAATTTCCTTGCAGTGCCTTATGAAAAAGATGGTGTGAAATACGATAGGAAAACGGATCCGGAGTATATCAAGTGGCTTAAACTCTTCAGAAAACTTGGCAGCGAGGGCTATCTTGCCGATGACATATTTGTGGATAGAAGAACACAGACTAGTGAAAAGATAAGTGAAGGCAGATATTTCTGCATGTTGTATCAAAGGACTGATCTGGCGGATCAGGAAAAAATTCTCTATGCGAATGATCCTGATAAGATCTACATTGCTGTAGATGGACCAAAGAATAGCAGTGGAGATGATCCGGTGCTTCCTGTAAACGGAATCGTAGGATGGACACTAACTTTTGTGTCCAAAAATTGCAAGGATCCGGAGAGGGCAATACAGTTCATTGATTATATGCTCAGTGAAGAGGGACAAAAGCTTATATATCTGGGCGTTGAGGGAGAGACCTACGATATGGTGGGCGGCGTCCCTGTTATGAAGGATGAGGTAAAAGAGATATTGTCAACGGACAGAGAGACCTATGATGCAATCTACGGAGCGGATGACACATATTGGATGCTCCAGAATAATGCTATGCAGCTCAAGTGGCAGATGGAACTTGAAGAACCTCTTAAGCAGCTTGCAGAGTGGACATATCCATATTCAACATATCTTGGACAGTATGATGTAATCATCAGGGAAGATACTGAGATTGGAAGGATATTTACAGGTTGTGGCAATCTGTGGGGCAAGACATTGCCAAGATTGTTGCTGGCAGAAAGCGATGAAGAATTTGATGAGATCCTGGCGGAGTACGTTGCAGAGCGCGAAAAACTTGGGTATGACAAGCTGATGGAAGAAGAAACCAGACAGATGAAGGAAAACAAGCAGAAGCTTGGCATAGAGTAGAAAGAAAGGAAAATAAGCAGAAGCTCGGCATAGAGTAGAAAGTAATGAAAGTAAGCAGAAGCAAGGCGCAGTGTAGAAAGATGAAATAGCAGGATGTGAAATGAATCTATGAAAGAAGGAAGTTTTTTTAGCAGTTTTAAATTGAATAGTCGATTTACATTGGTGATCCTTGCATTTACATTTATACCGATCGGCGTGATGGCGGGTGTACTGTTCAGGAATCTTGAAACCGATGCCATCAAGGAAAGTCACAATTACATGGAAGCCAAGGTAACAAGAGATTATGCTCAGATTGCCACCAATATCGAATCTATAAACATGTCTACAAGATTCTTTTTGTCTGATGAAGGACTCAGTGACATACTTGTGGATGCCTATGATGGCAATGATCTGGATACAAAGGAAATATTGGAGTTTTATAATACTGAGATTGCTGATCTTGAGAGATTGGTCAATAACAACCCGGCACTGTATGCGGTAAGAGTCTATGGAGTAAATGACAATGTTCAGGAGATGATGCCAATACTCTACAACAATTTAAGAATGCAGAAATTGTCCTGGTATGGTGACGTTAAGGAAGGATGGCATTTTGGCTATTATGACACACTTTTTTCATCCCTTACGACAGATCAGGGAACAGAGCTGGCATGCCTATGTTCGGCTATTACTGATTATGACAAGGGCGTTATCGGTTATGTAGAAGCTGCAATGTCTATGAAATCATTTTTTCCGGGAGTATATGAAGATGCCCGGTCTGAGTGGAGTTTTTTTACTGATAACGAAGGAAATGTCCTCTTTGGAAGTATGGATCAGCAGGAGGAAGAGCTGGTACGCGCTGCATTTACTGAGGATATAGGAGATCTGGACAGGCAGATTGTCTATAAAAAAATTTCTGGAAAAAATTATACAATTGCAAGATATCCAATCAAAAATCTGGGCGGCATCATGTACAGCGTTCAGGACATTACAGCTGAAATCCATGCAGTTTATCACAGGCGCAACATTTTTGTTTTTATCATGACTATTGTGCTGTTTGTTACAGCGGGCCTTATTTACAGGATAGTCAGATATTTCCAGAAAGAGGTTCTTTCCAAGAATTCTGAGCTTAGATCATTGCAGAATCAGATCAATGCGCACTTTATATACAACGTCCTTGAGTCTATCAAGATGATGGCTGAGATTGATGAAAAATATGAAATCTCGGATGCCATAACATCTCTTGGAAAGCTGATGAGATATAGCATCAAATGGACTTTTGGAAATGTTCATCTGTCAGAGGAGCTGGAGTATATAAGGAATTACGTGCTTTTGATAAATCTTAGGTACGATTTTGAAGTAATATTGTCTATCAATGTTCCCCAGGAGCTGATGGATCAAGAGATACTGAAGATGTCTCTTCAGCCTATCGTTGAAAATGCAGTAGTGCATGGGATTGAACCGGTGGCTGCTGATACGACCATATATATCAAGGCCTGGGAAGATGCTGGTGATTTTAGAATAGAGATCACAGATTCCGGAAAAGGAATGGACAAGGACGAGTTGCAGAAGTTGTTAAAACGTATCCACGGCGAGATTGAAGAAACTGGTGGAAAAGGTAACGGGATCGGGCTTAAGAATGTAGAAGACCGTATCAAGCTTGCGTTTGGAAGCGAATATGGATTGGAAGTATATTCAGAACCAATGAAATATACCAAGGTCTCCATCGTACTTCCAAGGCGTGTACTTGAGAGAAAGAGTATTTCATAAAAAGATAGTGACAAAATGCGTGGCTGATCAGGCATAGCGTTTGATTGAAGAAATGGAATCTGAGGTAGATATGCAGACTTTATTGATAGTTGAAGATGAAAAAATGATCCGTCAGGGCATAAAGGCAATGGTTCAGAGAAGCGGTGTCCCTGTGGACAATATACTTGAATGCTCCAATGGCGAGGATGCCATTAATCTACTATCTAAGACTCACGTAGATGTGATGTTTACAGATATCAGGATGCAAAAGATGGACGGGATAGAGCTTGTCAGACGTGTGAATGAGATGAATGACAAGCCTCTCATCGTGGCGATAAGCGGATATGATGATTTTACATATGCTGTTGAGATGCTCCGAAATGGTGTTAAGGAGTATCTTTTAAAGCCTGTCGAAAGAGAGAAGATTGCTGAAGTACTGAAGAAACTCAATGCTGAGTTGGAGGTAAAAAACAAAGAGCAGAGTAAGGACAAGGAGCTTGGCCTGCATCAGATCAGGGAGCTCATCGATGAGTCTCTTGATGAAGAGAAAAAGCAGTTGATCATCAATAAGTATTCTACATACTTTTTTGATGTGCCTTATCAGATATGCATTTTCAAAAAGGATGAGTCATCTTTTTTACCAGATAAGCAGGGTACTGCTGATCAGTATGGAGAAATATATTTTGAAGATGAGGATGAGGGTGAAGTCGTCATCATCAAAGAGAATGTTGTCAAAGTGTTCTTGAATAACGAGATGGAAGAGAAGTGCGCTGGCCTTAGCTGCGTACATGAGGGACTTGCTGAATTGTCAGCAGCATTTTATGAGGCATCGGCTATGCGAAAGCTTGCTTTTATAAAGGGTAAGACTTGTGTCTGCGGCGTAGACAAGATCGAGAGAGCCAATTCTAATTTGATCGAAAAAGCTAAAGAGCTCCTTGGTACTTCTGAACGGACTAAGCGCGTTCAGCTGATAGGTACAGATAAGACTGAAGACGTCATCTACAGATGGAAGCAGCTTTTTAAAGTGCTGGAAAATGGCCAGATTGAAATCGTGGAGTTCTCCACGGAGATGGGCGAGAGTCTGTCACAGATTATTGATGTTTATAGGGAGAGCGTCTCTGATGAAGATATCAAGATGATGGACACCATGAGGAATATCCACAATTACGAGAGTCTTGATGAGTACCAGAATCTGTTTATGGACTGGCTTCTTAATCTGAACCAGCGCCTTGGTAACAGACCGGATGATAGTAATATCAGGCAAAAGATAGATCAGGCAAGGCAGTACATTATTGCTAATTACAATAGCGACTTGAATATGGCAGTTGTATCCAATTATGTTTCAATGAATTATTCTTTGTTCTCATATTCTTTTAAGCAGTATACGGGGAAGAATTTTGTGAACTATCTAAAAGATATAAGGATTGAAAAGGCTAAGGAACTTCTGGCCAGCTCAGATTTAAAGATCATCGAGATCAGTCAGATGGTGGGCTACGATAATGAGAAGCATTTCATGAAGACCTTCAAAGCCATGTGCGGCGTATCTCCAGGTGAGTACAGAAAAAACATGAACTGAGTCACTGGGGACGTATCAGATTGACTCATTGTGTGCAATTAGTCAATCTGATACGTCCCCAGTGACTCATTGTGCGCAATGAGTCAAAATGATACGTCCCCGGTGACTCACCGTAATGTAGTGATAGTTGCAGATATGGTGTAGGGCTTGGGATTGAGGCGGTTGTAGTTGTCGAGGTAGGATAGTATTTTCTTTTTGGTGGTAGCGATTTGCGCCTCAGTGCCATGTATTATTATTTCAAAAGTGCCGCCATTGATCCTTCCGGCAATGGCTTGTTCATCGGATGGGTCATCAACATTTTTTTCAGGAAGAGACTTCTTGATGGCCTGGCCAAGGACGGATATGGCAAGGTCTCCGGATTCACGTCCGTATTTTTCATTTATTTCTTTTAGATTATCCACATCAACAGTCATATCATAAATAGATAAATCGGAAGCTGGATCATCTGTAGAGCTGGAGCCAGCTGCTTTGAGCTTATCCAGGTATTTGTTTTCATAATAATCAAAGCCGGCTTTACTGTAGAGACCGGTGAGATCATCTTTCATATATATTTCTTCAAGATGAAGAGCCATGGCGTCAGAGCGCTTTTTGTTCCTGAGAGTGTTCAATAGCTGGGACAGATTTACCAGATATTGGATAAGCTTGAAAGGATATCTGACTCTGTTGTTTTCGAAGGTCATGACTATGTAGCCTATGGCGTTGTTGTGATTGTAGATAGGAGAAACAACTCTGGCGTTTTCATTATCTGACATCAAGAAATCTGGCAAAAGTGTATTTCTTTTGAAGGTACATGAAGGAAGACGCTTACCGTTTTGGAGCGCCAGATAGAGTGTCAGGGAGTCATCAGCTTCTTTTTGATCATCATTTAATGCATCAGCAGATGCGGTGAGAGTCAGTATCTTGTCTGACAGGTTGTTCCAATTACTGCTAAGAGCCAGATAAAATCCGGTGCAATTCTCAATCTCGCCGGCATAGGATGCAATGAGGTCCAGCATGTCTTCAAGGTCGTTGGCTGCGCCAAAGGCAGAAGCGATTTTGGATGACATGATGATGGATTTTTCCAGATCGGCGATCTGTGCCAGAAGTGCATGGGTGTACATATGAACTTTTTTATCTGCAGGAAAACTGCATCCGCAGGAGCCGCCATAGATTACTTTGGCAAAAACGGAAGTGACAGACCTCTCTTTTCCTCGGATAAGACTGTGCAGGTTGTCTACGGCAATCTGTCCCAGATCATAAACGGGGTAGGAGATTGTGGTAAGAGCAGGTATCATGTTCTGACCTGCGGCAGAGTTGTCACAGCCAGAGATTCCAAAGTCTTCAGGAATCTTGTAGCCTTTGTTTTCAGCTGCGATTATCAGTTCATAAGCAAGTCTGTCGTTATAGCATATGATCGCGTCGGGCAGGCACGTTCCATTTTTTGACAAATGATCAAGAGCCGTATTGTAGTCATCAGGCGTTTCATCGCAGATATAGACATCCTCATCGGTAAAAGACAAACCATTTTTTGACATAGAATCTCTTACTATGCCCAGTCTTTTTTCTGAGATATCAGGTTCATTCTTGCATCCCAGATAGCATATGCGTTTAGCGCCGTGCATGGTTATAAAATGGCTTACTATCATTGACAGCATTGAATTGTTATCCATTGTCACATTTGGAAAAAATGGATCTGTGTCATTGACTTCGATAACAGGAACAGAGCAATCTTTTAAAGCCTCGCAGACCTTATCTCTAAGGGCTCTGGAAGCATAAGTGCCTGAAGCAAATATTACACCGCTTAAGTTGGAATAAACTGGGAGACGCAGAATGCATTCCTCGGTCTCAGAGAGCGTGCCAAGAGCTTCACCATCATTGGTGGTGATGACCTGGATCTGATAACCGTATTCTAATGCCTTATCGATTATTCCCTGAGTGAGATTTCTTTGATACTCCCCATAAATATGTGAAATAAAAAGAGCAATTTTTTTGCTATACATAGGACCCCAAATTCCTAAAAAATACACACTAAAAATAAAAAAATGTAGCGTATACATTTTAACATATAATGGTATGATGACATAGTGGATCCTGTTTGTGCGGATAAATGTAATTTTTTTTAGGGGAATTGAAAGGGTATTAAAAAATGAAAAAATGGACCAGAGCAAATTATCAGCCAAATCTTCCTTTGAATGGGGATAAGAAAGTTACAGCAAGTCTTGAGCATATTGAACTGTCAAGACAGGCAGCAGCTGAAGGCATGGTGCTGTTAAAAAATGAAAATGATATATTGCCTCTTGCTAAAAATGCAAAAATTGCGCTGTTTGGAAAAGGCACCTTTGACTATGTAAAAGGCGGTGGCGGAAGTGGTGATGTGTACACCAAGTATGTCCACAATATCTATGATGGCTTCAAGAGCCTTGGCGTAGAGATATTTGAGCATTTGTGTGATTATTATAAAAAAGATATTGATGATCAGTACCATGCAGGTTCTGCACCGGGCATGACTGTAGAGCCTGAGCTTCCTGAAGAACTGGCCAAGGCAGCGCATAATTATACAGATACAGCTATCATCAGCATCAGCAGATTCTCAGGAGAAGGCTGGGATCGTTCCGATGTTGAATATGAAGGGGAGTACAACCCATGGGCAAGTGAGACAAGCATGCCTAAGACTGCAGGTAAGATTTTTCCAAAGGGAGATTTCTATCTGACAGACAATGAAGAAAAGATGATCGAAACAGTAAGTTCTATGTTTGCCAAGACCATCGTTGTGCTGAATGTAGGCGGAGTGGTTGATACTAAATGGATCAAGAACAGTGACAGCATCGGCGCAGCACTCCTTGCATGGCAGGGCGGTATGGAGGGCGGACTTGCAACTGCACAGATACTGATGGGACAAGTGAATCCATCAGGTAAATTGCCGGATTCTTTTGCAGGTGAGATTGAGGATTATCCATCTACCAAAGGATTCCACGAATCTCCTCATTACGTTGATTATACAGAAGACATCTTTGTTGGATACAGATATTTCGAGACCATAAGCGGAGCAGCTGAGAAGGTTGTATATCCATTTGGATATGGACTTTCCTATACCTCTTTTGAAAAAGAGATCATTAAGACAAAAGAATCTGAAGAAGGTGTTACTTTCCAGATCAAGGTCACAAATACAGGTAAGACAGCAGGAAAAGAAGTTGCAGCATTGTATCTGTCAGCACCTCAGGGCAAGCTTGGCAAGGCTGCAAAAGTACTTGTGGCATTTGAGAAAACAAGACTTCTTGAAGCTGGCCAGTCTCAGGTAATGGAGCTGTTTGTATCCAAGTATCAGCTGGCATCTTATGATGATCTTGGAAAAGTTGAAGAGTCAGCCTATGTCATCGAAAAAGGTGAGTATGGATTCTATCTGGGCGGAAGTGTAGAAGACACTGTTGAAGCAGAGTACAAGTATGTAGCTGCGGAAGATGAAGTATACGAGAAGCTTTCAAGACAGCTGGCTCCTGTATCACTTAAAAAGAGACTTCTGGCTGATGGTAGTTATGAAGAATTACCTATAGGACCAGCCAGAGATATCAATGAATGTATATTTGAAAAAATGGTTCCTGGTACCGAAGAAGCTGTTGTTCCTGTAGATAAGGGACGTGATTCATATATGCTTATGAACCCTTATAAAACAAAGGACACTAAGCCTCTGATGGATGTCTATGAAGGAAAGATATCACTTGATGAATTTATCAGTCAGATGGATGATGAGGATCTGATTGATATCCTTGGCGGTCAGCCTAACAGAGGCGTTGCTAATACATGGGGAATGGGAAATAAGCCTGAATACGGTATTCCTAATGTTATGACAGCAGATGGCCCTGCAGGAGTGCGTATCAATCCTGAGTGCGGTATAGCAACTACAGCATGGCCTTGCGCAACACTTCTTGCTTCTACATGGAATAAGGATCTGTTGTATAAAGTAGGTGAGGCAGGCGGAGAAGAACTTAAGGAAAACAACCTTCAGATCTGGCTTACACCTGCAGTTAATATCCACAGAAGTCCACTTTGCGGAAGAAACTTTGAATATTATTCAGAGGATCCATACCTTGCCGGTAAGCTTGCAGCACAGCTTGTAAAGGGTATCCAGTCCAATAATGTGGCAGCCAGTGTAAAGCATTTTGCAGCCAACAACAAGGAAACTAACAGAAAACACAGTGATTCCAGAGTATCAGAGAGAGCACTCAGAGAAATCTATCTGAAAGCTTTTGAGATCATTGTAAAAGAAGCTGATCCTTGGACTATCATGTCAGCCTACAATGCAGTTAACGGCCAGAGAGCATCTGAATCAAAAGACCTCTTGACTAACATCCTTCGCAAGGAATGGGGCTTTAAGGGCATGGTAACTTCTGACTGGTGGAACAGAGCTGAGCAGTACAAAGAAATCCTTGCCGGCAACGATGTTAAGATGGCCAACGGCTATCCTGAACGTGTAAAGAAGGCCATGGAAATGGGTGCTCTGACAAGAGCTGATCTGGAGGCTTGCGCCCGCCGCGTACTTGAGATGATATTGAAGCTTGATTGATCTGAATAATTATATATGAGTATATCCCCTGCGAAAAGTGTGATCGCAGGGGATTTTTTTGTGTCACTGGGTGAGTCAAAAAAATTTAGTGCAGGAACTCAATAGATGCAAGGCTGCAGCTGCCGGTGCCCTTGTAGGTCAGGTAGAGTGGGTAGGTACCTGTGAGGGATGGAAGAGTGCATTCGCCAGTCTGCCATACGTTGGCATTGTCGCCGTGGATCTTGCCAAGGACTTCGCCATCAAGGCTGGTGCGTATCTCAAAGTCACCATTGAAGTAAGCTCTTGTCTTGATCCTGAGACCTGTAACGTTTTTGAGTTCGAAATATTTAAAGCCAATAGTTGTGCCATCAACGATGGACTTGATGTAACCAGGGTTTTGGTCGCCGTCGCCGCCTTCCTGGACTACTCTAGGAGCATTAGGCTCAACATAGATCTTGTGCTCTGGTGTGAATATGTTGCAGGCAATGTATGCAGGATATTCACCAATATCTGAAAGAGGACCATTGTTAAGTCCGCAGGATGTGATCTCAACCTGTGGGATCTTACCGGATCCATCGAAATGTATCTTTTCAGCACAACCCTGTCTGCTGTACCAGGTACCGCTGGTGTGACGGTGATAGAAGATGTACCAGTCACTGCCGATCTCTACGATACTACCGTGGTTGTTGGCGCCATAGGCTGTTGCCTGATCTGCAGGTTTGTAGCTGTCTATGTGGAGGTCACAGTTACTTACGATCACTCCGCCATATTCGTAAGGACCTTCAGGATCTTTGGATGTTGCGTAGCAGAGTTCATGCATTACCTCTGATGAGTAAACAAAATAGTATGTATCATCATGCTTTCTGATGGAAGGAGCTTCAAAGAATGCATGATGTTCAAAAGCTGTGCCCTGGCTATAGCAGCTGCCTGGTGCAATGATCTTAGGAGCTTTTCTAACAGTTAACATATCCTTATCAAGTACAGTCAGCATAGCGCCATGTCTGGACTTGTCATGCTGTCCGCAGAAGCCAGTAAACAGATATGTTACATCACCTTCTGTAAGTACGCCCGGATCAAACTGTGGTTCATCGCCAGCTTTTTCACCAAGCCTGGTGCCATCTTCATAGTGTACATAACCGTAGAACTGGAAAGGCCCAGCAGGTGTGTCGCTGACAGCAACAGATACTACACATACTTTATCAAGAACATAGTAGAGGTAATAGCGTCCGTCAGGACCAACTGTCACATCAGGAGCATAGAGGCACATGTGGCCGTCTTTATTGAGAGGGTCAGCAGTCTTTGGATATATTACGCCTTCATACTTCCAGTTACCGAGATCGTCTATTGGAGCAGACCAGCATACGTAGTCACCAAGACAGAAGGTCTCGCCGCCATAGATATCGTGTGAACCGTAAACATATACTCTGTTGCCAAATACATATGGTTCTCCGTCAGGAACATATTCCCAGGATGGAAGATAAGGGTTAACAGCCTGCTTTTTGCTGCCCTGTCTGATACCACCTTCAAAGCGTGGCTTAGCACCGCTTCCAAGGAATTCCATTTCAGCAGGAGACTTTTCTGTATATGGTTGCCATGCAGGCATAGGAAGCTTGTCTGAGCCTGCGCCGTTAGGATCATGTGTCTTGATGAAGTTGACAAAATAATCGCTCATCTGGCGGGCAAGGTCGAAATGTCTTCCAACATAAGGCCTATGGCATTTTTCAAGTGTATCAAAAAAGAACCAGAGATCGCAGGAATGGAATGTGCCCGGATAGCTGTCGCCAGGATGTCCATCTCCAGGAATATCAGGATCAAATCTGTAATAATAGAATTTCTGAGCAGGTTTTTTTTCATTGGCCATCTTGAGAACTGTCTTAACAGAATTTTCGACCATGTTGACACCTGCAGCACGGAACTCATCAGTAGTATTTCCGGCAATCACCGGAACCTGCGCACAGCTTCTGTTAATAAAGCGGTTTACAGGATCTCCTGTGCAGAACTTGCCATCTGTAATTGGGAACATTCTTGGATGGTCAGCTATAAATCTGTTGTAACCGGCAAAAAGTTCTCTGAAAGGAATCTTTCTTGCTTCCTCAAGACTCTTTACACCAAGGCTTTCAAAGAATTGTTCACCAAGCTTTTCAGCCTTAGGAAGATCAAGTGGATTAAAGATATCATCTTTTGCATCAGGTAATCTGATGATCCCGCTAAATATAGCAGCACCCTTGATGATGTCAAAATTGTCAGGACAAGTGAGCTGGTGCATAACACTGGAACCACCTGCTGACTGACCTGCAATAGTGATATTTTCAGGGTCTCCGCCAAAAGCTGCAATATTATTATGTACCCAGTGAAGACCTGCCTTTTGGTCAAGTAAACCAAAGTTGCAAGGAGCATCTGGATTTTCTGCAGTTATTTCTTTATGGGCAAGATATCCGAACGCGCCAAGTCTGTAAGCAACGCTGACTACGATGATTCCTTTTTTGGCAAGAGCTTCGCCATTGAATTCCATTTCAGCAGTGTAGCCCCACTGAAAACCTCCGCCATAGTACCATACAAGTACAGGCAGCTTCTCATCAGCAGCCTTGGCTGGTGTCCATATGTTAAGATACAGGCAGTCTTCATCCATAGGTATTTCAGGATCAACATGCCATTCTCTGCAGTACAGATCTGTACCAAGTCCAGGAGTATCCTGTACAGAAATAGGGCCAAATTCAAAGGCATTTAATGTGCCATCCCAGTTCTGACAAGGCTGAGGAGCTCTCCATCTGTTGTCACCTACAGGAGGAGCAGCAAAAGGTATCCCCTTAAAAACTGTTATTCTTGGATCATTGCCGGCCAGTCCCCGAACATGGCCGTTTTTAACGTGTGTTTCTCTAAGCATTTTCCCTCCACATTATCTAGTTGTATTTTTTAAATAATCTCACGGAATCCACATTAGATGCAGATTTCGTGAGATCATATTTAAAAACGTTATTGAGTTTTTTTCTCCCTGACCGGAGTTCTTTTGTGCTTATTTGGAGCGCCTGAAAAAAGAGCGCGGTATTCGCTTGGAGTACATCCTTTCTTTTGTTTGAAAGTACGGTTGAATGTGGAAATGCTGGAGAAACCTGATTGCAGGGCTATATCCGTTATGGATAAGCCGTTTTTGGCAAGCAGCACTTCCGTTGCTTTGATCCTCTGGCCGACCAGATAGTCATAGAACGTACAGTTCATGTATTCCTTAAAAAGTCTGGAAAAATGAAACATGGAAAAACCACTATACGCTGCAACTTCTTCAAGAGTTATGTCATATGCATAATTCTGATCTATATAATCGATTGCGTTGTTTAATTTCTCAAAATACTCATGACGCTTGATAGGAGTACTATCTGTAAAGAGATTGATCTTGGTCAGATGGTATCTTGAAAGCGTTGTCATGATCTGGAACAGATGTGAATATATTGAAAACTCATAAAATTCTGTTTTCTGAAAATATTCATCCCATATACTAGAGAACAGATCATACACCTCATTGTATATAGGCGCATGACTCTCAGGAGTGATGTGTATGCAGTTCTGCAGCATATTTATCAGACTGGAATATCCTCTAAGGGATGAAAAAAAGTCTATATCAAAAAGACACACATATCTGCAGCCGGTTCTTGGGGCATGCAGAGAGTGTGGTTTACGGGGAGGTATTATGATGATCTCCCCCGGTTTTACACGATATGGATGTGAGTCTACTTCGACATCATAGTAATTCTCTATTGGAACAATGATCTCAAGAGCATTATGCCAATGTGAAGGATAATCAACATTGAGCTCGTTGTACCATATCCTCAAAGAGCTGTCTACAGGGAATATGTGCTGTTCCTTATCATTTATTATGTCGCGAGTTTTATAATCACTATTTTGCTGATAATAATCGAGCTTATTCTTAACCTCTCTCCGTATCATCGGGATTACTCACTTTCGTATAGTTAGTTTGCATAATATCATTATTTGATCAGTAAGACTTCTCATATATTGCTATCTATTATCAAAAAATGCTCGCTTTTTATCATATACGTTCAAGTAAAATTTGCATAGTTGTGAATATTGCACAAAATTTTTGGTCAGATTTTTTTCTTCTTGCCGCAATATTTGAACACCACTAAGCAACAATTGATAAGCGAACAAGTCCTCAAGATTTTATCCTATTCAGTATCAACTATTATTGCGTATAGCAAAATGTGGTTATTAGATTTCGGGGAGGAAAAACTTGATGAAGGGGTGGAGCAGAGCTATTGCATTAGTTCTCACAACGGCAACGGTCTTTGCTATGGCAGGTTGTTCTAGTGCCAGCAACGAAGCTGTTAGTAATGCGAGCGTTAATTCATCAGTTTCCGATTCGGAAGGAGATACGCCAAAGAGCACAGATACGGCAACAGAGAGTAGTACACAGGATAGTGCGGATGTAAAAGAAAATGACAGCTCCGGTGATATACCGTCTCTAAGAGATGCGGTAGATAAGAAACTGGGATGCAGGATTGGATGCGCAATAACCGGTAACGAACCCTGGGACCCTAAGCTATGGAATCTCGTAACAACGCATTTCAATGCAGTAACACTTGGAAATGAGTTAAAACCTGATTCACTCTTTGGATATAGCGTAAGCGTGTGTCCTGGAACAAAAGAAGCAGAGTTAAATGGCGAGACTATCACAGTTCCGATATTGAACTACAACAATCCAGAGAAGATCTTAAACAAGATCCTTAAATGGAATGAAGATAATCCGGACAGAAAGATAGCAGTCAGGGGACATGTCCTTTTATGGCATTCCCAGACTCCTGAATGGTTCTTCCATGAAGATTATGACAAGACCAAGCCTTATGTAACAGCTGAGGTGATGGACAAGAGACTTGAATGGTACATCAGAGAAGTGCTTACACATTTTACTGGTGAAGGAAGTCCTTACAAAGATCTTTTTTATGGATGGGATGTAGTAAATGAGGCTGTTTCAGATGCTACAGGAACTTACAGGACTGATGCAGAAAATCCTAACGAAGCTTTATCAGAAGATAGACATGGAAACAACTCCAGTTGGTGGCATGTATATCAGAACGAGGATTTCATAGTAAATGCATTCAGATATGCTAACAAGTACGCTCCGGAAGATCTGGAACTATACTACAACGACTATAACGAATGTGATGCAAGAAAAAGAGCGGGAATCATAGAACTCATCAAGACCGTTAAAGAAGCAGAAGGCACAAGGATAGATGCCATGGGAATGCAGGGACATTACAGTATGGATGGCCCATCAATAAATGATTTCGAAGTATCTATCAAAGCCTACGGCGAAGTGATCGGCAACGTTCAGATAACGGAATGGGATCTCAGAGCTACCGAAGGTTACGACGGAAGCGATGAGGCCAAAGAAGAGGAATATGAAAAGCAGAGAAAAATATATAACCTCATGTATTACACACTCTGCAGTTCCAAAAACGCTGGTATCAACATCACAGGAATTACGTTCTGGGGAACAATTGATACGCTTTCATGGCTTCAATTCAGATCCAACGTAGGCGGCGGTAGTAAAACACAGCAGAAACAATGCCCACTGCTATTTGATGGTAACTATGAACCTAAACCGGCATTTTGGGTATTTGCGGAAGAATAAATAAAGGACCTTGTAAACATGAACAAAACATTACGAAAAGTATTAATAGTTTGTGGAATCCTTGCAGTAATAATTGGACTGTGTGTGCTTTTATCTAATAAGGAAAAAACAGATTTCCATGAAAAGTATGCAGATACAGATCTTACTGCTGAGGTTGAAGGAATGGAGAGAACCGGATCTTATACCGGATATCTTATATCTCATCAGAATGATGACATGCCTTCAGAAAATATTGATGTTGATCTAAACGAATATGAATCAACCGGAGATGTTCATAAAGAAGACGGTGGTTTGTATACAGCGACTGGATCCGAAGTTACATGGAAAGTAAATGTTCCTAAGGCTGGTCTTTATCAGATCCACATCGATTATCTCATCCCTGAATCAAGAGGAGTTGCTGCAGAACGTACAGTAATGATCAACGGTGAACTTCCTTTTGATGATGCAAGAAACATTTCTTTCTCAAGAATGTGGATGGATGGAGGAGAAGTTAGAACTGATAATCAGGGCAACGAGATCCGTCCTAAGCAGGTTGAGTATTTTGATTGGCAGAGCGGTTATTTCAAAGATGACATGGGATTCGTTACTGAGCCATATCTCTTCTATTTTAATAAGGGAGAAAATGAACTCACATTTATAGCAGATAACGAACCAATGATCTTTTCAAATGTTACTGTAGCAGGTGTTCAGGAAAGACCTACATATGAAGAATACCTTGCACAGAACAAGCATGATGAAGCTTCTGAGACAGGAAGAAGTTATCAGCAGGTTGTTCAGGGTGAAGATTCAACTCTAAGATCAGAGTCCTCCTTGTATGCAAAATATGACAGATCTTCACCTACAACAACTCCTAACAGTGTAACTACTACAGTACTTAACTACGTTGGTGGTGAGAGCTGGAGAACATCAGGTCAGTGGATCGAATGGAGATTTGAAGTTCCTGAAGACGGCTATTACAACGTTATGGTAAAAGCCAGACAGAATTATGCCAGAGGTTCAGTTTCAAGTAGAAGCGTACTGATCGATGGGGAGATTCCTTTCAAGGAACTCGAAGAGATCTCATTTGACTATTCAAATGATTGGAACTGCCTGGATCTTCCTTATGATATATACCTCACAAAAGGTGAGCACACTATAAGACTTGAAGCTACTCTTGGTGGCATGGGTGAAATCCTGGAAGAAATGCAGGATTCAACTTTCAGATTGAACCAGATATATAGAAGACTTCTTGTATATACAGGAGCAAGTCCTGATCTATACAGAGATTATCACATTGATACAACTTATCCGGAAATCATGGAAGCTATGGATCTTGAATCCAAGCGTCTCTATAAAGTTGTTGATGACATGGTCGCATACAGTGGTCAGATGGCAGATAACATTGCTACAGCCCAGACAATAGCTCAGCAGCTTGAAAGATTCGGAGAAAAGCCACAGAAGATAACAACAGAGTTTACAACATTCAAAGATAACATTACAGCACTTGGTACAGCTCAGCTCAACATGAGTGAAACAAAGCTTGATGTAGATTATCTGGTTATCTCAGGAACAGATGTAACACCAAAGAAAGATAAAGCTAACTTCTTTACAAAAGCTTGGCACGAGATCAAATCATTTGTTGCATCATTCTTTGTTGATTACAACTCAGTTGGTGATCTTTACGATGAAGATACAGATGAAGTTGTTAAGGTATGGGTACTTACTGGTAGAGATCAGGGTACAATCCTCAAAACTATGGTAGATGATGACTTTACTACAAATACAGGAGTAAAGGTCAACGTTGAGATCGTAGATCCGGGCGCACTTCTTAATGCAGTTCTGGCAGGAAGAGGACCAAACGTAGTTTTATCAGTTGGTGCTGATCAGCCTGTAAACTACGCACTCAGAGGTGCAGCTGAAGATATTACTCAGTTTGAAGGATGGGAAGAAGTTTTATCCCATTATTCAGAAAGCTCATATGAGCAGTACAGGTTGGATGACCATATTTATGGTATTCCTGAAACGCAGACCTTCAACGTAATGTTCTATAGAAAAGACGTACTTGAAGAAATGGGACTTGAAGTTCCAAATACATGGAAAGAACTTATTGAGATGCTCCCAACAATTCAGGGAAACAACCTCTCAATTGCGATTCCTACAGCAGCAGGTAGTAGTGGTGCTGCAGCAGCTACAACATCAGTTATGTCAAATACACCTGACCTTTCAATGTATTTCTCACTTCTGTATCAGTACGGTGGTGACATGTACAACGAAGCAGGTACAAAGACAACAGTTAACACTGAAGCAGGTGTAAAAGCTTTTGATGATTATGTAAGATACTTCAATGATTATGGTATTCCTACAATCTACGATTTTGTAAGTAGATTCCGTTCAGGAGAAATGCCAATCGGTATTGCACCATATTCAACATATAACACATTGATGGTATCTGCTCCTGAAATCAGAGGTCTTTGGGATTTCACTCTTATCCCTGGTACCGAGGTTAAGGACGAAAATGGTAAGACATACATTGACAGATCCGACTTCATAACAGGTAGCGCAACAATGATGATCGCTACAGATGATGAAGATCTAAAACAGGCTTCATGGGAATTCATGAAGTGGTGGGCACAGGCTGATACTCAGGTAAGATTTGGTCGTGAGATTGAAGCTCTGCTCGGATCATCTGCAAGATATGCAACAGCCAACCGAGATGCTTTTGCTAATCTTTCCTGGAGTACAGAAGATATCGCAGTGCTCAATGAGCAGTGGGATTCTACAGTAGGAATTAGAGAAGTGCCAGGTGGTTACTTTACAGGCCGACACATATCCAATGCTATAAGAAAAGTAATCAACGAACATGTTGATTCACGAGAAACAATTATCGATTACTCAATTCTTATTGATGAAGAGATCAAGAAGAAACGTAAAGAGTTTGGTATGCCGGTAGATTAGGAGAACTTGAGATGAAGGAATATCTGCAGAAATATTTTATACTGCGAAAACATAATTTAAAAGTTGCTTTGAAAAAAGCAAAGAATCGCAAGATGTGTTACTTATTCCTGGCGCCATATGCAATTCTTTTTACAATGTTTTACGTATTTCCAGTAGTGGCGTCAATTTATTACAGCTTTACTTACTATAACATTCTTGAAGCTCCAAGGTTTATCGGTTTGCAGAACTACATAAGCCTGGTGCTGGAGGATGACATATTCCTGATAGGTGTGAAAAACACCTTGATGATCGCTCTGATCACAGGAC
This sequence comes from Butyrivibrio sp., assembly GCA_015056495.1. Lineage (GTDB taxonomy): Bacteria > Bacillota > Clostridia > Lachnospirales > Lachnospiraceae > Butyrivibrio. The sequence goes on from SVGC01000014.1 coordinate 65,799, forward strand.
CGTTGGGATACATATTATCCTTCCTTTTTGCCTGGTTGATCAATGAGCTTCCAAGATGGATCCGAAGCGTAGCAGTTATCGTATTCTATGCTCCATCCATTGCTGGTAACTGTTATGTAATCTTCTCTGTATTCTTCAGAGGAGATGCATACGGATATGTAAATGCATTCCTTATGAATGTGGGAATCATAGACAAGCCTCAGTTATGGCTCATCAATCCAAAGTACATGCTTCCGATCTGTATGCTGGTTATCTTATGGATGAGTATGGGATCAGGATTCCTTTCATTCGTAGCTGGTCTTCAGGGTGTAGACAGATCACAGTTTGAAGCTGGTTACATGGATGGTGTTAAGAACAGATGGCAGGAGCTTTGGTACATCACTCTTCCAAACATGAAGCCAATGCTTATGTTCGGTGCGGTTATGTCAATCACAGCAGCATTTGGTGTGTGTGATGTAACAATGGCCCTTTGTGGATACCCAAGTACAGAATATGCAGCTCGTACAATAGTTACCCACTTGTTTGACTATGGTTTTTCAAGATTTGAAATGGGTTATGCCTGCGCCATTGCAACAATATTGTTCCTAATGATGATACTTTGCAACAAGGCAATCCAGAGTCTGTTAAGGAGAGTTGGAACTTGATATGAAAAGTAAGCTTATAAAGAAAAGAAAACCAAACAGATCAATTGCTGGTGATATAGCACTTTATATATTTCTTATTTTAGTAGCTATAGTAATGGCATTCCCGATTATTTATGCAGTAAGTAGTGCGTTAAAACCATTGGATGAATTGTTCAAATTCCCACCAAGAATTTTTCCGCAGCATCCTACATTGGATAACTTCTCAGATCTGTTTGTAACAATGGGAAAATCCTGGGTTACATTTACAAGATACCTGTTTAATACAGTATTCATTACATTTGTTGGAACATTTGGTCACTTGATCGTAGCTTCTATGGGCGCTTTCGTACTTGCTAAATACGATTTCCCTGGAAATGCAACATTCTTCAAGATCGTAACAGTAGCCATGATGTTCACAGGTATGGTTACACAGATTCCTAACTACCTGATCCTGAACAAACTTGGATGGATAGATACTTATTGGGCAATAATCATTCCTGCTTTTGCTTCACCAATGGGACTCTTCCTTATGAAACAGTTCATGGAAGGTCTGCCAACATCTCTTATTGAAGCAGCCAAGATTGATGGTGCCAATGAGTGGAAGGTATTTTCAGGAATTGTAATGCCAAATGTTAAGCCTGCGTGGATGACACTGATCATCTTCTCAGTACAGGCTCTTTGGAACAATAGAGCATCAACCTATATCTATTCCGAAGAAAGAAAAACACTTGTATATGCACTTCAGCAGATTCAGAGCGGCGGTATCGCAAGAACTGGACAGGGTGCAGCAGTACTTGTTGTAGTAATGATAGTACCAATCGTTATCTTTATTTTCTCAGAAAGTCAGATTCTTGAGACAATGGCTAGTTCAGGTCTTAAGGATTAATGTGAAAGGTTGAAGCAGTATGCATAACAAAAAAATCATTATAAAAACCGGAATAGCGGTAATTGCAGCTCTGGCAACTCTTCTTCAGCCTGCCACAGCACTTGCAAGCAGCACTGGTGAGTACGGATACAGCTACAATTACGATTACTGGGGAGATGTTCAGGAATCTCCGGATCTATATTCTGTCTGCAAGGTATTTACTTCAGCAGATCTTGGATTAGATGTAAAACTTAAAAATCCACAGGGCATGTTTGTGGATGGAACTTCAATTTATATATGTGATAGTGGAAACAACCGCATCATTGAGCTTGAAAGAATATCTCCTGAAAACATTCAGGTAAAAAGAATAATCGATTCCTTCAAGGGCGGTACTCCAAATACTTTCAATAACCCGACTGATGTAGCTATTTCAGAAGATGGAAACATGTTCGTTGCTGATCAGGGCAATGCCAGAGTATTAAAGCTGGATAAGAATCTGGATTATGTAATGGAATTTACAAAGCCAAATGACAACACTCTGGATCCTTCACTGGTATTTCAGCCAAGTAAACTTGCAGTTGATACTGCAGAAAGAGTTTACTGCATAGCTACAGGCATCAACAAAGGTCTTATCAAATATGAAAATGATGGCGAGTTCTCAGGTTTCGTAGGTGCTACACCGGTTACTTTTAACTGGACTGATTACATCTGGAAGAAATTTGCTTCTCAGGAGCAGAGAGCCAAGATGGAATCTTTTGTACCAACTGAGTATCAGAACATCTACATGGATTATGAAGGATTTATTTATGCAACATCCGCTGTCCAGACCAATGAAGACACCAATAAGGTAACAGGCGATGCCGTCAGAAAGTTGAACCTGATGGGAAACGATATCCTGGTAAAAAATGGTGACTGGAAGATCATCGGTGACTTGTACTTTGGTTCAGGTGGTGGATATGAAGGACCATCAATCTTTGGTGATGTAACTGTTATGGACAATGACATTTACGCATGTATGGATAAGAACCGAGGAAGAGTCTTCGGATATGATGATCAGGGTCGTCTCGTATTTGCTTTTGGTGGTAACGGTAACATGGATGGTTATTTCAGAAGACCATCAGCTATCGAGCATATAGGACATGAGTTATATATCTTAGATAGTCTTGATTGTTCAATAACAGCTTTTGTTCCAACTGATTTTGGTAATCTGGTTTACAGTGCTATCGAGGAATTCGATAAAGGTAACTATGATAAATCAACTGAATGCTGGCAGAAAGTTATGGATATGAATGGCAACTATGATCTGGCTTATATAGGACTTGGAAGAGCTCTTATGAGACAGGAACATTACAAAGAAGCAATGGATTACTTTGAACTGAAGTATGACAGAGATAACTATTCTAAAGCATTTAAGCAGTACAGAAAGCAGTGGGTTGAAGAGCATATCGAATGGATCGTAATTGTTATTCTTGCACTTTTCCTTATCCCATTGGGAATTGGAAAATCCAAAGCTTTGAAACATGAAATTGATACTGCAGATATTTTTACACTAAATAGAAAAGGGTGAGGCTATGATCGTAAAACCAAAAGAGAATTTAAGTCCAAGAGAAAAATATATAGACTCGCTGAAGTTTGCGCTTTATTGCGTATCTCATCCATTGGATGGTTTCTGGGATCTTACTCATGAAAAAAGAGGAACATATGCGGCAGCAAATACTATCTTAGTCCTCTCTCTTTTAATAAGAATAATGAAACTCAGATACACAAGCTTTTTATTCATGGATGTTTACTGGGAAGACTTAAATATCTTCCTGTATCTGGCAAGTATCCTGTTTCCTTTATCCCTTTGGGTTGTAGGAAACTGGGGACTGACAACACTTTTTGATGGTAAAGGTAAGTTGGGACAAGTGTACATGGCAACCTGTTATGCATTTACTCCATATGTACTGGTTCAGTTCCCACTTATGGTCTTTAGTAATTTTGTAACAGTACAGGAAGGTCAGTTTTACGTAGTAGTAAGTACATTATCACTTATCTACTCAGCACTCCTGGTTATTGCGGCAATGGGACAGATTCATGAATACTCAGCAGGAAAGAATCTTCTTTTCACCGTAGCTACACTGTTTGCAATGCTTGTAATGATATTTATCCTAATGATTTTCTTCAGCATGATTTCACAGGGAGTTGCATACTTCATTTCCCTGGCAAAAGAATTCATGTTCCGAATGTAGGAATGGCAAGAGGTGACGAACGTGAAAAAAGAGTTAAGACAAAAACTAATTAAAGGACTTGTGAAACTGATTCCTTCACTGATAATACTTTTGATCATCGTCGGAGCAACTGTCTATGTAGTAAATACAAAGGCACCACAGGATGAAAAAGAAGTCATTCCTCCATATGCTTATGAAGGTGGCGAAGACGCTGTAGTAATAGACAATGGTGAATTAAAGCTTACCATGGATAGCAAAACTACAGAGTTTTCAATTGAAGTAAAGGACACTGGCAAGGTGTGGTATTCAAATCCACAGAATGTAGCCGAGGATCCAATAGCACTTGAAGATCAGAAAGGTCTTCTTCAGTCTCCACTGGTTATGTCCTATTCGATCACACAGGGTCTTGAAACAACATACAATACATATTCCTTCAGTGCTCAGAACGGAATATATGAGATCATTCCTGGTGAAAATGAGATAAGAGTCAACTATTCACTCGGTAGCGTACAGAAAGAATTTACTATTCCTCCTGTAAGTACAGCAGAAGAGTTTGAAGGTTTCCTGGCTAAGATGGATAGCAAGGATGCAGATCTTATCAAGCAGTATTACAAAAAATACGATATAAACAAGCTCACACCAAAGGATGATAAAGATCAGCTTTTGGCTAACTATCCTATCCTTGAAACAAATGTCATTTATGTACTGAGAACTGCTACAAAGGACAATGTACGTAAGACTATCCAGGATAAGTTTGAAGCAGCCGGATATACATATGATAACTACCTTGCAGATAAGGAATTGGATCAGTCAACAAGTTCAAATGACAATCCTATCTTTAATGTAAGTGTTATTTACAGACTTGAGGGAAAAGACCTGGTTGTAGAGGTTCCATTTGAAGACCTTGCTTTTGACCCTGAAACACCTATTTATACAATTACACCTCTTCCATATTTTGGAGCAGGCGGACCGGATGATGAAGGCTTCATGTTAGTACCTGAAGGCGGCGGAGCACTTATCAATTTCAACAATGGTAAGACTTCACAGAGCAGTTACTACACCAACGTTTATGGTTGGGATATGTGCCTTAGTAGAGATGCTGTAGTACACAACACAAGAGCTTATTACGGAGTGTACGGAGTAGCTGAAGGAAATGATTCATTTATCTGTATCCTTGAGGATGGAAGAAGCTATGCATCTATTCAGGCTGATGTAGCTGGTAAGAACCACAGTTACAACTTTGTAAATGCTAAATACAGCATCTGCCAGAGAGAAAAATATGATGTAGGTGATATCGCTAACAGTGATATTTACGAATATGCAACAGAGCTTCCTGATGAAAGCCTGAAGCAGAGATACACATTTGTTGATTCTGGAAGTTATGTAGATATGGCAAAGGTATATAGCTCATATCTCCAGAATGAATATGCAGGTTACCTTGATCTTGTAAGTGATGCTTCTACTCCTGTAGCAATCGAGATCGTTGGTGCGATCGATAAGGTAAAACAGATTGCTGGTGTACCAGTTTCAAGACCTCTTAAGCTTACAAGCTACGAAGAGGCAGCACAGATCATTGATGAGCTTAACGCATCCGGTGTTCTGAACATGCACATCAAGTTCAGCGGATGGTGTAACGGAGGCGTTCAGCAGAAAGTACTTACTAAAACAAAGACCATTGGTGCTCTTGGAAGTAAGAAGGATCTGAATAACTTCATCCAGAGCGCAGAATCACTTGGCAATACAGTATACCTTAACGGTATCACACAGTATGCATACGACAGTAACATACTTGATGGTTTCTTCTCATATACTGATGCAGCTAAGTTCATCAGTAAAGAGAGAGCAGAACTTCATGCATACAGCCATATCACTTATGGTGAAAGAGATGACGAAGATACACATTACCTTCTCCACACAGAACTGGCTAAGAAATATGCTGATAATCTTGTAAGCTCAGCTCAGAAATATGGAGCAGGTGCTTCATTCCAGGATCTGGGTATGGATCTTTCATCTGATTTCTATAGAAAGAATACATACAGCAGACAGGCAGTACTTGATCTTCAGGTTGAGCAGTTAAAGAGTTACAACGATGCAGGAACACCAGTGATGATCAATATGGGTAATGATTATGCTATTCCATTCTGCTCAATGGTTACAGAGATGGATCTTAGAGGAAGTGAATACACTATCCTTGATGAGTGCATACCATTCTTCCAGCTGGCACTTCACGGAAGAGTTGATTACACAGGTGATCCTATCAATATCTGTGGAAATGCAGAGGATGAAGTTCTTTACTCAGCAGAATATGGAGCAGGTTTGTGCTTTACATTCATGAAAGAGAGTTCATTTGCAACTCAGAAGACTCTTTATACAGAGTATTACGGAGCATCTTTCGATTCATGGAAAGACAAGATGCTTGAAATCTACACAAGATATAACAACGAGTTAGGTCATACATTCAATCAGGAAATGACTGGTCATGACAACCTTACATCAGATGTTTCACTGACTGAATATGCTGACGGTACTTCAGTATACGTTAACTATGGTTACAGCGACTATGTTACAGACAACGGAGTTAAAGTACCAGCAAGAGATTATGTAGTTACCAGATGAGAAAGGCGTTTGATATGAGTAAGCAAAAAAACAAATTGGCTGGGCTTCAGAAGCGAAAAGCCATATCGGGATATTTGTTTATATCTCCTTTTATAATTGGATTTTTGGTCTTTATGGTCAAACCGCTTTTCGAATCGTTTTACATGAGTTTTTGCAATGTAAATCTGTCAGCTGGTAATGTTACCAAGACCTTAGCAGGATTCACCAACTATGTATTTGCATTTAGAGTTGATCCTGAATATAACAGACTTTTATGGGAAGAAATGTCACGAATGATGGTTTATTCCCTGGCGATCATTGTATTCAGTTTCTTTGTAGCACTGATACTTAACCAGAAGTTCAAAGGAAGAGCACTGGTAAGAGCAATCTTCTTTTTACCGGTTATCCTTTCTTCAGGTGTTATCGTTGGTATCGAATCCAACAACGAACTGATGGCTTCACTGGCTCAGACAATTGAGCAGTCATCCTCAGGAATCAGTGTTACTGCAGCTCTTGAGAGTATCCTTCGTACAGCTGGCGTCGGTGTCAGAGCTTACGAAAAGGTATTCGAAGTTATTGACAATATCTACGATGTAGCACTTGCATCAGGTATTCAGATCATCATCTTCTTATCAGGTCTGCAGACTATTTCATCAAGTATGTATGAAGCAGCTGATATTGAAGGATGTACTAAATGGGAGAGTCTTTGGAAGATCACATTCCCAATGATAAGTTCTTTGTTCCTTGTAAACTGGATCTACACTGTTGTTGATTTCTGTATGAGATCTGACAACGCAGTAATAGAGAAGATTCAAAAAGTAATGATTGACCAGCAGCAGTATGGTAATGCATCTGCAATGTCCTGGATATACTTCTTCCTGGTACTTGCATTTGTAGGTGTCACATCATTCTTTATTTCAAAGAGGGTTTATTACTATGACTAATTCACATGTTATTAAGGCAGGGTACGAAAAACTTGGATTCTGGGAGAGAAACAAGCTCTCCGGTGGATATCTTTTACAAAAAAAGGTATCTGAAAAAGCAGTAAGTATCATTAGATTTATTCTTTTATTTGGAATGTGCTTCATGATCCTGCAGCCTATCTTAAATAAGATATCTGTAAGCTTCATGACAGAAAAAGATTTGTACAACCCAATCGTTGTATCAATTCCAGAGCACTTTACAACAGGCAACTACAGACTTGCAGCTGAACTTATGAGTTACAGCCAGGCAGTTATGAATTCACTTATCATATCACTGACAATCGCAGCTCTTCAGATTGCAGTTTGTACACTTGTTGGATATGGATTTGCAAGATTTGATTTTCCTCTTAAGAAGTTCTGGTTTGCGATGGTCATCCTGGTTATCCTGATCCCACCACAGACAATTGCCAGCTCACTTCACCTTCACTTCAGATTCTTTGATATCTTAGGAATCTTTAAGCTGATCACAGGTGAGACGATTAACCTTAGAGGTTCAAAGCTTCCATATTATCTTATGAGTGCAGGTTGTATGGGACTTAAGAATGGTCTCTACATATACATGATCCGCCAGTATTTCAGAAATATCCCTGGCGATCTTGAGGAAGCAGCTTATGTTGATGGTTGCGGCACTTTAAAGACATTTATACGTATCATGTTGCCACAGGCTAAGCCAATCCTTACATCATGTTTCCTTTTCGCATTTGTATGGCAGTGGACAGATGGTTTCTACTCAAGAATGTTCCTTGGAAACACAAAGCTTGTAAGTACAGCTCTTTCAAGAATTGTAGATAGCCTTGGTGCTTATATCCAGCGTATCAATGGTGTTAAGACAACTATTTCAGTTGCTTATTCAAACTGCATCTTATCAACTGGTACATTGATGATCGTTATGCCTCTGATAGTTCTTTATCTGTTCGCTCAGAGAGCATTCGTTGAAAGTATCAGTAGTACAGGTATCAAGATGTAATGAGGTTACGGTAGTTACCAGATAATAATATCTGGACTAATATATTTCCCTATGGGGTAAGGAGGATAAGACTATGAGAAAGTCTCTCACAACAAAAGCAACAGCAGCCATTACTATGGCAGCAATGCTTGCAAGCATGACAGCTTGTAACGGCGGGGATTCAACAACACCTGCAAACACAGATTCTACAACAGATAGCGCTGCAGCTACATCTGCAGAAGCTACAACTGAGGCATCAACAGATGCAGCAGATGCTACAGAATCAACTGAATATGATCCATATGAAATCATCACAGATGAGAACGGTGATCCTATCGATCTTGGTGGTATGGATATCATCATTCGTGACTGGTGGTCAGGCGAAGAGCAGGAGCCACAGAACGATTATGAAGAGTGCCTCAAGGAGTACAGAGATTGGATCCAGGAGACTTACAACTTCACTATCAAATCACAGGCTATGTCTGACTGGGGTTCAACACCTACAGATTTCGTAGACTATGCTACATCAGGCGGCGATGAGAACTATCTGTTCGTTCTTCGTGACGATCCAGCTATCACATCAGCTATGGCTAATGGCCTTATGTATGACCTTTCAACTCTTGATTGCCTTGACTTCTCAGAAGACAAGTTCCAGAGAAACCTTCTTCATGAGCAGTATTCAATCGGAGACAGCATCTATGCTATGTTCGCTGGATATTCAGAAGCTCGTACAGGTGTATACTTCAACAAGAGACTTCTGACAGATGCTGGTATTGATCCAGAATCAATCTATGATATGCAGGCAGATGGAACATGGACATGGGATGCATTTGATGAACTTATGTCTAAGGTTCAGCAGGATAAGGATAACGATGGTACAGTAGATGTTTGGGGTCTTACACTTAACGAAGGTGTTATGACAACAGCAGCTGTATTCTCAAACGGCGGTTCTTACATCGATAAGGATGCTGATGGTAACTTCGTATACAACCTTGAATCTCCTGAGACTCTTGAAGCTCTTGAGTGGACAGTTGATATGTTCAACAAGTATGATATGCCAGACCCAGAAGGTGCTGAATGGGATTACTACAAAGAAGTATTCCTTAACGGCCAGGCTGCTTTCCTTGTAGAAGATGAGTATGCTGGATGCCCAGGTAACTTCCTTGAAGATATGCAGGATGAAATTGGTTTCGTTATGTTCCCTAAGGGACCTCAGATGGATGATTACATCAACGTATGGACAAACAACCCAGTTGCAATCCCAGCATGCTATGATGCTGATAAGGCTTGGAAGCTTGCATTTGCTTGGAACCTTTACACAAATGCTCCATCAGCTGAGTACTATGATTACAACGGATACCTTTCAACAGCTAGAAATGGTAAGTTTGATGAGAGAGCAGTTGATGAAACAATCACAATGATGACAGAAAAGGGAACTGTTGCATACCACGGAATGGTTCCAAACCTTAGCCTTGGTTCAGATTTCGTATGGAACATCGGACCTAACTGCGTTGTATCAGAGCAGGTAGAAGCAATCCGTGATACATGGAAGGCTTATGTTGACGAAGCTAATGCAGCTAACAAATAATTAAAAGAAAACTTGTAAGCAGTATATTTTTAGAGGTTTAAGCAGCTATGATAGATGATAAGTTAATCTTTCATAGCTGCTTTTCATTATGCTCAGAAAAGATACGTAGATTACACGTGATCAGTATAAAGCCAAGAATTATGAATAAGATAGAAAACCATTGAGCTAGCGTAAATGGTGTATCGGCCAGAGGATTTGATCCATAACGCAGCCATTCTAATATAAATCTGACAATTCCGTAGGAAATCAAATATATGTCGATGGAATAGTCATCTGTAAATCTTTTTTGCAAAAAGAAAATAAGCGTGGAAATGAGCATCAGACAGATGGCTTCGACTAGCTGTACCGGAAATAGTGGTATACCAGATGGAGCTAATGATGGATGAGGAAAAATAACTGCACCAAAGCCATTGTATTCTATGCCATAGCAGCACCCTGCCATAAAACAGCCTATTTTGCAAAAACCATGTACAAATGGAAATAAGAAGAAAAGTTTATTGATATATGGGCGAGGATCAAATCCATGAATCTTAGTGCATAAGACAATAGTGATAATACATCCCGCGACTCCGCCCAAAAAAGAATATCCGGTTCCCAGGATTGCAAGGAGTCCTGTTTTAGATAAAAGAAAACCAATGCCTGACCGATAGACTAGTGTCAGCAGATATAGTATTTTGGCACCAATGACAACGCCCAATAATGCGTAGGCTTCAAGAAGAATCATATTATTGTGGTCCAGGTGATTTTTTTTGACTATGTGCATTGCAATCATGTTAGCAAGTATAAGCCCTATAACTATCATCAGACCGTAGGATGGAAGCTTGAAACCTAATAAATTAAAATATAAATGCATGGGAAATAAACCTTTTGAAATTATTTGTGGACGTGATCATAGTTACAAAAAAAGAGCCAATGGGGACGTATTCTTGGCATTCCATCTAAGAATACACGCCCTCATTGACTCAAAAAATCAATAATAACTAGCCTCATTTATTATGCCTAATAATACTGCAGAACAAGCAAAAGTTACAATTAATGCTAATGCTAGTCCAACAATACTGCAAATTAAACCAGCTTTCTGTAAGGTACCATTAAAGTTGTTTTTTGCAGCACATACTGCAAGGATGATACCTACTATACCAAGAATGATACCTACAAATGAAAGCACGCATGTAAGTGAAAGGATTATAGAAAGTGCACCACAAACAAGGGATGCTGTTGCAAGGTTTTTACCATGGGCGTTGACATCCTGGTTGTTGTACATATTAGGATTGTAAGAATTGTTCTGGTAATAATTTCCATTAGGGTTGTAATTATTGTTCTGATAGTAATTACCAGCCTGATTAAATCCGTTATTAGTAGGAATATTATTAGCATAATAATTGTTTGTATTGGAAACATTATTTGGATTGTAGTAGTTAGGCTGCTGACCTATAGGAGCACCGGTGTTAGGGTCGAAGTTAGCACCTGGCTGACTTATAGGAGCGCCAGTGTTAGGGTCGAAGTTAGCACCTGGCTGACTTATAGGAGCGCCAGTGTTAGGATTGAAGTTGTTACCCTGCTGTCCAAAAGGAGCACTGTTTACAGGTGTTTCAAGGTTAGAATAGTAGTTGCTTGTGTTAGTTGTTGTATTTACTGTGTCTGATGAAGCACTATCACTATTAAAAGCATTTTCTGTCTGAGTAGTGGTAGAAAAAACACCATTATTTAAGTTATCTTTTTCCATTAACTATGTACCTCCGAAAATTTAAGAACTTTTAAGTTTCTTTTTTTATTATATAGAATTTTCATGAAAAAAACAGTAAAAAAATACAGCGAAAACTCTTTTAAGTTCGCTAAAAAAGAGATTTTCGCTGTATTATTTGGAAATATTATTCTCCTTCGATCACGGCAAGGATCAGGATACCTGCAATAACCATGAACAGGAACATGTACTGCTTCCAGGTAAGTTTTTCCTTAAGGAATATTCTGGACAAGAGCATGGATACTACGCAGACTGCTGAGATGATAGGAGCTGCGATGGCACCATTACCGCTCATGGCAAATACATATGTGAACTGTCCGGCTGTTTCGCAGATAGCAGCAAGGATTTTGTCTCGCTGAGTAGGAAGTTCGTATTTAACGCCTTTTGCCTTCATAAAGATCAGAAGGATGATAGCTACAATAAAGAATGTTAATTCATAAGATGTATTGGCAACATTCTCGATAGTATCTTCAGTGATATCCAGAAGTGGGCTTGTGCTCACATCATCGAGGTAGTAGATATCAAGGAAGCTGCCAAGAGCATCGATGAAAGCATAGCAGAATGGCATTGCAAAGGCGATGATAGCCATTTTTTTGCCAAGCTTTTTCTTTCGGTCTGTAGAACCATTATTTTCCAGAAATCCAACACCGAGGATACCAATCACGATCAGTATGATCGCTGCAATTGATCCGCTTGAGATTGTCTCGCCCAGGATCACAACAGCCATCAGTGAGCAGATAGCACCGGATGTATTCTCAATAGGGTCAGAGATTGACTCTTCGATGAATCGCATTCCAAAAAATGAAAACGCCATGGATGCTATGTAACATAATGAAACCGGGAAATAAACGAGCAGATTGGCAAAGTTATAGCCGATATCGCCAGTTATCAGAGTGAATATTGCATGGATACCCATGACAAATCCGACTGCAACAACAATTTTTAAATGAGCATATTTCTCATCAGGTCTTGCTCCTTTTTTATAGAATAATTCTGCAAGACCCCAGATAAAGGTTGTTGCCAGAGTAAAAAATAACCACATATCGTGTCCTTTCTATATGAGTTGATAAATGTTATATAGGCATTTACTTCAACATATTATAATGTATTGCTTCTTTTTTTCCAATAATAAAAAGGAGATTTCATGTGAGGTTACGGTTCAGAAATGACGAGTGCCTGCGCTCAAGTATAGCAATAAAAGACATAGGCAAGTGTGTGCTACTTTGCTATAATTACACTGTTGCAACGCGTTAGTGTTGGAAACGGTTGTATTCAAATGAAAAAAGCCAGATTACTTGGCGGGAAGGAATAATAGGAGAATGAAAGCTAAATTTTCACAATATTTGACAGAAATAGCTCCTGGACTTAAGAAGCTGCGAGATGAGCTTGCTAAGAGCTATGAATATGTAAGTATTCTTGCAACAGATTCTGTTGGTTTTGCTGTTAGAGCTTCTCAGAGAGTTAAGAGTATTTCTGGTAATACACTTACTTCTGAGAGAGGAAATGTAGTCAGAGTATATAAGGAGGGGCTTTACAGCGAGTATGCTTTTAACAATCTGGATCTGACTGATACAGAAGCAGCTGCAGGTAAGATCAAAAACATACTTGATAAGCAGTTAAGCGTCCTTAAGATGACAGAATCAGAGGTGTTCAATACACCACAGCTGGATGATGAGCCATTGGAGCTGTTTGTAGAGATGGATACTGACAGTTTACCAGAGGAGACTGATCTTAGCGCACTTCTGGCTAAGCTTCAGGGCTTTAGTGATAATGGTAAAGCTCTGTCTGAGGAAATAATCGATGTAACTGTAAGTGCTCAGTCTATGCACATCTGTAAGATGTTCCTCAGTGCAAACAGAGATCTTCGTCAGAGTTATGTATATTCCGAAGGTAATATCTCCATGGTTGGCGCTAGAAATGGCAAGACAGATATGGCATACAACGGTGTGTCAGATAGAGAAGGCCCTGCTGTGTTTGATCAGCTTGAAGATGTGATCAAAAAGACTTTCAAGGAGCTTGAGGATAACTTTAGCGCAGAGCCGGTTGTTCCAGGTGAATATGAGATCATTACCAATCCTGAAGTGTCAGGACTTATTGCCCACGAGGCATTTGGTCATGGCGTAGAGATGGATATGTTTGTTAAGAACAGAGCTCTTGGTGCTCAGTACATTGACAAGAGAGTTGGTTCTGACCTTGTTACTATGCATGAAGGTGCAAAGTGTGTTAAAGATGTTGCCAGCTATGCTTTTGATGATGAAGGAACTCTGGCAGGTGACGTTGTTGAGATCGATAAGGGTATCTTAAAGACTGGTGTTTGCGATGCACTTGCAGCTCTAAGACTTGGCATCAAGCCAACAGGAAATGGTAAAAGAGAGAACTTTGAACACAAGGTTTATACAAGAATGACCAACACTATGTTTGATAGTGGCGATAGTACTAAAGAAGAGATGATCGCTTCTGTAAAGAAGGGATATCTTTTATCTGGAATGTTCTCCGGTATGGAGGATCCAAAGCATTGGGGAATCCAGTGTATCGTTGCAAGAGGTTATGAGATCATTGATGGTAAGCTCACAGGTAAGGTTGTAGCTCCTGTAGTACTTACAGGTTATGTACCGGATCTGTTAGGTTCTATATCTATGGCCAGCAAAGATTATGTTTCTTTTGGAACAGGTGCTTGTGGTAAAGGCTATAAGGAATGGGTCAAGGTATCAGATGGCGGTCCATATCTCAAGGCTGTAGCAAGACTTGGTTGATATAGGGAGGACTAATATGACAGACAAGATCATTGAATTATTAAAAAAATCAGAGGCTGATGCATATAGCGTTTCCAGCAAGGTTACAGAAGGCTGGGAGTTTTATTTTATCAAACATCAGCTTGATCAGAATAGAGTACGTGACGTTGAACATATAAATGTCACAGTATATAAGAAACTTGAAGATGGTAAATTTCTTGGAAGTGCTTCTGAAGAGATTGCGCCAACAGCAAGTGAAGAGGAAGCAACTAAAATAATCAACCAGCTCTGTGAGAGAGCTTCTCTTGTTAAGAATCCATATTTTGAGCTTAACAAGGAACAGGTTGAGGTTGAAAGTAAGGAATATGATCCAGAGAAGATGGCAAAGGATTATATAGAAGCTATGCAGCAGATTCCTGAGACTTCAGGCGAAGATATCAATTCTTATGAGATATTTGTTGAAGTATGCAAAAAGCGTTTTGTTAATTCAGAAGGAATTGATGTAACTTTTTCTTATCCTAATTCAGCTGTTGAAGTTGTAGTAAATGCAAGAAATAAGGATCATGAGATTGAGCTTTATCGTATGTACAAATCTGGTACTTGCGACAAGGAGTATCTTGTAAGGGAACTTACAGAGACTCTTAGATTTGGTAAAGATCGTCTTAATGTTAAGCCTACTCCAGCACTTGGTAAAGCTTCAGTTCTCTTTTCCACAGAGGATGCCGGATCTATTTTTTCATGGGTTGCAGCTAAGATGAGTGCAGCAATGAAATATAGAGGATATTCAAATTGGGAAAAGGGCAAAGAGATACTTTCAGACGTCAAGGGAGATAAGATCACTCTGAAAGCTCGCAGAGAACTGCCTAACTCAAGTACTAATTTTGCTGTAGATGAAGAAGGCGCAAAGACCAGAGATATGTATATTGTTAAAGACAATATTGCAGAGAACTTCTGGGGCGGTTGCCAGTTCAGCTACTATCTGGGACTTAAGGATTCATTTATCGTACAGAACTTCGAAGCCGAAGGCGGCAGCCAGACTGAAGCTGAGGTGAGACAGGGCCAGTATCTTGAGCCTGTTGAATTTTCTGATTTTTCAGTTGACCAGCTCACTGGTGACATCGCAGGCGAGATCAGACTTGCCTACTGGCACGATGGCGATAAAGTTACTGCAGTAAGCGGAGGTTCTGTTTCAGGCAATCTGTCAGAACTGCTGAAGAATATCAAAATGTCCAAAGAGACCAAACAGTACAATAACATCATTGTTCCATCTGTGCTCAGACTGGAAGGTGTAACTGTAGCTGGCGTGGAATGATGCTCAGAGGCAGCAGGAAACGATGCATTTTTGAACAAAAAGTTCAAAAATGTTGCAACCAAGCCATTTAAAGTCGATTAACATCGAAGGGCTTGGTTGCCTCTTGTTTCACTGTCTTACGAAACCCGCAGCTAGTGCGGTTTTCTGTTTGACGTCATAGGAATACATGCACTTATGACTGCGGAAGATATGGAGCATTAGACTTCAGAAGTGGTTGGGAATTGAGCGTTTTCAGTTCAGTTGTTTAATGCAGTTGTTTGATTTAGGTTTTCAGTGCAATTGTTCAATTTAGTTGGAATTTAGAAGGAATTGGAAATTGCTTTAAAAATTTTCGATGGAATTGAGAATACTATTTTTTATTTGACAATATTTTCTATTTAGATTATTATTAGTGGCAGTCTGCTATCGGGCAGGCTGCCATAATTCTTGTTTTCACAGTAAATGCAGTGAGAGTCATAGTCTATGCACTGCAGAGGTTCCCAAGAATTTTTTATATAGTTGTTGATTTGTAGTAGTGGTAGTAGTTGTTGTTTGTAGTTGTGATGGTTGTAGTTTTGTAGCTGTGTTAATTGTTTTTTGAAGTTGGATTTCAGGAAAGATGGCATTTTTTATATTTTATTGGATGTACGCAGGGACTAGAAGGAATTATTAGGGCTGGTAATGTCCTATCTGCCTGCCACCCAAGTGGAAACAGCCAAAGGTGGCATGTCGGGGAGGTAGCAAGAGCCTGCCACCCAAGGGAAAATGACCAAAGGTGGCATGCGGAAAATGGCTTAAGAGCCTGCCACCCAAGTGGAAATGTCCAAAGGTGGCATGCGGAAAATGGCTTAAGAGCCTGCCACCCAAGGGGAAATGACCAAAGGTGGCATGCAGAATAGAGCTTAGGAGCCTGCCACCCAAGGGGAAATGTCCAAAGGTGGCATGCGAAAAATGGCTTAGGAGCCTGCCACTAAACGGGAAATGTCCGAAGGTGGCATGCAGAAAAGGGCTTAAGAGCCTGCCACCCAAGTGGAAACAACCAAAGGTGGCATGCGGAAAAGAGCTTAAGAGCCTGCCACCCAAAGGGAAACAGCCAAAGGTGGCATGATTATAAAGAAAGGGAGAGGAGAATGAAATGATAGGATTAAAGAATTATTTAACAGAAGAAGAAAATCGTCTGAGAAGAATCAAGCAAATTGTTGATAACAGGCTTCAGGATGTGCCAAAGGGGTGTCTTAGGATATCTTCAAGTAGAAAAAAGACACAATATATTTATTGCACAGAAGAGAATGGAAAACTAAATAAGCAAGGACATTATTTAAAGAAAGAAAACGTACAAATGATTCAAGCATTGGCACAGAAAGGTTATGACCAAAAAATTAAATTTTTGGTTGATAAAAGACTTAAGCAAATTCAATCTTTAAATAAGAATTATCAGGATGAAGAAATTGAGAAGGTTTTTAATCGCATGAGCGATAAGCGAAAAGAGTTGGTCAAACCAGTAGAAATGACTTGGGAACAGAGATTGGAACAATGGAAATCAATTCCTTATGTTGGCAAGACATTTAAAGAAGGAACCATTGAGATATACACAAATAAGGGAGAGCGGGTAAGATCGAAGTCAGAAAAAATACTCGCAGATATGTTTTATGACATGGGAATAGAATATAAGTATGAATGTCCTTTGCGTTTAAATGGATATGGCGATGTTTATCCAGACTTTACTTTTTTGAGTAAGAAAACAAATAAAGAAATTTATTGGGAACATGACGGTAGGATGGATGAAGCTGGCTATGCCGAAAAGGCAATTAGAAAGATTGATCAGTATACCAAAAACGGAATAATTCCTGGCGTGAGGTTGATCATTACGTATGAGTCGTCTAATTATGCGCTTAATATGTCAGTGGTAAAGCAGTTCATACGTGAATATTTGCTTTGATAAATCGCTATGCTGACAAAATTATACAGTTTGATTATGAGTGTACATTGACATAGTGATTGTTGTTATCATTATTAACTCATCGTTATTGATCGCCATTATTGAACAACATTATTACTCATCGTTATCAATCGTCATTAATGATCATTATTATTGATCATCATGATCCTACATCTGGTGGAATAGCCCAAGTGCGCAGGTCGGCGTAGTAGGAGAGCGTGATATCTATGGCTCTGTTATCTACTACAACTTTGCAGTAATACTCGGTGTGATTTCTGAAATCTGACTTTACTCTGGCGGAAATGACTTTTCTTGATTCGCCTCCAATTCTAATATATAGAGGCCTGATGCCACCTTCATTGCTAAAGGACGCTATGACAGGAACTGGTTTTTCCTGTGTATATGCTAAACTTGTTTGGCGGGTGTTTAAATTCATTGCACTATTCCTCTACACATAAAAATTTCAACCAAAAAACAACTAGACAGTATGTTCGATTGTAATTATAATACTCGAATGTATGTTTGTAAATCGAACAAACCATGAATTTTTATTAATAATTCAAACCAGAAGAATTGATTTGTTACTGAAAAAATAACACTTTTATAAAAAATGTTTTTTTAGTCTAAATTAAGTTTAGGCTCCTATGATATTTAGGTATAGGCGGAAGCTTTATACATAAAAATATCATAGGAGCTTTTATAGTTCCGGAAGGCGGGAAATATGAAGAAAAGAACAGTTGCGGCAATATTGATGACCAGTGCTATTGCATTGTCAGCATGTGGGGAAGGGGGAAGCAGTACATCATACTCAGGAAATAATGCTTCTAGTACTATAGAGGCTTCAAGTGAATTAGATAGTGCGGAAGGCGCGTCAAATGATCAGGCAACAGATATTCAAACAGACGGAAATAAAGATACAACGGCCAGTTCATCAGAAGGAGAAAAAAAACAAAAAGGGAAGGGCAGTAAATCCGGTAAAAAATCTGAGGATTCATCAGAAGGAACTCTTGCCTACACATTGTCAGATGGAGAGGAAATAGAAGGTGGCACTTATACTGCAGAAAATGAAGATGAAAGTGCTATAGGAGCAGCTGACGATACTGTGGCGACTATTACAGGAGCTACAATAAATAAGATATCAGGAGACGCTACCAGTGCAGATACTTCAAGTTTTGAAGGAGTAAACGCTGCAGTCAGGGTATATGGTAATGCTACAGTAACGATAGAAGATTGTGAGATAACATCAGATGCTGAAAATGCAACGGGTGTATTTGTTTATGATGGCGGAACTATTTATATATCCGACTCTACTGTTGATGTAACAGGAGGCGGAGCTGGAGGAATTCAGGTTGCCGGTGGAGGAACTCTTTATGCTGAAAATCTGACAGTGACCAGTGCCAGCAAAGCTGCAATCAGGTCAGATAGAGGAGGTGGCATGCTTGTAGTTACAGGAGGAACCTATACATCAACAGGTTCAAGTGGTTGCCCGGCTATATACAGTACAGCAGAGATAACAGTATCAGATGCGGAGTGTGTTTCTGAGAATTCCAGAGCAGTCATTATAGAAGGAAAAAATAGTGTGACTTTGGAAAATTGCACACTTAGTGGTAATGACCAGTCGACGAAAGAAGGAAGTATAAAAGCAAATGTTCTGCTGTACCAGAGCTCATCAGGAGATGCTGAGGATGGCACCAGTGTGTTTACAATGAATGGCGGCACTATGACAAGTAATAGCGGAGCGATGTTCTATTGTACGAATACTTCCAGTGTGATCAATCTCACGGATGCTACTTTTGAATTGTCTGATACAGGAGAATTTCTTATAGTATCAGCAGGTCGCTGGGGAAGTGACGGAAGTAATGGTGGCAATTGCGTGCTCAACGCGGAGGAGCAGACTATAGAAGGAACTATAACGGTAGATGATATTTCATCACTGGAGATGAATCTGGAACAATCGGATTATACCGGGGCAATCAATTCATCCGGACAGGCCGGTACAGTTGTTGTGAACTTAAGTGATGACAGTACCTGGACATTGACGGCAGACAGTTATATTTCAGAATTTGAAGGTGATCTGGATAATGTCGATACCAATGGATATCACCTGTATGTAGATGGTGTGGAAGTAAAATAATAGGTCATAAGTAAGACAGCATTTGAAATAGGCAATACGCATGATGAGCTTAGGTAAAAGAGTAGCGCTTTCTAAATTGAAGGCGCTACTTTTTTTGTAGGTATATTATTGCGAATTAGCAACTTGTTATTCTGACTATTAGTTGAGGAAAGGAACATCATATGGCGTATAATAAGTAAATGTGGGTACCAGGCACTTGAGTAGTTTATCATTGATAAAATGACTACTAGAGCTTGGTTAAGTAGTTGGGGCATTGCAGATAATTTACTGCAAAAGTGGAAAAAGATGAAAATTGTTACAAGATGGAGGAGTAATATGAAAAAAGCTATACCTTTTTTACTTACCAGTACCATTTTATTATCAGCTTGTGGTCAGGGGCAGGCAAGTGATATTCATAGTCCGGCGGAGGAAGTTTCAATACAGGTAGAGTCTTCGGCGGTTGCATCCAGTGTTGATGAAGTAGTAAGCGCAAGCACTGAAGCTACTTCTGAAGAAAAATCAGAAGATGTAGAAGCAGAAACTGATAACACTTCAGAAGATAGTATAAATGAGTACTTTTTTTCTAATATTTCTGATGAGCATGTATATGATGTAACAGAGTTCTTATATGAGGATATTGACAGTGTTTCAATAGATGTCTCTCTAGTTTCTAGTTTTACTAATGGTAATGTGTATTCTATCACAATAGATTATGATGATTGCCCCGGAAGATATTATTGGGGAATCAGTGATCGTTTTGATCTGGGACTTTTCTATGTAACAGATGAAGAAATCTATATGGTATATCCAAGTGTCGATGATATTTCTTCAGAAGAAGAATTTTTAAGCAGGGGAGTATTGGTTTGTTCTGCCAATGACAGTGATGAAACAGTAGATGGTGAGCACAGACGAATTGTAAATGAAGGTGATTCATGCACTTTCTATTCAAGTAATACACTTACTGAGAGTGGATTTTATTATTCATACACTTGGACAAAAGGAAAAGGACTTTCATTTTACAGATCTGGATATGGAGCAGAGGGAGATCCTATAGAAATTACATTAAAGTAATTGAAAAAGGGGATGATTCAAAATGACTTTATTTGATCGAATATCTTTTATTTTCGTTGACTTCATGCAATATGGTTTATTGATTGTAATGGGATTTTTATTACTTGTTGTACCTTTTGTATGTATTTACAATTTCATAGGGCTTTTTCATAGGTTCAAGATAAAATGGTTTAGAAATATCATGTGGGCAATTACTCTGATTGCAGGGGTTATAGATACAATTTTATATATGGAACTGTTTGAAGATATAAGCCTGGAATCAGTTTGGGATGTGCAGCTGTACAATGATCAGGTTCATCAGCCTATATGGACTGGAAGCTGGGTGACACTTGCAGTTATTGGTATTGTAGGAATCATAGGTGCAATAGCACTGATTGCTACAGATGTTAATAAGGTGCCTCCGCTTGTCACTGTTATCTCAATGGCAGCGGTATATCTGCTATTGGGAGAGGTGATAATGTGGTGCATTCAGCTGGCCAATCATATATTGTCAGATGCGATTATGTGCTATGTGCTTCCAGTGAATATATTTATGATTGCAGTTAATCTTTTTATGGAAAAGATCAGGCAGTGGAATGAAAATGAAGTTCATGCCAGTGAAAATTTTGGAAAAGATGGACTTATCAAGGGTTTAAACATGAGTCTCAAAAAGGCTGAAAATTGGCCTATTTATGCATTTCTTTTTATGGTTCCGCTCTTTGGTATAGTCCTTGTAATATTGATTTTATTTGGGCAGGAGCCTGATGCTGTGATCAAGGCCTGGACAGAAACTACTGAATGGACGCTTTCACAACAGGTGGGACCACAGAACTTGTATTATGATGAGCATTATTTGTGTACAGTGGCAGCAGGCGGTCATAGAAAGGTTGTAAAGCCGGTCAGAAAAGGAATTAGACATGGACATGAAGTAATCGTTAGCAGGCAGCTAATGATAGCCAATGCTTTTGAAAATGTACTTGAGGAAAAGACACCTCGTTTTCACAGAGCATTGCGTGATTTCTATGATAAATATGGTTTCCCAATTGCAGATTACATCAGAACCAATAAGGTAGCCTGCGACATTACTTATTTTGTAATGAAACCATTGGAGTGGATATTCCTTATAGTGCTGTATCTAGTGGATGTTAATCCTGAGAATAGAATTGCTGTGCAGTATCTTCCTAATATGAAGTGATGCAGAGTGCCTTCAAACCTCTTATTGCACTTTTTCTTATTGATAAAAAAAGTACAATAAGAGGTTTGACGTTAAACTAGCGAGTGACTATACTGTTTTATGTGTTAGGCAATGCTAACAAAAATGCTATAAAAGGGGAGAAAAAAATGAAAAGAAAAACAGCTATGTTACTTGCATTAGTGATGACAGCATCACTTTATGGATGCGGATCATCAGAGGCGGAAAATCAGGGAGCAGTTGAAACATCAACTGCAGCAGTATCAGAAGAGGTAGCAGAAACAGCAACAGAAGCAACAACAGAGACAGAAGAGTCTTCTTCAGATGCCTCTGCGGAAGCTGGTTCATCAGAAGAAGCTGGTGAGGCAGGTGCAGATTTATCTGCATTAGAGGGAACATATATCGAGTTATTCCCGGAATTTGCAAAAGAAGAATACAAAGATTGGTGGGTTGAGTGCATTAACGCCTACGAAACAGATGAGGCTACTGTTGAGAGTTACTACAAGATGCTGACAGAGTCATATGTTGGAACTCTGAAAGGTCAGGAAGCAGTTGATACTTATACAGCCGAATCATTTTTGTTTGACTGTTATTTTGAAAATGATATAGCTACTATCACTATCGATGGTAATACAATTTCAGGTGCTGATGCAGATGGTAACGAGATCTTTAGCCATGAATATACATATGTAGAAGATGTGGATGCCGCATATGGCGAAGCTGTAATGCCGGGTTATTTCCATGTATATAAGACAGATGATGTAGATGCAGGCGATTATACATATTTTGCATTTACAGATGATACTCCAGCAGGTGAATATCATATCGAATTTAGATATGGTGCAGATCTTGAAGGCATGGGAAGCTTCGTTGACGGAGATTATGCTTACTGGATGGCATCAGGAATCCTGCAGGATTATGATGAGGAAATGATTCATGATTGTATTAAGTTATTTGTAGATGAGAATGTTGGTGGCGAGGAATAAGCAGTAAGAAGATTACGAGACAGAGTATCTATGAGTTTATAGAGGATAATCAAGAAATTTTTATCAGTAAAAAGAAAGAATCAATTGCGGTATATCAAAAAAGCACCATCCCAGCAAGCGTGATGAAGTTTTCGCGTAAGCTAAGGAGGTGCTTTTTGTTGCTTGTTAAGAGAAGTATAATGGAGAGGTAAATAGATGTTTAAAATGTTAAGGAGATGCTCAAGAAACAAGGGTGAAAGAATATAAAGGTAAAAAATGATTATGAAAAAACGAATTATTTGCTTTGGCGACTCCAATACATGGGGATACAATCCCACAAACGGAAGCCGCTACGATGAAAACACAAGATGGCCGCAGGTGCTTAATAAACTCTTAGGAGATGACTATACGGTTATCGAAGAAGGACAAAACGGCAGAACCATTGCCAATGCCGACCCGTGGGAATGGGGTTGCAAGTGCGGAATGGACTATATTCTCCCTATGGTAGAGAGCCATAAGCCTTTTGACCTTTTAATAATAATGCTTGGTTCCAACGATCTTAAGGCCAAGTTTCACCTCCCTGCCGGAGATATAGCAGGCAGCCTTCAGAACATGCTTATGAAGACTAAAAGCTTTTTACAGTATCAGTGCGGCATTGAGCCTAAGATATTAATTGTATCCCCTCCGCACCTTGGAGATAATCTTAAGACATCTCCCTTTGCACCTTTTTTTGACGTAGATACTGTAGTTGAGAATTCCAAACACTTAGCCTATTGGTACGAGCTGGTTGCAAGGCAGTTTAACTGCGATTTTCTTGACGCAGCTACCATCTGTATGGCAGGAGATGCAGACAGCCTTCACCTTATGGAAGAAGGGCACAAAAATCTGGCGGAAGGCATATATCAAAAGATACTTGATATGAAGCTTTAGGCCGGAAGATTTACGGAGTCTTACGATTAAGCAGAAAGATACAAGTAACTTCTAACTATGACTGATCCAAAGAAATAACTAAATCTGGTAATGTAAATTGGAGGAATGATTATGGAATATATTAGAGTTACCAAGGACAATTTAGAGGAAGAGCATATCTGCTGTGCCATATCCAATAATAAAGATGTTCAGGTTTCATCAAAGAAGGCATGGCTTGCAGATAGATTTGACGAAGGGCTTGTTTTTTTAAAGAGCGCAGAGCGTGGCAAGTGCTTTATTGAGTACATCCCTGCAGAGAATGCATGGGCTCCGATTAGTGCAGATGGTTACATGTACATAGACTGCTTGTGGGTTTCTGGTTCTTTTAAGGGACATGGCTATTCCACAGAGCTTCTAAATGCCTGCGTTGCAGACAGCAAGGAAAAGGGTAGGAAAGGACTTTGCATTCTTTCATCAGCCAAGAAAAAGCCATTTCTTGCGGATCCTAAGTTCTTGAAATATAAAGGCTTTGAAGTTTGTGATGAAGCTGATAATGGTATTCAGCTGTGGTACCTGCCATTTGATGAGAAGGCTGCCAAGCCAGCTTTTAAGGAATGTGCCAAGCATCCACACATAGATGAAAAAGGCTATGTGCTTTATTACACAAACCAGTGTCCATTCAATGCTAAGTATGTTCCTGTCTTGGAAGAAACCGCCAAGAAGAACAGCATTCCATTCAAAGCAATTAAGATCCAGAGCAGAGATGAAGCTCAGAACGCACCTACTCCTATCACAACATATTCTTTCTTCTGTGATGGCGAGTACGTGACCAATGAGCAGATGAATGATAAGAAATTCCTTAAGCTGATTGGGAAGTAAGAATACATAGTTGATGCGTGATTCATGTCAAAAAAAGAGTCGCAGAGAGGTTTTTACGATAGTAATTCGTGAGAACCTCTTTTTTCTTGCGCTTCAATATAGTATCATCAAAGAAATGCAGATGAGATGTTAGGGCCAACGCCCGATAGAGGCGACATGCTCTATCGCTACGAGCATTCAGTAAGGGTTGCTGAAAACGGCAGAATGATCGCGATTGCTGAGAACCTTCCCGTCACCGATACTGTGGTGGCCTGCCTCCTTCATGACGTAGGCTACAGAGAATGTGGCGACGACTGGCGCATCCACCCGCAGGTAAGCGCTGATATTGCCGCAGAGTATCTTGCCAGAATAGGCTATGATCCTGATATGGCAAAAGAAATAGTGCAGGGAATCGGAAGGCACAACCTGACTGACACGTTACCTGAGGACATGAGCGTATTCCAGACCACCATCAGAGACAGCGATGATATCGACAGATTCGATATTATCAGGATTGCAATGGCTATGGGCAGTTCCGTTCACGAAAAGACAAATGTCGAGATCATCGAATCCTGCCAAAAGCAGATAGATATAGCAAGATGGTACATGAGACTTCCAAGGGGAACCAAGACTGCCAAGGATATGATGGATAAAGAACTAACACAGAGAATAGAGCTTCTTGAACAGATCATAGCGCAGGCAAAGAAAGGCTTTGAATAAACCAATGAATGCTTTAATCATTAATTGCAGCCCTGTAAAAACAGGAGCTACAGCAGAAATTGTCAACATCATAGATAAGGAAATCTCTACTCGATATGATACAAAATGTATCTGTATAGATGATTATTCTTTTGACTTCTGCAGGGGATGTAGGACCTGCCACAGCACGGCAAAGTGTGTTATGGATGATGACATCCTCAAAATCATGGATGAGTTCGACAATGCAGATGTCATCGTATCTGTATCACCCTCCTACTGGGCTGATATTCCGGGACAGTACAAGGCATTTATCGACAGATGCACGCCTTGGTGCGATACACATGAACCGCATGCTTCAATCAAAGAAGGCAAAAAGGGATACTCAGTTGCTCTTAGAACAGGACCAGGCATGCATGAGTGCGACAGGATTATTCAGAGCATTGAGCATTTCTATGGTCATTTGCATATTGAGTGCGCAGGTCATCTTGGACTAACATCAATTGAGTATAAAGAGAATGTAGAACCCAGGAAACAAGAAATAATTGAGTTTTGTAAGAAGGTTTAATTTCATTTTATAGACAATGAGAAAAACGATGACAAAAACAGACAAAGCGCGGGTAGGATTTTTGAAATAAATTCAGTTTTTGACTAAAACCATCATGCTTCTCTAATTTAGTCACTCTTTTTGGAGTTTCTAATGATGCTATGAAGTGACTCAGGTGATAGATTTCAGCTGGCTTAGTCAAATTTTCTTTAATTGAAAGCGTAAAATTGTCTGATTGAAGTGACTAAAGCATTCAAAATACTATACATTAGTCAATTTTTCAAATTTGCCTACTTCAACGAATAAGAAAATCTAATTGCGGATGATAAAGTTATATCGGAAGATAATAAAACAAGGGCATTTGGCTTTTCTTAGTATAGATAATAAACAGTTAAAAAACGGAAAATAGTGAGAAAAAAATGAATTATATTAACAAAGGAAAAAGAGATGTGATCATAATACCCGAGTTTAGCAATGTGCAGGTCATCGAAAAGATCAGAGAAAAGTATGATGAACTGTACGGTATCGTACCGCCGCACATTACGCTTGCTTTCCCTTTTGATAGCGATATCCCAGATGATATCTTAAAGAGCAGATTGACGGAGATTGCGGCTGATTTTAAACCTTTTAAGATTAGACTTAAGGGGATATCGTTCGTTCTGGATAAAAGGGTTGATATATACTACATTTTCCTGGATTTTATAGAGGGAGAAGAAAAGATTAAAGATCTTCACAAAAGAATCTATAAGGAGATCCTGCGGGAAGAACTGACCTTTGATTACAGACCGCATATTACCTTAGGATGCACAAAAGAAAAGATCACTCTCAGTCTGGATGAGGAATTTGAATCTACGGTTGAACAGCTGTCTGTTGAGTTAATAGGTGAAAATGAAGAATCTAATATAATAATACAGGCTGGATTATCCGGAAGATAAAAAGGATATAGAAATGGTATGAATAACAAAAAGGCACTGACGCTATATTTGGTTGGAGCATTAGGACAAATTATCGTCGTATGTATAATTGCCTTTGTACTAAGACGATATGGACTGGAGGTGGGTTATGCCACACCGTTAGGATGGATCATCATTGCAATTGGTGGTATTTCTTCAGCGTTATGGGGAGCCATTATTTCAATCAAATATCGAAATACAGGTTTTAAAACCGTAATCTGTGATTTCTTTAGGATTAAACAAAGCCCTCTAAATTATGGTTGGATGATTTTGTTCTTATGTTTGGATTTTGTTCCGGTTGTATTCGGAGGGAGGATATCAATAAGAGTGTGGTATCTGCTGATCATAATGTTTTTCAAGCATATAGTACTAGGTGGTATAGAAGAAATTGGCTGGAGATACCTGTTTCAACCGCTTTTGCAGGAAAGACTGCACTACATTTTAGCTACGATCATCACATTTTTCTCGTGGGGATTATGGCATTTTTTGTTTTTTTATCTGGATGAAACACATGCTGATGTGATCCCGTTTTTAATTGGTTTACTTGTAAATAGCTTTATTCTTTCAGCGTTATATGTGAAAACAAATAACCTTTGGATATGTGTAATGACGCATTCCCTGATTAATGTTTTTTCACAACTTGTAACTGGTGGTAATCAATATGTAGGCTATTTCAGTAAAGTTGTTATTATAGTAATCGCTATAATGCTTGCTACTAAAACAACAATTAGGAAGCAAGTAAACAATTGTGCGTATGCTAACACATAATATTGGAAGATGATTGGGTACGCGATATGATTGATTTCATGCAGACATCGTTGAACTTGAATTCCCATGAAATACTTCTGCAGCTATATTGGCGAAGTCTTCATTGGCACAGGACGTGTATGTATGCCTGTGGAACTCTGGAATAGTAGTATGACAGGTAAAAAAGGCCAGTACTGACTTGGTGTCCCCAGCAGTACTGGCCTGATTATGGTTATAAAAAGTGATTCATTCTGATTTAGTCCTAAAAAAACAAATTCAAATTAATATAGTTCAGACACCGTAGCATAATAGCAGCATACTTAGATTAGTTATTTGTTTCTGAATTCATATAGAGCGGGTAGCCAGTAGTCTGTCCCATGGCAGTTACTGTAGAACCTACACAATTTTTATTATCAAGCCATGTGATAGATACATTGCCATAGTAGGTATCGTAACTGTCTATTTCCAATTTGATGTAGTTGTCACCGTACATCTTCCATGTACCAGTGGCATCTCCTGTAATTGTTCCATCTTCAGAAAGTGTTACGTAGATGGCTTCAGTAGTTACATAAGGGTCGCCTGCAAGAACTAACTGGAACTGATCATCTTGTGCAAAGGAAAGAAATTCTTCCTGACTGACTGCTCTGGCTACTTCGCCGCTGTATCGGTTGGCTCCAATCACTATCTGTCCAAGAGAATTTATGTAATATGGATGAGCCTGCATCATGAACTTATCGCTGCCACCGGCAAGTTCATATCCGTTATCACATAGATCTGTTTTGTTGGCCTGAAGAGCAAGAGTTCTGACCATCAACATGGCAATGTCTGTACCATCGCTGGTAGTATACAGATCACCATGCCCCGGAGCGTGTATATCGAAATCATAGTCAGCCCATTTAAAAGATGACATGGCTGTAAATTCAGTACTGCCATCGATTCGGTCTGCAGTAGTTATATATGATTCCTTGTCAAGATCAGATCTGTATCCTGATAAAGGTGGGAAAAGGCCGGTTACAAGCTCTTTTCCAATCCATCCTGATGCAAGAGGATCACCTGATAGATTAGTAAATGATGTGATATCTTCAGAGCCGGAAGTAAAGAGTACATAATTTCTTCTAAGAACTCCAAGACATTCCATCAAATAATAATAATTGTCATAAGTCTGTGTGACATTGCCATCTTCATCTGTTATTTCTACATTGGTCTGACGAGTTATGATACTTCCTTCAGCACAGTAGCTCAGGTGGAGACCATAGTAGTCGTTGCTCTCTCCAATGGCAAGGTTTCTGGCTGCTTCCATATTGGTATTGATTGTTTCGGCATCGAGCCACTCTGTTTGGCCATCTGCGCGAAGGCCGGTTGATGGATCAAGTTCAAGCATATATACCCCTGCACCAAAGGAACCGTAGGTCATATACATTTTGCCGTCTGCGCTATATACGATCTGAGGATCCAGAGCAACCACGTTGTAGTAGAGCGCATCTTGAGCGTAATCACTGATAGACTGAAGTATTACACCTTTGTATTCAAAAGAACCTGCTTCAAGTGTAGGTGAGTAGGCTTGGACAATACAAACTCGATCGTGTTTTTCATCATCCACTGCGCTGTTCACGATACAAGTATATAGCCAATAACCGCCATCTGGTGCCTGAACAAGATCTGCGGCCCAGTATTGACATCCAGAAGCCGTTTTGAGCATCCAGTCATCTACAGCAGTCCAGCCAGCAGCTTCCATACCATCTGCGGCAGGAGTTGTTTTACCTATATTTTCCCAGTGAATAAGGTCTGTGGAACGCCTAAGCAGATTGCCGCCTTCCCAGCCTGTCTGTACCATGTAATAGTATTTTGTTCCATCAATTATTGCTTCTGTGATAGATGGATCATGTACATTGCAGTTTTCATCATATTCTCCAGGTGCTCCGTTACTTCCCCAGATAAATTCAAGATCTCCTGCAGCAACACTATCTGCATTAATATCATAAGTTGGATCATCCGGATAAGCAGCTTTGACAGCAACGTTTAGGTCAAAGACTTCTTTTTTGCCATGAAAAAGATGTAATGTAATGGTGCCATCTGATGAATTGGACTGATCAGCTGTAAGTACCATGTTCTCAGCATCCCAACTTGCTAGAGAATTTAGATCGATTTCATTACCTTCGCTGTCAATTGCAGTAACTGTGACATCGGTGATATCTTCATCTGCAAGCTCCAATTTGTAGGTTGTTGCAGCTTCTGTGAGATATCCCAGCTGCAGATTGTCGTAGCATATGGTAGGAGCCAGATCGCTGGATACGTATTTGTCGCTACCATCTTCGTTACAATTGGCTGAGTACAGAACATCAATGTCTGTAAGATTCTGAATCTGTAGATCAGTTGGATCAACAGATGTCTTAGATGTGCTTGCACTATCCCCACACGCTGTAAGCGAAGCTATCAAAGCAGCGCACAGCACCAATCCTGTGAAACACTTGTTTTTTCTATGCATTTTTACCTTCCCTTCCCCAATAGGCTTTTATTCACTATATTTCATAATACGCTTTTGGTGAATGGAATACTATGTAATTTATTAATGTGTTTTTGTATAGGTGAAATAATATGTTCATCAAGAAGGGGCGTGCACAAATCACTTAGTGCACGTCCATGTAATACTTCTTCACAACAAATTCGTGCTGACAGCAAGAGTTTCTCATTTCTTATCTATCTTTTTATAAAACAAGATTGTGGAGCCCATACAGATCACAGACATGCTAAAGAAGAAGAATGATCCAAACAGCATAGCTCCTCTGCTTTGAACAGATACATCAAAAGTTTTTGGATCAATCCATACGCTTGATAAACGCGGACAAGAAGTAGATTTCTTTACATAATACTGATGGGTAGAGCCTTCATAAGTATAATTTATTGTATAGTTGTATACAGTTGATCGCACACGGCCTTTTAACTCCCATGTAGTAGTTATATCTGAAACATATGCAGGGACCTCTACATACGAAGCCATTGCTTTATAATCAAAAAAGAAAACTATTGCAAACAAAAGTGCAATTGCCGAAAATATAATCGTTATAATATATACTGTTTTTTTCTTTTTTAACATATGTGTTTCTCCTAGTATTTATACATATATGATTCGCCTTGGCATTAATATCCATTTTCTTTTAGCGCTAAATTTGCTCCCACTTAAAGAACGATTTTCTATAGCCGGAGTTTTTATTAACTTTATATCTTTTACCACAGGTTTTGCATTTTACAATGGCGTATTTAGAAGAATCAGCATAATCCCCCATAGTTACATAATCGAGAGGATCTTCACCTATTATTTCCACATAATCCTGGAGAAGCATGCTGTTAGGCGCATCATCAATGAACAGAGAGCAAACGCAATCCTGCATTAGAAGATTTCCATTTTCTAACTTTATTTTTCTGCGTTCTTCTATTGGTATTTGTGAAAATAAAACACAATAGTAACCCTCTAGGTAGTCATCTATTACCCTAAGACCAACAAACTCAGGCTTTCCGTCTTTTTTGTCAAATAATAAGCATTTTGAATCGAAATACCCAGTAAGAATAGCTTTCCTATTATTGTAGATTACATTAAGTTGTTGATTTCTAGATTCCATCTTAATTTACCCCAGCTTTTACTCTAAAAGAATTGTCATACGCTCATGCTACTGATAAATGCGGCATATGAGAATATGATCCAGAGTACACTGAAGATCAATTCAGTGATTTGAAATACATAGTATCTTTTTGGCACAAAAAAGTTTTTCTTTGATTGCTTATGAAGATGTACTAATCCGTATATATTCACAGTTAATGAAATTATTCCGCCCAACATAAAAATAAAAATAGCAATTATAAATCCCCAAAAATACAGACTACTATCTACATTTTTTATTTCATACCCAATAAATGCGAAAAGAAGAGATATTAGTTGTATTCCTAGTAAAATAAATGGAAATAAAAGGTAAAAAATAGATTTTTTCATGTATGCCTCTATAAAAAAGTGATTGATTAACTCTAGAAACCATTATATTAGCGGGTTAGAAGGAAATAAAGGCAAAAAAAGGAAAAATAATTTGTATCATTTTGTACTTTTATTATTATGGCATCGTATAAATAAACATAAGAGAGATAAACAAAGCAGTCCAAGTGGCGAGAGCTTCACGAAGGATCGAGCTAAAGGTCAGAGATATTTACAGCCAAGGTGACGATGTTCCATCAAGGCCAGGGAATATCATGGCGGTCAATTCTTATGAGGGGGATAATCAGTTAGCTTAGGTGGCGAAGGCTTCACTAATAGCAACTAGAAGGATTATCTAAAAAAGTAAGCACCATCCCAGCAAGCGTGACGAAGGTTTCACGTAAGCTAAG
The DNA here is from genome assembly GCA_015056495.1 of Butyrivibrio sp. Lineage (GTDB taxonomy): Bacteria > Bacillota > Clostridia > Lachnospirales > Lachnospiraceae > Butyrivibrio. The sequence goes on from SVGC01000014.1 coordinate 97,716, forward strand.
GGATGGTGCTTTTTGCATGATTCATTTTGAAAAAAGTTAAACCACTGGTTGTGAAGCCTGTAAATCTGCGTCATTGAGATTAGTTCTTATATACCATAAAATAATACTTGTCGATAACGAAATGAAGCTTCGTTTCTCTAAATAATTTCGAGGAGACAAAAAACATGAACATAGGAAACAAAATCAAGGCTTTACGATTAAAGGCAAGTACAACACAGGAGACAATGGCGGAGGCTCTGGGTGTAAGTAGCCAGGCTATATCAAAATGGGAAAATAATATATGTGCACCGGATATATCTTTACTGCCTGCTATTTCTGAGTTTTTAGGAGTAACAATCGATGAGTTATTTGACTTGTCTGTAGAACAAAAGCTTCATCGTATTGAAAACATGCTTGATTATGAGAATGAATTAACGGATGAGCAGTTTAGAAATACAGAAGAATTTTTGCTGGAAATCAAAGATACTTATGATGATACAAGCACAGGGAAAATGAGAGGTAGGATATATACTTTCCTTGGACATTTGTACTATCATAGAATGGCAAGCGACAGTAGATACGTAAGCATGTATGCAAGAAAAGCCATGAGAATGCATCCTGGTGCCAAGGAAGATCAGTGGCTATTGCAGAAAAGTGAAGGGGCTTATGTCTGTGATTGGAATATTAGACAGCATAACAGCACAATTGAGTTTTTTAAAGAATTAGTTAAGATGAATCCAGAGATTGGCAGGAATTATCTCTTTTTAATGGATAATCTGATTGCTGATCATAGGACAAAAGAAGCTGCAGAATATCTGGAGACATATACCGGACTTAATGATAGCAAAAAAGTACTTATTCCTGTGTATGAGGCTCAAATTGCTTTTGCAGAATATCGAGCAGATGATGGATGGAAAAAGGTATCAGAAATAGAAAGAAAATATGCTGACAACGCTGATGCTTTATTTGAAGTAGCAGGGATATATGCAGCTAATGCCAGATACGAGGAAGCGCTAGACAGATATGCCAAGGTAGAGGCAATCTATAAAGTAAACCACAATGATCATATATGTCTGGATCACCTTCATGCACAGGCACTGATATATGAGATAATTGGAAAAATAGAAGAAGCAATCAAATATGTTGATCTTCAGATACAGTTCTGCAAGGATGAATGGAACATCACTGAGGGAAGTGAGATAGATTACCTTGAGAATGAAAAGAAAAGATTGATAGACAAACTTAAGCTTGATTAAAAATTTATGGGCAACCTAAACGGATAATGTAATTTGGCGTTTAGGTTGCCTTTTTTGTATAAGTAATCGTAGTTTACAAGTCTCGTTTACACTTGAGTTTCCTTATGATAGATTATGCTATGGTAGTAATAAATCATATAGATATAAAAAAGTATTAAAGAGGCCTATTATGGAGACAGTATATATAGCAGGTGGATGTTTGTGGGGAGTGCAGCATTTATAGAGCGAATTGATGCGGATTAAAATATATCTGATAGGAGTTTATTAGTTTTAATGGAAAAGTCAGTCTTTTTTTCAAAAATGAGTCATTTAAAGGATAATCGCACGACAAAAGAGATACTCATCAATATGGTGCTTGCTGCGATAAGTCTGTTCATCAATGGATTTGGAGTCTATATGACGATCCAGGCCAATATAGGTGCAGGCCCGTGGGATGTTCTTAATCTCGGATTGTCCAAGACATTGGGAATTCTGTATGGTACGGCTTCAGTTGCAGTATCCTACGCAATACTGGGCATAGACATTGCTCTCAAGGAGCCAATTGGAATAGCTATGTTTATTGATGCATTTGTAGTTGGCAAATCAGTAGACTTTTTTAACCACATAAATGTCATACCTAAGTGCGATTCACTGGCTACAGGCATTCCGGTGATGATCATCGGTCTTGTGATCATGGCATATACACAGTTTACATATATGAGTGCTGCGCTGGGGTGCGGACCTAGAGATACACTGCTTGTGGCACTTGCCAAGAGGGCCAAAAAGGTGCCTATCGGAATAATAAGCATTGCACTGCTTGGACTGGCAACATTTATCGGATGGTTACTTGGAGGACCGGTAGGAATCGGTACGCTTATATGTGCTTTTGCAACCGGACCTATCATGCAGCTTGCGTTTACATCAGTGAAGTTTGATGCGACCAATGTGCATCATCAGCATCTGACGGAGTCTGTTAAGGTGTTTATTGATAAAAAGGCTGCTTGAAATACACTATTACGGATTAAATTTGGCACAATTTGAACAAAGATGTGCACTGGTGTAATTTAGAGTAATCCAAAAAAGTAACAAGAGGTAATAAGAAATGAACATTAAGATATCAGGTTTGAGATCAGGACTTAATTATAATGATATGCTAAATCCTATAACAGGAGGATTTATTGCTGAAATTGAAGAAAAACTTGGCTGTAAGCTCACTATGAGTGATATTGATGACTATGACTGCGATTTGAAGCTTATTTTCATACAGTCAGGTGGCAGTGAGAATCTCTTTCTCCAAAATGTGGACAAGTTAAAAGAACCATATTATCTACTTACAAATGGTTCCAATAATTCACTTGCTGCATCTTTGGAAATCATGACATATATTACAAGCAATGGAAAAAATGGTGAAATCCTGCACGGAGATGTAGCCTATGTTGCTGATCGCATCAAAACACTTGTCATGACAGAAAAACTAAAGAAGAGCCTTAGTGAGACAGTGTTTGGAGTTATGGGACACCCATCTGACTGGCTTATCGCTTCAGTTCCTTCATACGAAGAAGCTACTAAGAAGCTTGGAGTGACTTTTAAAGACATTTCTCTTGATGAAGTAAAACAGGAATATGAACGCACTCTTATGGTTAATAAGGATCTATTGCCAGGAGTATTTGATGATGCTGAAAAAACAAAAGCTCTCAGGACTTTTGGAGCTCTTAAGACAATTGCGGAAAAATATGGCCTTTCAGGCTTTACTGTTAGATGTTTTGATCTATTAAAGCCTCTTGCAACTACAGGATGCGCAGGGCTTGCACTTCTTAACGATGAAGGGATCACAGCTGCATGTGAAGGCGATATAGCAGCACTAATATCAATGCACATAGTAAAGCTTCTTACAGGACAGCCATCCTTCCAGGCTAATCCTTCAAGGATATCACCAGCGGATAATACTATGGTTCTGGCTCATTGCACGATTCCGCTGGCAATGACAGATGATCTGAGACTTGATACTCATTTTGAGTCAGGAACAGGAGTTGCTATAAAGGGATATCTTCGCGAAGAGGATGTAACTATATTCAGACTTTCAGCAGATCTTAAAAACTACTTTGTAAGTGATGGGAAGATCATCAGAAACCTTGATGAACCTGATCTGTGCCGTACTCAGATTCTGGTTAAACTTGAAGAAGATGTCTCTGATATTCTCAAAAAGCCATGTGGAAACCACCATATTGTTTTCTATGGACATCATGCAGAAGATATAAGGCGTGTAATGCGTAGTATTCTGTAAGGGGCGGGAGTATAATAGCCCTTATGAGTTTTTGTTAGGAGGGAAAAGATTATGAAGTATAAAAACAAGCTCTTATGCGGATTGCTGGTAGCCACCATACTGATTTCTGGCTGTAGCGCAGCACAAGATAAGGACTTTGCTCAGAATATAGAGATAGAAGAGGTGGCTGATACAGATGCTTCTGCAGAAGGTACTGATCAGAGTTCAGTAGAAGACAGTTCAAGCAAATCTGATGAGGAAACTTCAGATGACAGCAATGCAGGTAACAGCGGAACAAGTGCTGATAGTGCTGGTGACGGGGATCACAGCACAGTAGCAGATTATGACTACGATTATACAGAGGATATAAAGGCAGATGTCGAGGCTGTAGTAGAAGCTTCTTCATCATTGCAGGAAGAACTTTCCAATATCCCGACTATAACTGATAAATATGAAGACCTGTTTAGTGACGCAGAGACTCAGTTTGAAATGAATGTAGCTGCCGGCTGGTATCATGAAATCTGGGATGCAGAACTTAACAATATCTGGAAGAGGTTCACTGATCTTGCGGATGAGGAGACCAAGCAGAGAGTATTGGCTGACCAAAGAAACTGGATTGGTATGACGGAAGAGGTTGTAGCAGAGGATCTTGGCCCACGTGAAGAGGGTGGCTCGATTTATCCTTTGGAGAGATCCGCCTATTTGGAAGAAGCTACTGAGTATAGATGTTATGTAATTGCCAATGAACTTGCACAGCTGAAGGGTGAAGAGTTTACTATGCCGGAAAGATCTACCAAGTATGGGACATTTGTAGACAATCAGGGTACAGGCAGCGTGTATGGTATTCTGATCACTCGTCCGGGATGGGAAAAAGGCTCCGAAGAAGCTATCATTTCAGCGTATAGAGTGGGTGAAGTTACTGGTAGTTTTGTAGAAAATAGTGATGGAACACTTCTTTTTACATCTGATGATGAAAACGTAAAAGGAATAATTACTATTGATTGGCAGAATGGGGCTACTTTTAAGGTAACAGAAGTAACTGGGGATTCTATTTTTCATCCAGATGAGATTTATGAGTTTCCGTTTGTATTTTGATGACTGTTTGCGGGAAAAGTGGAAATAGTCTGCAGGAAAATGTATGATGCTGCGTGAGGTGCCATGAACTATTCAGTTGAAATCAATGGAATACATGTAGATGCAATATATAGTGAAAAGACTGTAAATGAGCTTTTTATACCACTTTTGAGAAAGCTTACACAGTTGCAGGAGAAGAAAGGTAAGAGAGTATTGGTGTTTCTAGCAGCACCTCCTGGAAGTGGAAAGAGCACTCTGTGCAGTTTTTTGGAAAAATTGTCATTGGAAACTGATGGAGTTACTAAGTTGCAGGCTATTGGAATGGATGGTTTTCATAGAAGACAGGAATACCTGCAGACCCATACTACCATTAGAGATGGCAAGGAAGTAAAAATGGTGGATATCAAAGGTGCACCAATTACTTTTGATCTGGATAAACTAACCAATGCCATAGAGCAGGTGGCTTCTGACAAGGACTGCTATTGGCCGACATATGACAGGCATCTCCACAATCCTATTGAGGATGCAATCCACATCACTGGAAATATCGTATTGCTTGAGGGTAACTATCTGCTATTGGAAGAGGACGGCTGGAAAGATCTTAGAAAGTATGCCGACTATACTATAAGCTTGTCTGCTGACGAGAATATGCTCAGAAACAGGCTCATCGACAGAAAGATGAAGAGCGGCAATGACTTGGAGACTGCCACACATTTTGTGGATTATAGTGATATGGCCAATGTTAGGTTGTGCCTTGAAAAGACTGCCGGAGCAGATCTGCGACTGAAAGTCGATGATGGCGGAGAGATAATAGAGAGCTTGTAAAATACAAAATATAAGACAAAAGAAGATAAATGTGTTAGAATAGAGAGCACGTCATTCGACGTGGGAATAGTTTAAGTTGGGAATTATTTAAAATAGAAGTTTTTTGGGGATTGAGAATCGTATATTTATACGGTTCTTAGTCCTCTTTTTATATCATAGGAAATTGCTTTCCTATGATATAAAAAACGCTCCGCTAAGGATGCACACTCGCGCGATAGGTAAATGTTGCATAAATGCAACCGCGCTCGGCGCGAGAATGTCGCAAGCGACATTCTTTATTAGAAAGAAAAGTATTACCATGAAAAAAAGGAATGAATTATTTTGTTTAAGTAAAGAGCAGATTGCGTGTATTTTTATACTTTTGCTGTTTGTAATACTTACTATTGTTTCAAGCAATCAGGATATAAATACAGATAACGCCGTACTTTATGATATTAATGAAGGTTGGATTGATGAAGATGGACAGGCTGTTGATCTATATGAGCTTGCCCCAGGCAGTCACTTAGCTACTTTGGATATCAGCAAACTAAATGCTGATGGCAAGGCGATTTGCTTTAAATCTATAGATACCAATTTTAAAGTATATGCTTCGGAAACACTTATTTACGAATATGATCCTGTGATACCAAGGCATTTAGGAATTTCGTATGGTATGCAATATCATACAATTGCAATTCCAGATGGCACCTCAATTATCAGGCTGTACATTGAACCTGTTTTTTCAAATACACAAGCAGTTATAAGAGACATCGCTATCAGTGAAGCCGGACAGTACATGACAGGTGTCTTTAAAAGAAATCTTTTTTCTTTTGGACAAGGTGCCACAACAATTATTATCGGTTTTCTATTTGTTATAGCAGGAATAACGGGCCAAATTGTTATGAAGTCAACAGGTATTGATTTCATATCTTTTGGTATAACCTGCGTGATGATTGGCTTTGTAGGTTTTAATGATACGCTTCTTTTGCAGGTGCTAACAGACAGGCCTGATATTATAAGGGTTACGGAATATATGTGCCTTGTGTTTATACCGTATCCAATGCTCTCATTTTTTTACAGTACAACCGGAGAAACAAAGTCAAAGCTGCTGACAGGGATGTTTATTGTATGCCTTTCAAATTGTATCATTCAAATTGGGATGACACTTGGCAGGGTATCAGACTATTTCTATCTTGTTTATTATTCGCAAGCTATTATATTGATAGCTTTTTTGATAGCTCTAGTTCTGGTTTTGAAGGCTATGCGTAAGGGCAGGATCAAACAAACATTGTTGACCAGTGTTGTTTGTGGATTATTCGCCTGTCTTATTGGTGCTGTAATTGATATGCTCCGATTCCATTTTTTCCAGAGTTACGGCAGTTTAACTTTTACGCGTTTGGGAGTACAGCTGTTTACTGCATTCATGGGAATATATCTATATATGGATCATATTGATTCTTTGAAAAAGAAGGAGAAGGAGAGTGCTATATTTGCATCTGAGATAGCGGAGGCTTTTGCCAAAGTCATAGATATGAAAGATACGTATACCAACGGTCATTCGGAGAGAGTTGCAAAATATACAGCCATGATTGCCAAGGAGATGGGATACGATGATGAAACGGTAGAAAAGTATTATCGTATTGGTTTGCTGCATGACGTCGGTAAGGTAGGAATACCTAATTCGGTGCTTAATAAGCCTGGGAAACTTACAGCTGAAGAATATGATGTAATTAAATCACATACTTTAAAGGGATATGAGGTGCTCAAAGATATAAGTGTTGTTCCTGAACTGGCAGTAGGTGCACTTGGCCATCATGAAAGGCACGATGGGAAGGGGTATCCTAATGGCCTTTCAGGTGATGATATTCCACCGGTTGCACGCATTATTGCAGTCGCAGATGCTTTTGATGCCATGTATTCTGACAGACAATACCGTAAGCGCATGGATTTTGACAAGGTGCTATCAATAATCAGGGAAGTTTCCGGAACCCAGCTTAATCCGGAAGTGGTTGATGCATTTTTCAGATTGGTTGATAAGGGAGAAATAAAGGCGGAATAATGGTTACCAGGTCATGATATATGGAAAAAAGATGTTGCAGGGAACCTGTGAACAAGATGGATTTGAGGAGATGATTGATAATGTGGTCTCTTGCTGCAAGGAAAACTACGCAGATGTTCTGAACAAAAATCTGGTAAAGATCATAGTGGATAATCTGAAAGATCAATTCCCAGGCGTTGCAGATGGATTTATACCGGAAAAGATATCATACATAAAACTTGAGAGATTCCTTCAGGAGAAAATCAGAAAAGGTGAATCAATAAAAGATATGATCCATATAGTTGAAGAACTGGAAGAACAGCAGTTATAACGCTATTGGTTAAAAAATTATAAAACATATTGAAAAAGAAATGATAAATGTGTATATTAAATTTTGCACAATCTATTATTTCTTTTTTGTTTTATGTGAGGACTAAAATTATGAAAGAAGCGTTTTTTGCAGGTGGATGCTTTTGGTGCGTGACACCAATTTATAAGATGTATGGAGTTGATCAGGTTATCTGCGGATATGCAGGTGGAGACGAAGAAAATCCGACTTATGAGCAGGTAAAACATCAGGAGACAGGTCACAGGGAGACTATCAAGCTGGTATATGATCCTGAAAAAGTAGCATATGACAAGCTGTTGGATATATATTTTGCCAACGTAGATCCATTTGATGCTGAAGGACAGTTTATTGATAAAGGATTTTCTTATACGCTTGCTATTTTTTATTCTTCAGAAGAGGAGAAGAAGGCTGCAGAAGCTAAGATTGCCAAGGTAGAAGAAACTTCCGGTAAAAAAGTTCAGGTAGAACTGTTGCCTTATAAAAACTTCTATGAGGCAGAAGAGTACCACCAGGACTATTATCTCAAGAATCCTGAGGCATTCGAAAAAGAGCTGATCGAATCAGGAAGAAAAAAATGAAAATCAAGCCCCTTGCGGGTTTGCAACAGTTGATGTACAATAACTCAAGAAATTGAATATGTACGGGAGCTTTTAAAAAGGCTGAGAGGAAGGTGCGACCTTCGACCGAGAACCTGATTTGGATAATGCCAACGTAGGAATGCCTGGGAGACTGGGAATATGAAGATTACGTTAACGATATATGAAATGTGATCTCTGAATGAACATTTTATGGGAGCTACCAATTTAGGTGGCTCCCTTTTTAGGTTTGCGCGCCATGGGCGCGCTCTAACGGGTGCAAGTCCCGAACACGCCTAGGCAACGAGGAAGTGTATA